>NZ_JAMYJW010000010.1:0-183373 GCF_024136975.1 Haladaptatus sp. AB643
GCACGTCGGCGTCGATGGCGAGTTCGCTGACCCACTTGCCCTCGCTGTAGGAGTGGTCGCGCAGTTCGTCGATGTCGCCGTCGGACGGCGTGATGCGCAGGCGTTCGATTATCAGGTTCGACGACGCGTCGTTCGTGACCTCGAACGAGAGTCCCGAGCGCTCGCCGTTGCTGTCTTCGGGGGTATCGACTGCGGCGACGGTTCCGTCGTAGCCGAGGGGGTGTGACGGGGCCAGCGAACCGGACGAGTCGTTTTCGGCCGTGAACGAGAGGGTTTTGCTCGTCCCGTCGCCGAGTTCGTAGTCCACCGTGAATTCGACCGCTTCACCCGCCATATCGACGGGGGTGCCGTTCGATTCGAACTGGTAGCAGTGGGCGGTTGCGGTGGATCCGGACGAGAGGACCGCCTCGGTCGAGGCACTGTCGCTGAACCCGTCCGAACCGAGGTCGATGGTCGTCGGTAGTGACGTGCCACCGTTGATGTCGGTGACGCCGTTCCGCACGTCGGCGTCGATGGCGAGTTCGCTGACCCACTTGCCCTCGCTGTAGGAGTGGTCGCGCAGTTCGTCGATGTCGTCGTTCTCCGGTTCGATACCGATGCTCCGAATCGTCGTGTTCGACCCGGATTTGTTCGTGAGGCTAAACGTGATTCCCGACCGTTCCTCGTTGTCGTCAGCAGGGGTATCGACCGCTCCGGCGTCCTTGTTGTAGGCGAGATAGCCATTCTGCGAAGAAGCACTCGAATCCCGTGAGGACGTGTTCGAACCGTGCGACGGAATGCTCGAATCCTGCGAAGGGGCGCTCGAACCGGACGAGGCGCTACTCCCCGTGAACGAGGACGACCCCATCGCTCCGCTGTCGAGTCCGTAGCTCACGGTGAAGTCGACCGATTCGCCCGTCATATCGACCGGGGAGCCGTCCGATTCGAACTGATAGAGATGGACGGTCGCGGAGGAACCGGACGAGAGGACCGCCTCGGTCGAGGCGCTGTCGCTGAAACCATCGGTATCGAGGTCGATGGTCGTCGGTAGCGACGTCCCACCGTTGAGGTCGGTGACGCCGTTCTGCACGTCCGCGTCGATGAACAGTTCGCTGACCCATTTGCCCTCGTCGTAGGAGTGGTCGCTGAGTCCGTCGATGTCGTCGTTCGCCGGTTCGATTTGCACGTCCTGAATCCACATGGACGAGTCGGCGTCGTTCGTGACCGTGAACGAGAGTCCGGACCGTTTCCCGTTGTCGTCCACTGACGCATCGACGGCGGCGGCGTCGTCGTGGTACAGGAGCGCGTTGTCCGCGGCCGCGTTGTGCGACTGCGTGATGAGGCCGTACTCCCGGAAGAATTCACGGACCACGGCGGTGGTGTTCTGGACCTGTGTGGCGATCGATCGATCGTACTCGTACGTCGATTCGATGATCATCGCGGGCGTGTTCAGATCCGCACCGACCTTGTGTTTGAGCATCGGCCGTGAACCGTCAGGACTCGTCGCTCCGCTGTACGCGAACGTCGAATCGGTGATGACGTTCTCGTTCATGTACGAGACGAGGCGCTTGCGGTAGGCAGTCGCGTTCCCCGCCGCCGTGGAGAAGATTCCCTGTCCGACACCGTCGCCGTTCTTGTAGATGCCGTGGGAACTGTGCATGTCGATGAGGAAGTCGATGTCCTCCGACACTGCCACGTTCCAAATCGCTCGGGCGAGTGGCGTCGTCGGCGTCTTTCCCGGCGGGAACTGTCGATTGAGGTCGATGTTGCGCTTGTCGTGGTTGTCGTACGTCCGCGAGTCCCGTTCGATTCCCCACTGGTTGCATCTGGGAATCACGACCATCCGTCCGGCGTCGATGTCCCAATTCATGATCACCTCGGCCGATTTGTACCCGTTCGCCTCGCTACCGTGTATTCCGCCGGTGAGCATCACCGTCGGGCCGGGGTTCCCGCTGTCGATTTCGTACACCGTCGTCTCTTCCGCCGTTCCTTCCATAATCGAATAGCTCGAACGAGAGTTGCCGCTCGAACCCGCGGAGACATCCCGCGAACTGGCGGCCAATCCCCCTACCGAACCGAGTGCAAAGATACCCGATTTGAGATATGTGCGTCGATCGACCTCGAAATCCGTCAGATCTGATGAAGGGCTATTTCGTGGCATGGTTTGATCGAATCTGAAATGATTCTTATCATATCATGTCTTCTTTATTGAGATACCTCCTTGGCTTTACATACAAATCTATTATAAGTCGTCTCGCTCACAGTTCGTGTTCACTGTTGTCACGGTAACGCGGTCCCATCGCCCCTTTGTCACGGTAACGCGGTTCCGTCGTCCCTTTCGTGCAAAGGTATTACTGGCGACCGCTCGTCCGCGTTAGCTGAACGATGGCTCTTTCACCCCTGCTGGTCTTTCTCGGCGCTTCGCTCGCGCTCATCGCCATGCCGGGCCCGGACACGATCTGCGTTCTCACCCGCGGTATCGAATACGGACGGCGGGCAGGCGTTCGGGCGGCGTCGGGCGTCAGCACCGGAGTTTTGGTTCACACGACTGCGGCAGTGTTGGGTCTCTCCGTCCTCCTCCGAACCTCCGCGGTCGCCTACTCCGCCGTCAAACTCGTCGGTGCCGTCTACCTCGTCTATCTCGGGATTCAGACGCTCCGGTCGGACGACGGACTGACGTTGGAGAGCGAAACGGATATCGAACGCACCGAAAACAGCTTTCGGCAGGGCGTCGCCGTGAACGTCCTCAACCCCAAAGTCGCGCTGTTCTTCCTCGCGTTCCTTCCACAGTTCGCCGGAACCGGGTCGAACACCGATGTTCGGATGGCGTTGCTCGGCCTGACCTACGCCGTGTTGACGCTCGTATACCTCTCGACTGTGGCAGTCGCCGCACAACGCGTGGGACGGGTCGTCCGTGAGAACGACCGCGTGAACCGCGGCCTCCAATGGCTCGCGGGGAGCGTCTTCGTCGGCCTCGGAATTCGATTGGCACTGCCCGAGCACGTCGGATGACGATCAGTCGTCGTTTCGAAACACGAGACAGTAGTTGTGATCGTAACCGTAGTCGTAGTTACCGTCCCGTTCCTCACTGTCGTCCGTTTCCCACCCCACCACGATTTCTCCCTCGAAGTGGAACTGTTCCGAGAGAATTCCGCCAGCGTCCCACACCAGGGTCGTCACGTTCCCGTCGTTTTTCAGGTTCGAGATATCCACGAGAACAGGGGCGTCGTCAACCAGGTACTGCTTGACGGTTGCGAATGCGCGCCGAAAATCCGCCAGGTACTCCTCGTAACTGCTCTCTCCAGTGTAGTTCTGAAACGGATTGGTTTCTCCCTCTTCGGCCATGTATGGCGGCGAGGTGAGACACAGATCGAACGTCGGCAACCCGTAATCGGGGAGGTCGAAGACGGTGCCGTTGACGACGTTGTCCTCGTGTTCAATGCGATCGCGGATAAACGTCACCCTGTCTTCCTCGTATTCGATTCCGTAAGGAACCCGACCCAACTCCTCGGCGACTTTCATCGTCGTTCCGAACCCGGCGAAGGGGTCGAGAACGGTGTCCCCCTCGTCGGAAAACTCCGTGATGAACTCCTCGACGAACGATTCGGGCGTTCGAATGTCGTGCCCGAATTCGGACGGGAATTCGTCGGATTTCTCGTACTGTAATCGAAGAAACGTCTGCAAGACTACAAATTTCGAACGGATGGGATAAAGATGGTGACGGCGTGTGAATGTCTCGATTACTCGCCGGGGCTGTAGTTCGGCGCTTCGTCGGTGATCATCACGTCGTGTGCGTGGCTCTCCTGCTGGCCGGCGGGCGAGATGCGGACGAACTCCGAGCGCTCCTTGAACGACGGAATCGTCTCCGCGCCGACGTAGCCCATGCCGGACTGCATGCCGCCGACGAGTTGGTGGAGTTCACTTTCGAGGGTCCCCTTGTACGGTTTGGCCGCCTCGACACCTTCGGGGACGTACTCGTCCTCGTCCTGCGGTTCGTCCTTGAGATAGCGGCTGCCGTCGCCGCTCTTCATCGCGCCGACGCTGCCCATGCCGCGGTACTGCTTGTACTTCTTGCCCTCGATGGTGATGACACGGCCCGGTGCCTCGTCGGTCCCCGCGAAGTACGACCCAAGCATGACGGCGTCGGCACCCGCCGCGATGGACTTGATGGCGTCGCCGGAGTACCGAATCCCACCGTCGGCGATGACGGGAACGTCGTGTTGAGTCGCGACGTCGGCCACCTGCGAGATGGCGGTTATCTGTGGCATACCCGACCCGCTGACGACGCGGGTGGTACAGATGCTTCCCGGTCCGATACCGACCTTCAGGCCGTCGGCGAAGTCCACGATGTCCTCCGCGGCTTCGCGCGTGCCGATGTTTCCGACGACGACGTCGGCATCGACCGATTCCTTGATCTCCCGTGCCCCGTCGATGACGTTCAGGTTGTGCGCGTGCGCACAATCAATGAAGAGCACGTCTGCACCCGCCTCGTCGGCGGCGACGGCGCGGTCGGTTTCGAACGGCCCGACGGCGGCACCGACGCGGAGATGGCCATCGTCGTCGCGGATCGCCTCACCGTACTCCCGGCGCTGGAGGACGCCCTGCATGGTGACGAGTCCGGTAAGGTGGTCCTCGTCGTCCACGATGGGAACGCGCTCGATCTTGTGTTCGTACATGAGTTCGAGTGCCTCGCGCGCGGTCACATCCTCCATGGCAGTGATGACCTCGTCGGTCATCGCTTCCTGCACTTCGTCCTTCTCGCCGACTTCGAGGTACGGGCGGATGTCGGTGCCGGAGATGATGCCGAGCACTTCGTCGTCGTCATCGATCACGGGTGCGCCGCTGACGCCCTCGTGTGCCATCATTCGGTCCACTTCGCGAACCGTCTGTTTCGGACTCGCCGTCACGACGTCACGGATGATGAGTTCGTCGGCGTGCTTGACGCGCTCGATCTCGGCGACCATATGATCGACGTCCATGTTTCGATGGAGGACGCCCAGTCCGCCCTGTCGTGCCATCTCGATCGCCATATCGCTCTCCGTGACGGTGTCCATCGCCGCGGACAGGACTGGAACGTTGAGTTCGACGTTCTTCGAGACACGGGATTTCACGTCGGCGTCGTCCGGTTCGACGCGGCTCTCCTTCGGGCGCAGGAGCACGTCGTCGAAGGTGAGCGCCTCCGGTACGCGGAGTTTCTCGGAATACGGCCCGTCGTTGGTAGAATCGTTCGCCATGTAATGCGAACGGAGCGGTTACTGAAAAACGTTGCGAGATTGTGCGTTCCTGTCGTCCTAAACGTTGAATGTTATACATGCATGTGAGTATTCGGGGGGCGGCGGCCGAACGTGTCATATATTGCCACTGAAGAACAGTTGGTGATCGGGGTTGTTTGACAAAAAAGCGCAAGCGAGACGGGCATTTTTGCGTCCATTTCGCGTTGCGTGGGGTCATTTGTCACGCAACACTTAAGCAATAATCGACAATAATTGTAAATATGGACTCTACCAGTCTCATGGCACAGCGCATTGCAGGTCGGACGAGCAGCGACTCTTTTGCTCCGATTGCAATTTTTGCTAAACTGTGCACAACACTGGTAGCGAAAGGATTTGCGGGGAATCTTCGACCGAATTCGCACGACCGGTCGCACCGCAGATACCATCACCCTTCGCCCACGGGTCAGGGTCATAGTCACTAGTCGATGAGTAGCTCACAACACCCGGTCGCCTATCGCTTAGAGCGACAAGTAGGCGGCGCGACGAAGTTGCTCGCGACGGTCATGGGGCTCCCCCTCGTGGACGGCATCTTCCCGGCGATGGTGCTCGCCGGCGCGTTGAGTTCCCCGGTCGGCATCATTCAGGTCGGCCTGCTCGTCTTCGGCGGCAGCGCGACCGTCGCGGTCATCCTCGCCGAGATGGATGGCACCCCGCGTGAACAGGCGATGACCGTCCTCGCGGTCGGTGTCGTCCTCATCGCTGTCGCTGGCATCGAGGCCGCATTCGCGCCGACCATCGCGAGCGCGTTGAAGATGGAAACCTTCGAGCGCTTCGCCGCGCTGGTCATCGCCGCCATCGCCGCGAAGACCGCGAGTGCACGCATCGGCGAATATTTGCCGAGCCCCGGAGTCATCGTCGGCTTCGGACTGCTCGCCAGCCTGCAACCCGCCGGCTTCCAAGTCAAGGCCATCGAAGCGACCCAAATCGTCCCCGCCGTCGCGGCGGCCGGGACGGGTGTCGCGTTCGCGCTCGCCATCGCACTCACCTCGCCGTGGCTGCGCGGCGTCGTGGACATCGATCGCTTCCGCTTCGGCAGCGCGGTCGCGCTGGGCGTCCTGCCCCTGTCGATACTCGGCTTCGCACCGGGTCGGGCCCCGCTGTTCGTCCTCGTGGTCACCAGCCTGTTGGCGCTCGACCCCGGCGAACACGTCGAGTCTGCCGTCGAAGCGGCCGAGGAGGCCGCCGGAAAGCCGGAACCGGTCGCCGCCGAACCGCAACCGGCCGTTGACGAGTCGCAGGCGGCCGTGACGGACGGCGGCGAGAACGCCGACGAATTCGACGACGGCGAACTCGCCGGAGAGGACTTCAGCGAAGAGAACCTCGCTGAAGGGAGTCCCGAGGGAGATGCGGACGGATCGTCCTCGGCCTACGGCTACCCCGGCGAGGAGGACGGCGGCCAACGCCGTCCGTGGCTGTAACCTCGCTCGACCGTTCCCTTTTCGGTGGTAGTATCGACCCGTAGCTGTAACGTTTTTCCCGCTCCGCCGCAGTGGTTTTCACATGCCGGATAATCGCGTCGTGCAGGGACGGATGGTGACGCCGAAGCGACTGGCCGAACTGGTAGAGGACGATTCCGTGATGGAAGCCGACCGCATCGAGGACGCCGAGCGGCAGTGCCCCGACTGCGGCGGCGACGTGCTCAAGGTCGGGTACATGCCGAGTGTCACGGCGTTCGTGACGGGATATAAATGCCAGGACTGCGATTGGGGGACGCGGGAGGAATAGAATCGAAACCCCTTTAGGCCTTTTCGACCAATCAAAATTCGCGGGGTCGTGGCCAAGCCAGGGATGGCGACTGACTCCAGAGGCTACGCGCCCGGGACGAAACTCCAGCTGATATACCGAGCGGGTGACTGATCATCGCTCGCGTTGACGACCCTCTGGAGTTCCGAGGCGCACCGGAGATATCAGTCGATCGGGGGTTCAAATCCCTCCGACCCCATGCTGTAAAAAAGCCTTACTAAGCTTTTTAGAACCACTAACTACAGGTAAACCCGTTAGCGTTGGGTCTCGTTATTCGGAGGTGACGACCGGATGGTAGTCCGTTTACCGTCCGCAATCCCCTCCGAGCGGACTACCTGCGATTACTGTGACGCCCACGTAACCGCTGACTTCCGCCGAACCTACGGTACCGAAGCAAACCGGGCTTGGAAAGTACCGAGTTAGTGAGTGGCCGAAATTTGCTTCCTTGAGGGCGGTGGGCTGGGTAATCCGCTTCTGATTATAGTGACGCCAAGAGCGAATCAACGATGAAGACGTACAGGATGAGAGTGAGAAACCAGACGCCGAAGACTCCGACAATCCAAGTAGCCCCCTTGTGAAACGGTGATTTATACGAGTGCACTTCTTGAGGCGTCTCGGAAAACCACACGTCACGCTCTTCTGTTCCCTCGGTTACCCAACCAGTCATGAGTAACAATCGAAGACAGAGCAAACCAGCGAGTGGCGTAAGGAGTTGCCCAAGATAGAAGAACGCCTCGGCCAGCATATATCCACAGTAGTTTTTCACGAACAAATAATTTTCACCCATCGAGCAGCTTCTCGATTCCATTGGGGTTGTAGAACGCGACAAACGAATCCGCAAAATTGCATACGTGTTTTCATGGGGAACGGAAAACCAGGGAGTGCGAAGAAGATGAGAGAACGGCTAGTGGTGGACGTGGTGTGAAATAATCCGGGAATACAATTCTCCAAGGTAGCTCGAAATTACCACGTAGGAGAACCCTCACGCATATACGTTACAGGAGAAACAGATGAGTTGATACGATTCAGATGAACCGAGCGATTATGCGGCTTGTCGGTCACGTTTTTGTGTTTGTAGGTGTTCTCGGAACCGGTTTCGCAATCATGGTTGTCGCGATCAACCCAGACAAGTTACTATCCTGGTTTGCTGGCCTCGTGTGCTTCGTCATCTTCATCGTCGGATATCAACTCATCAAGGCCCTCAATACGGTACAGAAGCAAACGTGATGAAGGAACCACAACGGGAAACCCTGGCAGTAGCTCGGATGACGACGATGATCGTAACGAGGTTCCAGAGGACGAAGCCGAGGAAGTAGAACGCGTCGTGGTTACTTTGGGACGTCGAGATGGCCGACGAGCTTTGTGGGGATGGTGTGGGTACAGTGACTGGATTACGATGTCGTCACTTCCTCTCGTCCATATTCTTCGTAAGAATAGTACAAGAATGACACAGCGACTCCCAGTAGAATCGGTGCCCACGACGGCAGACCCGGAAGTGGGAAAAACATCACGAGGAGGAGCGCGACCAACGCAGTGATTATTCCGGTCCCAAGCATATTGACGAGAGTTTTCCACTGGACAAGCGTATCGTCGGTCATTATGTAGCTATTATCTCCATTTCATATGAGCTTTCCGCGAGTATCGGCGATCACGCTCACGGTATCGGCCTCGGCACGGAGTACTCCGACATCGACACCACCGAGACGCAACAGATCGTCAGTCGATTTTTCCACGCCGTCCTCGTCAAGTTCGACACGCTGGGGCAGCGAACCGGAGCGACTCGGGATCGTATCGGCAAAAATCAGTAAAAGACGGGCGTGGGGTCGTCCAAGCGAGTTCCTTCTATCGCCCGACGACTGCCTGTTTTAGCTCCGAAACGACCGGCGCGCCGTCCACGAGCCAGAGGATGAACACGCAGAAGTACGGTGCGAGGTAGATGCCGAGCACCATCAACTGCTGTTTCGCCGTGAGCGATTGAAAGAACGCGCCGATGATGTGGAAGGCGCGGTCGAACAGCGACACCGAGTGGTGATACGGCGGAAGAGTCACCACGGGCCACAACACGCGGTCGAACGGCGACGCGTGGTGTTCCATGAACGCGACGATGATGTCCCCGACGAGGTGCGACCAGTAGCCGACAGCGAACGCGGCACCGATGTCGGCCTTGTCGTAGTACACCCCGAGGGCGATGACGAGCAGGCCGATGGGGATGGCGACGAACACCGAGTGGGCGACGGAGTACCCCTGTGGGAAGAGGTGGAGTCCCCACGAGAGGGGTTTGTCCACGAGGTCCGGTAGTTGCGTTCCGAAGAGGGCGGCGAGCACCGCTTTTCCGGATGGCGGTGCGCGCGTCCACGCACGGTGCCCGAGTGAGTACAGGGCGTACCCGAACGCGGCGTGCCCCCACGGCATCATGGGACGCTCACCACCGAACGGGGACGGTTGCGACCGAGCGGGAGGAATCGGGTCGTTCGTATCGTGTCCCTGTGTGAATATCTCATCACTCAGTCGGTAGTAAGTCGAGGGTTAAAAAATGCGGAGAACTAGCTACACGTTGCCCGAAGTGTTCGATAATCCGTCGAACCGGTCGCTCCGTGGATGGCTGTAATCGCTCGAAACGAAGCCGGGATGGGAACGGTTACTCCTTCACGGCGACTTTGCCCTTCGCGTCGACGGTCACTTCGTAGACGTCGTAGTGGAAGGTGATCGACACGTTATCGCGGGCGTCCCCGTAGCGGCGGGTTCGGAACAGCGCGTCGAGGGCGTCGCAGTTGACGGCGGTGTGGAGCGGTTGCATTCGGCTCGGCTCCTCGTCCATGACGGTAGCGATGGCTCGGACGATACCGGCGCAAGTGTGTCCGTTCGCCATCTCTTTCTCGATGTCGAAGACGTACGTCGAGGACGTTTCCGCTGGGTTGTCGTCACTGACATCCTCTATCTCTATTCCCATCCGTTCATCACTTGGTGAATCGACCACAGGTATACGACTATCCATCAGAGACGAACCAGTGATATAGCTATCGGCGATTTCGATAGTTGACACGACCATCGGCAGTCGTCGGGGAGGATACGGTGAGTATAGAGAGGGGGTGGGTGGAGGTCGCTCACTCGAATAGTCGTCGTTTAGTTGTCTCCCGACGCCGTTTCGGAGGTGGAAGAGAGCGACCCGGAATCCCGGACGCGCTCGATTTCTATTCGACCATCGCTGTGGACCGTTACTCGATGGGGACCGTAGCGAAACTCGACGTTGCCGTCCGCTCGGGAGTCTCCCTGATGGGTCGCAGAAAAGAGGGAATCGAGCGCGTCGGGGTCGATGGTATCGTACAGTACCGGCCTGATTTCGGTCGGCGTCGTGCCTTCGTGCTCGGCAATCGCGTTGATGACTCGGATGCTGAGTCTTTCATCCTCGTTTGGGATTTCTTCGTCGGGAGCGACCATTGTATTCATCGGTACTACATATCCGCGCATAAACATAGCGAAAGAGCGCGTAGAAGACCAGAGATCTGTATTTACCGCTTGTGGCCGGACTGGGTGTCAAATATTCTTGATCAAGTGGCTCGTTTCACTTCCGATCCGGTTTGCACAGGTTAATTCCGGTCGCGAACCAACACATCCACGAATGTCGAACCGTGGCAGTTCACGCTTACCCGGTGTGGAGGACGAACACGAGGAGCGTATCGTCCTCCACGTCGACATGGACTGCTTTTATGCCTCCTGCGAACGGCTCCGTGACCCGTCGCTACGCGGCGAACCGGTCGTCGTCGGGATGGGCTACGAGGAGGGTGAATCTCACGGTGCCGTCGCCACGGCGAGCTACGAAGCCCGCGAGCACGGCGTCGAGAGCGCCCAAGCCATCGGAAAGGCGCTCGAACGACTACCGAAAAAATCGGAGAAGAACGACGAAGCGAGCGGTGATGAGGAGACAACCGACGACGGGGACGGCGATACGGACGACGGACATGACGACACGGACGACGAAGAGGGCGATACGGGCGGGGAGAGCAATACGGACGACGGAGATGACGATACGGGCGACGAAGTGCGGGGATACTACCGCCCCGTCGATATCGAGTTCTACAAATCGGTCAGTTCGGACGTGCGCGCTATCCTCCACGACTGTGCGGACACGGTGCGCGAGGTGAGCATCGACGAGGCCTACCTCGACGTCACCGACCGAACCGCCTGGAGGGTCGCGGAAGGGTTTGCCCGACACGTCAAGAACCGGATCCAGCGCGAGGTCGGCGTCACCGCGAGCGTCGGCGTCGCGCCGAACATGAGCGCGGCGAAAATCGCGAGCGACTTCGACAAGCCCGACGGGTTGACCGTGGTCGAACCGGGCACCGTCCGGGAGTTCCTCGCGCCGCTCGACGTTGCCGAGTTACACGGAATCGGCCCGGTGACGGCCCGCACGCTCCGTGAGATGGGTATCGAAACCGCTGCCGACCTCGCCGACGCCGACCCGCGGGTTCTCGCCGATCGGTTCGGCGAACGCGGCCGGGAACTGTACCACCGAGCGCGCGGCGACGACGACCGGACGGTGACCCCGACGGGCCGACCGAAGAGCCTCTCGCGCGAGTCGGCGTTCACCGACCCGACGACCGATACCGAGGAGAAACGAACTCGCGTCGCCAACCTCGCGGCGGCAGTCGCGGAGCGCGCCCGCGACAGGGACGCGATGTACCGCACCATCGGAGTGAAGGTCGTGACGCCGCCGTTCGACGTGCACACCCGCGCACGCTCGCTTCCGGGACCGGTGGACGAACCCGAACTCGTCGAGGAAGTCGCGCTCGATTTGCTGACCGAGTTCGACGACGACCGGGTTCGAAAGGTCGGCGTGCGCGTGTCGAACCTCCAGTTCACCGAGAGCGACCAGACCAGCCTCGACGGGTTCGAGACACCGGAATCGACAGGGAACGATCCGGATTCGGCTTCCGAACCGAACTCGTCGGCTGACGCCGACTCGTCCGATTCGTCGGACAGGTGGGACAAATGGAAGAACACGGAGAATTCGCCAGACACAACCGACTCGTCCGGGTCGTCTGACCCGGACGAGTCAACCGAGTCCAACGACAACTCCGACCGCTCGCGGTCGGGTGACCGCGACGGGCAGGTGTCGCTCTCGGATTTCTGATTTTCACTCGCTTCCGGACCGCTGATTACCCATGCCCCGCTAGTTCGGGTATGAACAAGTTGGCGGCGGTGGGCGAGGAGCAATGGCATCTCCCCCAACACGCCCACATCATCGTCTACGAGTCCGAGCAGGGTGATGAACTGCTCACCATCTACGACTGCGGTGCGGCACAGAAGCCGCCGTCGGCGCAGGTCATCGGCAACCTCGTCCGAGTTCGAGCGGAGCACGAACTCGAACGGACGGTCACGGGCTACGTCGTGAGTATGCGGGAGAAATCGGTGCTCGAAAAACAGGACGACGACCACTTCGTTATCGTTTCTGACTGACCCGCTTAGAGCGGTTCCACGAGATTTTCAAGCGCGGCTTTCGGGTCGTCGGCCTTTGCGACACCGCTTGCCAGGAGAACGCCTTCAGCGCCGAGTTCCCGCGCCGCGACGAGGTCCTCGCCGGTGCTGATTCCCGCGCCACAGTAGACGCTCACGTCGTCCGAGATGGCTTCCGCGGCGGCCACGGCGTCGGTGACGATGTCCGGGTCGGCCTTGCTGACGGGCGTGCCGGTACCGATGAGTTCCGGCGGTTCGACGGCCACGGCGTCCGGTCCAAGGGCGGCGGCCGCGCCGACCTGCTCGGGGTTGTTCGCACAGACCGTCGTGTCGAGACCGACGCGCTCGGCGGCGTCGAGTCCGGCGTCGATGTCCGCGAGTTTGAGCCTGCATTCGGAGTGGTTGAGCATCGTGCCTGTCGCACCCGCGTCGGCGACTGCCTCCGCGAGGGTGCTCCCGGTGTGGCTGCCGTGTTCGACCGGGCTGACGTGTTGTCCCCACGTTTCGACGCCGGTGTCGGCCACGCGGGAGAGGTGGGCCGCCTGCGGCGCCACGGCGATATCGACGCCGTAGTCCTCGGCGACGTCGCGAGCGGCTTCCGCGATTTCGATTGGGTCGCACGGATACGCCTTGAGATTGACGAGTACGAACATATCCGGAGCGACTGTCGGCGCACCCAAATAGGTTCCGTCATCCCGAAAGCTCGCGCGGCACGCCGGAGGGTGAAACGGTTCTTTCACTCTTCACAACCACTTTACTTATCATCTACAATTCACGAGTATGGCAGACAGTCACAGGCGGCTGGTCGCGCTCTCGTTGGTCGTCCTCGTCGTCCTCGCCGGATGCGCCGGAATGGGCGGCAACGACGCGGCGAAGGACAACGCCGCGCACGGAAACGGTGGCGGGTCGAACCACGCCAACCGCGGGAGTTCGAACGGACGGAGCGACTCGGCTCAGCAGTCCGCGCTGTCGGTCCAACAGCGGATGCTCATCCGGAACGGAAACGTCTCCCTGTCGGTCGAAGACTTCGAGGAGACGCGGACGACGCTGGCCCGACTCGCCGGAAAACGTGGTGGGTTCGTCAGCGATTCGAGCCAGCGCGTCCACCGGCGGGGTAACCGGACGTGGAAATCCGGCGAAGTCGTCTTCCGCGTCCCGAAGTCGAACTTCTCGGCGTTTTTCGATCGCGTTAAACGACAAGGCGAGGTCGGGGAATCGAACACCGGTACGGTGGATGTCACCGATCAACTGGTGGACTTGAAAGCGCGACTGACGAACCTCCGATCACAGCGCGACAAACTCAGATCGCTCTACGAGAACGCGAGCGATACCGACGCCGTGCTCTCCGTCCAGAAACGCCTCTCGGACGTGCAGTCCGAAATCGAGCGACTGGAGGCGAAGCAAAAATCGCTGAAGAATCGAGTCGCCTACTCGACGGTGACGGTGACGATGCGCGAGTCGGTACCCGCTTCCGACACGAAGGTCTCCCGCGAGAAGTCGTGGTACGACACGGGCGTCGTGGCGGCGTTCCTCG
Organism: Haladaptatus sp. AB643; assembly: GCF_024136975.1. NCBI lineage: Archaea > Methanobacteriati > Methanobacteriota > Halobacteria > Halobacteriales > Haladaptataceae > Haladaptatus > Haladaptatus sp. AB643. Next base: position 13,984 of record NZ_JAMYJW010000010.1, read on the forward strand.
ACTCGATCGACGGCGTCGCCGTCGTGCTCCGCGCTCTCGTCGTCGGCGCGGCGTACGCCCTCCCGTACCTCGCCGTCCTCGGAGTCCCGGTCGGCGCGATGGTCGTCTTCTGGCGACGGCAGTAACGGAAGCAGTGATCTTCGTTCTCTCCGGCTCTCGTTTGCTCCGGAAGAGCAAGCTCTTCCGTGCTCCCGTTCGCACGCTCACGGGAACTTCGTCACCGACGATTCGCGCCGGCTTCCAGCGGGACCTTCGGTCCCGCCCGGCTCACGCGAACCGCGTCAGAACACGTTCTGACTGGTTCTCACTCACTTCGTTCGTGAGACCACGGCAAGACAAACCGGGTCTTGCCTGGTCGCGTTCGCTCCGCTCACGCGACCTCGGGCAGAACTTCCTCCTCGTAAAACTGGAAGAACGATTCCTGATCGGGACCGATCTGGTGGACGTACACGTGATCGTACCCCGCGTCCGCGAACCCCTCCAGGTTCTCGATGTGCGTTTCGGGGTCCGGGTCGGTGACGATGCTCCCCTCCGCGATGTCCTCGCGGGTGACCATCTCGCAGGCCTGCTCGAAGTGGGTCGGCGTCGGCAGTTGCGAGTTGAGTTCGCCCGTGAGGGCGCTGTTGGGCCACCACTCGTGAGCCGTGTCGATGGCGTCCTCCTCGTCCTCGGCATAGCAGACCGTCATCTGGCTATATCGTGGCCCCTCGCCACCCGCGTCCTCCCACGTTTCGATCACGTCCTGCGGGCCGACGCTCCAGAACCCGTCCCCCAGTTCGGCGGCGGCCCGTGCCGCCGTGTCGCCGAACGCCGAAATCACGATGTCCGGCGACTCCTCGGGCAACGTGAAGAGGCGCGCGTTCTCGACGGTGAAGTGGTCGCCGTAGTAGCTCTGTTGTCCGCCCTGCCACAGTTTTCGGATGATCTCGATGGCCTCTTCGAGCATCTCCAATCGGACCGAATGTTCGGGCCAGTGCTCGCCCGTGACGTGCTCGTTCAGGCGTTCGCCCGTCCCGACGCCGAGGAAGAAGTCGCCCTCGAACATCGTCGCGGCGGTCGCAGCGGCGTGCGCGACGTTGACCGGATGGATTCGCATGATGGGACAGTTCACCCCGACGCCGACCGGCAGGTCGTCGGTCGCCTGTGCGATGCCGCCCAGCGTAGACCAGACGAACGGCGCGTTCCCCTGTTGGCCGACCCACGGGTGGAAGTGGTCGGAGATGGAGGCGAACTCGAAACCGACCTCCTCGGCCCGGACGGCGTGCTCGACCAACTCGTTCGGTCCGTGTTCCTCGCTCGAAACCGTGTAGCCGATTTCCGTCATACCGTTCCCCCGTCGACGGACGAATTGAATGTCATGCCACAGGCGCTACATCGCTCCTCCGCATGAGGTCTGTGGCTGAAAACGCAAGGACGGTTGTTAGCGTTGGAGACGCTCGAACCGCCTCGGACTGGGTTCGTGTGAGCGTTGTTGCTGTTCGCGTCGTTGTCCCTGTTGACGGTGCTGTTGCTGCCATCGCCGCTCTTGCTGGTATTCGTGCTGTTGTCGTTGCTGTTGCTGCTGGTCGCTGCGTTGCCGTCGTTTCCCATACCGTCGTTCGCGTTGCAGTCGCTCCTGGCGCAGTTTTCGCTGCTGTCGTCCCCCGCGAACTATCGTCCGTTCCACGTCGCTCAGTTGTTCCCCGGAGACACCCTCCTGCCGTCCTCGCCGACTATGACCGTATCGTCGTCCTTGTTGGTGACGCCCTTGCTGGTGAGGGTGGTGCCCTTGCTGGTGTCTTCCCCCTTGTTGACGGCGATGTTCTTGCCGTCGTTGGTGATGCTGTCCACCGTGTCGTCGTTCGTGTGATTTTCCCTGCGATTGGGCCCCTCGGTGTCCCTGCTCCGTTCGCGGGCCACCGTATCGTTTCATCCTCGACTCCTGTCCACGACGGCTTTGGCTCTCCCGGTGCTGATGATGTGTCATTTTTGCCCAAACAGGGAACGCCGGGAACTCGCTTAGTCGTACTGGCCGCGGGTGGCCATCCTTAAGGCCGGTCGGTGACACCTCTCGATATGGAACCACGAGACCTCTCCGCGCATATCGCGTATCAGGCCGGACGGGGCATCGAGGAAGTCGCACGGGAACTCGACATGGACCCCGACGACCTCGTGAAACTCGCATCGAACGAGAACCCGTTCGGCCCGAGTCCGGCGGCGGTCGAGGCCATTCGAAACGCGGCCGGGAACGCCAGTAGCTACCCGAAAGCGTCACACACCGACCTCACCGCTCGCCTCGCCGAGCGATGGAACGTCACGCCCGAACAGGTGTGGCTCGCCAACGGCGGCGACGGCGCGCTCGATTACCTCTCGCGCGCCATGCTCGACCCCGGCGATGCCGTCCTCGTCCCCAAACCCGGCTTCGCCTACTACGGGATGAGCGCCCGCTACCACCACGGCGAGGTGAACGAATACCACCTCTCGTCGGACGACGGCTTCGCGCTGACCGCCGAGACCGTCCTTTCGGACTACGACGGCGAGCGAATCGTCTACCTGACCAGTCCACACAACCCGTCCGGCGGGCGGTTCTCGTTGGACGCGGTGACGGAAATCGCAGAGGAAACAGGCGACGACACGCTCGTCCTCGTGGACGAGGCCTACGGCGAGTACGCCGATGCACCGAGCGCGATTTCCCTGCTGGGCGAGCGCGATGACAGCGACACATCTCCCGATGTGTCTGGCAATCGCGCGGAGCGCGATGATATTGCAGTCCTCCGCACCTTCTCGAAAGCCTACGGGCTGGCGGGCGTCCGGCTCGGATACGCCGTCGTTCCCGAGGAGTGGGCCGATGCGTACGCACGGGTGAACACGCCCTTCGCCGCCAGCGAACTCGCCTGTCGGGGCGGCCTCGCGGCGCTCACCGACGACGAACACGTCGAGAAATCCGTCGAGACGGCCCGCTGGGCGCGCGAGTACATCTACGAGAACCTCGACGCGCCGACGTGGGAGGCCCACGGCAACTTCGTCCTCGCGGACGTCGGCGACGGGGAGGCGAGCGCGGTGGCCGACGCGGTACAGGAACGCGGCGTCATCCTCCGCGACTGCACGAGTTTCGGACTCCCGAACTGCGTGCGCATCACCTGCGGAACGAAGGAGGAAACGCGCCGCGCCGTCCGCGAACTCAACGAGGTGCTCTCCTCGTGAGGGTCGCCGTCACCGGGACGCCCGGAACCGGGAAGACGACCGCGACGGAACTGGTCGAATCCGATCTCGACGTCGTCCACCTGAACGACGCGATCCGTGAGGAGGGGCTTCACGACGGCGAGGACGAGGAGCGCGGAAGCCTGTACGCGAACCTCGACGCGGTTCGTGAATGGTTGGCGTCCCGGGGCGACGACCTGATCGTCGATTCGCATTTGGCCCACCATTTCGATGCGGACCGAGTCGTCGTGCTGCGCTGTCATCCCGAGGAGCTGTCGAAGCGGCTGCGTGAGCGAGGCGAGTCGGACGCGAAAGCGGAGGAGAACGCCGAGAGCGAAGCACTGGACGTGATCCTCTCCGAAACGGTCGCGGAACACGGTCCCGATTCGACTTACGAAATCGACACGACCGACCGGACGCCCGAGGCCGTCGCGTCGGACATCGAAGCCGTCGTCCGAGGGGAGCGTGCGCCTTCGGCTGGAACCGTTGATTATCTGGAGTATCTCTAATGCTCGACCAACTTCGCCCCGTCGCAAACCGCGCGCTTCGACCGTTCGTCTCGGCCTCGACGAGTCTCGGATTGACGCCCAACGCGGTGAGCATCATCGCGTTCGTCCTCGCCGGTGGTGCCGGGGTGGCGTTCTACTTCGGCCCGGACGTGCCAATCTGGTACCTCGTCGGTGCCATCCTCGTCTTCCTGAACGGCTGGCTTGACATCCTCGACGGTGCGCTCGCCCGCGAACTCGGTACCGACTCGCCCGCGGGCGACCTGCTCGACCACGTTCTCGACCGCTACGCCGACATCATCCTCATCGTCGGATTCGCGGCTGGAATCGGGCAGTTCGCGCTCGGACTCGCCGCCGTGACGGGCGTGCTGATGACGTCGTACCTCGGCACGCAAGCCCAAGCGGTCGGATTGGATCGCGTGTACGGTGGACTGCTCGGCCGTGCGGATCGGTTGGCGCTCATCGGCGTCGTCGGTGCTGTCGCCGCGTTCGTCCAGTCCGTCGGCGGCTACTCGTTGGTCGCCCTGTTGCTCGGCTTGTTCGCCGTCGTGGGGCACTTGACGGCGCTCCAGCGCTTTTACTACTCCTGGCGTGCCTTGTCCTGACGTGGCGTGCCATTTATGAGTCGAGGCGGTAAAGGTCAACGTATGGTTCAGTGTGAGATGTGCGGTGCCGAAACGGCGTCTCCCAAGACTATCAAAGTCGAAGGTGCGGAACTGGACGTGTGCGACAACTGTTCCGACTTCGGAACGGAGGTCAAGACACAGCAGACGTCCACCACCTCGACCAAGTATTCGACGTCCTCGTCGTCCTCGGGTGATTCGAGCACCGGCACCGGTAGTACAGGGTCGTCCGGCGGACGCTCGCGCCGTCACGACATGTTCGACGACATGGAGGAGATCGCACAGGATTACGACGACAGAATCCGCAACGCGCGTGAATCCACCGGTCTGAGTCAGGAAGAACTCGCCAAGGAACTCAACGAGAAGGCGAGCCTCATCAGTAAGCTCGAACACGGTGACATACTCCCCAGCGACAGCGTGCAGAAGAAACTGGAGAAGAAACTCGACATCAGCCTCACGGCTGGCAGTTCCGGCGCGGACGACGAGGAGTGGAGCGGCGGCAGTTCCACCGGCAGCTACACCCTCGGCGACGTCGTCAAGCGCAAGGACTGAACTCCGAGTTCTATCGCTATTTTCGTTTTCCACCGCTCGTGAGCGATAGGTACAGTTGTGAGTCGGTGAGTCCCTGACGACAGGTGAGCCATTTTGACCGTCGAAGCCCTGCCGTGGAAACCCCGTGACGTCGATGTCGACCCGAAACCCGTATCGCTACCCTTGGAAAAACCGCCGACTCGATTCGACGCTGACGAGGTCGAGCACACCGTCGAACGTGATTTCGACCGATTGGTGAGGTTCGATCGGACCGACGGTGTGGTCGTCGGCGAGGAGTTCCACGCCGTCCTCGTCGCGTTCGACGGTCAGCGTGACCGGACCGCGGAGCACCCAGTTATCGACGTGGATGGCGAACGGCGCGACCGGAACGACGGAGAGGACGTCCGATCCCTGTTGGACGACCGGCCCGCCCGCGTCGTGTGCGTAGCCCTGACTGCCGACGGGGGTCGCGACGACCACGGCATCGGCCCTGAACTGGGACACCTGTTCGTCCTCGATTCGGACGCCGTATTCGGAGATTCGAACGGGCTCGCTCGTCACGAGCGTCGTATCGAACAGTGCCCGTGCGACGTGCTCGCCATCGACCGCAATCGAGAGCAAGGGTCGGTCCACCGTCGTCCACTGCTCCGCGAGAAGGTCGTCGATTGCACCCTCGGTATCTGACGGGTCGACGCTCTCCACACCCGCACCGGCATCGACGGGCAGAACGGGGGCCGACACGCCCGCACGGACGAGATCGGTGACGGCGTGCTCGCCGTCCGCGACGACGACCGTCGGCTCCGCGTCGAGGACGGATCGGGCATCACCGTTCGCGGTTCGTTCCGGCTCGTTACCGAGCGCGTCGTCGATGCGGTCCGCGAACGAGTCTCGACCGGTGACGATTCCTACGTGCATTTCGGCCTCCCTCGGCCGTGGTCGCGTCGGAGATTCATTACCTAAAGAGTCTCACTCCGACCTGAAAAGGATACCGCGCTCGTCCCCCGAGAAAGGGGCAAAAACGAACGACGGGTCAGTCGTCGTACGATCAGTCGTCGTACGGCCAGTCGCCGATGATCTTCATCCCTGCGGCCTGATCTTCGGCTTCGAGTGCGTCGGCGATTTCCTCGGGGTCCTTGTGCTCGACTTCGTAGTCGTCGCTGGCGAGGTGTACCGCGAGGTCCGTGAGCAGGATGGCTTGCTCGCGGAGGTCGCGGACTTCGAGTTTGTCCAGCGTGTCCGCGAAGGTGTGACCCCAGCCACGGCCCTCGTCGCCCGTTTCGCTGCCGACGTGATAGCCCGGCACGCCCCACTGGACGAACGGCCAGTGGTCGCTGTGCGGTCCCTGGTGGGGAATCGTGCTGATGGGGTGACCGTACTCGTCCGCGACTTCGTGGGCGGCGTCGTCCAGCGCGTCGAACCCGTGGGTGGTGAACGTGAGCGTCCGACCGCGACCGACGCCGTCGTTGTTCAGGATGGCTTTGATGCCGTCGAAATCAGTTTGGCTCGCCATGTGGGCCGACCCGTCGAGACCGACTTCCTCGGCACCGAAGGCGACGAAGTGGACCTTCGTGTCGAGTTCGTCCTCGCGCTCGGCGAGCGCGCGGGCTATCTCGACGACCATCGCGGTTCCCGCGCCGTTGTCCATCGCTCCCTCCGCGATGTCGTGAGCGTCGATGTGGCTGGTGACGAGCACTTCCTGTTCGGTGTCCGGGCCCAACTCGGCGTGGACGTTCTGGCTGGTCGCGTCGTAAATCTCGGCATCGACATCGACCGTCACCTCGTCACCGTCCCAACGCCGAGCGAGTCGCGTCCCGACCTCTTTCGAGACACCGACGGCGGGGATGTCTCCGATGGGGTCTTCCTCGGTGCCGACGCTGCCGGTCGGCGGGAGACAGCCCTCGACGTGATTTCGGAAGACGAAGGCGGCCGCCCCGCCGTCGACGGCGTAGTAGTACTTCTCCCGGCGGTGGATGAACCGGTCGAAATAACTCGGTACGTTCGAGGCGACCATGACGACCTTCCCCTCGATGTCGTGTTTCTCGAAGTCGGACGGGAGCCCGTATCCCAGATCGATCAGTTCACCGCTCGCGGATCCGGCGGGACTGCGCGGGAGGGCGATGCTCTCCTGTGTCGTGTCGCCCGCCGTAATCGAACTCGTCCCCCGTGTCCACCCCTGCACGTCGAACTCGGCCAACCGGGCGTTCCGTGCGCCGACGTCGGTGAGCGTATCGCGAGTCACTTCGGCGGCTTCCCGTTCGCCGTCGCTGCCGGTCATGCGGTCTCCGATATCGACTATCGTTTCGAGAAAATTCCATCCTGCATCGCTAGTGAACGTCCGTCCGATCCACTGTGACATACGCTTCCACATATCGTAGTGGTAGCCTAAATGTTTCGAAACGTAATATCCCAACGAATCGTTAGTTATCCGCGTAGAACCGGCAATATTTTCGGTGATTTATAATCATGGTACTTAAGGCGGCTGAATATCTTCTTTGATATTCCTTCTATGGCGATGTTTTATAACGAATGATGCCGATTGACCGATAGACAGTCGGTGATTCTACGATATGGCTTCACAAGTTCCGGATATGGCGCGCGTGGTTGGACTCGACGGCAACGTCGATGGGGACGTGAATCTCTCCTCGACGGATGTGGAGAAGATGTACCGATTACAGGTACTCGCCCGGACGTTCGACCAGAAAGCCGTCTCGCTCCACCGGCAGGGGCGGATCGGAACCTACGCGCCCTTGCAGGGACAGGAAGCGGCCCAAGTCGGTGCGGCATACGCGCTGTCACCGGACGATTACTGCTTCCCGACCTACCGCGACCACGGCATCTACATCACCCGTGGCCACGCGATGCGGGACATCCTCCTGCACCTTTCGGGGGCGGGGAACTACGTGGACCGCGAGGATGCCGAGGGACTGCGGACGTTCCCGCCGACGATTCCCATCGCCACCCAACTGCCCCACGCCGTCGGCGTCGGTATGGGCGCGAGCTACAAGCACGACGACTGTGCCATCCTGGCGAGTTTCGGGGACGGAGCGACGAGCGAAGGTGACTTCCACGAGGCGCTGAACTTCGCAGGTGTGTTCGAGACGCCCACCGTCTTCTTCTGCCAGAACAACCAGTGGGCGATTTCGGTGCCGCGCGAACGCCAGACCGCGAGCGCGACCATCGCCCAGAAGGCAGGGGCCTACGGCTTCGACGGCGTTCGCGTGGACGGCAACGACGTGCTCGCGGTCTATCGAACCGTCTCCGACGCGCTCGAACGCGCGAAGGAGGGCGAACCGATACTCGTCGAGGCCGTCACGTATCGACAGGGTGCCCACACGACGACGGACGATCCGACGAAGTACCGCGACGAGGCCGAGGTCGACGAGTGGGCAGAGAAGGACCCGCTCGTTCGTACCCGCGAGTATCTCGAAACCGAACACGGTTGGACGGACGAGGACGAGGAGTCGCTTCGGGCGGAGGCGAAGGCACAGGTCGCGGAGGCCGTCGAAGCGGCCGAATCACACGACGGCTACGACGTGGACGCCATCTTCGACCACGTCTACGCGAGCGAACACCCACGGCATCCGCGTCAGCGTGACGCCGTTCCCGAGAATCCCGACGTGGACCGATAACCTCCTTGCCGATTTTCGATCTCACTCGCCAGCAGCGTTATGTGTCGTGCTGTGGTAGCCGAGACGGGGATTTCCGATGGAACGTCACGAACGCGGACCGGGAGAGTACGGTGCCGAGACTGAGAAACTGGCCGATATCGCCGAGATGAAAATCACCGAGCCGACGCTGACGTGGCTCGAAGTTTCACATCCACAACAACCGATTCCGCTCGGGCAAAACGACCGGGTCATCGACAGCCGGTTCAACGAGCAACAGGACGTCTGGGAAGTGTTACTGATCGCACTTCCCGATGAAAACGAGGAGTAGTTACAGCATATCCTTCTGTTTCATCCCCTCGATGAGGTCATCGACGAGTTCGTCGACAGTATCGTAGGGGAAATCCTGCGTGTCGTTCATCTTCGTCGCCAGTTCCATCGCGGTCAGACTGGTATCACCCGCTTCGAAACGCGTACCGGGTCCGTTCGGGAGCGCCGGAACGAGTTCCATCGGGTTGCTGACCGGGTAATCCGCGCCTTCGAATGCGTCGTGAAACTGCTGTCGGAATTCCGCTTCTTTGTCGGCCATGTCACTCCTTGTGTGGGTAATCGGCAAAAACGTTCCGGAACCACAATACACAAGTTGTGAGTTTATTCACCGCTTCAGGGAGGTTTATACTCCGATACGCGAAAGATTCGATATGGAATTCGATTTTGATTTCGACTTGTTATGCGAACTGACGGAGACGAACGGGGCAGCGGGATACGAGGACCGGATTCGCGAAATCGTTCGACGGGAGATGGAACCCGAAGTGGACGAACTTCACACCGATGCGATGGGGAACGTCATCGGAACCATCGAGGGGACGGGGGACTACGAAGTCGCCGTCGCGGCACACATGGACGAAATCGGGTTCATGGTTCGCTACGTGGACGACGACGGGTTCGTCTCCCTGGACGCGCTCGGCGGGTGGGACCCCCGTGTTCTGCGGGCACAGCGCGTCACCGTCCACACGGATGACGAGGACCTGACGGGCGTTATCGGGTCGGTACCGCCGCATCTCCTGGACGGCGACGAAGGCGAGGAGGACGTCGAGGATATCTACGTCGACCTCGGCCTCCCGGCCGACGAGGCGGACGAACGCGTCTCCGTGGGCGACATCGTCACGATGGAACAAACGACGACGAAAGTCGGTAACAACGTCTCCGGAAAGGCACTGGACGACCGCATCTGTCTGTTCTCCATGCTGGAGGCGGCGAAACGCATCGAGAACCCGGACGCGACCATCCACTTCTGTGCGACCGTTCAGGAGGAGGTCGGCCTTCGTGGTGCGACCGCGCTCGGTGTCGACGTCGACCCCGACCTCGCGGTTGCCCTCGACGTGACCGTCGCGAACGACTTCCCGGCGGTAAGTAAGAAGCGGGATTACGTGACTCGTCTCGGGGACGGCACCGCGATAAAGCTCAAGGACGGCAGCGTCGTCACGACGCCGAAAGTCCACAAGCGAATGCGCTCGGTGGCGGAAGCGGAGGACATCCCGTACCAACTCGAAGTACTCCCCTCGGGCGGGACGGACACCGCCGGGTTCCAGAACACCTACGGCGCGAAGCCCGTCGGCGCGATCTCGATTCCGACCCGATATCTCCACACCGTCACCGAGAGCGCCAACGGCGACGACGTGTCGGCGACCATCGACCTGCTCACGGCCTTCCTCGAAACCGAGGACGGCGAGCACGACTACTCGTTGTAGTCTCCCAACTACCGGCCGCCCCGAACGCCGTCACTCCGCGTCGTCCGGCGTATCGAAGTCGTGGAACGCACGACCCTTTTCGATGCTCAAGATGTCCAATCCTGCGGCCGCACCGCCGCCGACCGATATCGCCGCCTGAATTTTGTCCGAACGGGCGGTCCACCCGGCGGCATAGGTGTTTTCGACCGTCGTTGCGCTATCCGAATCGGTTTTCACCGTACCGTTGTCGTTCAACTCACAGCCGAGCGCCTCGGCCATGTCACGCGATTGTCCGGTCGTGAAGACGACGTAGGTCGCATCGTACTCGCCGTTCTCCGTTGTCACGGTGAACCCGTCGTCCGACTCCTCGACGTTCGTTACCTCCTCGCCCTGCTTTCGTTCGGCACCCTGTTCGTCCACCTGTTCCCGAGCGACCTCCAGAAACTCGTCCCCATCGATGCTCTTGATTCCGAGGTAGTTGAACAGGTGCGCCGCGTGCATCGCGGTGCCGTCCGTGTCGAACACGACCGTATCGAGTCCGTTCTTCGCGGTGAACAGCGCCGCGCTCAGTCCGGCAGGACCGCCGCCGATGACAGCTACGTCTGACATGAGATGTCACGTACCACGCTGACGTGCATAAACTTCATCGCTCCAGCAAGTGCTTCGTCTTCGCGTGCCGATACAGGAACATGGGTTCGAAGCCGACCTTTGCGAGCGGGCTTCCCGCCTCGCCGAGCGCTGGAAACCGATACTCCACCTTGTCACGGACGAGCGTCTGCTGCAGGTCACCCGCATAGAACTGGTGTGTGTGTTCCCACTCGGGGAACGGTCCGTCCGACATCTCGTCCCGAAACATCGCCGCGTAATTCTCCTCCTCGCGCTCGACGATGGTCGAAGTCCAGCGCTGACGCGGACCGACGCCGAAGGGACGAAGCGACATGCGGATTTGGGTTCCCGCCTCCAGGACGTCCGGGTTTGCCTCGCCGTCCGGACCACGAACCCTCTCCACTCGAAGGTTCATCCACTCCGGCGTGAGCGCCTCCAAACCGTCCGTGGTCGAGTAAAACCGCCATACGTCCTCGAACGGCGCATCGACCCACACTTCCCGCTGATAGATAGCCATTGCCGATAGTTCCTGCTCTCCGGTAAAAATGCTTGTGCGTAACCAGTAAGAGGGCGTTATCGCCGTCACAGGGATCTTTTTAATCGTGAGCGACGGCAACTGAGCATGGTCGATATTCGACTCGTCGAACCGGCCGACGCCGAGGCGATCACCGACATTTACGCACCCATCGTTCGGGAAACGGTCATCTCCTTCGAACGGACGCCACCCGACGAAGCGGAGATCGAAAATCGGATCGAAGCCACCCTTCCGACGTACCCGTGGTTGGTCTGTGTCCTCGACGACGAACTCCTCGGATACGCCTACGCGAGTCCCCATCGGTCTCGGGAGTCCTACCAGTGGTCGGTGGACGTTTCGGTGTACGTTCGTTCCGATCACCATCGGTCGGGTATCGGACGGGGACTCTACGAATCGCTGTTCGCACTCCTCCGGGAACAGGGATATTACAACGCCTACGCCGGAATCGCGCTCCCGAATCCGGGCAGCGTCGGCCTGCACGAGTCGCTGGGATTCGAGCAAATCGGGACGTATCGGGACGTCGGCTACAAGGACGGTGCGTGGCGGAGCGTCGGCTGGTGGCACTTACGAATCTCCGAGAAAACCGACGGAGACGAGGCTGAACCGACACCGCCGCGCTCGCTGTCCGCACTCGACGGGAGCGTCAGGGACGATGCAGTAGGACTCGGCCGCGGATCGATACGGCTCTCGTGAGATGCACTCGGATTACTACTTGAGACGTTCTTGAAGAAACGACGGATGGGCCGCGGTGACGCCGTCGATGGTGAGGATGTCGTCACTGATGACGGTGCCGACCGCGCCACCGTTCGGTGCGCGAACTTCGGCCATCAGCATGTGATCACCGCTACACGTGTAGAGGGTGTCGATATCGTCCAGATTCTGGAGCGCCCGCGTCGCTTCGACGTACCGTTCGCTTTCGACATCGATGCCGACGAGCGCGATACTCTGACTGGACAGCTTCTTCGGGTCGATTTCGGCGGAATAGCCGACGATAACGCCTTCCTCTTCGAGCTTTTCGATGTACTTTCGAACCGTTGGCTTCGAAACGCCAGCGCGATTCGCGATTTCCGAGTACGACGCCTGTGCATCGTCCTCTAAGACGTGGAGGATACGGTCTTCGGTCGATTCCGTACTCATGATACCAGGATGTTTCCCGCACAGGAAAAAATACCTTGCGAAGTGAAAAACACATTGACGGCCACGAAAAGGTTGTTCGAACCGACGAGAACGGCGAAACGAGATTACTTGTGGCGGTCGAGCAGGTCGTAGCTCCGTTCCCACTCGTAATCGTCGTCGAAGTACCGCTCTGCGAGCGGCGATTCCGGCATGTCGCCGGTCGACTGTTTCTCCTGCTGGTAGGAGGGTCGCTCGTCGTTCACGTAGAAGCGCCCGGTGAGGACTTTGCCCTCGTAGAGGGCGTCCTCGGTGTCGTGCGCCATCTGCATCGCTTCACGACGGTCGTGGACGTCGAAGTCGTAATCGTCGCTGTCCTGCACGTCGATGTACGGGACGTACTGCTTTGCGTCCTTGTTCCACGTCGGGCACTGCGTGAGGAAGTCCACGTGTGCGAACCCGTCGTGTTCCATCGCCTCGGTGAGGATTTCCTTCGCCTGGTTCGGGTTGACCGCCGCCGTTCGGGCGACGTACGTCGCACCCGAGGTGATCGAGAGCGAGAGCGGTCGAATCGGACTCTTCGCGCTCCCTTTCGGCTGGGTCTTCGACTTGTGTCCCTTCGGCGACGTGGGCGAGGTCTGCCCCTTCGTCAGTCCGAAGATCTCGTTGTCGAAGACGATGTAGGTCATGTCGTGGTTCTCACGAGCCGTGTGCATGAAGTGGTTCCCACCGATTCCGTACCCGTCGCCGTCACCGCCAGCGGCGACGACTTCGAGGTCGGGGTTGGCGAGTTTGGCCGCGCGTGCGACCGGTAGGGACCGCCCGTGGATGGAGTGGAAGCCGTAGCTCTGGAAGTAGCTCGACAGCTTCCCGGAACAGCCGATACCGGTGACGAGGAGCGTCTCGTCCGGCGTGCGGCCGACCTCGGGCATCGCCTGTTTCAGCGCCTTGAGGACGCCGAAGTCACCACAGCCCGGGCACCACGTCGCCTGTGGTTCAAGGCTGGGCGTGAACTCGTTCACGTCGATGTCTCGTTCTTCGTCGATTGCGTTGAATACACTCATTTTCAGTCACCCGTTGCGGATTCGATGCGCGTGTTGTGCGCTGGGTTGGCGTCGCCGTCGATTTGTGCTTCGAAGCCGTCAACGACTTCCGAAGGCTCGAACGGGTTGCCATCGTATTTCAGCAGGCTGAACAGCTTGTCGCCGTGCTTGCCGGTCGCCGCCTGGATGTGTCGGCGGAACTGTGCCGTGGCGTTCATCTCGACGACGAGCACCTCGTCGACGTCTTCGAGGAAGGCATTGACCTCCTTCTTCGGGAACGGCACCATGTCGCTGACGTTCATCGTCTTGACCGAGTGACCGTCCTCGTTCAGCATCTCGACACCCTCTTCGACGGCACCCTTCATGCTACCGAAGCTGAGGATGGCGTAGTCGGCGTCCTCGTCGCCGTAGACGGTCTGGTGGGACTCGTCCATGTCGTTGAGTTCCTCGCGGATGGCCGCGAGTTTCTCCATACGACGGTCCATCTGCGTGACGCGGTTGTCCGGGTCCTCACTGATGTGACCTGCCTCGTTGTGCTCGTTACCGGAGGCGAGGAAGTTGCCGCCCTTCTGTCCCGGCAGGGACCGCGGGCTGACGCCGTTCTCGCCGTCGTAGCGGTAGCGCTTGAACCGACCGGCGAGGCGTTCTCCCTGTTCTATCTCCTCTTCCGTGACGACTTCCCCGATGTCCGGGTTCGGGTCACGGTCGAACGTGGATTCCGGAACGGTCTCGTGACCGCCGGAGAGCTTCTGGTCGTAGAGGATGATGCTCGGAAGCTGGTAGTTGTACGCGAGTTCGAACGCCTTTCGCGTCTGGATGTACGATTCGCGTGCGTCACCCGGCGCGAACACGACGCGGTTCGAGTCACCCTGACTCGTGTACAGGACGTGTTCGAGGTCGCCCTGTTCGGGTTTCGTCGGCATTCCGGTCGAGGGACCGGCACGCATCGATTCGACCAACACGAGGGGTGTCTCGTTGATTTCGGCGAGACCCAGCGGTTCGGACATCAGTGCGAACCCACCGCCGGACGACCCGCTCATCGCCTTTGCGCCCGCGTGGCTCGCACCGATCGCGAGCGCGGCGGCGGCGATCTCGTCCTCGACCTGCTCGGAAATTCCGCCGAGGTCGGGGAGATGTTGGGTCATGATGGTGAACACGTCCGTCCACGGCGTCATCGGGTATCCGGAGATGAACCGGCATCCCTCGTCGATGGCACCGTAGGCGATACCGTGGCTGCCCGAGATGAGCACCTTGTCGTCGTCGTAGTCGCTTTCGGGGAGCGTGACGCCGACGTCCGTGTCGTAGTTCTCGTTGAGGTCCTCGTAGGCCGCACGGAGGACTTCGAGGTTCGGTTCGAGGATTTTCTCCGGCATGGCCTCGGCCATCAGGTCTTCGATGATGTCGAGCTCCATCCCGATGATGGCGCAGGTCGCGCCGACGCCGGCCGTGTTCCGCATGATCTCACGGCCGTACTCCTTGGCGAGTCCGCGGAGGTCCAGATCGAAGACGTGCCAGTTGTTCTCCTCGACACGTGCATCGAAGTCCGGAATATCATCGGTGTCGAGCAAGCCGGAGTCGTAAATGATGACTCCACCCTCGCGGAGTTCGTCCAAGTTCTCCGTCAGGGGCTTGATTTCCTCGTTACCGTAGTATGCTTCTTCCTGTGGGTTCCGCGCGAAGCTGTCTCCGAGCGCGAGGAGGAAGTTGTAGTTGTCCCCGCGCGATTTGACTTCGTGGTCCGCCGCGCGAATCTCCACGTAGGTGTGGCCGCCGCGAATGCGCGACGGATAGTGTCGATGCGTGAATACGTGTAACCCTGCTCGCATGAGGGCTTTTGCGAAGTTCTGACTCGTCGAGTCGATCCCGTCACCGGAACCGCCTGCGATTCGCCAGATGAGTTCGTCATCCGTCATAATTGAAACTCCATGGCCTCCCGGGCCTGGTGGATAAGAATTGTATCGCATGCTGGTAAAGCCTTTGCCATAGATTGGCAAGGAACTATTGTGATAGATGGCGCCTACCGGCTGATTTCACCGTTTCTCCTAAAATAAACTTCCCATTTAGTAATGGTTATTTAAATAGCAATAAATGAACGCGAAGGCGATCTCCGTCTCGTTGCAAAGCCACCAGATCTGTTAATGGTTTAATATATGATGGAGTATAAATCAAATAACTTTTTAAAGTAAAAGGACACAAAACCGGCCGAATAACATGCATCGAGTCGTTTCGAGTGTCCTGGTAGTACTCCTCCTCACAACGGTGATTTTCCCAACGATAGCGGCGGCAAACGAACCACCACTCGCCGACGCTGGACTCGACCAGCACGTCGCGCGCGGAAGCACGGTCCTCCTCGATGCCTCCGGATCACACGACCCGGACGGCCGCATCGAGCGATACGAATGGTCGATACGAACCCCGGACGGACGAACAATCACGCCGAACTGTCGAACGTGTCCGCAGACCCGGTTTCACCCGAACGAAGTCGGACGATACGCGGTTTCCCTGACGGTTACCGACGAGGACGGGACGAGCAGTCACGACACGTTGTACGTAACCGTCACCCCGGGAGACGGCCCATCTGTCGACGTGTCCGGTCCACAAAACCCACACGTCGGCGAACAGTCGGTGTACTCCGTAACCGTCGATGCCGGTGCGGCACCCCTCGACCACGTGGTGTGGTCGCTCGACGGAAAAACGGCCGCCACGGACTCCCTTTCCGGCGGGAACGATGCTGAAACCCTCACACGAACGTTTTCGAACACAGGAACGCGGACCGTCACGGCGACGGCGTACGATACGGACGGTCAGACCGACACTGACACGCTGCGTATCTCCGTCCAAGCGAATCGTTCCCCACCATCAGTACCACGGGATACACTCGCGGATCGGTTCTCACCCACTATTTCCGGGGACGAATTGATCACCGGTACTACACCGCTCCGAGGAACCTACAGCATCCAATCCACGGTTACATCGTCGCAGGTACGCTCGATCACGTGGTTCGGTGACAGTGCGCGACTCGGTACCGGTCGGACACTGACGACGAAGTGGAAACCCGGAGACCATTCGTTGTATGCTCTTGTCACCTATTCGGATGGTTCCCGTACCATCGCACGCTTTTCGGATGGAACGACGACTGTCACAGCCGATCCAAAACCGACCGTCAAGTTACCCTCTTTCGATAGCTTCGGTTCCGTCTCTGGCCGTGCGTATGCGACTGACGCGTATGCGAACTTGAAGTCAGTTCACGTCAAACTCGGCGGCAAGGAAATCGGACGCACGAAAATGGACGCCACCACACCCGGTGGGATGCAGCGCCATCGAACAGTGTCGTTCGACTCGAAGGATTTCAAGCCCGGTAAGAAGTATACGCTCACCGTCTCCGCAGTTGACACACGCGGGCAGACAACGACGCTCACGCGGACGATAACCCCCTCGAAAATGCCGGAGATCGTTCAATCCGGATTCATCAACAACGACGTGGATTCGTATAATACGCGAATCGATCCGAAACGATATACTGCACATCACGTGACGAAGATCAAATTGAACGGAGTGGATCCTAGTAGCGTACAAATAGCAGACTCAAATGTGAATCCAGATATCCATGATCTATCTAAGAGCAGAAGCACAGACGAAGGGGTATTGGTTGTTAAGGAAGATATTGCAGGCAATCATCCTGGCAAATACAATATTAACTCCAGATATTTTGTTTTGAATGGTAAAAGGGAGCAGATGAGTGAAAAGCTGTATAGCAAATCTACGCTTCACGTAACTCCCTCTCCTCCAGAAATCCGGTTGGACGTCACCAATGATGGCACAAGCGGATACAGACCATATAACTGGGGTATTGTTGTAGACGCGAGCGGTTCGTTTGACCCAGATCATACAAAATTGAGATATGTCTGGATGAAAGGTGCTCAACCAATCACTGCAGACAATAAAACAGCAAAATTTTCATCAATCAGATTTGCGGAATTGAAGATTAAGGATCGATATGGCCTAACGGCGAAAAAGAGGTTCAATTACCTCAATGATTATGTGCCAAATGTTCAATCGGTTAAGGAAGTCTCAAACGGTCCTTACAAACCGAACGATACCGTCAGACTTCGAGTGACAACAAATGGATTCCAATTCAGTAAGAACAGATATCAATATAATTACCATTTGGGCATCGATGTTAAGGGCGCATCTGGTTCCGTTGCAGAATGGAAAAAACAAGATGTAATGGACAAAAACAAATCTGTCAACGAGAAGAGTGGGGAGGTTCGAATGTATACCGGAATCGTGGAAATCCCTGCCTCGGAGTTGTTCCAGACGAACGGGAAAGCGAAAATCCGAGTATACAACGAAAACAAGCCAGAGACGTACAAAGAGGTGGATATCCCCGACGTCACAGTGTACAGAAACTACGGGAAACGATGGACGAACCCCAAAATCAAGGATACGAGCTACTTGGTGAATCAACCAATTTACGACTGGAAGACAACTAAATCACCGACGAAACGTGACCAGTATCTCTCGAACGGCTATTCGGTGGACGAGAAAACGCGGGACGGATTCGAGTATGCGATTCAAAAGCGGACGAAGGTTGCGGATGCGAAATACAAAGACGTCGATCGAAGCTTCTCGACCAAGCTACAACAGTCCGCATTTCTCCAGGTACACCCGGACTGGTGGTCCAACGGTCGGACGGCGAAAAAACGGACGTACACGACGACGGAACACGAGTGGCGTGACTCGAAATCCGGAAAAGGGACGTTCACGGGTGACACCCGGCGGGTGCAGACGTCCCCGGCACAATATCGGATGCTGAACCAGTACGCACACAGACACGACGTGCAGAAAACAGGGACGAAAACGGTGAGAAAGCGGAAAACTGTCACCGTGACCAAAACGGGGACAAAATACGTCATGCAGTGTAGCCGGTATGGTATCTGCATGGAGGTGCCGAAGCAGTACACCTACACGGATACGGTCACCAGAACCTACACGACGACCGAGTACTACACGTATACCGTCACCGAGACGGATTATTATTGGTCGTACCAGAAGTTCCACTACGACGATTGGGCGACTGGGAAGCAGAAACGACGGAAGGTCGAGGATGCGCAATACGAGACGCAGTACTATTACAAATACAAGGAGCAGCACACGGATGTCGACTACACCTACGACGTCCAAACGAGAAAGAAAGTTCGGGATGCGCAGTACGAGTGGCAAGATAAACTGACGACGACGAAATTGGACCTTGCAATGTCGTACTCCCAACTAGATGGCTGGCAAGTTGGAAAGGCACAGCCAAACGTACGGTGGGACCTGAAGAAACAGACTGGATCGAAAACGACGACTTCAGATGTTCATCTAGAGGGCGATACCGTCCTCAAGACGTACGTTACTGCGAAAGTCGATGTCGTTCAGCAGTACGTCACACAGAACGGCAAGATCAAGAATGAGTCAGTCGGTAGCAAGATCGTCCACGAGTCGTATCACAAGTTTGTAACAAAATATAAGATTAGGAAACTACTCAACTCACGACACAAAAAAGAGGGTGATACAGGCGACAAAGGATTGCACTACACGAAGTAACACATTAATTTTATATATTATAAAACATCAACTCGGAGGTATGAGACGGAAAAAACGTCTGATTTGTATTATAGTTTTAGTTTTGGCAGCGACTGTTGTTTCGAGTGGGAGCGCTAGCTCAACTCCTTCCTCCAATTGTCCTGTTTCTACAGAGGGAAATAATCGAGTTATTCACTCATCACGGGGTGCATGTATCAAAATAAATCGTTCTAAGAACCATCTTCACATGGACATATATAATCCCACATCAGAATACCTGATCGACTCTGGTTATATCGTTCTCGTGGATGATACTCGATTTCAAAGGGAATTCTTTGATCTCAAACCTGGAGAGCATGTCGAACGAAATATGGAATTCACAAAGGCGTTAGACGTTATTAAGGACAACCACTCAATAACCATTTCAACATATGGTAACCTAACAAATTACAACATTACCGAGAAAATAAATGCCTCTGCTACAACTAAAATTCCAACTCCTTATATCGCGAACGTCACGGTGGCTGATGGAACCATCGACGGAAAGCCATCATCTGTCGCGTACGTCACCATAGTCAACCCATCCATGCGTCGATATTCAACGAAATTGTTCGTTCACACGCTCGGTACGGACGGTAGTTTCTATGTGCCATCCCCACAACCGCACAACTCCACTCGGATCAAAGTCGAACTCCTCGACAAAGAAGATACGAAAATAGCGGGGGAGGCACGCCTCTACACGGGCAACCTGACGAAGAAGAGCGGCGGGATAGATCAAGTCGGATTCGCCGGGAAAGCTGGCGAGGAAACCGAGCAGTGGAACGAATCGTTCCAACCCGTTCGCCCGACGTGGATGAGCAACCACTACCATTACACGAACGACACGTACTCCCAGGGTCCCGCCGAGAAACTCAGTGGAAATCAAGAAGTGGGAGGTATCCCGATCATCTACTTCACCCCGGCCCTGTTCATCGGATTACTGTTCGTCTGGCGGTGGCGCTGAGTGCCGAATGAGTCCCGCCTACTTTCCCTTGCCACCGGCGTCTTTCGTCCGGATGATCGTCCGCATGTTGAGGAAGATGTCGCGCGGCGTCGTCTCCTCGTTCGGGTCGAACAGGTCGCTCACGCGGTAGAGCATCGCGGCGACCAACCTGCTCTCGCTCGACTCGCCGCGGATGTCGTCGGCGATGTCGCGGAGCGTTTTCATTCGCTCTTCGTCCGGTTCGAATTCTGTTTCGCCTGCCATCGCTTATTCCTGCTGCTGTCGGCGGCGGTTGATGATGCCGACGTTGTTGGCGACGTTCTCGGTGAGGGTTCGGAAGGAGTCACCGGTTTCGGTCTCGTCGTCGAGGACGATGGGGGTTCCTTCGTCGCCGCCGCTGCGGACGGAGGGGTCGAGCGGAATCGACCCGAGGAAGGGCATGTCGTGTTCTTCGGCGAACGCGGCACCGCCGCCGTGGCCGAAGATGTCGTGTTCGCTGCCGCAGTCCGGACATTTGAACGTGCTCATGTTCTCGGCGATGCCGAGGACGGCCGTGTCGTGCTTGCCGAACATCTGGAGTCCTTTGTTCGCGTCGTCGAGTGCGACTTGCTGGGGTGTCGTGACGATGACAGCACCGGTGACGGGGACGCTCTGGAGAAGGGTGAGCTGTGTGTCCCCTGTTCCGGGCGGCAGGTCGACGACCATGTAGTCGAGTTCTCCCCATTCGACGTCCTCCCAGAGTTGTGTGAGCACTTTGTGGACCATCGGGCCGCGCCAAATGACGGGGTCGTCCTTGCCGGTGAGGAAGGCCATGCTCATCAGTTTCACGCCGAACTTCACCGGCGGAACGAGTTTCTGTTCCTCGGTCGCTCGTGGTCGCTCGGTGGCATCGACCATTCGAGGGACGTTCGGGCCGTACACGTCGGCGTCGAAGAGGCCGACGCGTGCGCCGAGTTTCGCCAGTCCTGCGGCGAGGTTAACTGCGACGGTGCTCTTGCCGACGCCACCCTTTCCGGAAGCGACTGCGATGATGTTTTTGACGCCGGGAAGGACCTGCTCCTCGGGGGAGAGTTCGGTATCGACACGAGCGGAGAGTTCGGCCTCTAGCCCCTCATCGGCGAGCGCCTCGCGGACGCGATTTGCGATTTCGGATTCATGGGGGGCGTAGGGTGCGCCGAGTGCGAGCGAGATCTGTGCGATACCGTCCTCGACGGTGATATCGTTGACGAGGCCGAGGGAGACGATATCCTCGCCGAGGTCCGGGTCCTGAACCGTTCGGAGAATCTCTCGAACGTCTGTTTCATCCATGTGATGATGATAGGGTACGATATGTCGATAAGGCTTGTGAACCCGATGGTGTCCTCGTGGATGATGACAGTGAACCGAACGCTTCGTGGCTGATTTTCGCTAGCCCTTCAGTAGCTGGTAACCACATTCAGTTACGTTTCGGATACACCCGCCCACGACTTTAAGAATACTCGGACCAAAAAGTGAGTGATGCTCGAAGATTCGTTCGGGCGTGAAGTCACGGGGGTACGTGTTTCACTGACCGACCGGTGTAATTTCGATTGCGTTTACTGTCACAACGAAGGCCTGGGTGACACGCGTGGCCCGATGGAACCGGGCGACGACGAGATGAGTACCGACGACGTGATTCGATTTCTGGAAGTCGCCCGCGAGTTCGGCGTCGGGAAAGTGAAGTTCACCGGTGGCGAGCCGATGCTCCGGGAGGATTTAGAGGAGATCATTCGACGGACTCCAGACGAGATGGAAACCTCGCTCACGACGAACGGGACGTTTCTCCCGGGACGGGCGGAGGCACTCCGTGAGGCGGGCTTATCCCGGGTGAACGTGTCACAGGATGCCCTCGACCCGAAAGCGTTCGCCGAGGTGACCAACAGCGGCGCGTACGACAAAGTGCTCGAAGGTGTCGAAGCGGCACTCGACGCGGGACTCGAACCGGTAAAACTCAATATGGTCGTATTCGAGGCGACGGCGGGCTACGTTCCCAAGATGGTCGAGCACGTCGCGGAAAACGATGGGCTGCAGTTGCAGCTCATCGAGTACATGCCCGAGTTGACGGGCAATCCCGAATGGGCAATCGATATCCAGCGAGTGCACGATTGGCTCGAAGAGCAGGCTGACGAGGTCGAAATCCGTGAGATGCACGGTCGAAGACGGTACTGGGTCGGGGAGGGGATGGTGGAAATCGTGGACCCTGTCGAGAATCCAAGCTTCTGTGCAAACTGTCATCGCGTGCGCGTCACGCACGAAGGATTCCTTAAAGGGTGTCTGAACCGTAACGACGACCTCCGACCGATGGGAGAGATGACGAAACCGGAGATTCGAACGGCGTTCCGTGAGACCGTCGCAAATCGGGTTCCCTACTACGGTGAGTACATGATCCAGAACGACGACGGTGAGTGGGAGATAAACGACCGCTACATCGACGACCAGTACATCGACGCCTGATCCTGTTTTATTTATCGCTTCTTTTTCTTCTTCGCGCACGCGAGGGGCGACAAGGTTGATGATAGTTGCCTGCGGCGCTTCTCGTATGCGACGCCGGACACTACTCGCGAGGACGGGTACGCTTCTCGCTGGAAGTACGCTGCTGTCGGTAGCCGCTAGTGGGGGTGGGCAGGCAACGCTCGACCCGACGTATCGTCTTCTCCCGGGAACGAAGTACGAGACGGGCGTGTTCGTGCGGGAAGGAGTACGCGATGGCCCGACGGTGTTGGTCGTTGGGGGGATCCACGGCGACGAACGGTGTGGGTATCGGGCCGCGAGCGAGATCGCCCGCTGGAAAATCGAACGTGGAAAACTGGTCGTCCTTCCGAAGGCGAACCGAGTGGCGATTCGAAAGAACCGGCGCGAAGGTGCACACGGGGACTTGAACCGACAGTTCCCGAGCGGTGAAGAGCCGAAGACGAAGTTGGCGCGAGCCATTTGGGGAGTGGTCGAACGACACGACCCGGAGATGGTGCTCGACCTACACCGTTCGCTCGGCATTTACGGCTATCACGAGTCGTCGGTGGGACAGGTGATCTGGCCGACCGATTCGGATCCGGCACCCGAATATGCAAAACGGACGGCGGAGCAGTTGAACGGGAGCGTCGTCCCGTGGTACATGCCGTTTCACGAGTATCGTCGGGGTGGCGAACTTGACGGATCGAGGCCGATGCTCGTGCACAAAGTCGCGGGTGACCTCGGCAGACCGGGGTACATCGTCGAGACGACGAAGTTTCTGCTCGACACGGATACGAGAGCGCGATGGGAGAACGCAGCAGCGACCGACTTGCTCTCCCGTCACGGAATCAAGCGGCGAGGAGGGCGATCAACATGAAGCAGAGCCGAAATCCGGCCGTTCGACGAATACTCGCCGGGCGGGCGGTTTGGGGATGGTATCTCCTGTTAGTCGTCCCGCTGGTTCTCGGTGCGGTTGATGCCAGACTGATGACACCGCTCGCGTTGCCGGGTTACTTCGCGTTGACGTTGGGGAGTGCGTACGGAAGTCACCTGTTTCCGACGCTCGAACTGTGGGTGTTCTGGATACCGTTTTTCATCGGCGCGTATCTAGTCTCGGTGCCCCTTGCGGCGGTTTACCGTACTGTTCGAAAGTCATTCGTTGCGTTTAAATAGTAACCCCCGATAGAATAGAGTGCAGACATCTGTAGGGACGTGCGTCCCGAGTCCGGAAGGGCGAACATACACAAACGAGTGTGTCGAGGTAGCCTAGTCTGGCCCACGGCGCAGGGTTGCTAACTCTGTGGCGTCAAGCCTCGAGGGTTCGAATCCCTCCCTCGACGCTCCAATCAATCAACTATGAGTACCGAACAACCACAGGACGATGACGACGACCTTCGGTACTTCGTCCGCATCGGGCAAACAGACCTCGATGGGACGAAGTCCGTAGAGCGATCCCTCGCCGGAATGAACGGGATCGGTCGTCGCACGGCTCGAATTATCGCCGAGGAGGCGGGCGTCGACCGAACAGCGACGTTCGGCCGCCTCGACGAGGACGACATCGAGAGTGTCGTCGAAGCCGTGGAAAACTACGCCGACGAGGTTCCTGAGTGGCTCACGAACCACCGCAAGGAATACTTCTCCGGCGAGACGACCCACGAAACTGGTAACGACCTGTCGATGGCCCGCCGTCGGGACCTGAACAGGATGCAGATGATCGACTCCTACAAAGGCGTCCGCCACAAGCGTGGACAGAAAGTTCGCGGTCAGCGAACGAAGTCCACGGGTCGTACCGAGGGTACGATCGGCGTGAACGTCGAGGAGATCAAGGAAGCAGCGGCCGAAGAAGCGGAGGGTGACGAATAATGTCGCTCCCCGGTGAGAACACCAAGTTCTACGAGACGCCGAACCACCCGTTCCAGGGCGAGCGTATCGCCGAGGAACGTGGTCTGATGGACCGTTACGGTCTGAAGAACAAAGAAGAGCTCTGGCGAGCACAGAGTGAGCTTCGTAACTACCGACGCGAGGCTCGTTCTCTTCTCGGCGACATCTCGGGCGACGAAGTCAACGAGAGCAGCGAGTTCCTGTCGCGCTTGAAGCGACTCGGCATCCTCGGAGATGGCGACGAACTCGGCGACGTGCTGCTGCTCGACATCACCGACGTGCTGGAGCGCCGTCTCCAGACCGTCGCGTACAGAAAGGGTCTCGCTCACACGCCGAAACAGGCACGCCAGTTCATCACGCACGGTCACGTCACGGTGAACGGTCAGCGCGTGTCGGTTCCCTCGGCCAAAGTCGAAATCAACGAGGAAGGCGACATCGCCTTCGACGAGCACAGCCCGCTTGCGGACGACCTTCACCCCGAACGTTCGGAGGGTAACGAATGAGCGACAACGACGACAAATGGGGCATCGCCCACGTACACGCATCGTTCAACAACACCATCATCACCATCACGGACCAGACCGGTGCCGAGACGATCGCGAAGTCGTCCGGTGGGACGGTCGTCAAGCAGAACCGTGATGAGTCCTCGCCGTACGCGGCCATGCAGATGGCCGAAACGGTTGCCGAAGAGGTCAAAGCGGCTGGCATCGACGGCCTGCACATTCGCGTGCGTGGCCCCGGTGGCAACCTGCAGCAGAACCCCGGTCCGGGTGCGCAGGCGACGATTCGCGCACTCGCACGAGCCGGTATCGAAATCGGACGTATCGAAGACGTAACACCGATTCCGCACGACGGTACCCGCGCACCGAAAGGTAGTGGATTCTAAACCATGACCGAAGACTTCGACGTAGAGTTCATCGACCGCGGTGAACGGAAATCGCGATTCCTCGTCCGTAACGTCACTCCGGCGTTCGCGAACGGGATTCGCCGAGCGATGATAGCGGACGTTCCGACGCTGTCCATCGATACGCTCCGAGTCATCGAGAACTCCTCGGTGATGTTCGACGAGCAGATCGGACTGCGACTCGGACTCGTTCCGCTGACGACGCCACCCGGGGAGTTCGAGGAGGGCGACACGGTAACGCTCAGTCTCGACGTTTCGGGACCGGGAACCGCGTTCTCGGGCGACCTCATCAGTTCCGACGAGATGGTCCAGCCCGCCGACGAAAACATCCCGATCATCGACCTGAAAGAGGGTCAACGACTCGAACTGGAAGCCGACGCGGTGATCGGTTCGGGTAAGGAACACACCAAACACCAAGGTGGCGTCGCGGTCGGCTATCGTCACCTGCAGCGCGTCGAAGTCGTCGGCGACCGGGACGAGTTCGAGGAGGAAGAGCCGCGAATCCTTCGCGGCGTCATCGAAGACGATGGCGAACTCGTTCCGACGGAGGCGTTCGATCACGACCTCACACAGCGGTTCCCCGGTAAGGAAGTCGAGGTCATCGACGTACCGAACGCGTTCGTGTTCCACGTCGAAAGCGACGGCTCGTTCACCGTCGAGGAACTGGTGACACAGGCCGTCGATTCGCTCACGGAACGTGCGGACGAACTCGAACAGGCAATTCAACTATAACCATGACCGGCCCTTACAACCTCCCTGACGTGTCCGCCGATTCGACCGGGAGTGTCAACTCCCGAGTTCGACGGACTCGCGGACGCTTCCCGTCCGCGGAAATCGAGGCACGAAATGCCTCGACAATCGAAAGTGGTTTTAAGGGCCACGGACAACACTGTGTTGCCCGCGAGGGTACGCACGTGTTCTTAGCGTGCAGGGATAGCCAAGTCTGGCCAACGGCGCAGCGTTCAGGGCGCTGTCTCGTAGGAGTCCGCAGGTTCAAATCCTGCTCCCTGCATCCGTTCTCTGTACTGGAGGAAGTAGCATGAGTAAAACTAATCCGAGGCTCAGTAGTCTCATCGCCGAACTCAAGTCGGTGTCCCGTGATTCGGGAGCCGACGTGTGGACCGACGTTGCAGCACGCCTCGAGAAACCACGGAGTACGCACGCAGAGGTCAACCTCGGCCGCATCGAGCGGTACGCGGAGGAAGAGGAGACCGTCATCGTACCCGGTAAGGTTCTCGGTAGCGGCGTCCTGCAGAAGAACGTCACTGTTGCTGCGGTCGACTTCTCGTCGACTGCGGAGACGAAGATTCAGCAGGCAAACGGCGAACCGATCCAACTCGAACAGGCAATCGAACAAAATCCCAGCGGTTCCAACGTCCGGGTGATTCGATGAGTATCGCAGAATTCGACGCAGATGTCGTCGTCGACGCACGCGACTGTATTCTCGGTCGCGTCGCAAGCAAGGTCGCACAGCGTGCGTTGGACGGCGAGACGGTCGCCGTCGTCAACGCCGAGCAAGCTATCATCACCGGCGGCAAACAGGACGTACTGGACAAATTCGAGACGCGCGTCAACCTCGGCTCCGATCAGGGGCCGTACTACCCGAAGCGTCCGGACATGCTCGCAAAGCGAGCGATTCGGGGAATGGTTCCATACAAGAAGCCGCGAGGGCGAGAAGCCTTCGAGAACGTGCGTGTCTACGTCGGCAACCCGTACGACGAGGACGGCGAAGTCCTCGACGGGACGTCGTTGGACCGACTCTCGAACATCCGCTTCGTCCAGCTGGGCGAAGTCAGCGACTACCTAGGTGCTAACGTCACATGGTAACGAACACGAGCGGAAAGAAGAAGACGGCCATCGCTCGCGCCACGGTTACGGACGGCGAAGGTCGTGTACGAATCAACTCGAAGCCAGTCGAACTGGTGGAACCGGAAATGGCTCGCCTCAAGATGCTCGAACCGTTCCGCATCGCGGACGACGAGCGTGAGGGAGTCGACGTGGAAGTGAGCGTTTCGGGTGGCGGCATCACCGGACAGGCAGACGCCGTCCGCACCGCCATCGCTCGCGGCCTCGTCCAGTATATGGGTGACGCCGAACTTCGTGACGCGTTCATGGAGTTCGACCGTTCCCTGCTGGTCAACGACGTCCGCCAGTCCGAACCGAAGAAGTGGGGTGGACCCGGTGCCCGCGCCCGCTACCAGAAGTCCTACCGTTAAGGTGATCAACCCATGATGATTCCAGTCCGGTGTTTCACGTGTGGTAACGTAGTGAGCGAACACTGGCAGGAGTACAAGGCGCGCGCCGAGACGCAGATGGGTAACGAAGACCCCGGTAAGGTCCTCGACGACCTCGGTGTCGAACGCCACTGCTGCCGACGGATGCTCGTCGCACACAAAGACCTCGTGGACATCGTCGCACCCTATCAGTAATGCCCCAACAACAATACTCCCGATACGAAAAAGCCCGAATCCTCGGTGCACGTGCACTGCAGGTGTCGTACGGCGCACCCGTTCTCGTCGAAACGGAGGAGTCCCAGCCGATACTCATCGCGGCAGAGGAGTACGACGCTGGCGTCCTACCGTTCTCGGTTCGACGTGAGGGGGCAGAATGACGCGCATCGAGAACGTTCGGCTCCGTCAGATACTCGATTCGCGTGGCAACACGACGGTCGAAGCTGACGTGTTGACCGAGAGCGGCGGATTCGGTCGTGCAGCCGCACCCAGCGGCGCGAGCACGGGCGAGTACGAAGCGATCGAACTCGATACGAGTGAGGCGATCGCCTCCGCTCGCGAGCATGCGGTCCCACGGCTCGAAGGGAACGTCTTCGTCGGCGACCAGCGTGACGTGGACCGTACCCTTCGCGCTGCGGACGGGACGGACAACTTCTCCGAGATCGGCGCGAACAGCGCCGTCGCCATCAGCATGGCCGCCGCGAAGGCTGCGGCGGACGTGCTCGGTGCACCCCTGTATCAGCACCTCGGCGGTGCGTTCCGTGGCGACAATTACCCGATCCCATTCGGGAACGTCATCGGGGGTGGCGAACACGCCGCCGACGCCACGGCGATTCAGGAGTTCCTCTCCGCACCAGTCGGTGCGCCGAGCGTCCAAGACGCGGTGTTCGCCAACGCGGCCGTCCACCAGGCGGTCGCGGACATCCTCGACGAACGCGGTATTCCCGTCGCGAAGGGTGACGAAGGCGCGTGGGCACCGTCGATCGACGACGACGACGCGTTCGAAGTCATGGAGGAAGCCGTTTCGACCGTTTCCGACGAGTTCGGATTCGAGATTCGATTCGGCATCGACGTGGCCGCAGCCGAGATGTACGATGCCGACGCGGACGAGTATCAGTACCGCGATCAAACGCGCTCGACCGACGAACAGATCGAGTACCTCGCGGACCTCGTGAACGAGTACGACCTCGCATACGTCGAGGACCCGTTGGACGAGAACGATTACGACGGCTTCGCCAAACTCACCGAGAAAGTCGGCGACAAGACGCTGATTTGTGGTGACGACCTGTTCGTCACCAACGTCGAGCGACTCTCCGAGGGCATCGAGAAGGGTTCCGGAAACAGCATCCTCATCAAGCCGAACCAGATCGGCACGCTTTCGGACGCGTTCGACGCCGTCGAACTGGCAGTCGAGAACGGGTACGACCCGGTCATCTCGCACCGTAGTGGCGAAACCGAGGACACGACGATTGCACACCTCGCCGTGGCGACCGACGCACCGTTCATCAAGACGGGCGCAGTCAGCGGCGAGCGAACCGCAAAGCTCAACGAACTCATCCGAATCGAGCAGAACGTATCACGATTATGAGCGATAACGAATCCGAACAGGTAGAAGAAGAAACGGACGGTCTCGACGCCGCGGAAGAGGAGATCGACGCGGAACCGACCGGCGAGTCCGGTGCGGAACCGGACGTCGACCCTGACGACGACGTCGCCGCACAGGCGGACGAGACCGAAGAAGAAGAACCGCAGTTCGACGAGGACGTCCTCGGAGACGAGGAGGCGGACCTCCTCATTCCCGTCGAGGACTACCTCGGCGCAGGTGTCCACATCGGTACCCAGCAGAAGACCGAGGACATGGAGCGGTTCATCCACCGCGTTCGCACGGACGGCCTGTACGTCCTCGACGTGAGCAAGACCGACCAGCGAATCCGTACGGCGGCGAACTTCCTCGCCGACTACAACCCGGAGCAGATTCTGGTCACGTCCTCGCGCCAGTACGGTCGCTTCCCGGCCGAGAAGTTCGCCGACGCCGTCGGCGCACGTGCCCGCACGGGTCGATTCATCCCGGGTACGCTGACGAACCCGAAATACGACGGCTACATCGAGCCGGACGTCGTGGTCGTCACGGACCCCATCGGAGACGCACAGGCGGTCAAGGAGGCCATCACGGTTGGCATCCCCGTCATCGCGATGTGTGACTCCAACAACTCCACGAGCAACGTGGACCTCGTCGTCCCGACGAACAACAAAGGTCGCAAGGCGCTGTCGGTCGTCTACTGGCTGCTCGCCAACGAGACGCTCGACCGCCGCGGTGCCGAACCAGCCTACTCGCTCGACGACTTCGAGAGCGAGATTTAAACGCCGTTTTCGACACGATTTGTGCCTTTTCCGAACTCGATGGTCGATAGCGACGGTGTTCGAGAGTCAGTGATTTCGGGGTAGTATTCTGATGACGGTGGAAAAGAAGTCCAGGATTCAGTTCAGCGACTGCTCGATTTCGGCTTCGAGGGAGTGAATCCGCTGTTCCAAGTCGGCGACCATCTCGGTCTGCTGTTCGTTTGCCGTGGCGATGCGCTCGACCGAATCGGAGACGTTCTCGCTTCGATGGACGCTGTTATCGATGATGCTCGCGATTTCCTCGGCGCTGGCGGCCTGTTCGTCGGTCGCGTCGGCGATTTCGGTGATTCCCACATCGGTCTCCTGAATCGCGGAGACGATCGACTGCTGATTTTCGACGACAGTTTCGATTTCTTCGGTCGCGGTGACGATACCATCGTTCGTCTCCTCTATGCTTTCGACCGTGTCGAGCGCGGTTTCGCGGATGTCGCCGACGATGGATTCGATCTGATCGACGCGCTCTTTGGACTGCTCGGCGAGGTCCTTGATCTCGTTTGCGACGACGGCGAAACCGTCACCTTCCGACCCGGCGCGTGCGGCCTCGATGTTGGCGTTGAGCGCGAGGAGGTTGGTCTGTTTCGCGATGTTATCGATGACTTCGACGATTTCGTCGATCTCGTCGATGCGGTTTTCGAGTTCGCCCGCGTCGGTGACGACTTCCTCCGCGCTCTCGGAAACCTCGTCGACCGTGGCGAGCGTGTCGGCCGCCGCGTCGGCTGACGTTTCGGCAAGCGTTTTGGTCTCGGTGCTTTGACTACTGACCTCCTCGGAACTGGCGGCTATCTCCTCGATGGTCGCGCTGAAGGTGGCGACTTCCGACTGAACGTCGCCGAGGTTATCGGATTGGTCACGAGTTAGCTCCCGGATGGACTGGGAATCCTCCGCGACGTCCGCGGCGGAATCGCGGAGTTCGGCAACCGCTCCTTCGACCTCTTCGGACATCTGTTGTTGCAACCCTCGGACGGCTTCACGCTGTTCGATGAGTTCGGTGACGCGGGTGATGACTTCGACGGCACCGACCGTCTCACCGTCCGGGGTGGTGATCGGAACGGCGAGCGCGCGTCCGTGAATCGTCCCGCCACTCGCCGTGGACGCCGTACGAATATCCGACTCTCGGACGACTTGGCCGGTTCGAACTACCGTTTCGGCGAGCGTTTCGTCTTGACCGTCCGTCCCGAACAGTTCGTAGGAGGGCATGCCGATCGCGCGACTCGCGGAGTAGCCCGTCAGTTCCTCCGCACCGGAGTTCCAGTAGGTGATGGTTCCGTGCTCGTCCACGACGAACACTGGCTCGGGCAGTCTCGTGACGAGACCTTCGAACGCGTGACGCCAAAACGCACCAGCATCGAGGTCGCCGCCGGGGTAGATTTCGTTTCGTACCGATTGTTCAGTTGCCATGGATAGATTATGTGTTCGAACGGATACAACCAATCAGTATATATTTTGGGTCTGATGCAACGCGACCGACTGCGGGGAGATCCGGTTCGAACAGCTTCATTTCGGACGATTGTACGATGAATTTCGAATCCGTCCGGAGCCCTGTCCGCCGTGAGCGGACCGGAGTCCGAAAACCCTGTTATCTCCCGGTGCGGAGCCACGAACATGACCGTTTCCAGCGCCCCCGGGAAAGTGTATCTCTTCGGGGAACACGCCGTCGTCTACGGCGAACCTGCCGTCCCGTGTGCAATCGAACGCCGAGCGACAGTGACCGTCGAACTGCGCGATGACGACCGGTTGCGCGTCAACGCCGAGGATTTGAGTCTCGATGGGTTCACCATCGAGTACGGCCGTGGTGCCGACGAGACACCGGACGTGAACGTCTCCGAGTCGCTCGTCCGAGCGGCGACCGGGTACATCGACGCGTCGGTCAAGCAAGTCCGCGACGCGACCGACACGCCGGATGCGGGCTTCGACATCACCGTCGAGAGCGACATCCCGCTCGGTGCGGGACTCGGGTCCTCGGCCGCGGTCACCGTCGCCGCGATAGACGCCGCGACCCGCGAACTTGGCGTGGCGCTGTCGAGCGACGAACTCGCGGACCGAGCGTATCAGGCCGAACTCGCGGTACAGGACGGGGAAGCCTCCCGCGCCGACACGTTCTGCTGTGCGACCGGCGGCGCAGTCCGCGTCGAGGGCGACGACTGCCGGAAGATCGATGCACCCGACCTCCCCATCGTCGTCGGCTTCGACGGCGGTGCTGGCGACACCGGGAAACTCGTCGCGGGCGTCCGAGCGCTCCGCGAGGAGTACGACTTCGCGGCGGAGACCGTCGAGAGTATCGGCGACATCGTCCGGCAAGGGGAACAGGTGCTCGCCGACGGCGATATCGAGAAGCTCGGCATGCTCATGAACTTCAACCACGGTCTGCTGGAGGCACTCGGCGTCTCCTCGCGCTCGCTCGACAACATGGTCTGGGCGGCCCGCGACGCGGGTGCGCTCGGTGCGAAACTCACGGGTGCCGGTGGCGGCGGTTGTATCGTCGCACTCGACCCGACGGACGAGACGAAGACGGCGCTCCGATTCACGCCGGGGTGTGAGGACGCCTTCCGCGCCGAACTCGATACCGAAGGGGTGCGCGTCGAATGAGCCTCACCGTCCTCAAACTCGGCGGGAGCGTCATCACGGACAAGGACCGCCCCGACACGTTGGACGGGGAGATGTTGGACTTCGTCGCGGATGCGGTGGGTGAGAGCAAAAGTGGTGACCAGACGGACGACCTCGTGCTCGTCCACGGTGCCGGGAGTTTCGGGCACCACCACGCGAGCCAACACGGCGTCTCGAAAACGGTCGGCAGCAGCGACGTCGCGGCCGTCATCGACATCCACGGTGCGATGGAAACCCTCGATCAGTTCGTCCTCTCCCGCCTCCACGAACGCGATGTTCCGGCCGTCCCGGTCCACCCGTTCTCGGTCGCATCCCGCGATTCGGACGCGAACCTCTCGCTGCCGGTCAAACAAGTCGCGACGATGCTCGGCGAAGGGTTCGTCCCGGTCCTCTACGGCGACGTCGTGGTTCACGAAGGAAAGGGCGTCACCATCGTCAGCGGCGACGAACTCGTCGCGTCCGTCGCGCGCCAACTCGACGCCGACCGAGTCGGGTTCTGCTCGACGGTTCCCGGCGTGCTGGACGAGGACGACGCCGTAATTTCGGAGATTACGTCGTACGACCAAGTCGCGGACGTGATCGGCGAGAGCGAATCCACCGACGTGACCGGCGGCATGGCCGGGAAGGTGAACGCGCTGCTCGAACTCGGCGCACCGGCCTCAATCTTCGGACCCGACGACGTGCGCGCGTTTCTGGCCGGGGAAGACCCCGGGACGAAAATCGACGGATAAGAAGGTCGCTACGACGAGACGAGTTCAGCCAGCGAGGTTTCGAAGTCACCGTCACCGAACAGTATCTCGCAATAGGCTTCAGTACAAAACAGTACTTCCCGGTATCCTCACTCGCTAATCCTTCACGCCCACGATTCGCCGCTGGCGAGGTCGGCCTCGTTGTCGAGTTTCGAGGAGGGACAGATGTCCTCCAGAATACAGTCCTCACAGTCCGGATTTCGGGCCGTACAGGTCGCTCGGCCGTGGCTGATGAAAAGGTGGGTGAGCCACTGCCAGTCCTCCTCGGGGACGAACGTCATCAAGTCCTCCTCGATTTTCTCCGGCGTCTTCTCCTCGGTCAGCCCCAATCGGCGCGAGAGTCGCTGGACGTGGGTGTCCACGACGATGCCTTCGACCACGTCGTGGCCGTGCTGGAGCACGACGTTGGCCGTCTTTCGGCCGACGCCCGTGAGGTCGGTCAGTTCGGTCATCGTGTCCGGCACCTCGCCATCGTGTTCCTCGATGATGGTTTGACAGGCGCTGTTGATCCACTTCGCCTTGTTGTTGTAGTAGGTGATGGAGTTCAAATCCTCCGCGAGTTCGTCCACGTCGGCGTTCGCGAAGTCCTCCGCCGACGTGTACTTCTCGAAGAGATGTTCGGTCTCCTTGTTCACGCGCTCGTCGGTACATTGGGCCGAGAGCATCACGGCGATGAGCAGTTCGAGTCGATTGGAGAAGTTCAGCGAGATGGTCGCATCGGGATATTCGTCGTACAGCCTGTCCACGATTTCGTCCAGTTGTTCCTCCCGCGTGTCGAGTGGGACGCCCATGTCGGAATTCTCGGAGGGCGTCGGTTTGAGTGGTTCGGTGTTTCGACGTTCCGAGCGGGAAAAGAACCATCATGCAGGATTCCCAACTGGTGAGCATGGCCACCGATAGCGCCCCCGTTTCGTGGACGGACCCGAACTACGTCGCGGCGGTCGTCGGCGTGCTCGCCGTCGGCGCTCTCTACTTCTACAGCGCGTGGACGGGGTCCGGGCCGACGACGGACGAAATCACGTTCGTTCTCGCCGTCGTCTTCCTCCCGACGACGCTCGCCTACGAAATCGCACGGCGTTTCTGAGAATCCGCCTCACTCCGATGCTCGAAATCCAGAGAGTTTAAACGCCAGTCACACAGCCATCTCCGTATGAAAGCGACCGCGAAGGCCCACCCGATTCAGGGGTTGGTCAAGTACCACGGGATGCGCGACGAGGAACAGCGATACCCGTACCACGACAGCATCAGCGTCTGTACCGCGCCGAGCAACACCACGACGACCGTCGAGTTCGACGAGTCGTTCGAATCGGACACCTTCGTCGTCGACGGCGAGGAACTGACGGGTCACGCGGCCGACCGCGTTCGAAAAGTCGTCTCGCGCGTTCGGGAACTCGCGGAAATCGACACCCGCGTC
This sequence comes from Haladaptatus sp. AB643, assembly GCF_024136975.1. Lineage (NCBI taxonomy): Archaea > Methanobacteriati > Methanobacteriota > Halobacteria > Halobacteriales > Haladaptataceae > Haladaptatus > Haladaptatus sp. AB643. The sequence goes on from NZ_JAMYJW010000010.1 coordinate 48,658, forward strand.
CGACTGGAGAGCGAGAACAGCTTCCCATCGAACGTCGGCCTCGGTTCCTCTTCATCGGGATTCGCCGCCGCCGCGATGGCCGCCGTGGAGGCCGCCGGACTCGACCTCTCGCGTCCGGACATCTCGACCATCGCGCGTCTCGGGTCGTCCTCCGCGGCCCGCGCCGTGACGGGCGGGTTCTCGGACCTCCACATGGGCCTGAACGACCACGACTGCCGTTCCGAGCGACTTGAGTCGCCGCTCGAAGACGACGTTCGCATCGTCGCCGGACTGGTTCCGGCGTACAAGGAAACCGAGGAGGCCCACCGCGAGGCCGCCGACAGCCACATGTTCGACGCGCGACTGGCGCACATTCACGACCAACTCGTGGAGATGCGCGACGCGCTCCGCGTGGGGGACTTCGACCGCGTGTTCGAGACGGCCGAACACGACTCGCTGTCGCTCGCCGCGACGACGATGACCGGCCCGGCGGGGTGGGTGTACTGGAAGCCCGAAACGCTCGAAATCTTTGACACGGTTCGGGAACTCCGCAACGAGGAGGGGATTCCGGTCTACTACTCCACCGACACGGGCGCGAGCGTTTACGTCAACACGACGGCCGAGTACGTGGACGAGGTGGAGGACGCCATCGCCGACTGCGGCGTCGAGACCATGAGTTGGAAGGTCGGTGGACCGGCCCAAATCCTCCCCGAGGAAGACGCGCTGTTCTGAGACCGAGAGACCGACCGATTTTCGACCGCCCGTTTTATACGGGGAGTACGCCTTTCACCTTCCCGCTCGTTATGGTTCGCATGCAGATCGCAGTTCTCGGCGCTGGCTACGCCGGTCTGGCCCTCGCTCGGAAACTCGAAAAAGAACTTCCCGACGAGACGAATCTGGTCGTCGTCGAGGAGACCGGACACCACCTCGTCCAACACGAACTCCATCGGGTCATCCGACGGCCGTCGCTCGCCGATCAAATCTCGATTCCGCTGACCGAGGTCCTCGACTGCGAGGTACACGAAACCCGCGTCGAGTCGGTGGACCCGAACGAGGGAAGCGTCGTCCTCGCGGACGACGCCGACGACGAACTCGACTACGACTACGCCGCCGTCTGCCTCGGTGCCGAAACCGCCTTCTACGACCTCCCCGGCGTCGAGGAGCACGCGATTCCGTTGAAGCGACTCGAACACGCCCACGAGATTCGGGAGGGGTTTCTGGACGCCGACGGCGGACGCGTCGTGGTCGGTGGAGCGGGGCTGTCCGGCGTGCAGGTCGCGGGTGAACTGGCCGCCCTCGCCGACGAGGAACTGATGGACGTCGAACTCGTCCTGCTCGAACAGTTCGACCACGTCGCACCCGCGTTCCCCGCCAACTTTCAGGAAGCGGTCCGGGAGCAACTCGAAGCGCGCGACATCGAGATTCGAACCGGGACGGCAGTCGAACGGGCCGACGACGGGACGATCACGCTGGCGGACGGCGAGACGCTGGACTACGACGAGTTCGTCTGGACGGGCGGCATCCGCGGGTCGGACGCGATGGACGGAGACCGTGCCCGCGTCGATAGCACGCTTCGACTCGGCGACGGAACCTTCGTCCTGGGCGATGCCGCACGGGTCGTGGACGGCGACGGCGAGGCGGTCCCGGCGAGCGCACAGTCGGCCGTGCGGGAAGCGCGCGTCGTCGCCGACAACATCGTTCGACTGGTCGAGGAGGAGGACCGAGACGACGTGTTCGACCCGCGCCTCGACCAGTTCACGTTCAACTCGCCGGGATGGCTCGTCTCGGTCGGCGACGGTGCGGTCGCACAGGTCGGCCCGACGGTCGTCACGGGGACAGCGGCAAAGGCACTCAAAGCGACGGTCGGCGCTGGATACCTCTCGTCGGTGGGTGCGGTTCGAAACGCGGTCGATTTGATCGGAGAAGAGTTGGGTGATTAGACTCCCGGAATCCCGAGCGAGGAGAACGTCAGGACATCCAGGATGGCCAGCACGTAGGTGATGACGACGACCGAGAGCCAGCCGATGAGGCCGATCCCGATGGCGTTGCCCCAACCGCCGGGGTAGCGCCAGTTGATGACCCAGATCCACGCGACGAGGATGACGATCCAGCCGAACAGCCAGCCGAGCAGTACCGCGACGATTCCACCGATGACCGAGCCGACGATGGCAGTGATGAGCGCGTAACCGTAGTCGTCCGTCCCCGTGACGACCCGCGCACCGATGTAAATGCCGAGGGCACCGATGAGCAGGCTCACGATGAAGCCGACGACTGAACCGATGAGGGATAGCATCGTGATTCCCTTTACGACGAACCTGTTTTTATATGAACCGCTTGTGGTTCGGCCGAAGGGTAGGGCCGAAGGGTCGAGCCGAAATATGTATACCGAACGAATCCAGCATCAACTTTAAGGTACTGGCTCCTCCTTGGCTCATCATGGCACGCGAACCAACACTCGACACGATACTGCTTGGCGCAGTCGGGGCCGGTGCCGCGGCGATAGTCGGAACCCGCGCACTGGAGTACTACCGGGAGCGTTTTCGTCGTTCGGGACCCTCCGTCGTCTGCACGGAATGCGGCGAGGAGATGCCCATCGACGACCTTCTCGACCCGACAGTCACCTGCGCATGTGCGACCAGTAACATTCGAACGGACTGAGAAACCGCTACTCGAACGGATTGAGAACTCACTGCGTGCCACGACGTTCACTTTTGAAACGAAACCGAGCCGGGAAGTTAGACGCGGCACAAACTGCCGCGAAATCCCCGCTCGGCTACTCCGATGAGGAGGAGGGCGAAGAAACGCCACGACGAGCCATCACCTGTTTGGGAGCAGCGCGTGGGCGAAGAGGACCAGACGGTCGAATCCGACGATTGGTATCCAACACGGTCTAATCCGACGAGTCTATCGGCCAGGAGGCCGAACGTCGAAACGAACAGATGGCAACCGAACCCGACTCCGAAGAACCCGCCGACGGGACCGATTATCCCGTGTTGCTGTTCGACGGAGTCTGTAACCTCTGTAACGCTGTCGTTCGGTTCACGGTGCGGTTCGACGAGGCGGGAACGTTCCGCTTCGCGCCGCTTCAGTCCGAAGTCGGCCAGTCGCTCCTCTCCCGCCACGACCTCCCGACCGACGAGTTCGACTCGTTCGTGCTCGTGGACGGCGGGAACTGTTACACCCGTTCGACCGCCGCGCTTCGCGTCTGTCGGGAACTCGACGGACCGTGGCCGCTTCTGTACCCGCTTATCTATCTTCCCAAGGCATTTCGTGACCCGGTGTACGACCTGATAGCGAAATACCGCTACCGGATCTTCGGCCGAAAGGACGAGTGTCCGATACCGCCCCCCGAAATCCGCGAGCGATTCGTGGAGCGCTCGCTCGACTCCGTTTGAATTCCGTTATTCTCGACTCCGTCTGATTCGCTATTCGCGACGTTTGGTGTCTCCTACTCACGTTTGACCGTCCTTACTCTCCAGTTTGATCTTCCCTACCAGCACGTTTGAACTCCCCTACCCAGTGGGTAGGTATCTTCTTCCCGGCCGTTCGCACCCACTGATTCACCGGTAGGACAACGCACATCGGCCACAGGCCGCGTATAACAATGGTTCGGTACCGCCAGTTGAATTTCAGTGAGAACGGATGAACGAAAGGCCACACCGAATCGAGTCAGGATGTCGTTCCGGAGAACGGGTCGCCCAACCGCCGCCATCGAACGGTCGGACTAACGACCACTACGCTGGAACTACGGACGAGAAGGGAAGACGGGTGGTTTCCGGAGGGAAAGGCACATGGTAGGGTTGTTCGGTGCGTTCGGTCCGCGAAGGGTCGGCTTAGACGAGTTTCCGAGCATGCAGTGGGGAGGAGAGCGAACCGACTCGTTCGCCGACGAACGGGTCGCCGTGACTAGCGGGTTCCATCGACTCCTCGCCGACGAGCAACCCGTCCGGACCGTCACCGGCGACACGCTGGTCTGGATCATCGGCGACGTGTACGGCTTCGAGCGGAACGGCTCCTACCAAGCACGCCCGGACTCCATCGACTCCCCCACGTACTGTGCGAACCTGTACGAATCGTACGGTATCGACTTCGTCGAAGGGGTGAACGGACAGTTCGCGGGCATCGTCTACGACCGCGAGAAAGGAACCGTCTCCCTGCTGACCGACCGACTGGGTTCGTATCCCCTGTTCCACACCCGCGTGGGCGACACCCTGGTGTGTTCGACCGACATTCAGACGCTCGCCGAATATCCCGGCGTTGACCCCAAATTCGACCGCGACTATCTCGCGGAATACCTCGCGCTCAAACGGTCGTTCGGCGTGACGACACCGCTCTCCGGGGTCGAAAAGCTCCCACCCGCGTCGGTCACGACCGTCGACCTCGACGGAAACACGACGGAGTCGCGTCGGTACTGGCGGCCCGAATTCACCCCGCGAGACGAACCGTTCGAGAACTTCGTCGAGGAGTTCGTCTCGCGGTTCCGGCGAATCATCGACGAATGGGTACGGGAGGATCGAACGTACGGACTGCTGTTGAGCGGCGGGAGCGATTCGCGCTTGGTGATGGCCGCGATGGACCAGCCAGTGATCGGCTTCCACATGAACGACTGGCGAAACCGCGAGGCGCGAATCGCCGACCGAATCGCGGCGGCCGCCGGGAACGAACTCCTCTTCTTACCCCGCACCGACGACTACCGACGGCGAAGTTTGGAGCGTAACCCGCCGCTCTCGAACTTCGACGGGTGGTACAAACAGGGGTATCCGACGGGGTTCGCGGAGGAACTCACGGGAACGGTGGACGTGCTCCTCTCGGGTCTGTACGCCGATACCCTGTTCAAGGGCCACCAGATACCGTCGCCGAAACTGTCGCTCGGTTCGTTCGGGAACGTCACGCTCCCGGTCGAAGATCGGATTCGGACGATCGACGAGTTCATCGACGGACTGGCGGTCGAGACACCGAGCTATTTCGACGGCGATGTGGACGTCGAATCGGTCCTCCGGGAGAACATCTCCGTCACGGCGGACGGCGAGATCGACCACCACGGGGTCCGATACCGGTCGATGCGGGAACTCGTCCTCTGTGGCGAGTACTATCCGCTGTCGAACGACACCGAACTCATCTACACGAACAGCCTCCGACAGCTTCGACCGTACCGGACGCCATTCCTCGACAATCGTCTCATCGACCTCCATCTCTCGATGCCCATCCGGTATCAGCTTCGGCGCAACCTCATGCACCGCGCCATCGAGCGGTTCGATTCGCGTCTCGCCGCCGTTCCGCATTCGGAATCCGGCGTTCGAATCGACCGCTCGTTCCCGGTCGAATACGCCGGTAAACACCTGAACGCGCTTCGGTGGAAGCTCTTCGAGAGGGAGGAACCGCCGCGACCGTGGTGTACGCACGGACCGTGGCCCGACGACGAGGAGTTCGTGCGGCAAAGCGAGTTCGTTCGGGACGCGCTCGCGGACGACCGGGACCTCGTGGACTCCCTCTCGTTCCTCGACTGGGACGGCGTGAACCGATGCTACGAGGACCACCTCGGCGGCGAGGAAAACGCCGTCGAACTGTACACGCTGTTGACCCTGTTGGAGATGCCGGTCACGAAACGGATCGGTGGTGACGCGGATGCTGGCGGGACCCCGTTGAGCGCCCCCTCCGGACCGACCACCGAGAGACCACGTCTTCAACTGCCGACCGCCGACGGAGGTGACGGGGAGTGAGCGAGGACGGGTTGAACGTGCTGGTGATCGGTCTCGATGGGGCGTGCCGCCCGATTCTCGAACCTCTGTTCGAGACGGGAGCGCTCCCGAACCTCGAATCGCTGTTCGACGACGGAGTGTCAGGCCCGCTCGAATCCCAACTCCCGCCGTGGACGCCGAGCGCGTGGCCGTCGCTGTTTACTGGGGTGAACCCTGGCAAGCACGGCGTGTTCAGCTTTCTGGACTACGAGGGGTACGACTGGAACGTGGTAGACGGCGACGACGTTCGGGCCGAACCGCTCTGGGGACACCTCTCCCGGAACGGGATCAAAAGCGTCGTCGTCAACGTCCCGGTCACGCATCCGCCACGCGACTTCGAGGGCGCGCTCGTGCCGGGATACATGGCTCCGGAATCACCGGCGTGTCACCCCGAGAACCTGCTCGCCGAACTCCGCGATGAGATCGGGGAGTACCGGATCTATCCCGACACGACCGACGCGACGCCCGAGGAGGCCGCCGCCGAGTATCGTGACGTCGTGAAGACCCGCGGTGCGGCGTTCCGGTATCTCACCGACCGCTTCGAGCCCGATTTCGGCTTCGTGCAGTTCCAGCAGACCGACACCGTGTTCCACGAGTTCCCCGGCGAGCGGGAAACGATCGAGGCGGTGTACGAGGCCGTCGACGAGCAGGTCGGGGAAATCCTCGACGCGACCGACCCCGACACCGTCCTCGTCGTCAGCGACCACGGGATGGGGGAGATGACGGGGATGGGGTTCTACGTCAACGAGTTCCTCGCGGATCACGGCTACACGGCCGTCTCACAGGGTGGCGAGGGCATGCCGTCGTGGGTTCCGACCCGGGAGTCGAAACTCAGGAATGGCGGGGACGAGGCGGGTCGCGGCGATTCGGAGAACCGCCGCGGCCTGCTCCAACGAACGAATGACCCGCTCCAACGACTGACCGCCGTCGCGGCGAAAGTCGGTCTCACGACCCATCGGGCGGGAAAGCTGTTGGACACGGTCGGACTTCGCGGGGTCGCGTCCGAACTCGTCCCGTCGGGGGTCGTCCGGGCGAGCAGTCGGCAAGTGGACTTCCCCGCCTCACAGGCGTACATGCGGGCCAGGATCGAATGTGGCGTCCGCATCAACTTGGCGGGACGCGACCCCCACGGTGTCGTTCCACCGGAGCGATACGAGTCGCTCCGGTCGGAACTCATCGACCTGCTCGCCGACGTCGAAGCGCCCGACGGGACTCCGGTGTTCGAAGACGTGGCCCGCCGGGAAGCCTACTTCGACGGGCCGGAGGCCGAGCGGGCGGTGGACATCGTCACGGTGCCGACGGACTTCGACAACTTCCTCTCGGCGGAGCTTTCGGGCCACGAGTTCGCCGAACCCGGCCAACCGTGGAATCACAAGCGAAACGGCATCGTTGCGATGGCTGGCGACGGCGTCCACGGAGGGATTTCCGACGCACACCTCTTCGACGTGACGCCGACGGTGCTCGCGCTGTTCGGGATACCGAAAAGCACCGAAATGGACGGCGACGTTCTCTCGCCCGTCGAATCGGTCGGCGAGGAAGGGTACTCGACGCGACGGGAACCGGGCGGGACGATGGGTAGCGGACGGACCGATTCCGACGAACAGACCGCATCCGACGACCGGATGGCGAACCGACTCGCGGCACTCGGATATCTGGAGTGAGACAAATGACGATAGAAATTCAGGAAGCGGACGATAGCACGCTCGAACGATGGAACAACCTCGTGGAACGCTCTGACGGGCCGACCCCGTTTCATCGCCGCGAGGCGCTCACGCACCTCGCGGAAACGTCGAACACCGAGGTTCGATTTCTCGTCGGATACAAAGGGCAGGAGCCGGTCGGACTGTTCCCGATTTTCGTGACGACGAAAGGACCGTTTCGGATGGTGTACTCGCCGCCGCCACACCTCGAAGTGTACTACCTCGGTCCGACGCTGCTCAACTTCGCGAAGCTGAAACAGCGGAAGGCCGAACGGCGACACCGGGAGTTCATCGACGGCGCGATCGAATGGATCGAGTCGGAAATCGACCCGGCGTACGTGGACGTCCGAACCGTGGACGAGTACACCGACCTCCGACCGTTCTCGTGGAACGGTTTCGACGTGTCCCCCTCCTACACCTACATCCTCGATCTGACGGGCGAGGACCTACTCATGCAGTTCAGTCGGGATGCCCGGAGCAACGTCCGGAACCGCGACGACGGCTGTACGATTCGGGAGGCTGGCGTGGCGGGAATCGAAGCGGTCATCACCCAGATTCAGGACCGTCACGCGGCACAGGGGAAGGAGTACCGGATCGACCCCGAGTTCGTCACCGAACTGTACGAGCGACTTCCCGATGGCTGTGTCAGGCCGTACGTCTGCGAACGCGACGGCGAGATCCTGGGCGGCATGGTCACGCTCGAAACTGACGACACCATCTATCGGTGGCAGGGTGGCGCGAAATCCGACGTCGAGTTCCCCATCAACGACCTGCTTGACTGGCACATCATTCAGGAGGCACAGGAGCGCGGCCTGACCCGATACGACCTCGTGGGAGCCAACCTGCCCCGCCTCTGCCGGTACAAATCGAAGTTCGGGCCGGAACCCGTCGCCTATCACACCGTCCAGCGAAAATCGACCCGGATGCAGGCCGTGACCGGCGTGTACCGGCGGCTTCCCTCCGCGCTCAAGGTGGTCTCGGAATGAGCCGAACTCGACGGACGTCCCTGAACCGCCGGACCTTCCTCCGCACGGCCGCGGGAATCGCCGTCGGAGTCGGCGTCGGAGGCGTCGCAACCGCCAGCGCCGACGGCGCTGGCGACAACCTCATTCAGACGGGACACGTCACGGATTCGAAGTACGTCCTTCAACAGGGCGATACCTGCATTCCCCTCGCCGTCATCACCTCCGATTTGCCCGTCGAGAAGTTCTATAACTACCGTTCGTCGGACACCGACCCGAAGGGTTGGTACAGTTCCTACGGCCCGGCGAGCGCGCTCGAACGGGCCGAAACCAGCGAACTTTACCTCTACCGGGGGCCGAAGGGGACGAGCCTCGTCTTCATGCACGGCAAGCGCGGGAGCGACGGCGGCGGATCGGTGACGTTCCACATCTCCGGCCTTCCGGACGACGGCGAATGGGCGGTGGCCGACGATCAGTACAATGCGTCGACCAACTACGATACGTTCCAGAAGACGGACGACGAGTGGGACGTCGATTGGACGTGGGCGAGCGATGCGAAACACGGCGGCGGTGCCGACGGTGGTGCGTTCCGCGGGCTGACCCCCGACGATAGCGTGACGATACACCCCGCGTTCAACGAGGAGGCACGGTTGTACGGACAGCACTTGGAGCGGGACTACGCCGGAAAGGTCGAGAACTGGAGGGCACTTTCGACCGATTCGGAGGGGAGTCAGTGGGCGTCGCTGAACATGACGAAACCGGTCGTCATCCACGCCGGACAATGCGGCGGGTCCGGGGGAGGGAGCGGGACGGGAACGACGACGAAGTCCACGACAACCACGTCCACCGACACCTCGACCGGTACGACCACGACGACCACGGCGGCGGAAACCACCGAGAAATCGGCCGGGAACGACACGGCCACGCAAACCGTCGCCAGCGGGCCGGGAACGCAGACCAGTTCGCCCGTCGGACAGGACGGATTGGGCGTGATGACGGCCCTCTCCGGCATCCTCGGGACGGGTCTCTACCTGTTCCGTAGTCGAAACGAGGAGTGAACGGCGAGTCGGGTCCTCCGGTAACGTCCGATCGACTGTCGGTAAGTTCTGTTTTCGGAATACCGTTCGATACCCGATCTCCTGAAAGTTTATGCTATCCGAACGCAACCGATCCGCCATGCCTTCCAGACAACAGGTCCTCGCCGCTTCGGGGGTCGCGTTCACGACCGGAAGTCTCGGGAGTTGCCTGTCCAAGGTCGGGCTTGCGAAGACGGGCGAACTCCAACTCAAGGCCATCTCCCTCGAATGGTAGTACGGCAATCAAACCTACATAGACCAGCCACTCTGGATCGGATTTGACCACGGCGACGGAAGGATTTTCGGCAGAAACGACCCGGCGTTCGTCGGGGGGAGCGTTCGCTCCCCCGACGATATCGTCGTGAGTGAAGACCGCCACCACAAGTTGTCCGCTCGATTCACCGTCAAGTATCTCCTCGGCGTCTGTGGGAAGAATTTCGACAGCAGCGAAGAGGGCACTGGCTGTCTGAACACGTGGACATCCCGAACGGATTTCAACCGCGTACAGTTGGACGATAGGGCAGAAGTCCGGGTTACGGGCGAGCGGTTCGACGTTATCGACGTCTACGAAAACGCCTACACGATTCGGTCCACGGATGTCCATACGTTCGACTTCGCGAAATTCCACGAGGACGACGGGATATCGACTGACGGGTTGTGAAATATTTCTCGGCGAGGTCGGTCAATTACCGGACGGTCACACCGCGTCGAGTTGCTCCATGAGCGAGAGCATGTCGCTCTGCGTCCACGTTTCGATGAGACGCCCGTCCTCGAACCGGTCAATCTCGATGGCGCGGAGCGTCACCGCCGTTCCCGTCGGTTCGATGCCGACCATCGCTCCGTCCTGTGTGCCGACCATCGTCCAGCGAACGGCGACTTTGTCCTCGACCGCGAACGAATCCTCGATGGTGAACGACATGTCCGGGAAGATCTCGCGGGTCGAATCCGCAAGCGCCGTGTACAACTCCGGACCACGCAGTTCCTCCGCGAGATCGCGGTCGTGAATGACGTACTCGGGATGGACGAGTTCCGTTGCGATGTCGGGGTTCTCCCCGTTCCATACTCCCTCGTAAAGGCGGTGAACGCGATCTTCGTGTTCGTTGGCGCTCGTCATGTTCGTCCGATCAATCGTCGTCCCGATGCGTTACGTTTCCGGCGACCGGGATCGTGCCCGAGATCCGCCGCCGAACGTGGATATCGGTCGGATATTCAACTAATAACCGAACTGTTACAATAAGTCAATAGATATGACTGTATAGTTTAGCTGCATTTTTAGTTGGTTGAACGTATTCGCCAGATTGTACATGACTACAACACGACGCAACGTACTGGGCGCAGTCGCAACGCTCGCCGCCGTCGGCGCCGGTGCAACGCAGGTTATCGGAAAGAACGGACTCCCCATCGAACTCACGCAAGTCGCGTCCGAGGAGGAGTTCGTCGTGTTCGAGAACACGTCCATGGACGATGTGGACGTCTCCGGCTACGTCGTTGCGTTCGAGTACGGCAACCCGGACACTGACCAGCGAAGGACGCTGCCGGACGACACGGTCATCGGCAACGGCCAGTCGTTCATCGTCGCGACCGGTGCGAAACGGGTCCCGGAAGCGGACGTGAAGTTCGATTACGAGGGGGAGGTCCTCAACAACGACGACGAGGACGTCGTCGCCCTGCTCACGCCGGACGAATCGACCGTCATCGCCAAGGGAACCACCAGTTCCGTTTCCGACACGACAACCACTGACGGAAGCGAGTCCGGTGGGGGAGACGGTAGCGACGAGACGACCACCACCGAAACCGAGGATGGTTCGGACGATTCGGTCGACGGAACGACCGACGACAGCGGGTCGACCGATACTGAATCCGAGAACGGCGGGGCGTCGAGCGACGAGACGACTACCGACCAATCGTCGAATAACGACACGACCGAGGACGAATCCGACGACAGCGGCACCTCGAACGGGACCACGACTGAAAAGTCGGGCGACGACGATTCCGACCGGGATTGCTGAATCGCCGGAACAGCCTCATCGTCTCGTGCAGTGATTTTTACTTTCGCTTCGGACAACCGTGTTAAGATGACGCACGGAGAACCGAGTATCATGCCAGAGCCAACGCTCGATGACGAGGCACAGAGACGATTTCCGGTTCCCGAGTACGACGAAATCCCCGACGACCTCCGGGAACGTATCGACGAGGAGACCGAACGCGCGGGGTTCACGCCGAACGTGTTCGCGGCGCTCGCGTACAAGCCCTCGCACTTCCGTGCGTTCATGGCCTTCCACGACGCGCTCGTGGACGACACGTCGCTCGGCCGTGAGGAAGTCGAGATGATCGTCGTCGCCGTCTCGGGCGTCAACCACTGTTACTACTGCAACGTGGCCCACGGTGCGCTCGTACGCATCTACGCGAAACAGCCGACGCTTGCGGACCAGTTGGTGGCGAACTACCGACAGGCGGACGTGAGCGAGAAACGGATGGCCATGCTCGACGTGGCCGTGAAACTCACCGAACGTCCGACGGAGGTGTCCGAGGCGGACCTGCAACGACTGCGCGACGTCGGCTACAGCGACGAGGAAGTCTGGGACATCGGGAGCGTGACGAGCTTTTTCAACCTCTCGAACCGAATGGCGCTGTTCGCCGACTGGCGACCGAACGACGAGTTCCACACCATGGGCAGGGAGCGACGCGAGTAAGTACCAGTATCGTCCCGACCTCGTGGAGGGTAATCGATACTACGTTTGCCTGCCATCGGCGGACCGATCATCGCGACGTGCACATCCGATCGAACGTTCACTTCCCCCTTCCCAGCAAACGTCAAGAGGCTACGAAAGCCGCCATACAACCATTTTTAGACCCACTCGTCGTGCCCCATTTATTTTCTATATACTTCTGTTGCGAGTTGGTAGTCGGCGACGCGTTTCGGATGTGCGTTCAGATAATCGATTTGGAACCCACCAGTCTCGTTCGGTGCAAGGGTTAACGAATCGATGCCATCCGAGGAAAGAACCCCTCCACGGCCGTCGTAGAACGTCGCCGTGACAAACACCTCGGCAGTGAAGTTGCCAGTCCATTTCAGTTCGCCCGTCACTGCGTAGTCTTTCTTACCGTAGAAGGAATCAACCGCATGCCATGAATCCCCGAAAATTGCGGTATTCGGCTGCGTGTTGTGCTTCCGTCCTCGTATCTTGTTTTTCCGTCTGTTCCGTTTGTGACCGTGTTTGCACGCGACGGCGGTTCCGATAGCGGAGATACCCACCGTACTTGCGCCCACCCCTTTCATGAATTGTCTTCGTTGCATTCTCATCCTTTTCCTGGATTAATCGTCCACTTGAAACCGAAATGGACGGCACTGAAACCGCGATTCAACGTATCTATCTTTGGCTGCGATGTGGCGACGAGTTGCCGAATGGGACGATATCTATCGATAATTGCCCTGGTGGACGAACCGCCCCAGATTTCGTGTCAACTCAGAAGTGGTGGACACACCACTTCCCCGTCTCCATCACTAACGCATGTACGGTAGTCTACATAATATAAATTTGTAATTCTTAGCGAGTTTCTGGATTTGAAATACAATAGTTGGGTGGAGTAAAGTATACTGTCGGATAGGGGATGGGATATTCAACGTGACGGAGAACGAGAACCTCGAACCGACCGGACATACGAAAACGGTACTGCTACGAACGGGGGTGGAATCGAACCACCGGGGCCACGAAGTGGCCGCCATCGACATTGCGTCGATGGTGCTCCTACCAACAAGCAACCCGTTCCCGGCTCGAATCACGACGAGAGCGGATGATGTGGTCGTACCGGCAAAGCGGGGACGACCACGCGAACGGCAGTATGACGTCGGCACGACGTGTGATTGATTGGCTGTGCTCAAGCGTTGGGCGGGAGAGCATCAGGGAAGCACCGTTCCAACGCTCGCAGTTCATCCAATGGCCGTATCGAGTATTGTTATGTGCTCCCTTCTTGGAGAATAACTGATATGAGCACACCGCAACGATGCAATCCGTGTTTATACCTCCCGTTCAGCGGAGAATCAGCTACTTGTTCAGTAAAACCGATCGAGAGCAACGAGAGAAGGGTTCACGAGCGGCAGATTTCGTGGTCTCAGTCGCCGACCTGCTCCGCCACGGGTGCGCTCTCGTTCGCACCGAAGAACGTCGCCGCCCCGCCGTACAGTTCGATGTCCGCGCCCAAACTCGTGAGTTGGACGACCGGCGGGTCGGCGAGAACGTACTCGTCCAAGTGGCGGTGGATTCCCTCCAGAATCCGGTCGGAGTTTTTGAGCGCGACCGACCCGCCGAGCGTGATGATCCCGGGGTTGAACGTGTTCGCGATCGCACCGATACCGGCGGCGTTGTACCGCGCCACGCGATCGAGAACGTCCCCTGCGAACTCGTCACCGTCGTCGGCCGCCGCGAACACGTCGGGGGCGGAAACCTCTTCTATCGAGCGAAGTACCGAAGGTCGATCGTCCGTCGCCAGGAGGTGACGAGCGAACTGCGGAATTCCGCGACCCGAGCAGTAGGCCTCCCACGCGCCCCGAACGCCGGTGCTCGACAAGTCGCCATCCGCGACGATGGGAACGAGCCCGACTTCCGCAGCGTAGCCTTCCTCCCCCCGAACTGGCGTGCCGTCGATGACGACACCCGCACCGATCCCCGTTCCGAACGTGACGTGGACGACGGTATCGGATCGGAACCCCGACCCGAAGGTGTCCTCCCCGATAGCGGCCGCCGTGCAGTCGTTTTCGACGGCCGTCGGAAGACCGAAGGCGTCCGTCATCGCGGCGGCGACCGGAATGTCGTGAATCGTCTCGCCGTCCGCCGTATCGAACTCGTCGATGACGCCCCGCTCGGCGTCGACGAGTCCGGTCGTCGAAACGGAGACGTGCCGGATCGTTCCGGGCGATTGCGTGCGGAGACGGTCGACGATATCGACGAGTTGCGCCGTCAATCTCATCGGGTCCGTCGGTTCGGTCTCGACCGTTACGGGACCTTCACGCGTGGCGGGTCCGTACCGAATCCGCGTGCTCCCGATATCGATGACTGCGACGGAGGATGTAACGCTCACGGCACGGGCTTCGCTAGGTATTCATATTATTATGCCCCCCATAACTGTCTTTTTGAATACCTGACTGGAAACATACCATGGATTCGTACAATTCGACCACTTACAATAGATGTGAACTCGCCCATCACACACCGGGCGGCCGGTACTTCGGACGGTTACTGCTCTCGATTGTCGGATTCAAATCCTTCAGGTCTTCCCTTCTACTGTCGAATCGGTGTCAAACGAACGAGCGAGGCGCTTCGATCACGAGGGTGTGGGCTCGTTATGGAGTGAGTTTCGAAAACGGAACTCTCAGCCACTACGAGTCAATATATCCTTTAAATGTCAACCTAGTACCTTTGGAGACACGGTGTGATGAACGAGTATGGAAAAACCCGTGCAACGGACTAACGGAGTCTTCGATGTGCTCTCTCATCCGTCTCGTCGAGCAATTCTCCAGGTATTGTTGGCTTCAGAGCCGCCGCTGACGATCACAAACCTCGCTAAAAAGATCCAAACGAACAGTTCTCCCAAGCAGACGACTGCCACCGAGCAACTAAACGACCTGCAAATAAAATTGCATCACGTCCATCTTCCTCAAATGGCCGACGCGGGTTTTCTCACCTACGACCGCGAACAAAACCGAATCCCGACGTGGGATCTGGAGTTCACATTCTCCGAAGCAAATAGAGAGCTGATTCAATCGCTTCTTCGAGACTCAGCGCCGATTTTACAGAGCACTCTTCATACCGACGAATAAGTCTGTGAAATCATACATTGCAGAGCAGCCGGTTTATAAGTAAACCCTTCGGCAGTAAAGGCAGCTTGATAAATGAAGGACATGGTTATGCCTTATTCGTACGATGTTTTCAATAGAGCCTAGATCATGTCGACGATTGCTGACATCACGCTGCCCGGTAACTCTTTCCCCCTCGGCCAATTATTGGCAGACAACCCAAAAGTCCACATCGAAATCGAACGACTCGTCCCACTCGGCAACCGTATTCTTCCCTTTTTCTGGGTGAACGATGGGTCACCAGAGATCCGATCGACGCTCGAAAATCAACCCATCGTCGAATCGGTCGAACACCTCAGTACCGTTGATAGCCGGGAACTCTACCAAGTAACTTGGTCGGATGTCGTTAACGGGGTTATCGACGCCCTGATCGACACCAATGCTGCGATTCTCGAAGGCCAAGGACTCGGAGGGAAGTGGGAACTCCGACTTCGTTTTCCGGATCACGACCACCTGCAGGAGTTCTCCAGAATCTGCGAGGAGAACGATATTCAAGTGACCCTCAACAGTATCTACAATCCACACGTTCCCAACGTCGAGGAACAACTCACGCAGACACAACGGCAGACGCTCGCGATGGCCTACGAACTCGGATACTTTACCGTTCCCCGCGAGAGTACGCTCACTGAACTCGCCGACCACTTCGATATCAGCGAGCAGGCAGTCTCACAACGAATTCGACGAGCGATCAACGTCGTTATTGGATACCTCATGTTTGACGGGTCTTAGCTCGTTTTTAGGGGTACAGGGTCCGACGATTCCAAGCGAACTGTTTGAGCACCGAACGTCCCGTGTAACACGTGTCGAAAGCCGTTGAGAGATCATCATCCGCTTGAGATTCTACAGCAGCCGAAAATGCAAGTCTCATCAGTCAACCATGGTATCGTAGATGAGCGAGCTAAGTCCCCGACGCAATCGTTGCGAATAGGCACTATCACTGATCCCGAACTCCGATGAAAGCTTCGCCAGCGAAGTCGCGCGGGGTACTTCGAAATAGCCGCGTTCATACGCCGTAATGATCGCTTCGTGCTGTTCCGAGGACATCGGGGTACCTTTCTCTGGGTAGTGAGGGTTGTAGAGACGCCGCAGCATTACCGGGATACCGCGTTCCTCACAGCGCTCGCGAAAGTCAGACAGTGCCTCGTGGCTCGGGAACTGCAACCGGAAGTCCCACCCCTCGCCGATGCTTTCTCCTTCGAGCATCCGGGCTTGTGTCTCGATCATGATTTGGATGATACCATCGACTTCCGAACTCCAGTGGACTTCGAACAATTCGCGTTTGCCATCGGTCGTGAGATACTGGACCTCTTCAGTGAGTGGTGATTGTTCGAGTGTATGAATTATCTCGTCTTGATTGCCGTCAGACACCCAGAAAAGTGGGATAATCGCATCACGCAGTGGAATGAGTTGTTCCAGTTCAATGTGGATGCTGGGAAGCTCTTCGAGTAACCGGCCAAGTTCGAACGAATTCGCGGGAACTGTGATATCGACGATTGGAATCATTTAGCGTCACCAATGGTTGAGTCGGGTGATCGGCTGGGCTGACTGCTTGTGCTATCGCGGGCGTCATCGTCTCCCGTTAGACCCCACGTTCTTGCTCCGTATAGATATATCCTTCATATCTAAACCATGCCGTGGAGGATAAGTGACAGACACGCTACAAAAATTCCCCAATTTGTATAATAGTATCAATACTGTTCTGTGGCAATAATTTGCACACTTCGGTGTCGAAGGCAGGGCATATAACTACATGGCCTCATCCTTTAGATACGAAGTCCCTCATGGCAACTGTTGTCGATCTCACGCTACCGGGTGAATCTTTTCCATTAGGTCGCCTACTCACAGAGCACCCTGACATGCAAATCGAGCTGGAACGGTTAGTGCCGCTCGATAATCGGATTCTCCCCTTCTTTTGGGTAACCGACGGATCGGCGGAGCACATCGAATCAGTGCTCGAAGCCCAGCACATCGTCGAGTCGGTCGAACTACTCACGACTGTGGAGGACCGCTATCTGTATCAAGTCACCTGGACGAGTGAAGTCAACGGCGTCATCGATGCGCTACTGGCCACCCACGGTGTTATTCTGGAAGGCCAGAGTGTTGGTGAGCAGTGGGAGTTCCGGTTGCGATTTCCGAGTCACGAACAGTTGCGGGAGTTCAACCAGCACTGTGTCGAAGCGGGAATCACGGTCGATGTGAAGAGTGTCTACAATCCTCACGTCCCGTCCATCCAGGACCAACTGACGTCGACTCAATGGGAAACACTGGTCTTGGCGTACGAATTAGGCTATTTCGCCGTCCCGCGTGAATGCACTCTGACCGAACTCGCGGATTATTTCGACGTAAGCGAACAGGCCGTCTCCCAACGATTACGCCGGGCCACGAATACGGTTATCGAAAACATCGCATTCTCCTCTACTCCCAAGTGAGAGTACGGCCGGATATCAGAAGGGAGGGTCCAGTTGCCTTTGCTGTCGAAGGATAGAATTATTTTAGACCTGCTCGTAGTTCGGTTGTCACCAATGTCATCTGACGAGCGACCAGACGACGAAGGGAGAGCAGACCTTTCAGAGCCTTTTCGAACTCGAATGGAGGGAGATGATGTTGTCAAAGATATTGTCAATTCAGTTGCCACTACAAAGAACACCAACCCTGACGAACTCCCACCGCTCTACAATTCGTTGGATCCTGACGCACTCACTGCGCTTTGGCACTCCAGATCCCGACCCGAGGAGACCGATTCACTGGCGATATCGTTCGTCTATTCTGGATGCCAGGTGGTCTTATCGAACGACACGATAACGGTCAAGAAGTAACCGGTAACGGTTTGGTTGATATCGTTGAAGCGGACAGGCAAACTCGATTGATAAATAAACCACCTTCGTCCGTCGGATGCAAACCGCCCGTGAACCGAATGGGCGCTGCAGGATTGTGAACCAAAGTCAGACGTTTCGGGCATGCGGCGCTTCGCGCCGGTCCGGGCTACGACTGACAGGATTCGAATCCTTTGGCCCAGTTTCGACTCCTCACTTCGTTCCTCGCAGAATGATGGGCGCTGCAGGATTTGAACCCGCGGCAACTTGGTCCGAAGCCAAGCACTCTGTCCAGACTGAGCTAAGCGCCCGTGTTCAATCGTACTGCCCCCTACTTTTTAAACGTCGTGGTTTCGTCTCGTGGAAATCACATTCCGACCATTTATACCGCGTCGCCCGAGTACGTCGCCGTATGAGTACAGACGGACGTGCGAAGGGACTGTTCGAACTCACACGTCCGGGCAACACGTTCGCCGCGGGAATGCTCACGTTCATCGGGGCGTTCGTGGCGGGCGGCGTGTTCACCGATTCACAGCCGGTGCAGGTAGTCGCGGCCGTGGTAGCGACGTGGTTGGCGACCGGCGCGGGCAACGCCATCAACGACTACTTCGACCGGGATATCGACCGCATCAACGCGCCGGACCGACCGATTCCACGGGGGGCGGTGTCCCCGAAAGGAACGCTGCTCTTCAGCATCGTCCTGTTCGTCGGGGCCGTCGCCGCGGCGCTCTTGCTCCCGGTGTTCGCCATCGCCATCGCGGCGTTGAACCTCGTCGCGCTCGTCGCGTACACGAAACTGTTCAAGGGGTTGCCGGGCGTCGGAAACGCGGTCGTCGCCTATCTCGGTGGCAGTACTTTTCTCTTCGGGAGCGCCGCAGTCGCGGCCGACGCCGGGAGCACCGCGATTCCGGTGGACGGGATCCGGACCGCGGCCATCCTCTTCCTGCTCGCCGCGCTCTCGACGTTCACGCGCGAAATCATCAAAGACGTGGAGGACATGGACGGCGACCGTGAAGAGGGGTTGAACACGCTTCCGCTGGCCATCGGCGCGCGACCCGCGACGATCTTCGGAACGATATTGCTCGTCGTCGCCGTGCTCGCCAGTCCACTTCCGTACCTGTGGGGGGTGTTCGGGCTTCCGTATCTCGCCGTCGTCCTCCCGGCCGATGCGGTCATGCTCTATGCGGCCGCCGAAAGTTTCGGAGATCCGACAGCCGGGCAAAATCACTTGAAGTACGGGATGTTTCTCGCTGCAGTGGCGTTCGTCGTCGGTCGAATTGCCGTTCTCTTTTGAGCGTTCCTACCGTTTCAGATAGCAATCAAAAAGAATATAAGTAGAACCCAATATATTAATTCCAGATGAAACCGGGGGAGAAAACCGGCACCCGTTTGCCTCCTCCGTCGTTCGCTGTCAGTCCAGTGGGTGTGACCCTGTACACTGAGGAACCATCATGTACAATTTAGGAGAGACGTTCTCGGGAATGGAGGTCAACCCGGGGACGAACCTACTCGTTGCTGGTCCACCGATGACCGGAAAGCGGCGTCTCACGTTCGATGTACTTGCACATGGAGATGACAGTGGCACGATCATCGTGACGACGAAGAACACCGGCAAGCAGGTGCTATCGGAGTACGAATCGCGTCGCACCGATGGTGACGCTCCGATCGGTATCGTAGACTGCGTTTCGAAGCAGCAAGGAATGAATCCGGGGCGCGTAGATGGCATCGAGTTCGCATCCTCTCCCGTGGACATGACGGGCATCGGAATCAAACTCTCGGAGCTCCTCCAGCGATTTTACGATTCGGGTGTCCGGTCGAACCGAATCGCGTTCGATTCGCTTTCGACGCTGCTGATGTACTCGAATCTACAGACTGTCTTTCGGTTTTTGCACGTCTTTACCGGCCGCGTACAGAGTGCGGAAGCGCTCGGACTGTTCGTCATCGACTCGTCGGCACACGACGCGAAGACGATGAGCACACTTCGGCAACTGTTCGACGGCGAGATCGAGATCCGTGAAGCGGACGACAACGAATCGGAAGTCCGAATAAAAGGCATCGGTCCGACGACCGACTGGCAGCGACTATAGAAGAGCGAATCCTTTTGCGCGCCCGTCACGTCGGTTCCCCCATGCCTATCGAACGAGATGACGAACTTCGAGACGTCCTCGAACTCGACACCGTTGCGGTCGTCGGTTGTTCCTCGACGCCCGGCAAGGACGCCCACGAGATACCGAAATACCTCCGGAATCACGGTTACGACGTGATTCCCGTCAACCCGTTCGCGGACGAGATTTTCGGCCGTGAAGCGGCCGACTCGCTCGCCGACGTGGACGAGGAGATAGACATCGTGGACGTGTTCCGACCGAGCGAAGAGGTACCGGACATCGTCGATGCAGTCCTCGAACGGGACGACGTGGACACCGTGTGGTTGCAACTCGGAATCCGTGACGACGAAGCGGCAAAACGGGCGGAGGACGCCGGAAAACGGGTCGTCCAGGACCGTTGTATGAAGGTCGAACACGGTCGGCTGAGGGCATAAAACGGGGGAACTCCCTCGCCCTGCTCTTCGGAACTCCCTCGCCTTACTCCGCTGGTTCGTAGACGTACAGACAGTCGTTGCTGTACGACCGGCCGAACTTATCCGCGTCCTCACAGCAGAGCACGCGACCGTCGTCCATCACGTTGACGTTGTCCACGTTGATGAGGGCGTCGTCGGCGATGTTCGCCGGGTCGCTGGCGTCCGGGCCGACGATGACGGGTTCGAGCGTCGAGACGTTGTAGTCGTCTTCGAGTTCGGCACGGTAGACGACGCCGCCGTCGACGCGGTCCAGTCGGATGTCGCCCAGCGTGTCCGCGAGGGCGTCGTTGAGCGCGGAGATGGCGAAGTAGACGTAGTCGCCGGGTTTCGCGCCGTCCTTGCTGTCGACACCTTCGGCTTTGTTGAACTCGATGGTCGCGCCGATCTCCTTGGCGGCGGCGCGGGTTTCGAGGAACGGAACCTTTCGAAGGTCGTCGTCCACACCGTCCGGCCCGTCGCTCTCGTACTGTTTCGCCCACTCGACGATTTCCTCGTTCGTGATGTAGTTCCGGTTGCCGTCCTCGACGACCGCTTTGTCCGCCTCTTCGAGCGCCGTGTCGAGGTCATCCTCCCAGTCGGTGTCGGCGTGGGTTTCGAGGTAATCGACCTGCGTGACGTCGTCGTACTCGGCGATCCACTTCTCGACTTCGTAGTTGGCGGCGTGACCCAGTTCCAGCCATTCGAATTCGAGGTTCACGTCGGCTGGTGGGTTCTTCTTCGCGGCGTCCGCGTTGGTCACTTTCGGCGCGTACAGCGTGCCTGCGACGTTCATCGGGTCGCAGTAGCCGTCGATTTCCTCGTCGGCGACGAACTTGTAAATCCCCTTGCTGTCGCCGTCCGAACAGCCGTACACCGTCCGTTTGTCGCTCTGGATGTCCGGACATTCCCACGAGGCGCGGCCCATCACGTAGTATTTGATCGGCTGTGGCGTTTCGTCCGCCGGATCGCGATAATCCACGAAGTAGCCGTAGCGGTACGGGTTCGGGTAGACGTCCCCGATGGGAGTCATCGTGTTCTTCCCGTCGGAGGATTCGTCCACCGCGAGCGAGGTCTGATCGACGCGCTCCGCGCCGAGATAGTACGCGAGGAATTCGAGTCCGGTCAACGCCCAGTATCCTTGGACGCCCCACGATTCGTCGCCGTAGTAGTCGTCGATGGCTTCCTGAATCCCGTTCGGGTTCGGTCGGTTCCAGAATTGGCAGCCACCGATGAGGTTTGTTCCGGTGCCCTTCTCCACGATGTCACCCACCGTGGCGGTCAGGGAAACACGGGGCTGTGCGTAGTTTTCCTCCGCGGATATCATCGTGTTCCATGGGGAGGTGTCCCCGTAACAGTTGATTCGCGTTCCACCCAATTCGCGCAACTGCTCGGTGTTCGCGAGGTTGATGGCGTTTTCGAGGTCTGCGTCCCATTCCCCGTTCTCGCCCCGGCTGAGCGGAATACGGGAGACGTTTCCGGGGCTGTTCTCCCAGTTCGTGAACAGGTAACCCTCAGTTCCGTCCTCGTTCGTCGGGATGAACTGGTTGCAGTCCGGGTTCGATGCGGTATCTCCGTACTGCGTCCCGGCGAATTTCTCCTGGGTGATGTCCCATCCGTCGGGGGTCTGTGAGACGCCGAGGCGTTCGCTTCCACCGTTGATCCGGTCCTCTTCCTGTGCGATGAAGGTGAACTCCCCGTCCGCACCGCGAATAGTTCCTTGTTCTTCGTTCGTCTGCGGCGTGGATAGCTCGGAAAAGTCGTCGTTGGTTCCGTCCATCGAGAACTGGAACCCCTTGAAGTATCCCATCCCGGACCTGTTGTACGGTGCGGGGTTGTCGCGGCTCGGGTGCTGGAGGCTGAACATCGGCGTTCCGTCGTCGAACACGAACGGCCCGGTCACTTCCGCGCCGAACGCGGTCGAGGAGAAGCGCTTGAGGCTCCCCTTCACGTAGGGTGCTTTCGGCGTGTCGTCGTCCTCGGGCGGTTCGGTGCTCTCGATCGCTATCGCTTGTGGTGAAACGCTCGCTCCCAAGGCGGCAGCGGCGGACGTGGCCATCAGTTTGCGTCGGGTGAACTCGACCATGCAAGCGGTGGTTTTCAATAGGAGATACATGTAAATTTATAATAGGTGTATGTGAGATATGGCATTCTCACGACCGAACTGGGCGTTATGTACGGATTACGCTTACCTATCGGATAACTGTCTGTTTCCTGCTCGAAACACGATTTTTCGACCGTCGGGGAGTTCCTCGAACGGTTGGCACGGGAACCCGTACCGATTACCGTCTATTGAGTTCGATATGATATCAAATCAGAGAAGAGTTGCGTGTAAATAGCGAAGCGTCGCGGAATCGGAAGTTCGGTGCGCTCACTCCATTCCCATCCCTTCCGCACCCGTACGGATCTCCTCCGCGCGCTTTCGAACCGTTTCGATGTAGCGCTCGATTTCCGGAGGCCGCTTGCCGTAAAACGACGCGACCCAGTTCAGGTCGGTGTATGGCTGTGTGAGAAAGTACGCGGCCAACGTATCGCGTCCGGCCTGAATTATCTCCGGCGGAACGCCGCGGTCACCCGTTCCCTCCTCCTGGAAGCCGTTCACGTCGAAGTACACGTCGGCGTACAGTTCCGCCAAGTCCGGATCGTCGAAGTGGACTCCTCGATGGTCGGGCGCTTCGAACCGATACTGCGTCCCGTTCCCGTCCGTCCCGTCCACCGTGACGATGCGAACGCCCAATAGGTACTCCCTGTGCACTTGCGGAATCCCGCTCTCGTTGGTCTGCGACATGGCTGTATTGTCCCGCGAGAACCGATATCCGTCGGTTGCTCGCTGTCGGATGCGAGAACAAACGGGGATTAGTAGCTTCGTAATTTCACTATATACCGGTACGGAGAGCAGGATATCGAAACCGCGTTCCGGTTATCCGTCCCACTCCGTGAACGACCGATAGATTCCCTTGGAGAGGTAGCGCTCGCTGGAATCGGGGAAGATGGTGACGACGGTGTCGGCGGGCGCGTCGATTTTCCCGTCCCTGATCTTTTCGGCGACCTGCTGTGCCGCGACGCTCGCCGCACCGGCCGAGGAACCGACGAGGTGCCCTTCCTCTCGTCCGAGTCGTTTCAACTCGTCGTGTGCGGCTTTGTCGGGCACTTGGATGACTTCGTCCACGAGGTCGGGGTCGAACAGTTCGTTCGTCGAGGTGTCGTGCGTTCCGATCCCCTCGATTTTGTACTCCTCCTCCGGGACGTCGGCTCCCTTGGTGGTGGAGTACAGCGACCCTTCGGGTTCGACGGCGGCGACGTAGGTGTCGGGGTTCTGGTCGAGGGCGTACTTCGCCATCCCCATCAGCGTCCCCGCGGTTCCACACCCGGCGACGACAGCACCGATATTACCGTCCAGCGCCTCGTACAGTTCCGGTCCCGTCGTCTCGTAGTGTGCTTCGACGTTCAGCGGGTTACCGAACTGCTGTGGGACCACCGCGTTCGGTGTCTCCTCAGCGAGTTGATACGCGCGTTCGATAGCACCGCCCATGCCGTCCGACGTCGGCGTGTTGATGACTTCCGCACCGAGTGCGGCCATGAGCTGTTGTTTCTCCTTGCTGAACCGTTCGGGGACGACGAACACGGCGTTCACGTCGAGTTGCCCCGCCGCGACGGCGAACCCGATTCCGGTGTTCCCGGCGGTCGGTTCGATGACCGTTCCGCCCGGTTCGAGTTCGCCGCGTTCGAGCATCCGCTCGATCATGTACTTCCCGATGCGGTCCTTGACGCTCGCGCCAGGGTTGAACGATTCCAACTTCGCGTATACGGGTACTTCGTCCGGAGCGGCGTGAACGCGGACGAGCGGCGTCCGCCCGACCGTGTCGAGCACCGAATCGAGTGGCTCCCGATGTGTGGTCATGCGGCAAAAAATGACGGGAGGGCTGTTAGTCGTTATTATGTCCACCCGCGAGCCTTACGTGCTCGCTTCGACCGTCTCGTCCGTCCCGTCATTCGATTCGTCGTTCGATCCGTCGCCCGATTCGGACGACTCGACGTCGGTCAGCACTTCGTCCACGTCGATACCCTCCTCGCGGGCCAACGCTTCGATGAGCGCACGCTGGTGTGCGTTTTCGGTTTCGAGCTTTTCGACGCGCTCGTTCGTCGTCTCCAACGTATCGCGCATATCCTGTATCTGCTCGCGCAGTTCGTTGAGTTTGGTGTACAGTTTCTCCGCCGTTTCGGCGACCGTCTGAAGCTTCTTGGCTGTGCTTCCTAGACCCATACACCGCCGTTCGTTCCGAGGTAATGTGGGTTTTCCGACTCAAGCAAGGAAGTGCAGCCAACCCAAACAGGGAGCGTATTCGACCATATTCGAGTGGTACTGGGCGTTATACCTCGGTATGGTGTCGAGACGGAGATTTTCGTATCGGGAAACGCGAAGCGTCTGGATCGCTCGACGGCTATCGCCGACGGTTTCGTTCGTCCTCCCAAAAGGAAGGCTTGGAACCTCCAACTCAACCTGTAGTGGTCGCTTTGTCGTCGACAGCGGCGCGTTACCGACTGACAGTCAGCCTATAACAAAGTGACGTGAGGGTGGAAGTGTTTCCGTGTTGCCGAACGCCATCGCTCGATCGTGGTCACACGTTTCCGCTCCGCTGCTAGCCGCTGTGCTGGGAGTGATGCTCGGCGACGTGGTGACGACCGGCGTCGGCCTTCAACTCGGTTTGAACGAGGGGAATCCGTTCGTCGCACACCTGTTGGGGGAGATGGGTCTCCTCGGATTGTTACTTCTCAAGGGAGCGACGGTCGTCCTCCTGATCGTCCTTTCGGGATGGACGCGCCGTTCCCGTCGGACGTTCCGACTCGGGAGTTTCGTCTATCTCGTCGTCGGGTTGTTGGTCGTCTGTTCGAACCTCGTGGCCATCGTCACGGTCGGGTAAGTTTCGGCACGAAACGGGAAACGGGAACCGCGGATCACGAAACACGAAACCCGAAAGGCCCTTAAGGCGGTGTGGTTTACTGTGAAGTGGACTAGGTTGGGCAGTTAGGCCCTGCTCTTCGCCCGCGCTATGGTCTTGAGCGGGAACCGAACTCCGGACACGTCCGGTCAGACCGAGCCGGGCCCCGGAAGCCAACGCAGAAGCCTCGTCCTGCGGGGCCAGCGGTCTGCGGCGAACACTCGCAGGAGTGTCTCGGCGCAGTTAGTCGGTGGCAATCCGTCAGGCACGGAAGTGAGCAGCGGACCATCGAACAGCTGTCGCTCGTAGGATCGCGGGGTGGAGGAGGCAACAGGGATTCCCCGGTTCGGAACGCCGGGCAACTCCGGCCGTCCACATTCATATCGCATTCTTCCCGAAGAGCTGAGAAGCCGTCCTACTCGTTCATCCGCGACGCCCGGATTCCCCACGTATCGAGCATACTGTCCACGAACACCTTCGTCCAGCGGGCGCGCTTTTTCGGTTTTACGTCGTCCTGCGTGACTTCGAAGAGACACGAGGGAGCATCGCGGTCGGCCCGCATCTTGTTGACGAGCATCGGTGTGCGGGCGTATTTCGTCTCGGTCAGTGGCGTGGAGACGAAATCGTACACCTCGGAGTAGCCGGTGACGTACTCGTCGTTCAGCCGTTTGACGGCGTTGCCGACGCTGTTGACGATTTTCGGGTGCTTCGACCGGAGTACGTTCTGTCCCACGCCGTCGTCACCCTCCCGTTCGAAGATCCCCTTCGAACTGTGGAGGTCGATGAACACGTCGGGGTCGTAGTCGCCGATGGCCGCCCAAATTTCCCGTGCGAGCGCATTTTTCGGTGGGTCATCGATGGGGAACTGCCGGTTCAAATCCATCTGGCCCGGCCACTCCCGTCGCTCGTGTCGTACCCCCCGGATGTTCGCCTTGGGGAGGACGATGAGCGTCCCGGCGTCGATGTCCCACGTTCGGATGTCCTCCGCGGCCCAGTAACCGCTCTCCTCGTTGCCGTGCATTCCGCCTTCGACGTACGCGGTCGGACCGGACGTGCCCGAATTGATCTCGTAGATGATCGTTTCCTGTTTCGTTCCCTTCCGAATCAGGGACGTCGTCACGGTCCGTCCCCCCGCCGTCGAGGACGTCGCCGTGCTCGCCTCGGTCGTTTCGGTCGTTCCCGCGTCCGACGTCGTCCTTCCCGCGACCTCGTTCTTCGAATCGCCAGCACAGCCAGCGAGAACGAGGGTACCGCCGACGGATACGGACCCGACGGTCGAGAGAAAGGCTCGTCTCCTATCGTTCATACCGACAGATAAGCCCAGAGCTACTTCAACACTATTTCATGACCGTTGAAATTTATAAAAAGTGAATCGGTCTCAGTCTTCCGATAGAACGGCCAACTCCGAGGGGTTCGAGATCTCGATTCCGCCCGCGAGGTTGCGGTACGGGTACGGGATGTCGATTCCCTCCGCGTCGAAGCGTT
The DNA here is from genome assembly GCF_024136975.1 of Haladaptatus sp. AB643. Lineage (NCBI taxonomy): Archaea > Methanobacteriati > Methanobacteriota > Halobacteria > Halobacteriales > Haladaptataceae > Haladaptatus > Haladaptatus sp. AB643. The sequence goes on from NZ_JAMYJW010000010.1 coordinate 75,759, forward strand.
CCTTGACCGCGGTGACATACTCCCCGCGGGTTTTCACGAAGTCACTGCGCTTCGGGTCCGAAATCCAGAAGCGGGATTTGAGACCGACCGAGGAGTCCCCGAGTTCGGTAAGCCGAACGGAGGGCTCCGGGTCGTCCAGAATCTCGTCGTGTTTTTGAGCTTCTTCGAGGATGATCTCGGTCGCTCGGTGGATGTCGTCGTCGTAGCCGATACCGAACAGGAACTGGACGCGAAGCTTGTCCTTGGCGACGGGGTTCTTGATGACACCGTCGGTCAGCACCGAGTTCGGCACGGTCAACAGTTCGTTGTCGAAGGTCCGGATGCGCGTCACGCGGAGGTCGATGTCCTCCACGATACCCGAGTAACTGTCACCGTCCCACTCGATCCAGTCGCCGATCTTGAACGGTTTGTCCGTGAAGATGAACACGCCAGCGACGAAGTTGGCGATGATGTCCTGTAGGGCGAAGCCGACTGCCAACGTCGCTGCGGCGGCGATGGTAGCGAGTGCGGTCAGGATGTTCCCGTAGTCTGCGAGGGCGAACGCGATGCCGACAGCAGCGAACAGCACCGCGAACTGGGTGACTTTGGTGAGCGGGATTTTGACGCTCTCGTCGTACCCCTGTCTGTCGAGCAGTCGTTTGACCACCGGAATGACGAAGATACGACCGAGCAGATAGAGGACGACGAACGAGACGACGAAGTAGATCGCCTGCGTCACCGCCATCGCATACCCCGCCTCCATCATATCTTTCAGGAACGGGAGGGGCTTTACCATCAGTGGAACACCGCCGTGTTCCCGCGTGTTTCGATGAGTTTGGCATTCACCTCGTCAGCCAGTTTCTCCGCGAGTTCGTCGGTCGAGGTCCCGCCGCGGGCCGCCCGAAGGAATTTCACCTTGACGAGTTTCTCGTTCTGCAGTTGTCCTTTCAACTCCTCGGTGACCGCATCGAGTCCGCTCTTGCCGACCCACACCGTCACGTCGAGGTCGTGTGCCTCCTTTCGCAACTCTTGATTGCTCATAAGTGCCGAATAGTTTGGCGCGACCGACTTTAAAGCTTGCAACCAACACGTCGGGTTTCGTCGCTGGACGATAAAATCAATCGAGGGAGACAATATCACACACTCGCTTGCGGGTTTCAACACCTTTGTATCGAATGAATCCAGATGTCCGGGTATGACTCAGAAGGTCGTCGTGCTCGGTGCTGGCTATGCTGGTGCTGGCGCGATACAGCAACTCGAAGAAGAACTCGACGACGCTGACATTACGTGGGTCTCGGAGAAGGACTATCACCTCGTCCTCCACGAGTCCCACCGTGTCATCCGTGACCCGCGGGCGATGGACAAGATCACGATCCCGATCCACGAGATAAAATCGCCGAGCACCCGATTCGTGCAGGACACCGTCACGGCCATCGACACCGACGACCGGACGGTCGAACTCGAAGAGGGCGCTGACCTCGACTACGACTATCTCGTCGTCGCGCTCGGGAGCAAGACCGCATTCTACGGCATCCCCGGGATGGCCGAGAACGCGCTCACGCTCAAGAACCTGGACGACGCGCTCGAAATCCACGAGCAGGTCAAGGAAGCCGCGAAGACGGCGTCCCGAAACGACCCCGCGAAGGTCGTCATCGGCGGGGCCGGACTGTCGGGCATCCAGAGCGCGGGCGAAATCGCCGAGTACCGCGACAAGCACCGTGCACCGATCGACATCTACCTCGTCGAAGCGATGGACGAGATCATGCCCGGTATGGACCCCGAACTGCAGGGGACGGTGAAGAAGTACGTCCTCGAAAAGGACATCAACATCCTGACCGGCGACCCGATCACGGAGGCCACCGAGGACGCGATCGAGTTCGACGAGGGCGAGGCGCTCGACTACGACGTGTTCGTCTGGACCGGCGGCGTGACCGGCCGCGACGCGATGGACGACACCGAACTCGACAACCAGCACAACCGCGTCACCGCGGAATCGGACTTCCAGACCAGTGACGAGCGCGTGTTCGCCCTCGGGGACTGCGCCATCATCGACCAGGGCGAGAACCCGGCACCGCCGACCGCACAGGCCGCGTGGCAGGCCGCGGAAGTCGTCGGCGAGAACGTCTCCCGCTCCATCTACGGACAACCGCTCAAGACGTGGACGTACGACGACAAGGGGACCGTCATCTCCATCGGTGACGAGGCCGTCGCACACGGCGTCAAGGTCGCCGGTTTCGACTTCCCCGTCAGCACGTTCAACTCCGTCGCTGCGGAGACGCTGAAGAAGACGATCGCGGCACGCTGGATCGCAGACGTCTCGTCGTTCAACCGCGCCGTCCAGGCGTGGAGCGTCCTCTAACTAGCTCGAAAAAACGTCTTCGTTTTCTACGGACTACGCACGTCGTGTGAGAGCGTTCCGATTCCCTCGATTTCGACCTCGACCGTGTCACCGTCTTCCAGCGGTCCAACGCCCGCGGGCGTGCCGGTGATGATGACGTCGCCCGGTTCGAGCGTGAGGTAGGTCGTGATTTCCGCGATGAGTTCCGGCACGGAGAAGATGAACTGGTCGCGCGAGGAATCCTGTTTCACCTCCCCGTTGACCCTGAGTTGGACGCCCGCGTCGTCCGGGACTTCGTCGGGTGTCGCCAGCACCGGGCCGAGCGGACAGGAGTTGTCGAACGCCTTGCCACGAACCCAGTTCTGTTCCAAATCCTGGTCGTCGCGGTTCGAGATGTCGTTGACGCACGTGAACCCTTCCACGACGTCCATCGCCTCCTCCTCGGCGACGTTTCGACACTGCTCGCCGATGACGACGCCGAGTTCGGCCTCGTGGTCGATGCGCCCCTTTCCGGGGAGCAGTGTTACCGTATCGCCGTGAGAGGCGACCGCGTTCGGCGGTTTGAGGAACAGGAGCGGGCGCGTGGGAACGTCCTTGTCCCGTTCGGCCGCGTGGTCCGCGTAGTTCAGGCCGACACAGACGATTTTCGTCGGTTCGCTCGGGGCGAGGATGTCGACGTCCTCCGGGTCGTAGCTGTCGTCCGCGAAGTGGAGTTTTCCGTCGCGCCATTCGCCAGTTCTGACTGACCCTGCCGGGTCTCGGAATCTGACTCGATGCATATCCGGGATGTCGAAGGGGGAACGCAAAATGGTTCGGTTGCCGGAAACGACTCGCGACGGACCTCGTTTCACGACCCGTGTTCGATCGCCAAGCGAAACGGTCGTGACGTTTGGACTCCGAGCGTCCCTCTCACTTTTTCCCACGCTTCGCGTGAGACAAATCCAATCGAACCGAGGTAAAAGATTGTTGGCCAAATCGAAGGACGAACCGCTTCACTCGCCCATGCTGACCACCTTTCGTACCGTTTCACTATATAAGGGGAGGCGGGAGACAAGGCCAGTTATTTAACCTTTTAAGGACTCCATCAGATAGACTAAACAATGGCTGAGAATACGACGGAGGCGAACGAAAATGCCTCTCAGCGGGATGTCGGTACAGAGCTCTCGCGGGACATGAGTCTGTGGGACATCACCTTTATCGGAATCGGGGCGATGATCGGGGCGGGTGTCTTCGCGCTGACCGGGTTCGCCGCCGGTCTCGCCGGTCCTGCTCTCATGCTTGCGTTCCTATTGAACGGGGTCGTTGCGACGTTCACTGCGATGTCGTACGCGGAACTCGGTGCGTCGTTTCCACAGTCGGGCGGGGCGTACAGCTGGGTGACTGAGGCACTGCCGAGTCCGTACGGGTTCTACACCGGATGGGCCAACTGGTTCGCGCAAGCAGTTGCGTGTGCGCTCTACGCAGTGACCTTCGGTGTGTTCCTCACCGAGTTCATCAGTGTCTACACCGGTCTCGGCCACGAATTCGTCTTCTTCGGGTTTTTGACCCGTGGGCTGACCGAACGACTCTTGGCTGGTCTCGTCATCGCCCTGTTCGCCTACATCAACTATCGTGGCGCGGAGGAGACCGGTACCATCGGAATCGTCATTACGACGGCGAAAATCATCATCCTCGGCGTCTTCGTCATCTTCGGCGCGCTGGCGACGTTCAAACAGCCGGACTGGTCGACCAAGTTCCTGTCCAGCCCGCGATTCGCCCCCGCCGGAATCGGCGGAATCATGGCGGCGATGGGGTTCACCTACGTCGCGTTCGAGGGATACGACATCATCGTTCAGAGCGGTGAGGAGGTAATGGACCCCGGGACGAACATCCCGAAAGCCATCTTCTACTCGATCGCGGTCGTCATTCCGATTTACATCCTTGTCGCGTTCGCCTCCATCGGTGGTATCGAAATCACCGACAACATCCTCCGTCTCGCGAACATGTCCAGAGCGAGCGGACCGGTGTACACGTGGCAAATCCTCGGTAACCTCGGGGAACTCGGTATCATCCAAGCGGCCGGGCAATTCGTCCCGTACGGTCTCTCGTTGCTGCTCGTCGCCGGTCTGGCCGCGACGATGAGTGCGTTGAACGCCACGCTGTATGCGTCGAGCCGTATCGGGTTCGCGATGGCCCGTGACAACCTCCTGCCGCCGAAACTCTCGGACATCCACGAGGAGAAGCGTTCGCCGTACCTCTCCATCGGGGTTTCCGGAGCCATCATCATGCTAATGGCCCTCACGCTCCCGATCGAGAGCGTGGCGGCCTCCTCCAGCGTCATGTTCATCCTCCTGTTCTCCATGGTGAACATCGCCGCTATCGCGATGCGGAGGAATCGGCCGAACTTGGAACGGCCCTTCGAAATTCCGTTCATGCCGTGGATTCCGATCCTCGGAATCGTCTTCCAGTTGCTGCTCACCCCCTTCCTGTTGACTTCGCTCGGGCTCCGCCCGTGGGAGGACGGCTTCACCGCATTGGTGACGATGGCCGCGTGGTTCGCCATCGGCATCGCCGTCTGGTACGCCTACTCCGAGGAGAAGGAGATGGAGAAACTCGAACAGGAGACGCCGACGGTCGTCTCGCATCGTGCGACCGAACGCCGTGACTACCAACTCGTGGTCCCCATCGCTAATCCGGAGAACGCGGACCAACTCATGCAGACGGCTATCGACCTCGCACGCGAGAACGACGGCGAGATACTGGTGACGAGCGTCGTCACCGTCTCGCCGCAGACGCCGCTCTCCCAGGGTCGGCAGTTCGTCACCGACGAAAAGGAGAACGTCCTCAGTCGAGCCATCCAAATCGGCGAGGACGCCGACGTCCCCGTGAGCGGGACGATTCGAATCGGTCACGACGTGGCCGACGCCATCCTCAACACCATCGACCAACACGACAGTACCGCGGTCCTCCTCGGTTGGCAGGGCGGCGATCAAGCCCGACGCCGGGATATCGTTCTCGGGAGCACCGTCGACCGAATCGCACAGGATGCACAGGCCGACGTCCTCGTCGAGCGCATCGGTGAATCGGCGTCCTCCGACATCGACTCCATCCTCGTGCCGATGGCGGGCGGCCCGCACGCCGAGTACGCGACGACCATCGCGGAAGCGATCGCACGACCGGAGAACGCTCGCGTCGAAATCCTCCACATCATCTCCCCGGACGCCTCCGAGAGCGACCGGCAGGAAGCTCAAGAGCTCGTCAATGGGGCCGCGGAGGAGTTCGACGCTGACGGCGAAGTCGAGACCGCAGTCATCGAGAGCGACGACGTTTCGAATGCGATCTTGGAGCATTCGGCCGACTTCGACCTCACGGTGATCGGTGCGACGCGGGAAGGGCTCCTCGAACAGATCGTCTTCGGCGCAGTGCCCGAAGAGATCGCTCGGCGCTCGGAGAACATCGTCATCATGGCGAAGAAGAACCTCGGCATCACCTCGCTCATTCAGCGCTGGTTGTAATCGGCGCACGGATTCGAGTCTTTTTTCGGTCGTCCGTCGACGTGCTATCTACCGTCGTTCCGCAGTGAATACAGGACGGCGTCCGATCGGAACACCCCATTCGTCGCCAACATCTTTTAAGACTGCTCAGGCACAATCCTACCACACACCATGGAACTCACTTGGTACGGACACTCGACATGGCACGTTACCGTTGACGACACGGAACTCCTCATCGACCCGTTCTTCGACAACCCGAAGACGGACACCGATCCGGAGGAACTCGACCCGGACTACGTCCTGCTCACGCACGGGCACGCGGACCACATCGCGGACGCCGACCGCTTCCGTGATGCACACTTCGTCGCCACGCCGGAGGTCATCGGCTACGTCACCGACGAGTATGGCGTCGAGGACGGCACCGGGATGAACATGGGCGGCACCTTCGAAGCCGACGACGCGTTCGTCACGATGGTTCGTGCCGACCACACCAACGGTCTCGACACGGGCTACGGAGCCTCCGGCGGCATGCCCGCCGGATTCGTCATCAGCGACACGAAGCCGACCCAGGTCTCCGACGAGGACAGCGAGACGTTCTACCACGCCGGCGACACGTCCCTGATGACCGAAATGCGCGACGTCATCGGCCCGTTCCTCGAACCCGACGCCGTCGCGATTCCCATCGGCGACCACTTCACCATGGGGCCGTGGCAGGCCGCCGTCGCGGTGGACTGGGTCGACGCCGACTACGCGTTCCCGATGCACTACGACACGTTCCCGCCCATCGAGCAGGACCCGGAGGACTTCGTCCGCGAAGTGGAGGCCACCGGCAACGACGCCGAAGTCCACGTTCTGGACGGCGACGAGACGTTCGACCTCTCCGACCAACTCTGGTGACGGAGAAAAGTAAGACGCGCTGGATGTGACGTTTCGTTTTCTACTTTTCAGGTGTTCACGTACGTTGAGGGTTGCTACAAACTGAACAGTAGACCTTGGAACCGAAACTACTACGATGAAAGTTCAGAAAGTCCCCGCCGGTCGCACAACCGTGGCGGAAGCTTTCGAGGACTACCCTCCAGTGACTACAGTCACAAAACAATCAAAGACGTAATATTTCGGGATACCCAGTCTGAAATTCCATGGAAGACATTCGTATCGAAATCGTGGAGTACGATCCGGAATGGCCGGTTCACTTCGAGCGGGAAGCGACCCGAATGGAGGAGATACTCGGGGATCACGTCGTCAGCATCGAACACATCGGGAGTACTTCCGTGCCGGGACTGGCCGCCAAACCCATCGTGGACATTTGCCCGGTCGTTTCGGATATGGACGAGGGAAGAACGTGTGCCGAACTACTGCAAGAGGCGGGATACTCTCCGGGAGAGCAGGACAGACCGGACGATTGGATTTCACTCGGGCGAAACCACGACGAGGGGCAGCAGTTCAACGTTCACATCCGGCCACGGTACTCCGACGCCGTGACGAGATATCTCCTCCTTCGGGAGTATCTCCGTGACCATCCGGAAGCACGCGAGGAGTACGGGGAGGTCAAGCGGAAAGCGGCGGAAAACCATTCGACCGACACCACCGAATACACCCGTGCGAAATCGGACGTCATCCAGTCCATCTTGGAGTGCGCGCGAAACGAAGGGTACGATCCAAAAATCAGACGACGAGAGAACCAATAACTCGCGACGAATATCGTTCTCGGTTGTACATATTCCGACACACTCGGCCGGAAGAACAAGCCTTAGGAGTATTGGGTCGAACCTGGAAACTGCAATGCCAGAAGTCACTACCACGTCGGAAGAGGGCTACAGCGCAGAAAACGACATCCGCGATTTCTCCGTTACCATCGACGCGACGGGTGAGGACGCGCCGGACACGCTCGAAACGCTCCTCGCGGCGTACGGTTCGTGCTACGTTCCCGCCCTCCGCGTGGGTGGCGAACAGCGCGGTGCGGGCGACCTCGGCAAGATCGAAATCGACGTGAGCGGCGACCTGAACGACGACGACAAACTCGAAGCCGTCGCGTTCGACATCAAGTGGGAGACCGAAACGGACGACGAGACCGCACAGGACGTCATCGACCGTGCGTTCGAACTCTGCAAGGTTCACGACGCCGTCAAAGAGAGCCTGCACGCCGAGACGACCGTCGAGACGGGCGCGTTCTAACGCCGTCTCGAACCCCGAAAGGGAAGCGTTAAAAGTCGCGCGGCGGAACGTGGGGGTATGAGTCAGACCCAAAAACAAGCACGAAAATGCGTCTCGTGCGGGATCAACATTTCCGGCACGAACGCTGCCTCGTTCAAATGTCCTGACTGTGGGCAGACCATCTACCGCTGTGCGAAGTGCCGCAAACAGAGCAACCTTTACGAATGCCCCAACTGTGCATTCCTCGGACCGTAAACCATGGGAAAAGTAGCAGCCAAAGTCAAAGTGATGCCGCAGAGCCCGGAAATCGACTTGGACGACCTCCAAGAGAAACTCGAAGACTCGCTCCCTGAGGGTGCGAAAATCAACGGCTTCGAGCGCGAAGACGTCGCGTTCGGCCTCATCGCGCTCCTGCCGACGGTCATCGTCCCCGACGATGCCGGTGGCACGGAAGCCGTCGAGGAGTCGTTCTCGTCCGTCGAAGGCGTCGAGAGCATCGACGTGCAGAACGTCGGTCGAATATAATTCCGCGTCTCGTTTCGTTTTTCGTTTCTATTCCGTGAGCGACAGGTACGTCGCTTCGACATCGGCGTCCTCGACGAACCCACCGTGATAGCACAGCGTCCCGCTGGTGTCGAACGCGGCGAGTTTGCCGAGAGAATCGACGGCGGTCTCCATCTCGGGGGTGAACGTTTCGTTCGGTCCCTGAAGCCCGTCTTCGTCCGCGACCGTGGCGTCGGCCGCGATGAGAAGGTCGGCGTCGGGCAGGACGACAGAGAGATGGCCGGGCGTGTGCCCCGGCGTTTCGACCACGCGCATCGGTCCGGCCTCGGTGCGGAACGTGACGCCGTCCACGACTTCGATATCGACGTGGATTGGCGGATATCGGTCCGACTTGACGAGTTCCGCGTCGCCCTCGATGGCGGGTGTGTCGCCGACCGATGCCACGACGCTGGCGTCGGTTCGGTCGAGCAACTCAGCCGCGCCGCCGACGTGGTCCCCGTCCTGATGGGTCAAAAACAGCGTGTCCACGTCGTCCAGCGAAAAGCCATCCTCGGCGAGCGCGTCGGCCAGCGTGTCGATTTTACCGGGTAGCCCGACGTCGAGGAGGATGAGTCCGTCTTCGGTTTCGACGCCGGAGGGGAATATCGTCATCTCCCGGTCGCCGAGGTCGTACGTCAGTGGAAACGCGTACACGTGATCCGTGAGTTCCATGCACGAAGGGACGGGTCCCAACGTGGTGTATCATTGGGCTCCGGCACTCGGTTCCGGATGAAAAAGACGAAAGCTCTAGTTCAACGACTCGGTTCCGGATGAAAAAGACGAAAGCTCTAGTTCAACGACTCGGTTCCGGATGAAAAAGACGAAAGCTCTAGTTCAACGCCGCGTCGAACGCCGACTGCAGGTCGGCCTTCAGGTCGTCGACGTGTTCGATACCGATGCTGGCGCGGATGAGGCCGTCGGTGAGTCCGGCCGCCAAGCGCTCTTCCTTCGGGATCGCGGCGTGAGTCATCGTCGCGGGTTGCTCGATGAGCGATTCGACGCCGCCAAGGCTCTCGGCGAGGGTGAACACCTCGGTTTCGCTGACCACGTCGGCCGCCTCTTCGAGCGAGGCGTCGAGTTCGAAGCTGACCATGCCGCCGAAGTCGCTCATCTGTTCGGCCGCGAGGTCGTGGTTCGGGTGCGATTCGAGACCGGGATAGTACACCGTGTCCACCGCCTCGTGGTCGTCCAACCACTCCGCGATGGCGCGGGCGTTGTCGCAGTGGCGGTCCATCCGGACGCCGAGGGTCTTCGTCCCGCGCAGGACGAGGAAACAGTCGTGCGGACCGGGGGTCGCGCCGACGCTGTTCTGGTAGAAGCCGAACTTCTCGTCCAGCGCCTCGTCGTTCGTGACCAGCGCGCCGCCGACCACGTCGGAGTGGCCGCCGAGGTACTTCGTCAGGGAGTGTGAGACGACGTCCGCGCCGAGTTCCAGCGGGCGCTGGAGGTACGGCGTGGCGAACGTGTTGTCCACGGCACAGAGCGCATCCGCGTCCTCCGCGATGTCGGCCATCGCGGCGATGTCCACGACGTTGAGCAGGGGGTTCGTCGGCGTCTCGACCCACAACAGTTCGGTGTTCTCGCGCATCGCGTCGGACACTTCGCTCGGGTCGGTCATGTCCACGAAGGAGAACTCCACGTCGTAGTCGGCGTACACCTGCGTGAAGATGCGGTGGGTACCGCCGTACACGTCCTCGCTGGCGATGACGTGGTCACCCGAGGAGAGAAGGTTGAGGACGGTGTTGATGGCACCCATCCCGCTGGAGAAGGCCCGACCGTACTCGCCGCCTTCGAGGCTGGCGAGGTTGTCTTCGAGGTCGGTGCGCGTCGGGTTGCCCGTGCGCGAGTACTCGTAGCCGCGGTGGTCGCCCGGGCCGTCCTGCACGTACGTCGAGTTAGCGTAGATGGGGGTCATCAGCGCACCCGTCTCCTCGTCCGGTTCCTGTCCGGCGTGGATGGAGCGCGTTTCGAACCTGAAATCGTCGCTGTCGGTCATATGCGAGCGGACGAACCGGAGCAGGGTTATCCTTTCGTCTCACGCATGGGACAAAGAGACAATGTAGGGGGAAGCCGTGTCGAACCGTATGGACGAACGCAGGCTCGGAACGACGAGCTATGAGATAACTGAAATCGGCATGGGAACGTGGAACATCGGGTCGGACTGGGGGGATGTCTCGGAGGAGACCGCTCACGAGGCGGTTCGCGCCGCCCTGGACGCTGGAATCACGTTCCTCGATACGGCCGACGTGTACGGCGACGGCCGGAGTGAACGCGTCATCGCGGACGTGCTCGCGGAGTACGAGACGGACGAACGGCCCGTCGTGGCGACGAAGGCCGGGCGACGACTCGATCCACACGAGGCGTCCGGATACACGGAATCGAATCTCCGCGAGTTCGTGGACCGGAGCCGGGACAACCTCGATATGGATTCGCTCGACCTGCTCCAACTACACTGCCCGCCGACGGACGTCTACTATCGACCGGAAACGTTCGACGCGCTGGACGACCTGAAGGCGGAGGGCAAACTCGACCATTACGGCGTCAGCGTCGAACGCGTCGAGGAGGGTCTGAAAGCCATCGAATACCCGGATGTCGAGACGGTCCAGATAATCTTCAACCCGTTCCGTCAGCGCCCGGCGGAGCTGTTCTTCGAGGAAGCGCGCCGACGCGACATCGGCGTAATCGTCCGCGTGCCCCTTGCGTCCGGCCTGCTGACCGGACAGCTCTCGAAGGAAACGGAGTTCCCGGAGAACGACCACCGAAACTTCAACCGCGAGGGAGAGGCGTTCGACCGCGGAGAGACGTTCGCGGGTGTTCCGTACGAACGGGGGCTCGAAGCGGTGGACGAACTCGAACGGTTGGTGCCCGAGGACGCGACGATGGCACAGTTCTCGCTCCGCTGGATACTCGACCACGACGCGGTTTCGACCGTCATTCCGGGGTCGACCAGTCCGAACCACATTCGGGAGAACGTCATCGCCGCATCCCTCCCGCCGCTCACCGCCGAGGAGCGGGAGCGCACGAACGAGATTTACGAAGCACACGTGGCCGACGCGGTTCATCATCGCTGGTGACTTCGAACTGAGACCCCGAACTGTGACGCCGAAACGACGAGCCGAAAACGAGTGTGAACGATCGGCACGGGGAAGCGGTTTTCCCCGACGAGGAACGTATCTTTTATAACCGTCACTGAACAAGAGCGTCATACGACTATGCCGAGCTCGAACGGACCGTACAACACCACCCGAGAAAAACTGTCGAACAACCCCCGCGACCGTGGCACCTCGCCACCACAGCGTGCAGTCCAGCAGTACGAGAACGGACAGAAAGTCCACCTCAAGATCGACCCGAGCGTGCGAAAAGGACGCTTCCACCCGCGATTCAACGGTCGCACGGGCGAAGTCGTCGGAAAGCAGGGTAAAGCATACAAGGTCATCATCAACGACGGTGGCAAGGAAAAGACGCTCATCACCCAGCCCGCACACCTCCGCGAACAGAAGTAAGCTATGACTATCTTCAAGGAAAAGCTCGACGAGGAGTATCTCACCACGCCCGAGGCGAAGGAGCTCCTCGCGGACATCGAGCGCGAACGTGCGCTGGATGAAACCCGCGAGATGCCGTACAACCTCTCCCGGGCCATCGAGCACGTCAACCGGTTCGCTGCCCTCGATGCCGAGGAATCCCGCGAACTGGTCGCCGAACTGCTCGAACTCGAAAAGGTGGACGAGCAGACGGGCTACAAAATCGCCGATCTCCTGCCGCAGGACCGCGACGAATTGCGCGCGGTGTACGCACAGGAGCGGTTTACCCTCTCGGGCGACGAGCTGGACGAGATACTGAACGTCGTGGCGAAGTACGAGTAGCTTCACCGATTCTTTAAGTTGCTCGTCGCCGTATTCCAGCCCAATGAGTGAATCCGAGACTGACAGCGAAGCGTCGGCTGTTGTACTCGACTTCCTGCCGAACGGTCGGGCAGAAGACGACCGTCCGCAATACCAGAAAGAGCCAGTCGCCTACGTCCTCACCGAATCTGATTTCCATCTCCTCGAACTCACGCTCGAACAGGAGGCGAGCGTCGGTATCGGCGACAGCATTCCGATCGAACCCCCGGAGGCGCGCGAAAACGTCACCAACGTGCGCGAGATTCCCTACGAGGACCTCACCTCCGCCGCACAGTCGGAACTCGAACATGCGGTCGCGGACATCGTCGACCGCCACGAGAGGCGGTTCGTGGACTTCTACAACGACGCCCAACCGATCACCCTCCGACTCCACCAGTTGAACCTGCTTCCCGGTATCGGGAAGAAACTGCGAAACCACGTGCTCGAAACGCGAAAGCGGAAGCCGTTCGAGAGCTTCGACGACCTCGAAGACCGCGTTTCGGGGCTTCACAGCCCGAAGGACGTCCTCGTCGAGCGGATCCTCGAAGAGATCCGCTCGGACGATCTGAAATACCGAACGTTCGCCCGTCACGACTGACGGGAGTTGCGTTTCTTCCGCGCATCGTTTCCGCGCGCATTTCCGGAACGACTCCCAGTCGCAACTCGGTGGGTTTACGCCACTCGCACCGGTAGGAGGGGGCAACGATGGAACGCTCGCCACCCGAGGAACCCGGACGGAGAGACCCCGATGCGCTGATTCGACGCGCAGGCGCGCGGGGGAACCCGAACCGCGACCAGCACTTCCTCGTGGACGACCGAGTCGTCGATAGAATACCGACGTACGCCGAGGAGATGCGTCTCGACCACGTGCTCGAAATCGGTGGCGGACCGGGCGTCCTCACCGACCGCCTGCTCGCGGTCGCCGACCGCGTGACGGTCGTGGAACGCGACCCGAAATTCGCCGACTTCCTCCGCCGCGAATTTCGAGACGAACGTGACGCGGGTCGCCTGACTGTCGTGGAGGGCGACGCGCTGTCGGTCGAACTCCCCGACTTTTCGGCGTGTATCGCCAACCTCCCGTACGGGATTTCGAGCGAAATCGCGTTTCGATTGCTCCCGCTCGGGAAACCCATGGTCCTCATGTTCCAGAAGGAGTTCGCCGAGCGCATGGCCGCCGAGGCCGGGAGCGACGAGTACGGCAGGCTATCGGTGACGGCACAGCACTACGCCGACGTGGAGGTCGTGGAAACCGTCCCGCGCGAGGCCTTCGCGCCGCAACCCGAAGTCGAGAGTGCGATCGTTCGGACGACACCCAGGGACCCGGAGTACGAGGTGGACAACGAGGCATTCTTCCTCGACTTCGTGAAGGCGGTCTTCACCCAGCGTCGGAAGACGATTCGCAACGGCATCCGGAACACGCCCCACATCTCGGGGCTTGACGACCCGGACGCCGTCGTGGACGCGCTCGAATCGGCGGATGACGAGGTGTTAGGTGAGGACATCCTTCGAAAACGCGCCGGAAAGGTCACGCCCGCCCAGTTCGCGGCGATGGCGCGCGTGGCAGACGAGTACGGACGGAGTGGTGGTTGATGGCGGGGATGATCGACTGGTTCAGTGGCTTCGTGGGGATAGACGCACGTATCTTCATCACGGCGTTCGTCCTCGTCGCGCTACTCGCCGGAATCGTCGTGGCGTGGCGCGGCCGACGGGAACTACAGAAGACGCTCCCGAACGCGTTGGTCAACGTCATCGTAACCGCATCGTTCGTCGTCTTCGCCGCGTTGGCGGTGCTGACGCTGATGTTCGCGTGGGATTACGTCCACTCGACGTTATTATTCTTCTCGGGTGAGGACTTGGAGAAGTACCTGAACTCGAAGACCGCGGCTCGACTTCTCCTCTCGATAGCCGCCCTCGTCGTCGCCTACGTCGTCGTGGGAGTCGTCCGGGAGGCCGTCGACCGACTCACCAGACACCGGGATGCCATCTCGCGCCACCAAGCCCAAATACTGCATCGTCTCACGCAGGTGACGGTGTACGTCACCGCCGGTGCGACCATCCTCGGAATTTGGGGTCAGCACCTGACGGGAATCCTCGTCGGTGCGGGGTTCCTCGGAATCGTCGTCGGGATGGCCGCTCGGCAGACCCTCGGGGCGGTGCTGGCCGGGTTCATGCTGATGTTCGCTCGACCGTTCGAAATCGGGGACTGGGTGGAGATCGAGGAGCGAGAGGGAATCGTCACGGACATCTCGATCTTCAACACGCGAATACAGACGTTCGACGGGGAGTACGTCCTGATTCCCAACGATATCGTCGGCGGGAACACCATCATCAACCGGAGTCGGAAGGGACGACTGCGGTTGGAGGTGGACGTCGGCATCGACTACGACGGCGACATCGAGCGGGCCACCGAAATCGCGGAGGAAGCCATGGACGAACCGGAGGACGTGCTGGCGGTTCCGTCCCCGCAGGTCGTGACCAAGTCGCTCGGCGACTCCGCCGTCGTCCTCGGGCTTCGGTTCTGGATCGACAAGCCCAGCGCGCGCAGAAAGTGGCGGGCGAAGACGACGGTCATCAACACGGTGAAAGCGGCGTTCGACGAGGAGGACATCAAGATACCGTACCCGCAGCGCGAACTGTCGGGGCGTGCGGAGACGAACGGCTTTCGGGTCGCTCGCGGCCGGGAACGCGAACTCGGGGCGACGATGGACGGCGGCGAGGCGACCGACGGTGGAACGGCGGCGGACGACGGAGGGAACGACTCGGTGGACGAGGATGGTGACGAACGATGACTGATCTGGCGGAACGACGCGGCGAGGAAACGCAGGTGTATCAACCGGCCGAGGACTCCCATCTGCTCGCGGCGGTCGCGGCCGAGGGGATAACGGCGGACGAGTTGGTTCTGGAGGTCGGCACGGGATCGGGATACGTCTCGGAGTACGTGGCCGACGAGACGGGTGCCCGCGTCGTGGGAGCGGACGTGAATCCTCACGCGTGCGAGCGCGCACGCGAGAGAGGGATCGAAGCGGTGCGGGCGGATTTGGTGTCGCCGTTCCGGGACGGTGCGTTCGATGCCGTACTGTTCAACCCGCCGTATCTCCCGACCGACCCGGAGGACGAACGCGACGACTGGATGGAGAAGGCGCTCTCCGGCGGCGAATCCGGACGGGAAGTCATCGACCCGTTTCTGGACGCCGTCGGGCGCGTGCTCGCGCCCGACGGCCGGGTGTACCTTCTCGTCAGCAGTCTCTCGGGCGTGGAGGAGGTCGTCTCGCGGGCGGGCGAGAACGGTTTCAGTGCCGTCGCGCTCCGCGACGAGTCGTTCCCGTTCGAGACGCTGACGATTCTGAAACTCGTCCGTTGATCGTCGCTGACATTACTGCGAAACATTTTCAGGAACGGAAAATATTAAACACCAGCATAACTAACCCCGGAGTACATGACTGAACGAATCGCCACATCCACGGGGCTGTTTCCGCTCCCCGATTGGGCGAAGGACGATCTCTCCGATCTGAAGGGCCACCAGAAACACGACCTCATCTCGGGCGACGAAGGGTCGGAACTGACCGCGGTGTACGACGACGCACGGAAGGAAGTCGTCGCGGTGCAACAGGACGCCGGACTCGACCGGGTCGTTGAGGGGCAACTGCGCTGGGACGACATGCTGGCCCATCCGCTGACGGTACACGATTCGGTCGAAACCGGCGGAATCGTGCGCTACTACGATAACAACAACTTCTACCGCGACCCCGTGGTCGTGGACGAACTCACGTTCGACGGCGACGTGGCGAACGAACTGGAATCGACCGCCGAACTCGCTGACGACGTGCAGGCCGTCCTCCCCGGACCGTACTCGCTCGCTGACCTCGCCACCGACGACTACTACGGTGACGACGAGGAGTTCCTCGCCGCTGTCGCGGAGTTCCTCGCCGGGGAAGTCGAGGCGTTCCCGAGCGTCGAGACGCTGTTCCTCCTCGAACCGTCGCTCGTGGAGAACCCGCCCGCGGACGGCGAGGACGCCCGCGCAAGCGAGGCAATCGACGTCGTCGCGAGCGCGACGGACGCCGACGTGGTGGTGCAACCGTACTTCGGGTCGCTCACCGAGAAGGTCCATGCACACGTCCTCGACGCCGACATCGACGCGCTCGGCTACGACCTCGTCACCGACCACGACGGCTGTCTGTCCAATATCAACGAGTTCGGGACGACGGATTCGGTGTCGCTCGGACTGGTCGACGGGCAGAACACGCTGGTCGAATCGCCCGAGACGGTCGCCGAACGGGTCGATTGGTTCGAGGAGAACACGCCGGTCAACGAGTTCGAGAAAGTGTATCTCACCACGAACACGGAGCCGTTCTACCTGCCGTACAACAAGTTCGAGGAGAAACTGGCCGCGCTCGGTGAGGCCGCGCGGTTGGAGGAGGTGGAAATATGACTGAAGATAGCCGAGAGCAATTCCGTCCGGAGGATCACGACAACGACCACTTCATCCTGACGACCATCGTCGGAAGCTATCCCAAGCCGAAGTGGGTGGACCGCTCGCGCGAACTCTACAACGACCCCGACGCGGACTTCGACGGGAAGGCGTGGCAGGAGGCGAAAGACGACGCCTCCCGCCTCATCACGGACGAACACGAGCGCGCCGGACTGGACGTCGTAGTGGACGGCGAGATGCGGCGCAACGAGATGGTCGAGTACTTCGCCCACCGCATTTCGGGCTACGAGTTCAACGGCCCGGTGAAGGTGTGGGGACACAACTACTTCGACAAACCGAGCGTCGTCACGGACGTCGAGTACGACGAGACGTGGCTCGTGGACGAGTACGAGTTCACCAGCGAGGTGGCAGAACGTCCCGTCAAAGTTCCCATCACCGGCCCGTACACGCTGGCGAGTTGGAGTTTCAACGAAGCCTACGACGACGAGGAGTCGCTGGCCTACGACCTCGCGGACCTGGTGAACGAGGAGATCGAGAAACTGGTCGAAGCGGGCGCACGCTACATCCAGATCGACGAACCGGCGCTGGCGACGACGCCGGACGACCACGCCATCGTCGGTGGCTGTCTGGAGCGCATCGCGGACGGCATCCCGGACGACGTCTACCTCGGTCTGCACGTCTGCTACGGCGACTACTCGCGTATCTATCCCGAGATACTGGAGTTCCCGGTGGACGAGTTCGACCTCGAACTCGCCAACGGCGACTTCGAGCAGTTGGACGTGTTCCGCGACCCCGAATTCACCGCGAACCTCGCGCTCGGTGTCACCGACGCCCACACCGCCGAAGTCGAGAGTGTCGAGGAGATCAAAGCGAACATCCGGAAGGGACTCGAAATCGTCCCGCCCGAGCAACTGACCGTCAGTCCCGACTGCGGTCTGAAATTGCTCCCGCGCGACGTGGCGTACGGCAAGATGGCCAACATGGTGCAAGCCGCGCGCGAAGTCGAAGCGGAACTCGATGCCGGTGAGATCGACATCGGCGGCGAAGCGGTCAGCGCCGACGACTGACGCTCGACGGCGTCCTGAAGGCGAGTATGCATCTATTTTTCGACCGAAAAAAGTTCGAGCGACGCGTCTTCGCTCCGTTACCTGCCGTAGTGGCCGTGGCCGCCGTGGTTACCTCCATGACCGCCATGGCCACCGTAGCCGCCGTGGTGGCCGTGATGACCACCATGACCGTGATGTCCGTGACCGCCATGGTGTCCGCCGTGTCCATGGCCGCCGTGGTGACCGTGTCCATCGCGCGCGTATTCGAACTCGACGCTGACCGGAACGCGGCCGCCCTCACCCGGATGGGCCGCCCACGTCGAAGCCGCGATGACCTTCTCGAAGTTGCCGTTGTGGAGGAAGTGTTCGAGTTCCTGCTTCTCGCCGTCGTCGAAGGTCCGCATGTCGAGTTGCTTCACCTTCGCGCGGCCGTTCTTCTTGATGCCGATGAAGGTGAACTGGTACTCGACCTTGTCACCCGTCGCCTCGCGGAGACTCTCGAACGAGTCCGTTGAGTCCGTGGCGACGTGCTCGCCGCCGACTTCGACGTTCCGGACGTACATGCCGGGATGGGTGGTCGCCCAGTCGGTCACGTAACGGAAGGCGACGAGAACGTCACCCTCGCCCTCGTATTTCGAGAGGTCGAACGACTGGTTGACCCACGTTCCGTTGGTCGTACCGGTGTATCCCGGCACGTTTTCCTTGACCGTCGGGTGGGCATCCGGGTTCGGGGAGTCGTCAGTCCGGTTGGATTCCAGACTCTCCCACGTCTCCCCGCCGTCCGTCGAGACCTGCACGAAGCCGTAGTCCCAGTTCTTCTCGATGTCGTAGTTCGTCTCGAACGACAGCGTCGATCCGTTCGAGAGGTCGGCATCCATGATGGCGTACCGGTCGAGCAGGGTTCCGGACCCGGAGTACAGTACCGTCCCCTCGCCATCGACGGGATCAGTTGCGGTCTGCCACTGGGTACCGATGTAGTCCGTTCCCGATAGCTCCACGCCCGTTATCGGCCCTTTGTCGGACGTGTCGACCTCCTTGTAGTTGGTTCCCCACGCGCCGGCGGTACCGACGTCGTTCGACGTGTTGAGGTTCAAATCGAGGCCGTCGATGTCGTACTCGTCCCGGACGTGGTGGTCCGAGGAGTCGAGCACCGCCGCGGTCGAGAAGTCCTGATAGAGGTGGTAGAAGTCGGTGTTCGCACCTGTCTCGTTCAGGGTTTCCTCGACGCCCGCGATTCCGTTCTTCTCGTCGTGTGCGAGGTTGCTGATGAAGTCGGTTCCGTACCTGTCGCTCAAGTACATCTGGAAGCTGAGCGCGATGCCGTAGTCCGAGAGGACGTTGATAGCCCCTTGGTCCTCCCAGTTGGTGAGGGAGTTCGACGGCAGTTCCTCGTAAGCGTGGACATGTTCTTCGGCAATGCCGTAGCCGGTGACGGTTTCGGCGTAATCGGACATGCCTTCGTTCACCCACGTCGTCTCGTCACTGTCGAGGTCGTTGTGGATGAGGTGCTGGTACTCGTGTGCGAGCGTTCCCTCGGAACCGACCTCGTCGTTGGTCTCGTTGACTTCCTGCCATCCCGCTGCATCGAGCGTGACGACGTTGCGGTCGGTGTACTGCTGAACCTGGGGCGAGTAGAACCCGGCCGTGTAGATGGGGTACGACGAGTTGTAGTAGTTCTCGTCCCGGATGTTGTCCACCAGCAGGACGGTCTTGCCGGACCCGTTCTCGGTGTGGTAGTAGTCGTCGGGGACCGCACCGATTTCCTCCAGTTGACTGTCGGTCCCGTTACGGGCGTCGGGTTTACCGAACACGTCGGCTTCGGTGTCGTAGATGTTCTCGTCGAACGCCGTGCGAAGTGCTTCGGCCTGCTGTTCCGAGACCGTCGGGTCGGTTCGGGAGTCGTTTTCCGGCCACGTCATGTCGCGGGCGACCCACACTTCGACGTTGTCACCGACGGAGAGGAGGGTGAAGTTCTTGAAGTAGTAGCTATCGTTGTCGGAGCCGAGGTACTGCTTGGTCGTTCCGATGCCGTCCGGGTCGGTCGCGTCGTCGGACGGATCCATGATGATGGACGAGTCCGTATCCGCGAGGATGGATGCCGTCCCGGCCCGCTCCCTATCCGTCGTCGTGAACCTATCGGGAGCGGTATCGAAATCTATCGGCTTGTCGAGCGACTCCTGTGAGGGTTCGCCCTTCCGATATTCGACGCCGTCCGAGGAGTTGTTCACGGGGTGCTTCGGGTCGAGGACGGTCGGACGAAGGTCGTCACTCGTGTTCGGATGTGTTGCTACAGTACCGCCGGCCCAGAGAGCCGACGTGGACAGTACGACTAATAAACTCAACGCCACCGCTTTTATTTTCATCCGACGTGTACTGTTAACGCTATCAACATAGTTATTTGCAAAAATGATTGAATTATTTAATCACATCAAATACTAAACCCATATGCCTATTCTAGTCGTCGTATCTCGATTTTCGATTCCGGGAGCCTCGGAAAAACCGTGACTGCGGGACCACTCGGGTGCATAGGGGGACCTTCACGGTCGTTTTCGCGCTCGCGTTTCCGCGAACGGTACCCTTTTCGCTTCGGAGGGGATGGTTTCGAACGTATGAGCGGGACATTCGACCACGTAATGATGCGTGTAGAGGATTTGGACGAATCGCTCGACTGGTATCAGACGCACCTCGGATACGAGGAGAAGAGCCGCTGGGAGGCGGATACGTTCACGAACGTCCACCTCGGTCCCGAAGACGTACACGAGGACGGGGCGACGCTCGAACTGACGTACAACCACGACGACCGTTCCTACGAGATGGGCGACGCGTGGGGCCACATCGCGGTCCGCGTCGAGGACGTGTACGATGCCTACGAGGAACTGATGGACGCCGGTGTGGAGGACTACCGCGACCCCGATTCCTGCGGTGGTCGCTACGCGTTCGTCAAAGACCCCGATGGACACGAGATCGAAATCGTTCAGCGCGACCACGGTGCTCGCTGGAGCATCGACCATACCATGATCCGTGTCGAAGATGCCGACGACGCGCTCGGGTTCTGGACGCGTAAGTTCGAATACGTGCACACGGGGCGATGGGAGTCGGACACGTTCGCCAACTACTTCATGAAACCCGAGGACGCCGCCGAGGAGGCGATGGCGGTGGAACTGACGTACAACTACGACGGGCGCTCCTACGAACTGGGCGACGCGTGGGGTCACTTCGCGGTGCGCGTGGACGACCTGCGCGACGACTGGGATACGCTGATGGAGCGCGAGGCCGAGGACTACCGCGACCCGGAATCGTGCGACGACAGGTACGCGTTCACCAAGGATCAGGACGGACACGAGATCGAACTCATCGAGAACTGAGCGCGAATACGGGCGGTTCTTTTTCCGAGATATCTGGCAATATTGACGGCAAAACTGTGTCATTAATTCTTAACTATCAAATTTGCCTCAGTCATCTATTTATTTTATAATCGCCTCAAGCTCATGTGTCTTTTTCGAGGTATCTGACGGCACCTACTTAAAGACTGGAATGGTGAATCTCCGACTTAATGTCTCCTTGTACTACTTCGGGATCGCTCCGGAACATCCGATTGGTCTCATCTATTACCATTATATGAGATCTCCATTGACGCCTCTATTGCCTGAATTCAGGCGTGTAAGTGCATAACGGCAGATTACCAGACCACAAAGCATTTATAATAAGGGAATAACTTTCTTCCTGTACCCCTACCCATGGTGGCAGATGGAGTACCACTTCCTCCCGAACCGGTTCGGGTTGGACGAAATGTCTATACGGTCGTGGGAAAAGAACTGTCGCCGACAAAGAAACAATCAACGAGAAAGCATGACAGGAAATAACTCAAAGGTTCGCAGCCTCGCCCTGACCGCGATGCTCGTGCTGTCGGTCTTCGCCGGCACCATGGCGTTCGCAGGTTCAGCTGCTGCTGCGACCTCTAGCGACGACAAACTTACCTCTGGCGACCAGGTTTGGGTCGGCCAGCAGCTAGAGTTTGACGCAACTGGTAACAGCTCTAATGGATCGACGAACGCGAAGAACACCGTTGCTCTGTACAAAGATACGAGCGACGGTCCGGAATTCCAGCAAAACATCGCGCTCAACACGACCGACCATACTGGTGTCCTCGACACCTCTGGTCTTGACGCGGGATATTACGCATTGAAGGATACGGAGAACGACACGTTCTTCTCGCTTGACAGCAGCGGCGTGACCGAGGGCAACGCTTCCTTCGACAACGCGAAATTCCACGTTCTTGACCAGACGTTCAGCGCGGAATTCAAGGACGACTCCATTATGAACGATAACGGCGACACTAACGCCGAGATCGGCTTCAACAGCAACCGTGGCCGTGTCAAGGTGGACGTCACGTCCGACGACGTCAGCTTCGACACGCTCAAGAAGATTTTCAGCGACGGAACTCCCAACCAAGACGATGAATCGGTCACCATCGAGGCAGCTACCAACGAGTACTCCGTTGGCCACTTCAGTGGTGTCGACGCCGGTAACTACGAGTTCACTTACACGGTCAACGACTCCAGCGGTCTTTCGGTGACGGACAACATCACCGTTAAGAAGGCTGGCGACAAGACGGCGACCTTCGTGAACGAAGAGTCCACCCCTCGCGGTGACATCGCCAAAATCACGATCAACCTCGACAACACCGACACCGCATACGTTCAGATTGGAAGCTTCGCAGATTCCAACTTCCAGTCGAACCTCAACGTCACGGACTCTGACGACGACGGTCAAGTGATCCTCAACCTCAACACGTTCAACACGAACGTGAACAAGAAGTACGTGAGTGCAGGAGAAGGAACGAAAATCACGTGGAACAACTCGTCGGTGCTTAGCTCCGAACCGCTCGCCTCCGGTAACTACGACCTCGCCGTCAGCACGACTGGCTGGGAAACCCAGAGCGACAACAACGGAATGGACGTTGCGAAGAGTCCCTCGGACAAGACGCAGCTCCGTATCAGCGACCGCTCGACCGACTCGATCAGCACGTGGATCCAGCCGCAGAGCGTTGACACCCACGATGACGTTGCAGACATGACGGACACCGTCACGCAGCGTAGCACCGTCGCAGGTAGCGACAACGTCGTCCTCAAGGTCGACGCAACCGGTATCTACGGTGCCCTTCAGGGTAGCTCGATCAACAGCGAAGACATGTCGCTGACGCTCGAAGAGACCGGCGACAACGTCGAGAAGAACACCGAGGCAGACACGCTCAGCGCGAGCGACTTCACCATCGTCAAAGACGGTGACAACGGCACGTTCTACGCCGTTATCTCGGCAGACGAACTCGCAGACGCGGACGGCGCGGACGGCTACGGCGACTGGAAAGCGACGTTCACCGTCAACAAGGACTACGTCCTCAACGGCGATGGCGAGGACCAGTCCGTCTCCACCACCTTCACGTACGAAGAGCAGGACACTTCGCTGAACGGCGGCGAAGACTTCCAGGCTCCGAAGGGTAACTCCACCGTCTCCGGTAAGACGAACCTCGCACCGGGTACGGAACTCAGCGTTGTTGCCGACAGCAACATCTTCTACATCCCACAAGATGTGACCGTTAACGACGACGGTACGTTCTCGGCGAAGTACAACTTCGACCGCGACGACGTCGACAACGGCACGGAGTTCTCCGTCTACGTCAGCAGTGACGAAGACAACACCAAGATCGGTGGTGTCGTGAACGCAGACATGAACAACGGCACGACGACCACGACCACGACGACCACGACGACCACGACGACGTCCTCGACGGACACGACGACGACGTCCTCGACGGACACGACGACGTCCTCGATGGACACGACGACGACGTCCTCGACTTCGTCCTCGACCTCGACCTCGACCTCGTCGAACGATGACGGTCAGCCTGGTTTCGGCGTCGCAGTCTCCGTCGTTGCACTCCTCGCCGCTGCGCTTCTCGCGCTCCGCCGAGAGAACTAAATCGGACACCGCGTCTGATTTCGACTGACGAAAACTAATTCATTTTTCGCGTACTCGACCCCTCAGCGACGGCGTTACTGAACGGGTCAAAATAATCGAAAAGAAGCCATCCGCCGTTTTACGACGTACCGACTCACACGACGTCGAGCAGTTCGCTCGGCGCGTCCGCGAGCGACGCGAGGGCGTCTGCCTCGATGTGATGGAGATCACCGGGGACGACGAGCAGGTGGAGCGGGTCGCCGAAATCGCGCTCCGCGAGTACTGATAGTCGATCGGCTTCGACGAGCGGGTCGGGGCTTCCGGCACGCGCGACGACGACGGCGAGCACGTCGTCGTAGCCATCGGCGAGCAATTCGGCCGCGTGGTTCGCCGTCATGTACTCGTCTTCGATCTTCGATTCCTTTCGCGGATTCCAACCGACTTTGATGTCGAGGTAGACGAGCGTATGGAGTCCCCGTTCTCGGTTATCGTCGAGCACGTTGGTCACGCTCGCCGGAAGTCCATCCGCGCCGTGGGCGTACTCGAACGGGAGCGTGGTCGCTTTGCCGAACCGATAATTCTGGAGACCGGTGAGACCGCTGGCCGCGGATTCCGCAGTCGGTGCGTGGATGACGCGGGTGTCGATACCGCGGTCTTCGGCACGAAGGCGGAGGTCCACGTGGGTTGTCGAAATCATGGTGTCGCCAGCGGTGAGAAAGGCGGCGTGTCCGGATTCGGCGGCGTCGAGGATATCCCCGGGATCCTGTTCGACGCCCGGGCGGTCACGAACTTCGATGTCCGTCCCGTGAAACGCTTCGAGGTCGGCGACGTCCGCCCCGATGAGTTTGCTGGTGTAGAATTCGGCGAAAACGTCGTCCGCGTCGGCGATCGCTTCGCGGCCCTCGACGGTAATCGAGCGCTCGTCGTACAGGCCGAGACCGATGAAAGTGAGCATGAGGAGGGTTTGGAAAGATGCACGTTTAAGCGATGCGACCCGAAGCGTCAGCGTTAACGCCCGCTTCCGGCAAGGAGACGTATGGAAGTACCTTGCGTGCGCGTCGAACGGGAACAGGGGGAAGCGGCGCGCCGCGAACTCGCGGAGTCGGATTTGGTGGTGGACGAGGTGGAAATCGTGGTCGAAGACGGCTGGCTCTATATTCCCGTCACCAACCCCGACGCGGTCCCATCCGAGTTCGAACTCGTCTCCCACGATCTCCCGACCCGCACGACACAGCGGATGCCCGCCGACATCCTCGGCTTCGAACCGAGTTACGAACGACTCGGGAACATCGTCCTCATCGACGAGGACGACTCGGAACTGGCGGGGGAAATCGCGGACGCCATCATCGCGTCGGCGTTGCCGGTCGAGACGGTGCTCAATCGCGCGTCGAAAGTGAAAGGCGAGACCCGCGTCCGCGACTGGGACGTACTGGCCGGAAACGGCACCGAAACCGTCCACCGCGAGTACGGATGTGAGTTCCTCTTGGACGTCGCACGCGTGTACTTCTCACCACGTCTCGCGACGGAGCGACACCGTGTCACCGAGCAGGTCACGCAGGACGAACATGCGTTCGATATGTTCGCCGGTGTCGGGCCGTTCGTGATCCCGTTCGCAAATCGCGGTGCGACCGTCGTCGGTGCGGACGTGAACGAGGTTGCCATCGACTACCTCCAAGAGAACGCACGCCGGAACGGGGTCGAAGACCGCGTGACGGCGATTCCCGGCGACGTTCGAGGGACGGCCACGGAGTACGAGGACTGGGCCGACCGCATCGTGATGAACCTCCCCCACAGCGCCGACGAATTCCTCGATACCGCCGTCGCGCTGGCGAGCGACGACTGTGTCATCCACTACTACGACATCCAGCACGAGGACGATCCGTTCGGACCGGGAGAGGAGGCGATTCGGTCGGCTGCGGAACCGGAGTACGACGTGACGGTCGAAACTCGACGGGAGGTCCGGTCCTACGCTCCCCACGAGCTCAACGTCTGTCTGGACGTGCGGTTGACGCGGTAGTTCGTGACAAGTAACGTCGTATTCGACGCTGAATTCGCAACCCTTATGCCACCTGTGGGGTCTATAATTGAATGTAGTTCGAAGCACACCAATGCGGTGTCCGTCCGAGCGAAGTGAGGTCGGGCTCGGGACGCGAACGCAGTAAGCGTGCCGGTGTAGCTCAGACTGGCTAGAGCGATTCCTTCGTAAGGAATAGGCCGAGGGTTCAAATCCCTCCACCGGCTCTCCTCTTTCGACTCAAAGTTGCGAAAGACGTTTTTCGTCGTGGTTTCACCATTCATCTCTGCACCGGTAGTGCCGACATTGTACCGTCGCCAGTATGCAGCATGAACACACGATGGACACTCCCACGAGACGTGTGTAAATCGACTGAAGCTCTCCCCTCTGTGCGATGGTATTCAGCCAGTGCGAGTCATCGACGGGATCATATTCTGTAACCGATCAGCCGTTAGAATGAATGGGTCGCATGGTCTCAATACATTCCATGTTCTCGGAAAAGGATGACACGGAACAGTCCGAAAGCCGCGGCGGGGATGATGACGATGGACGAACGACTATCGTCCCCGCCTCGGACGGGACTGGATCACGGTTCGACCGACGTCGTTTTCTCGGCGGCGTCGGTGGGATCGGAGTTCTCAGTAGTTTGTCCGGATTCGCTCGGCTGAAAAACGGGAGGGCCGATCGTAGCGTGGTCGGTATGAGTTCTCGAACCCCCTCGGCGAGGACGGAGAGACCGCCTGCAGCGTACTCGGCAACTGACCTCGGCACCCTCGGTGGTGCTGAGAGCACCGCGACGAGCATCACCCGTCGTGGATACGTCGTCGGGACCAGTCAGCGGGCGGACCTCGTTCCACACGCGTTTCTCTGGTCGGAACGGGATGGGATGCAAGATCTGGGCACCCTCACCGACAGGACCAGCAGGGCCACCGACATCAACGGCCACTGCCACGTCGTCGGTGCGAGCAGAGTGACCGATATCTGGGAGAGGGACACCGGGACTCGGACGGAAATATACCCGGAGCACGCCATTCGTTGGTCGAGGGGAGAGGAGATGCAAGATATCTACAGTAGCGGCGGGCAGAACAGTGTTGCCACCGCAATCAACGATCGAGGAGATATCGTCGGAACTCTCCACTACTATGGTGAGGTCACGTTGGAAGGGTTCGTCCTGTGGGCCGACGACGATTGTTCCGACCGATTATGGCGCTCCCCCCGCTCCTCGTCCGGCGATTTTTTGGTCCCTGCTGATATCGATACGAACGGTCGGATCGTCGGGACGAGTTTCGGCGTCGAACCCGTCTCTGGAGATGCGTTCATGTGGTCGGAAGACGAGGGAGAGCGTGCGCTCGGTACCCTCGGTGGACAGGAGGGAGAGGCCACCGCCATCAACGACCGCAGACAGGTGGTCGGGAACAGCCAAACGGCGGACGGAACGGTTCACGCGTTCGTCTGGTCGCCGGACGAGGGCATGCGTGACCTCGGCACGCTCGGTGGAAACTATAGCGAGGCCACCGACGTCAACGACCGTGGGCAGGTGGTCGGGAACAGCCAAACGGACGATGGAACCGTTCACGCGTTCATCTGGTCGCCGGATGAGGGCATGCGTGACCTCGGCACGCTCGGTGGCGACTACAGCCGTGCGAACGGTATCAACGAACGGGAACAGATCGTCGGGGAGAGTCGGACAAACGATGGTTCCCCGCACGCCACGCTGTGGAGTCGGGAATAATCTGTCGAACACGGGTCCGGTCGAAGCGATCATCCGCACGACGCGACGGGCGGCGACCAGGGGATCCGAACCGGACGATGTCACTATCCGAGTCGTAGGCAGTCCATATTTTTCGGTAGGATGACCTTGCAATCGGTCGAGAAATTGCAACGACCAACGCGGATCACCACCTGTTTTTACTCGATGAAAGACCGCGTGAGAACCCCCGAAAAACAATGACAAGGCGACCCCAGGGATTTCTGAGGAGGTGTTGATACAAAATGAACCGCTCGTAATCGATGCGAACGATTTCAACGATCTGCGCCACTTTTTCTCGTGGGTGACGAAGGGAAAGCCGCAATGAGAGTAACCTCGCAGAGAGTCCTCGCAAGCCTACTGGTTGCCGTCCTCCTTGTCAGCGGCGGAGCGGGTGTCGCACTCGCCGACGGACACGCCTCGAACAGCGATGTCACGAAGCTTGGTGGGCAGGACATCACCATTAGCGACGTCACGATAACCGTCTCGGACACCCATCTCTCCGGGCCGGGATTCCCGGACGTCTCCATCGATCACCGAACCTACACCCTCGACGATTCCACGATGAGTATCGATGGCCTCCACGTGTCCGTCAACGGGCACCAATACGAAATCTGCAACGTCGACGTGACGCTGAAAAACATCGGTGTGACGCTGAACAACGTCCAAATATCGAGCAGCTAAATCGAGCTAGAAATGTCAGCGGCTACGATCTAGCACACCAAAAACGGTGCTGAGAACTAACACGGAGCGGTGACGCGTTCGTCGTCACCCGGCCGTTTTGGCCGACGCGTTCCGCGTCGCCGACGAACCGTTCGTCGATGCCGCCTTTTTCGACTGGTTTCGCAACCACTGACGGTACTGCTTTTTCGGAAGCACGCGGACTTTCGTCCGCATTCGGGCGTGTCCCGACCCGCAGAACTCGGTGCAGTAGCCGCGATACGTTCCGGTTTTGTAGACACGAGTGTGGATGACCGTCGTTCGCTTGGGGAACACGTCCTGTTTGACCCCTAACTGAGGAATGAACAGCGAATGGATTACGTCCGCGGAGGTCATCCGAATGTAGATGTCCGTGTGGGCGGGCAGGACGAGGTTGTCGTGCGTTGTGACGTTCGTCCCCGGATACTGGAACTGCCACCCCCACTGATAGGCGAGGGTGTGAACTGTCACCGCATTCGATGTATTCGCGGCGTCGGCAACGCCCATTCCCGCACCGCTTCCGCTCGCGCCTCCCAGACTCGAACCGCCCGCGCCACCGGCAGTCCCAGCGCTTCTCGGTTGTGTCGGCGTGATGTACGGGTTCGTCAACACGGTGAACGCGGCGACACCGACGAACAGCAGGATGATGGCGGTAGCGATGGTCCACGTGATTTCGAGCGGCTTGTCTTCCGCGGTCGGTTGCGGGTCGTCGTTGTTTCGAAACCGAAAGACCGCATACACCAAAATGAGCTCGACGAAGAGCGTCAGTGGCAACGCTACGTAAGCGAGCTGGTAGTTCAGCGAGTCGATGAGTCGTTTGTTTACGGACTGTGCGGCCGCTGGTTCGACGGCGGTGATTCCGGCGATGAGGAGAAGGCATGCTATCGTCCCCCACCGAACCCCTCCAGTGCGACGGCGTCGCATCGTTCCCGAGTCAACTGACGTGCGGATATAGCTATCGTGCGTTCGTTGAATTGTCTTTCATCCATCATTATCTCCGAATTTCCCCCCGTCTTTATTGTGGTCGACAGTGACACGAAGGAGTATGCACGGGGGGAGGGGAACGAGCGGGTGCCACCGGGAGGGGCCCCGATGACGAACCGAGCGCTAATCGAACTCACCGTCTTGGGTCTTCTCGTCGGCGGATGTTGGTTGCTCACTCGTTTAGCCCGTCAACGGTCGGCGAAACCGGACGGTGGATATCCGTCCCCACGCGAGTTCGATTTCGACCTCGGTTCAATCTGGAACTCGATAACCTACTGGACGACGACCACGAATCACCGTGACATCGGGAAGCTGTACATCGTCTTCGGGACGTTCGCGGCACTCTGGGGCGGTATCGAGGCGATGATGATGCGGACGGAGCTGTTGACCCCGAATGCGAGTATCTGGTCGACCGAAACGTACAACGCGCTGTTTACGTCCCACGGGTTGACGATGCTGTTCTTCTTCGTCACGCCGGTCTTCTTCGGCATCGCCAACTACTTCATCCCGTTGCTCATCGGCGCGGACGACATGGCGTTTCCGCGGCTGAACGCCATCGGGTTCTGGCTGTTGCCCCCTTCGTTGCTCCTCGTCCGTGGGGGGCTCCCCTCACAGGTGGTCGGCCAGTTCCTCGACCTGGTCGGGATTCACGGACCGCTGTACCAGTTCTTCTGGACGCTTCACGATCCGGAGCTTGGATGGACGCTGTACACGCCGCTCGCGACACAGAGCACGGACCCGCAGGTGAACTTCCTCCTCCTCGGCCTGCACCTCTCCGGCATCGCCACGACCCTCGGTGCCATCAATTTCATCGTCACCATCTTCTACGAACGCGAGGAGGGCCTCGGCATGGGGTCGCTCGACATCTTCGGGTGGAACATGCTCGTGACGAGCGCGCTCATCATCTTCGCGTTTCCACTGCTCGGCAGCGCCGCGATCATGATGCTGCTCGACCGCGTGTTCGGGACGACGTTCTACGCGGCGGGCGGTGGGGGACCGATGCTGTGGCAGAACCTGTTCTGGTTCTTCGGCCATCCGGAGGTGTACATCATCTTCCTCCCGGCGGCCGGATTGATGAGTTTCATCCTCCCGAAGTTCGCGGGCCGGAAGCTGTTCGGGTTCAACTTCATCGTCTACTCCACGATGGCTATCGGTGTGCTCTCGTTCGGCGTCTGGGCCCACCACATGTTCGTGACCGGAATGGACCCACGTCTCCGCGCGAGTTTCATGGCCGTCTCGGTCGCCATCGCGGTGCCGAGCGCCATCAAGACGTTCAACTGGATCACGACGATCTGGTCCGGGGAAATCCGACTCACGGCACCGATGGTGCTCTGTATCAGCAGCATCGGTACGTTCATCGTCGGCGGCGTCACGGGCGTGTTCCTCGCGGCGATTCCCATCGATATCGTCCTCCACGGCACCTACTACGTCGTCGGCCACTTCCATCTGATCCTCATGGGGATCATCCCGTTCATGATGATCGCCGCGAGCTACTACTGGTACCCGATCCTGACCGAACGGATGTACGACCGGCAACTCGCACTGTTCCAGTCCCTGCTGTTCGTCGTCGGTTCGGTCGTGACCTTCGGGACGATGATCATCCTGGGACTGTTGAACCTCCCTCGCCGCTACGCCATCTACCCCCCCGAGTTCGCCTCGTTCCAACGCATCTCGACCATCGGGGCGTACCTCATCGGTCTCTCGGTTCTTTTGTGGCTCTACAACATGCTCTGGTCGTACTGGAACGGCTCACCGGTCACGGACGCCGACGTGTGGGGACTAAAACGAACCAACCAGTTCACCCGCGAGTGGCAATGGTTCGAACGACGACTCGAAGCGAAGTACGGCATCGAACCGACCGAACCGGAGACGACCCGAGCGGCCGCCACGGAGGTCCCGAGCGAGGGGAGTCCGAACGTCTTCCAGGGCGTCAGATCGCTCGGTGTCTCGTTTCCACGAGTCGTCGCAGCGGCCGCGATCGGCGGTCTCGTCGGGACGGTCCTCATGTCCGGCGTGTTGTTCACGGCGACGATTTTGAACGTGTTCAGCCTCTCGTCGTTCGTCAACCTCTCCGGCTTCGTCGGACAGCAGAGCGTGGTCGTCGGCTACCTCCTCTTCCTCATCGGTGGCATGACGACGTGGGCGCTCCTGTTCGCCGTGCTGGCCGAGTACCTGCCGGGTGAGCCCCGTATCATCACCGGGTTGGCGTTCGCGACGGTGATCGCCATCGGGTTCGCCTTGGCGTTCTACACCGGACAGACCGGACTCCATCTGCTCGCGTACGTCGTCTTCGTCCTCATCGCCCACTGGTTCTACGGGTTCGGCCTGTCCGCCACGTTCGAGTATCTCACGGAACGCTGGCAGGTGACCGAATGAGTTCGAACGACCGACAACCCGAATCCGTCACGGAGGAACAATCGGTGCGAGATGCGCTGTTGACCTATGGCGCACCGTTCCTCGGAACGCTCCTCATCGCCATCGGAATCGCGGGCGGCGTCCTCGGCGGCTATGCCGTCGTCCAGACGCATTTCGATCTGTGCGGGCACGCGACCATCGACGTCTATTCGCCTGACGAGACGAACCAGTTGACGGCGGCGACCCAACGTGGTCCGTTCCAGCAGTTCAGCGTCGATGAACTCGCTCCCGCCGAACGCCGGGCGTTCGAGTACGCACTCGACAACCCACGGAGTACCGGTGACGTTCGTGGCCGGTTCGTCCATCGCGCCGCGTTCCGGAGGGGGGTACTCGTCACCTCGGGAGGTGAAACCCACTACGTGACCATCTCCTCAGCCAACCCGTGTCTCGGCGTGGACCCGCTGCTCCTCCCGCTCGGCATCGTGTCCATCCTGCTCGGTATCGGCGGCATCCTCACACCGCCGCTCTACCGAAGATTGCTCGAACGCGAAGAGAGCGGGGAGAACGCGGGATAGAAGCCGACTCGTGTACCGCGTGGGGTCGCATATGCGTACAGCGTGGGGTCGCGTATATCGTGTTCGCCGTCGTCATCTCTGCGGGGGAAACCATGCCACAGCAATCGACCGGCCACATCTCGCGGATTACCCACTTCGCGCTGATCGTCGAGGATCAGGAGGAAGCGCTCGACTTCTACACCGAAACGCTCGGCTTCGAGAAGAAAGAGGACAGCGAGATGGGCGAGGACAGATGGCTCACCGTCGCTCCCGCCGGACGGGACGGTGTGCACGTCATCCTCCGTTCCCCGGCGTGGTTCGGCGGGAAGGACGCCGACAGGTTCTCGCATCTCGTCGGGCACAACCCGATGATAGGGTTGGCGGTGGACGACTGTCACGCGACGTACGACGACCTGCGTGAGCGAGGCGTCGAGTTCGTCTCCGAACCCCAGGAACGGGAGTACGGCGTCGAGGTCATCGCGCTCGACCCGGAGGGCAACGAACTCCTGTTCGTCGAACCGGGGGGGACGGCGTAACTCCTCTCATCCGGAAATGCTCGAACCGAAGTACAGCACGACGACGAGCAAAATCCAGACGGCGTCCACGAAGTGCCAGTACATCGAGACGGTGCTGACCGAGGAGTCCCTGTCGGGGCCGTACTGGCCACGTATCGCTCTCACGAAGACGATGCACAGCAGAATCACGCCGAGCGAGACGTGCAGACCGTGCAGGCCGGTCAAACCGAAGAACGCGCTCCCGAACATCCCGGAGGTCAACGTGAATCCCTCGTGGGAGATGAAGTCGTAATACTCGTAGGCCTGTCCGGCGACGAAGCCCGCACCGAGGAGGACGGTAACGCCGAGGAGGGTCAGAAACCGCTTTCGTTTCCCCTTCCCCAACGCGATATGCGAGAAGTGGAGCGTGAAACTGCTCAGAACGAGGGCGGCCGTGTTGACGAGCAACAACGAACTCAACACGTCGGGGAGTTCCGTCGGCGGCCACGGTTTTACCCGGATGAAGAAATAGTAGGTGAACACTGCGCCGAACGTCGCGATGTCGGTCAGCAAAAACGTCACCATCGTCGCCTCGTAGGTGTACTTCGTCTTGCTCACGCGCCCCTGCCAGTAGTCGTGTATGTAGGCCTGATTGAGCCACCCGCCGAGTCCGACGACGAGCACGGCCAATCCCCCGATAGCGATCACCCATCCGGCGAGTTCGGGGAACACGTCCGTGACGTGACCGAGTATCGTGAGCGCCGCGCCGAGATACATCGTTCCCGCCCCGATGGCACCGATGATGGGCCATCGACTCCCCTCGTGGTGCGCCGAACCGTCGGTTCCCGACGACTCGCCGTGTGCCACTGACTCGGACATAACCGGTAGAGACACACCACGGAGTGACAAAAATTCGACGGCAATCGGGATCGGTCAGTTCCCGTTCGACATCGACTGCATGAACACGAGCGGGTCGCGGGTCTGGAGCCACGCCGTCCCCTCCCCGGAGAAGTGTGTCACGCGCCCCTCGCCGCCGAGGATCGAGGATTTGATCCCGCCGTCCGTTTTGCGCGTGAGGTTCAACCCGTCCGTCCACGCGATGAGGTGATCCTCGTCCACGACGAGCGGATCGTCGTCGGTGATATCGACCTCGTACAGCGATCCGTACGAGGAGAGGAATGCGATGCCGTCACCCTTCAGGGCGAGGACTGTCAGTTCGCCCGACGAGAAGAAGTTCCCGGCCTCGTTGACCGCAGTTTCGTGTTCGACCTCCGGCGTCCACGCGACCGGTGCGCCCGATTGGGCCTTGATGCGCCCGGTCTCCCGAAGATCGATCGGGATGATGTCGCCCGGCATATCGGGCGCGAGCGTGACGTGTGCACCGTCGACCGACGCCGTGAACGTGTTCGAGACCATCTCCCGTTCGTCGCTGATGGCCCGGGAGAGCATGCCCGAGATGCCGTCACCGCCCGCGATTTGGGCGTCCGCCTTCATGCTCTCACTCCGACTCACCATCGCACCCGTCTTCGCCTCGATGTGCTCGTCCGCGTCGAGCGTCACGGTGAGGATCGCGTTGCTCGGTCCGTTGGTAATTTCGTACTCCATACGGAAAAATGAGGGTATCACAGTATATGAATCTACTTGCCTGAGCGGTTGTGCCGCCGTTTTATAGCAATCCAGCACCGGTGAACGAAATCTCTGTTCGGTTCGGAAGCACGTCCTCGACGCCGACGGCGAAGACCGTTTCGCCGAGCATGGCCATGCTCGCCGCGCCGCCTGTTTCCTCCACGTCGGCCACGGTGCGTCGAACCCGTTCGGTCGGCAGTCCGATTTCCCGTGCGAACGCCCAGGAATCCCGCGTCAGGCGTTCGAGCGACGGTTCGCCGGGAAGCAAATCGAGGGTTCGCCCGCCGACGGTTTCGATTTTCGTCATGATGTCGGCGTCGTCGAGCGTCTCGCTGGTCGCCACCCCGCCGAACGAGACGTACTCGATGGCGTTCGTCGGTTCCCACCGTCGCCGTCCCGTGCCGTCGTCCATCATCAAGCCCCCGGCGGATTGGATGAACACGTCCCCAAGTCCGGTTCCAGCGTTCACCTCCGCGACGTGTGCGGCCTGTACGAGGTCCTCGCGCGAGCGCCCGAGGTCGAACGTTTCGTTCGCGGACAGCGCCGTTGCGAGCGTGGCCGCACCGCTCGCTCCGAAGCCACAACCGATGGGAATCGCCGATTCGAGTTCGACGCGCGCCGTCACGGCCAACCCGTCGAGGACTCCGGCGACCGGTTCGAAGTCGGTCCGCTCGCCGTCCAGCAATATCTCGGTTCGGTCGGCCTCCCGAACGTCGGCCACGATTCCGTCCTCGATAGCCATGCTCGCGCCTTTCGATCCGTCGCCCGATTCGGCCGGTGCGAACACCGCCGTCACGCTTCCCGGAGCGAACGCTCTCATACTCGTATGGATGTAAAAGTAGGCCTTGAATCCCCCGTCACCGGAACCTCGTATTAGCAGGTGTATAAATCGAGCGCGGGCGTTCACATCGCCCCGTCGTCGAATTCGAGCGTCACGTCGAGTAGGTCCGACAGAATCTCCGGAAATTCGACGACTTTGACCCGTTCTTCGTCCTCGTGGAGGTGGACGATTCCGGCGGCGACGAGTCGAGGGATGTCGGTGTGGTGCAGTTCGGTGTAGATGTGGACGTGTTCCTGCCCGGAGAGCGGTTCGTCCTGTTCAGCATCCATCCACCCCGCCACGCTGTCCGCGAGGCGCGTAACGGTCGTCCGGT
Organism: Haladaptatus sp. AB643; assembly: GCF_024136975.1. Taxonomy (NCBI): domain Archaea; kingdom Methanobacteriati; phylum Methanobacteriota; class Halobacteria; order Halobacteriales; family Haladaptataceae; genus Haladaptatus; species Haladaptatus sp. AB643. The sequence continues at coordinate 111,190 of NZ_JAMYJW010000010.1, forward strand.
CGTGCCGTCGGAGATGATACAATGCGTACCGCCGACGCGGTTCCGCGAGAATCTGAAGCAGTGCGCGTAACGAGTGTTCGTCGCCGTCCATGCCTTCGCTTACCGGATGGTGTATTTTTAGGGTGGATTAATAAGATACCGGATTCACCTGTGTCGTGCAAAGTTATAGTCTCCCCTTGGAATGATAGGGTATGGTCGACTTCCTGCCCTCCACCGTCGATTCCGTCGCGGACGAGGACCGCGACCCGCGGGTCGTCGGCGTCGACAGCGAAGATGCGGACGCGTTAGTTGCCGCCCTCTCCTCACAAACCGGCCGGGACATCCTCGCCACCCTCTACGAGGAACCGGCGACCCCGGCCACCATCGCCGAACGCGTCGATACCTCCCTTCAAAACGCCCAGTACCACCTCGGCAAACTGGAGGACGGAAACCTCGTCGAAGTCGCGGACACGGCCTACTCCGAGAAGGGTCGGGAGATGAAGGTGTACGCCCCGACGGCCGAACCGCTCGTCCTCTTCGCCGGGAACGAATCGGACACGGGAGGGCTACAGTCCGCCCTCAAGAACCTGCTCGGCGGAATCGGCGTCCTCGGACTGGCGAGCCTCGTCGTTCAGCGACTCGCCGACGGCAAACCGCTTCTCGGAACGTTGACCCTGAGCTCCGGAGGCAGTGACAGCACTTCGGGGGGAAACGCCGACAACGGTGCCGATAGCGCGGCGACGACGCACGCCAACAACGCGGGCGGTAGCGCACCCGATACGACGCACGCGAGCGGGACGCACGCGAGCACGACCGCCCATAACGCGGGCGGAGCGGCTGACAACGCGACGTCCACCCTGAGTAAAACGGTGGATCACACGACGACGGCAGTGCATCACGCGACCACGACGGCTTCGGATCAACTGACGTCCACGATGCAGTCGAGTACGACGAGCACAACGCGGACGGTCGCCGAAAGCGCGGCGAGCGCCGGAATCCCCCCGGGGCTGCTCTTTTTCGCCGGAGGAGCGTTGATTCTCGTTCTCGGCTTCGCCGTCTGGTATCGCCGGACGTACCGACGCTGAACGCTAAGAGCCTCCGTACCGTCTTCTTGGGTTGTCATGCTCGACCGGGCGACCCTCGGCACCGTCGGGACGGTTTGTACCGTACTGGGAGCGGCGCTCCTCGTCGTCTCGTTTCCGGTCGTTATCGTCGGGATTTCCGACGTCGTCTCGCAGACACGGACGGTGACCGCCGCACTCGCCGTGCTCGTGCGGACCGCCCCGAGCGACACGGCCCTTCACGGGCCGCGATCACGGCTCTCGTTCGGTTTGCTCGGGGTCGGCGTCGGGTGCTGGTTGCTCGGTGCCGGACTGCTCGCCCAGGGGCGTATCGAGCGGTTGGAAAAGCGGGACGGGAGAAACGGCGGAGCGTGACGAGTGAAGCGTCCATGAAGTGAAAGGGATCGAAAAGGGGGTGGGGTGTGACAATTGGTGGGTGTGGCGCGAGGTTCCGAAGAACCTCGTGAACGTCGAACACCGTCACACGGCGAGTCGTTGGCGACGACAAGGGGCAACGGTGCAACCGCAGGTATGGTGCTGTCCGATGGGTGATGGCAGGATTTGTCACGTCAACGTTGGGTGCGCCACGGATCGTGAGAGACACTGCTCGCAAAAAAGCGTCGCTAAGTGGTCTATATAGCGGAAAATAGCCGCGGTTCGGCGCGCAGGCTGTCAGTATGCAAAACCATTTGACCCTCCCGTCGGTTGCGAACGACATGGACGCGTTCGAGCGACTGGAGGCATTTCTCCAGCAACTCCGTCGGAACGTCGGCGTCGAAACCGTGTACGGCACTCCGATTCGTCTCAAGAATCGGACTATTATTCCGATCGCCAAGGTCGGCTACGGGTTCGGTGGTTTCGGCGGCGGGGGAAGCAGTCGAATGGGTGGCGGCGCGACGGCGAAACCGGTCGGCGCGCTCGAAATCACGCCGGACGGTACGCGGTTCGTCCGGTTTTCCGAATCCCGGCGAACGCTGATGGCGATCGGCGTCGGCCTCGTCCTCGGTGTACTCCTCGGACGCGGGAACTGATTTTTCCGGCTCAGCGGGACGGGGTGACCGAACGGAGGACGGCGAAGTCGAAGCGGTCGATCCGTCGAAGGCCGACGAACAACAGGACGGCGACCCCGACGGGGAGCCAGTGGACGAAGTAGGCGTTCATCGCCCCCCAGAGGATGACGAAACTCACCATGTCGTCCAGCATGAACTCACAGGAGTCGAGACGGTCACGGAGCGCCCGCCAGTCGAAACCGAGTTCGACCAATCCGACCGCGATAGCACCGCTGACGACCCAACCGAAGTAGTTCGAGAGCGGGACGCCGTAGTAGATGCCGCCACCGGGGTACGTCCAGAACCGGAGCGCGACGGCCGCCGGGTCCAACACGAGGTCGATGACGACGACGACGGCGAGCGAGGCCGCAAAGCGGGCGAACCGCGAGTCCGCGCGCGGACCGAGCAGGAGGAGACAGAGCAGGTAGCTGTTCAACACGAGCGGGAAGAAGAAGACGGGAAGCCCCGCCGGAACCGTCCCGAACAGCATCGGACCGAGTTCGAGGACGTAGTGGAACTGCCCGTACGGGAACCCCGTCGTCACGCCGACGAACTCGATGAGGTAGGTGTACGCCGTCAGCAGCAGCAGTGCGATACCCGCCCGTCTGTCGATGAGCGGCAACAGTCCGGCGACGAGCGGCGAGCGCATGACGACCGTGCCGAAGATGATGAGGAACGGGTTCCGTGCGAGCCACGCCGGAACCCACGGCTCGGTGCCCACGATGAACATCACGGCCCCGATGAGCGGAAAGACGACGGCGATGGTGAACCGGTTCTCGCGGACGAGCGCTGAAATCCGTGTTTCGATTTCCCGCCTGTCCATCTCCCGCCAATCGGTTCCGCTATCCATGCAGCACACCCCACAGGCCGCCCATCGTCAACACGGCCCCGACGACTGTGTTGATGGCCGGATACCACCAGTAGGCCCGTGAAATGGTCACGTCGCGGGCGACCCACACGACGACGAGGAGGGGGTAGGCCAGCAGGAGCACGCCCGCTCGTACGTCGAGGAGCGCGAAAAGCCCCGCCGCGGCCAGCCAGCAGGCCGCACAGTACGCCAGCGTTCTCGACTCGCCGAGGATGGTTGCAGTGGTTCGAATCCCGGCCCGTCGGTCGGGTTCGATGTCGGGAATCGCCGAGAACGTGTGCATGCCCATCGCCCAGAGCCACCCGCCGAGGACGGCGAGGAACGGCGGCTGACTCCCGGACAGCGTGGCGTAGGCCATCGCGCCGGGAAGGACGTACAACCCGTTGGAAATTGAATCGAGGATCGGCGTCGTCTTGAACCGTAGCGGCGGTGCGGAGTACTCCGCGCCGAGGACGAGAAACCCGAGCAGCCACGGCCACGCGGCGGGCGGCGTGACGAGGAGGAACCCGAGGCCAAGGAGGGCACAGACCGCGACCGCGACCGGAACCGTCCGGTCGCCCCGATACCGCGTTTCCCGCTCGTCCTTCTTCGGGTTCTCCTCGTCGATGTCCGCGTCGAACACGTCGTTGATTCCGTAGAGGAAGACGTTCGCAGGGAGGAGGAAATAGACGAAGAGGGCGAGCGAAACCGGCGAGAGCAGATCACCGAGCGATGACGCGCCGTAGGCGAGGCCCACCAGTACCGGCCCGGCGAGGTAGAGCCAGAATCGCGGCCGCGACAGTTTCAGTAGGGAGCGGATCATCGGTCGATAGTCGAGCATCGGTTGATAGTCGAAATTAGTAATCCTCGATCATGGCGTCTGCGGTGTGCTGGCCGCCGATGAGACACATCGGAACGCCGATGCCGGGGTTCGTGTACGACCCGGTGAAGTAGAGGCCGTCAATCTTCGAGGAGCGGTGGCGGGGGCGCATCGGCCCGGTCTGCATGAGCGTGTGGGCGAGTCCCAGCGCCGTCCCCTTCGTGCTGTTGTAGCGGTCGGCGAACTCCGAGACGGAGAACGACTTCTCGAAGACGATGCGGTCCTGGAGCGAGACGCCGGTGTTCGTCTCGATGTCGGAGAGGACTTTCTCGCGGAAGTTCTCGCGGATGGCCGGGCCGTCCGGCAGTCCGGGTGCGATGGGGACGAGCGCGAACAGGTTGCTGTGCCCCTCGGGTGCGACGGAGTCGTCCGTCTTGCTCGGCACGCAGAGGTAGTAGGCCGGGTCGGCGGGCCACGCCGGTTCCTCGAAGATTTCGTCGAAATGTGAATTCCAGTCCTCGGGGAGGACGAGGGTGTGATGGGCGAGCGGTTCGACGTCCCCCTCGACGCCGAGATACAACAGGAACGCCGAGGGCGCGTACGTTCTCGATTCCCAGTAATCCGCGTCGTACTGGCGGGATTCCGGCGGCAGGAGTTCCTGTTCGGTGTGGGCGTAGTCGGCGTCGCTGACCACCAAGTCGGCCGCGATTCGAGAATCGCCGCTGTGGACGAAGAAGTCGCCCTCGTTGCCCGTGATGTCCGTCACCTCGTGGTCGGTTTCGAACTCGACGCCCAGTTCCTCCGCGAGTTCGACGATGCCGTCCACGACGTCGCCGATGCCGTTTTCGGGGTAGTAGACGCCGAGGTTGAAATCGACGTGGCTCATCAGGTTGTAAATCGAGGGCGTGTTGTTCGGCGACCCGCCCAAGAAGACGAGCGTGTACTGCATGATCTGCTGGAGTCGCGGGTTCTCGAAGTAGCCCTCGACGTGTTCCTGCATCGACCCGAGGAGGTTCAAACCGCGCGCGTTCCTCGCCACGTCCATCGAGACGTAATCCCGAAACCGGGAGCGGTCGGTGTAGACGAAGTGTTCCATCCCGACGTCGTAGCTCTCCTCGGACTTATCGAGGTAGCGCTGGAGGGCCTCGCCCGCCCCGTCCTCGTACGATTCGAACAGCTCCTTGTTTCGCTCCAAATCGGGAACGATGTCGATGGAGTCGGTGGTTTCGTCGTCGGTTTTGAAGAAGATACGATAATGCGGGTCGAGTTGCTGGAGTCGGTAGTAGTCGCTCGGCGTTCGGTCGAAGTGGCCGAAGAATCGCTCGAACACGTCGGGCATCAGATACCACGACGGCCCCATGTCGAACCGGAAGCCGTCCGCTTCGAGCCTGCTGGCACGGCCGCCGAGCTGTTCGTTCTTCTCGAGAACCGTCACGTCCGCGCCAGCGTCGGCGAGATAGCACGCGGTCGAGAGGCCGCCGAAGCCGCTGCCGACGACGACCACCGAGCAGTCAGCGAGATTCATACAGGACCTGGGGTTGGAAGACTGATAAAAACAACCCCCCGACTGTTGGGTTTCATCACCGTATAAGGTCGGTTGTTCGGGGGTTTAGCTGGCGTATAACAAAGGTACGGGGTGTACTACAAGTAAGTGCGCCCAACTCCTGACTCGGGCGCGTCAGTGTGTCAGTGTGAGCGCGCGTATGTCGGCGGTGCCAGAGGCTCTGGCGGAAGGATGGCTTCCTTCCAAAGTGTCACCAAACCTCTCACGTAAGTTCTCATACCGAGATACCGTAGACCCCCACACTGCACCACCCCTCCCTTGCTTTCATCTCTCTTCATATCGTTCGATAGACTTATACTCCAGTATCACACCGTGAGTACCAACAGGGTCGAACGAATGGAGTTAGACGCATTCTTTCTGTTGTTGGGTGTCGCCGTCCTCTCGTTTCTCCTCGTCGTCTCTCTGTACGTCGTCTGGTCACGGGTCGTCGGTCTCGACCCGACGTTAGTCCGGGAGTTCGCCTCCTTCACCGGCATCAAACGGTTTTTCACGGCGTTGGTGTCCGGCGCACTGCTCGGAACCGCCGTCGTCGTCGCGCCGTCCGTCCCGGTCGGTATCGCGGCCATCGTCATGCTCGCGGCGAGCGTCTTCGCCGGTCTCATGCTGTTCGAGTTGCTGCAGAAACGACGGACGAACGGGATGTAGCGCGGTCGTGAGCTGACAAGAATAGGTACTGGTACCCTCTCGACAAAATCCGAATCGGCTATCGTTCAGATCACCCTGGAGACGGTGGAGAGGAGGTCGTCGGGGGCAACGACCGCGCCCCGCTCGCAGAGGGATCGATACTGCACCGCCGCGTCGCTTCCGGCGTAGTTCCGCTCCGCGAACGGTCGTTCTTCCACGACGACGACCGAGTCGGCTTCCGCGACCGCCTCCAGATTCGCCAGGTTTCCCGCTCCGATTTCCACGTCGGCGAGGACGGTCACGTCGGCCTCGCGGATTCGTCGCTCGACGGCTTCCCGCGCTTCCGTTCCTATCGGCGCGAAGGGGTCTTCGGTGACGACGTCGAGTCCGAGAAGCCGGGCGGTTTCGAGGTCCGAATCCCCCTCGTTCAGCACGCCGACGGACACCTCGTACCCCGCCGCGGAAAGCAGGTAGAGCAGTCGGGAGACGGTTCCACCGCCGCCAACGACGTGTATCCGACCACCCGTTTCCCCCGTTCCCCCGTTTTGCGCGGGTCGGTCGGGGAGCGCGGTGACGTACGTCGAACCGGTGACCGGATGGCTGGAAACGACCGCACGGGCGTCGAACGCCTCGCGTAGCGTCTCCTCGGCCAGCACTTCCGTCGGCGGTCCGGACGCGAGCACCGATCCACCCGCGAGCAACAGGAGTTCGTCGCAGTAGTGGGCCGCGAGGTTCAGGTCGTGAATCGCGGCGACGACGGTTTTCCCGTCCGCGACGAGTTCGCGGACGAGTTCGAAGGTTCGGACTTGGTGATTGATGTCGAGGCTGGCCGTCGGTTCGTCCAGCAGGAGGACGGGCGTGTCCTGTGCGAGCGCCCGCGCGAGCAGGACGCGCTGGCGCTCGCCGCCGCTGATTTCGGTGATCGAACGGTCGGCGAATTCCGAAACCTCGGTTCGGGCCATCGAACGCTCGACGAGGTCGGTTCCTGTTGCGGCGCTCGTGTCATCGTTCGCCCCGTCGCCGAGTTCGCTGCCGAACCGCGAGCGATACGGGTTTCGGCCCATCGCGACCACGTCTCGCACCGAGAAATCGAACGATAACGTGGTGTCCTGTGGAACCGTCGCCACGCGGCGACTGGCGGCCTTCGAGGAGAGGTCGTCGATTGCGTCGTCCGAAACGACCACGCGGCCGGAATCCGGCGTGAGAACGCCGTTCATCGCGCGGAGAAGGGTCGTCTTGCCCGCGCCGTTCGGCCCGACGAGGCCGACGAACTGCCCGTCCTCGATGGTCGCGTTGACACCGCTGAGGATTTCGTTGTCGCCGAGCGTTATCGCCACGTCCTCGATTCGGATCACAGCGAGCGCACCTCGCGTTTCCGCAGGAGATAGAGGAAGAAGGGCGCGCCGAGGAAGGCGGTGACGATGCCGACCGGGAGTTCGGCCGCGCCGACGGCGGACCGGGCCACGGTGTCCGTCGCAACCAGAAAGACCGCACCGGCGAGCGCGCTGGTCGGGAGCAGGATTCGGTGGTCCGGACCGACCAACAGGCGCATGATGTGCGGGACGACGAGGCCGACGAAGCCGATGACGCCCGAAACCGCGACGGCGGCGGCGGTGACGACGCTGGAGACGGTCAACAGGAGTCGCTTGGTTCGTTCGACTTCGACGCCGAGGTTGTGAGCGTCCTCCTCGCCGAGCAGGAGGACGTTGAGGTCGGGGGCGAAAAAGAGCAGGACGACGAAGCCGAGAACCGTGACGGGAAGCGCGATTCCGAATTTCGTCCACGACGCGTTGTTGAGGTGGCCCATCAACCAGAACACCGCCTCGCGTAGGCTCCGCCCGCTCTGGAGCAGGAGGTAGGAGACGACCGCGCCGAGGAGCGTTTGGATCGCGACGCCAGCGAGCAGGAGGGTTGCGACGGGTGTTCTGCCGTTCTGGGTCGCCAGCAGGTAGACGGCGAACGCCGCGAGAATCGCGCCGACGAACGAACAGACGGGGAGCGCGAACGGGATCGAAATCGAGAGCGCGATGGTCGCCACCGCGCCGACGGCCGCGCCCGAAGAGACGCCGATGATGGAGGGGTCCGCCATCGGATTCCGGAAGAAGCCCTGCATCACGACGCCCGCGGTGGCGAGGGCGAATCCGACCACGGCGGCGAGAGCGATTCGCGGCATCCGGAGTCGCATGACGATGATCGTGGCGGTTTCCGGGACGGCGAAGGAGAAGAGGTGGCTGTACTGCAGATCGAAGGAGGGGAACGTGATGACGAGTCCGCCGGGAACGGTGAGCGCCCCGCTCACAAACCGGATTCCGGTCGGGACGGCCAGCGCGTTGAGCAGCGCCTTTCCGACGACGAGCGGCGAGAGCGACGTCGGGCCGATGGCCGCGCTCACCAACACGACGGCGACCAGCGCCGCTACCAACCCCACACACCACGTCGTCACTCGCGTCCCGTATCGCATCTATCTGAAAGTGAAATTGCTTTAGGTAAATATTTATTGAATACGGCCGACGTGCCGACTACATGAGACACCAACTGTTATCGGCGCTGTTGCTCGTTACTGTCGTCGTCAGCTCCCTCGGGGCTGGCGTCGGTGCGGGCGTCGCGGGCGCTGCTGACGCACAGACCACCTGCAAGTTCCCGGTCACGAAAACCGACGCGACGGGAGCGAAAGTGACGATAAACGAAGAGCCGAAGCGGATCGTCACGCTCTCGCCGAGCGCGGCCCAGACGATGTGGAAGATCGGCGGCAAGGACAAGGTCGTCGGCGTGTCGAAGTACTCGGCGTACCTCAACGGCGCGAGCGAGAAGACGAACGTTTCGGGTGCCGGGATGACCGCCGTCGTCCCGGAGAGGGTCGTTTCGCTGAATCCCGATCTCGTCCTCGCCCCGAACGTCATCTCCGACGAGACGGTCAAAAAGCTCCGGAACGCCGGACTGACCGTCTACAAGTTCCGCGAGGCCAAATCCATCGACGACATCTACGCCAAGACGAACCTCACCGGCCAGCTCACGGGCGAGTGCGGCGGTGCGGAGAAGACCGTCTCGTGGATGAAAGACCGAATCGAGACCGTCCATCAGGCCGTCGAGGGTGAGGACAGTCCCTCAGTCATGTACGTGATGAGCGGCGGGTACACCGCCGGGAACGGCACGTTCATGGACACCATCATCACGCAGGCTGGTGGGACGAACGTCGCCGCGGAGGCCGGAATCTCCGGCTACCAGCCCATCAGTAACGAGGTCGTCGTCAAGCAGAAACCCCAGTGGTTCATCGTCTCGACGGGCGCGAAGGTTCCGGACGCCTACAGCAGCACCCCCGCCGCGAAGAAGAACCAGACCGTCTCGCTGAACCCCAACTACGTCAGCCAGCCCGCCCCGCAGATCGTCAAACCGATAGCCAAACTGGCAAAGACGCTCCACCCGAAGGCCTATCAGAAGGCCAACGTCACGACGACGACCGAGAAGACGATGACGTCGACCGCCTCGGATTCGAGGACAACCACGACCACCGCCGGTTCGTCCACCAGCACGAGCGAATCGGGTGGCCAACCCGGATTCGGCATTCCGATTGCGGTCGTGGCACTAGGACTCATTGGACTGTTGACGCGGCGGTTCTGAACGGATTTTTCGTTTTTCGCAGTTACCGTTTTGCATAGACGTGTTTGGCAGTTTTACAGAGGGTGCAAGTACTGGGATGGAGTAGCGTGTATCACAGGTAAGCTAGTTCTACCGATTTCATACTGATTGCAACTAAAAACCACTCCCCCTCCACGAACCCCTCCTCGTCGGCGTGACACGAAAAGGAGTTTAACGCCGGACTGTGGAGTGACGGTATGGTCGAAATAGTCATCTGGCCCGCCTACATCGACGCGGGGTTGACTCGCGGACAAGGGCGACGGGTACCGGAAGGGATGGCCGTCGAGGAACCGACGGTGGACGAAATCGCACGGGCGGTACAGCAAGTCGGCTACGACACGGTGATCGAACGCGACAAGGCGTACTCCCGCGAGGGATGGGAGGAACGCGGACGCGTGCTGGTACAGAACGCGGATGATTCCGCGAAGAACGACGTCGTACAGGCCGTCGCCGCATACGTCACGGCCATGCGCGAGTGATGCAGCGACTCGGACAGGTCGTCCGGACGGCCCAAGGACTGGCCATCGTTCGCTCGCCGAGCGAGGAGTACCCGGACATCGGAACGATGGTGGTGGACGAAGGACTGACGACGGTCGGACGGGTCGTGGACGTGTTCGGGCCGGTGTCCCAGCCCTACGTCGCGGTGTCACCGGACGACGAGACGCCGCTTCCGACGCTCGTCGGGGCGAAACTCTACGCCCGGTAAGGTTCCGTTCGGTTCTGAAACCCCTAATCGATCCGACGAACCCAAAACCACAAAGAGGGGTCACTTCTATCTCCCGACATGGACAATCGAACGCGGGAGTTCTTCGCGTCCGGGTTGACCGTCGCCATCTTTCTGGCGGTGCAGCTCGGCGCGCTGGCGCTGGTGAAGCCGTTCAAGACGGCGGGCTACCAGACGGTCAGCGACCCGTCGGACCCGACGAACAGCCTCGTCTACATCGGCGTCATCCTCGTCTTCACGGCGGGAATGCTCGTCGTCATCAAACTCGGCGTGCAGTGGATCCTCCGCGCGGTCATCATCCTCACCAGCGGGATGATTTCGCTGTACGTGTTCAGCGTCGTGATTCCGGCGGTCGTCACGGTGACGGTCGCCGATTCGCAAGTCAACGTGCTCGCGTGGGTCTTCGCCGCGCTCGTTTCACTCGCGCTGGCGGTGTATCCGGAATGGTACGTCATCGACGCCGCGGGCGTCCTGATGGGTGCCGGGTCGGCGGGGCTGTTCGGTATCAGCTTCGGTTTGCTCCCCGCGATCCTCCTGCTCGCCGTGCTGGCCGTCTACGACGCCATCAGCGTCTACGGCACGGAACACATGCTCACGCTCGCCTCCGGCGTGATGGACCTGAAGATACCCGTTATCCTCGTGATTCCGCTGTCGCTCTCCTATTCGTTCCTCGAAGACACCGTGCAGGCGACGAGCGAAGGCGCGGTCAGCGAGAACGACGACGAACTGGTCGGCGATGGGGACGGCGAGTTCGACGATCCCGAGAGCCTCGGCGACGCGGTCGGTGATGAAAGGGAACCGAATCGAGACGCCTTCTTCATCGGCCTCGGCGACGCCGTCATGCCGACCGTGATGGTCGCCAGCGCGGCCTTCTTCTCCCCGGCGAACGCGCTCCTCTCCGGAATCGCGCTCAACCTGCCCGCGCTGACCGCGATGATCGGAACGATAGCCGGACTACTCGTCCTGCTGTGGATGGTGATGAAGGGCCGAGCACACGCCGGACTGCCGCTCCTAAACGGCGGCGCGATCGGCGGCTACCTCGTCGGCGCGCTGGCGAGCGGCATTCCGCTGATGAAAGCGCTCGGATTGTAACACGACCGTTCTCGAACCTCTCAGGGTTTCGTACCGACGAAACGGACAGGCCCATCCCTCGCGTAGGAAAGCTATGACTCCTCTCGGCGAAGGAAGGTCTTCTCCACACGACGAATCCGTTCGTGTCGGCGTCCTCAGTTTTCACAACAGCAAGGAGACGAAGGCGATTCTGAACGCGATAGACGATCTAGGTCACGTCCCCGTCTGGCTTCGAAAGGGAAACACCCGCGTCCAGATCATCGGGGACGAACCGCGACTCGACCCCGACGTGGACATCGTCGTCAACCGACTGCTGTTGACGACCGCCGAACATCCGCTCGAACACCTCGAAATCGCCAACACGCTCGCCGGGCATCGGCCGATGGTCAACCCACCTTCGGCCGTGCTGACGGCGATTCACAAGTACGCGACAGCGGTTCGACTCGCCAACCACGGCGTGAGAACGCCGGATTCGTATCTGGGATTGTCCGCCGCCACGTTTGCCGAGGGGAGTCGGTACGTCGGCGGATCGATGCTCCAAAAGGCCGGTATCGGGACCCACGGTGACGCGGCGTGGAAGGTGGCGCGAAACGAGCGACCGACGCCGGTCGTCGGTCACAGGCACACGTTCCTACAGCGATTTCTGGACCAACAGGGCAAACAGTCCGACGTGCGGGTGTACGTCGTCGGCGACGAGATCGTCGGCGCGATGCGGCGGTTGGCCCCGAACGGCGACTGGCGGACGAACGTCGCGCGTGGCGGCACCCCGGAGGACGTGACGGACGAACTCCCAAAGGAAGTGGGGTCCATCGCCCTCGACGCGACACACGCCCTCGGTCTCGACGTGGCGGGCGTGGACGTGATGGAGTGGCGCGGGGATTGGTACGTCCTCGAAATAAACCCGACGGCGGGGTTCACCGGCTTGTTCGACGCGACCGGCAAGAGCGCGGCCCCGTACGTCGCCCGGTACGCGATCGAGCGGGCCGGTGGCGAGGTGGCCCCCGGGCAGGTCGGAGAGATCGCGAAAGCGCTGGACGATTCGGTTCCCGCCTGTAAACCACGTCGATCGGGCGGAACGAACCGCCACCGAACCGTCGGCTACACGGAACGGGTGGTCGTCAACGGAATGCGGACGTCGGAATCGGTCATCGCCAAGGCCGACACGGGTGCGACCCGAACGAGCATCGGTATCGACCTCGCGTCAGCGGTCGGCGCGGGTCCCATCAAGAGCAGCGCCGCCGTGAAGTTCGGCAGCGGGAAGGCGAGCAAGACGCGGCCGCTGGTGGACGTGGACATCGGTATCGGCGAACGGTGGCACAGGGTGACGGCCAGCGTGGAGGACCGAAGCCACATGCGTCATCCGCTCATCCTCGGACGGGACGTGCTCTCGGACTATCGCATCGACATCCGTCGGCGGGCGGGCGAGGAGTAGGGAAACGGCCAAAGAAAGTTTCCGTTCACTCTCCGCAGGCACGAACGATGCCAGAGATGCCAGACACGGGCACGGCGACCATCGTCTACGACGACCCGGAGGGAGAGGTAATCGAACGAGAAGCCGAGAACGACGACATCGTCTACTTCGACGACCACTGGCTGATCAAGGTCGGGGTCAACGACGAGGGCGACGACATGGTCCGACGCGTTCCACGCGAACGCGTCCACTACGTCGAACGCTCCATCGACGAACTCGAAAAGAAGGTCGAAAGCGCGGTCGAGAAGGCGAAAGAGCAGTTCGGCTGGTCGGTGTAATAGCCGATTCGGTGTGCCATCACGACTATTCGTACCGCCGCCGTGAGCCTATTCCATGGCTTCGAACGCAACAACTGGATTCGTCGGTGGACTCTTCAGTACCGTCGTCATGACGGCGTTCCGTGAGTCGATTTCGCTGTCGTACCCGCCGACAGCCGAGTTTTGCGCGAAGTTCCTCGGCGGCGAACCGAACGACCATCCGGCCGGTTCGATCGCACTTCATCTCCTGTACGGTGGATTCGCCGGTAGCCTCTTCGCCGTCGCGTTTGGGGAGGGATCGAACTCGGCACTCGACACCGAGACGGAGGGGATAATCGGCGGTCTCGGCTACGGCCTCCTGCTCTCCCTCTTCGGGGAACGGGTCATGCTCGGTCGACTGTTGGACATGGCTCTCGAAGAGGACGAATCCATGATTTTCCACGCCGGACACGCGATGTACGGCGTCGCGCTCGGCGCGTGGGTCGGTTCGCGGTCGTAACTACTCGCCGGTCAGCGCCTCGCTCGCGGGCGAGAACGAAATCGTCGAGCCCAACCCTTCCTCGCGGGCTTTCTCGTAGAGCATGTACGCCGAAGCGACGGTTTCGATGCCTGTTCCGCCGCTGTCGAAGACGGTGATCTCCTTGGCCGACTCACGGCCCGGTTTCTCGCCCGCGACCACCTCGCCGAGTTCGGCGTGGATGTCCTCTTCCGTCACGTCGCCCGACTCCATCGCCAGGAGGAACGACCCCGCGTCCGACGTCGCGCGCTCCCGCAGGTCGGGGACGTACGTCGAGCGCGCTATCGTCGTCGCGTCGAGTTCGCGCTTTTTCGGGTGATACTGACCCATCGCGGTGACGTGTGCACCGTCCTTGAGCAGGTCGCCGTCGAACACCGGTTCGCTGGCCGTCGTCGCGGTGATGACGATATCGGCGTCCTCGACGGCCGCGGCACTGCTGGCGACGGCGGCGACCGAGGCGTCGTACGCCTCGTTCATCTCGCCCGCGAACGACTCCCGGTTCTCCTTCGTCGGCGAGTAGACCCAGACGGTTTCGATGTCCCGGACCGTCATCGCCGCTTTCAGTTGTCCGCGTGCCTGCGCCCCGGTACCGATGAGCGCGAGCGAGGTTGCGTCCTCTCGCGCGAGTGCGTCGAGTCCGACCGCACCCGCCGCACCGGTCTTGAACGGATTCATGCTCGCGCCGTCGATGAGCGCGAGGGGTTCGCCGGTCTCGGCGTCGAACAGCGGCGTCATGAACCACGCATCGCCCGCGCCGAACCCGGCGGGATACATGTAGCCGCCCATCGCGCCCGTTTCTGGGAGAATTGCGGAGTAACTCGTCAGCATCCCCGCCGGTTCGTCGTTCACCAGCGTCGTCCGGGGCTTCGCGGGCGCTCCCAGTCCTCGCTGACGATAGCCGTCACGCACGGCATCGACAAACTCGTCGATCTCTGCCAGTCCAGCGACGTCGTCGCTCGTCAAAAACAGCGTCTCGGTCATGGCTGGACGAACGGAAGCCAGCGACAAAACCGTTGAGGAACGGAGACGGTAGCCGTCGGGAATGAAGGGTGAAAATGAACTGCGAACGTGAAACGAACGGAGAAAGGAGAGGGAAAAGAGGGACGAAAATTACTCAGCGGAATTGACTGGCGCGGATGACTGGGGGTTCGGGGCAGATGCTTCATCGACGGGGCCGTTTACGAACAGTGCGTGTCCGATGAGGAGCACGGAAACGAACGCTCCAAGGGGTACAGCGGTCGTTAGCGCGAGTCCAGCGATGCTGAACGCTCCGGTTACACCGACCAATGCGAGTGGGATCAGGCCAAGAATGAGGTCATAGTATCCAGTCATAATGTATTCAATAATATGCGGTATAGGTATATAACTGTTTCCCATAGGCGAAGCAGCTGATTCCTGTATGGATTGAGAATGCTCTAAGGAAACCACCGGTTACATTCTCATAACTTATAGAGACGCCATCAAGATACAGGGCCTGAAAACCGAGAATTCTGCACTCTCTGTGGGGAGAGTAATGCTCGAGAGTAATTCATTCTGCCAAAAAATCATGTTAACGATGCACATGATAGGTGCTGTCTGAATTCCTCGAGGGAGGATTACCAGGGATAATTGAGATAGGGCGTCGATGGTCGACGATCGAACGGCGGTATTCACCGATCAGTCGTGCGTCGGGGGACGAAGGAGCAACGCGCCGAGCGCCGCCACGATTGCGAGAACACCGCCGATGAGGAACGCGACCGTCCATCCCATCGCCGTAACGAGAAACCCTGTAACTGCCCCGCCGAACACGCCACCCCACATCTTCCCCGAGTAGAGCAGTGCGTAGTTCGCCGAGGAATGTTCCCTTCCGTAGTAGTCGCCGACGACGCTCGGGAACAGCGTGTACTGTGGACTCCAGAAGAACGTGGCGACGATGACGGCGAGGACGAACCCGATGTCGGAGTTCACGTTGGCGAACCAGACGACGGCGAACAGACCGACGCCGCACAGGAAAAAGGAGACCGCCATCGCGCGCTCCCGATCGATCCGGTCGGACGCGTCGCCGACGATCAACCGCCCCGCGCCACCCGAAAGCGGCAGTACGATGGCGGAAACGGTTGCAATCATCGCCGCCAGCCCGAAGTGCTCGGCGAAGGAGACGACCTTCGCGGTCAGCATCAACCCCGCCCCGCTCGCGCAAACGAACATCACGTACATCACCCAGAACTGCCACGTTCCGGCCATCTCGCGCCACGTGTACTGCGGGCCCGAAACCATCTCCGTCGCCTCGTCGCCGCCGTCGGCCGTCGCTTCGAGCCATCCCTTGGGCGGGTCGCGGAGCACGACCGCTCCGACGAGGATTCCGATACCGATGAGCAACCCCATGTTCCAAAGGACGCCCGGGTAACTCGACGCCGTCGCGTTGGTGCGCACGTACGGAACTACGAGCGCACTCCCCGCCGCGAACGCCATCGTCCCCAGCCCGGTCGTCAGACCGCGCCGGTCGGGGAACCACTTCAGCGCCGTGTTCACCGCGACGGTGTAGACGATACCGACCCCGATGGCCCCGAGCGAGTAGAAGAGATACAACTGCCAGACGCTCGTCGCGCGGGACAAGGCGAGATAGCCACCTCCGGCGAGGATTCCCGCGAGGAGCGTCAGCGCCCGTGGGCCGTGTCTGTCGCGCCACCAACCGACGGGGAACTGTGACCCCGCCTGAAAGATGACGAAGAGGGTGAACACCGCGCCGAGCGCCGCAGGATCGATGGCGAGGCGATTCGCTATCGGCGAGCGGAGGGACGACCACACGTATTGATACGGACTGACCAACCCCATCATCACGACCGCGGCGGCGACCTGCCACCATCTGGAGAACCCGAGCACGTCCTTGGCGCGGGCAGAATAATCGACATCGGTAGTACTCATGGCGCAACCGACCAACCGGATAACAATCAGAGTTGGGTTTGGGGAAACCCGCGTAAGTTTATGAGGGAATACGAACTATTATCCACCATGAAGGGGAGAAAATCGTATTTCGTCGCGCTCGCACTCGTCGTCGTTTCGTTCGCCCTGGGCGTGTACTACTATCCCCGCATGCCGGACCAAATCGCGTCCCACTGGAACGCGAGCGGGAACGCCGACGGCACGATGCCGAAGTTGTGGGGACTGTTCCTGGTCCCGACGATGACCGCGGGACTGTTCGTGCTCTTCGCCGCGATTCCGCGGATCGACCCGCTCCGGGAGAACATCGCGGAGTTCCGGCGGTACTACGATCTGTTCATCGTCCTGTTCGTCGCGTTCATGCTGTACATGCAGGTGCTGATCGTCCTCTGGAACCTCGGCTACCGATTCGACTTCACGATGGTGCTGTCGCCAGCCATCGGCGTGCTGTATTATTTCATCGGCGCGCTGATGAGCCGCGTCGAGCGGAACTGGTTCATCGGCGTCCGGACGCCGTGGACGCTCTCGGACGATAGGGTGTGGAAGAAGACCCACTCGCGTGCGGGGCCGCTGTTCAAAATCGCGGGAATCATCGCCATCCTCGGCGCGTTTGTCCCTCGGTATGCGATTTACCTCATGGTGGGCCCGGTCATTCTCGTCGCGGCCTATCTCATGCTATACTCGTACGTCGAGTACCGGCGCGTCGCCGCGTGAAAACGCTATTTTCGTCGTTTCCGGTCACCCGCCGTGGGCGATTACCTCGTCCGGACGGATTTTGAGCAGGACTCGCGTCGTCCGAATCTCCGGCTGATACTCCTCCCCCGTGTAGCGCTGAGATAGTTCGTCGATGTGCTCGCGGGCACCCTCCTCGGTCATCTCGTCGACTTCGCCGAGGACGGACAGCGCCCGATAGCGGTTGTCCGGGTCGGTCATTCCCATCCCGACCTTCGGGTTCTCCCGCACGTTTCGTTCCTTGCGCCGACCGCGTTCGGTGTTGACGAGCACCCTGTCCTCGTCGGCGTCGTAATCGACCCACACCGGGGTGACGTGCGGCAGTCCCTCCGGCGTGAGCGTGGCGAAGTACGCGAAGACGGGCTTCTCGAACAGTTCGTGGAACTCGGATGGAATGGACGACATCAGGAACGGAGGACAACCGGGAATCACTTTACGCTACGGGCCACGGCGTTCGGCGACGGCAAAGTGACTGCGTTAGCGAATCGCGAACGTAACCCCGGCCAAGATTCGCCAGACGGTCAAAAACAGGATGCCGAAGCCGAGCATCACGAGGACGAAACTGACCGGTGACTCGCCGTGGAAGAACGACGTCGCGCGGAGTGCGGCACCGATGAGCGCGGCGGTGATCCACGTTCCGTCCGCGAACAGCACCGAGACTCGAACCGACCGGCGGGCGCGGGAACTGTACAGGCCGACCACGAACGCGGATATCAACCACCCGATGAGGAACGGTGCGACGGTGTTAGCGAAGTAAAGTGGTTCTTGGAAAATCGGATCGTGATGGCGAAGGCTTCCGACTGCCAAGAGCACCAACAGAACCACGATATCGCCGATGAAGAGTCCGGCCGTCGTTCCCGAGCGGTCGAATCGCCGAGTTACGAACGCACTGCTCATACGGTTCGTTGCACGGCCGGGGTTATGTCGTTCCCGATGTGCGTTTGATACCCGCAACGGTGTAATCGAAGCCACGGCCCCGAACTCGCGGGACGAGGTCCGCCGCGTGTAGGAGACGAGCCAGTTCGTCCGGCGTGAAAAACGACGACCGCATTCCCAGCAGATGTTCACCACGGACGAGCAACCGGCCCCGAACCGTCGCCGGATTGAACTCGCGGATGATCACCACGCCGCCGGGCCGCAGCACGCGCTCGACTTCCGAAAGGGTCGCCTTCGCGTCGCCGATGTGATGGAGTGCGTCCGAGATGACGACAGCATCGACGGATTCGGCGTCGAGCGGCAGTCGGGTCGCATCCCCGCGTACGCAGTCGAGTCCGCGTGCGTGTGCCTGTTCGAGCATCCCCGAGGAGGCATCGACGACGAAGCGCTCGTCCACGTCGAACGCGCGCACGGCCCGGCCCGTTCCGCCCGCTACGTCCGCGATTCGCTCGATGGGTCGTTCGGCCTGTTGGAGGCCTTCGCGCAAAATATCGTAATCCGAATCGGGCGAGAAGTAGTCGTACAGTCGTGCGATGCGGTCGAAGTGACCGATATCGCCGTTCGTGGGGGACATATCGGATGAACGCGACCCATCGCATAAAATTCGACGGCGGAACCACCGACCCGATGGAGGGATGTGGGTCGCGCCGAAACGGATGAACATGGAGTACGCGGTACTGGGATGGCCGGACGAGGGGCCGAAACTGCGACTCGATTACGAACGGTTCAGCTACGCGGGCAAGTTCGTGATGTCGAACACGGGGAAGGCCGTCGCCCGCGTCTCACGGGATGCGGCCGGACTTCCGGTGAACTACGGCGACGACCATCTCGTGGCCGCTATCGCGTTCAACGAGGACCGTACCGACGACGGGACGATGTGGCTTCGGTACGTGACGGTACACGCCGACCGCCGCGGCGAGGGAATCGGCTCCGAACTCGCGCGATTCACGACGGGGCGGATTCACGAGCGTGATTATCAGCGTGTTAAAATCGCGGTAAACAACCCCTACGCGTACCACGCGCTCTATCGAGCGGGATTCGGATTCACCGGCGAGGAGACGGGACTGGCGGAACTGGTCTTGGAACACCCGAAACCCGAAACGGAGCGCTATCAGGACGGATTGGACGTGTATCGTGCCCGTGATCTCTCCCCGAACGAGGAGGAGTTTCTGGCGGCGAAGGAGGGTCGTCGGCCACCACAATCGGTCGACCCCTGAGCCTATTGAATGATCGGGAGGCCGATGAATTCACGGGGGGAATCTCTTCGTTTAGTACACCATTCATTCAGCCGTTAATGACCTATTAACGAAGGTTGAGTATCGCTTCGTGTATGACAGTGAGAGACGATAGAAGAAGAGTGCTCGGACTCATCGGGTCGGGCCTGACGGTCGGATTCGCCGGTTGCTCGGCGTTTTCGAAGAACGGTGCCTCCTCGGAGAATTCGGGCGGACGGAACGGCGCACAGACGACGACGGAGACCATTCAGGATCCGACGTCGAGCACGACGGAGACGGAGACCGAAACGGAGACCGAAACGGAAACCACATCGGAGGTCGACCCCGTGGACCCCGAAGACCTCGAACCCGCACCGAAAGCCTATCAGGCGGTGTCACGCCCGGAAAAGGCAGGTGAGTACAAGTATGCGACGATGGGTTCGGAAGATGCATCGGTGACGGCTCGGTTCTACGGCGCGTGGAAGTGTCCCTACACGCGTCACTTCGTCCTCGACATCCTACCGACACTCATCGAGAAGTACGTCAAACCCGGCGACGTGGCGATCGAGTTCCGCGCCGTCGCCTACGAGGACGGCGAAGGGTTCCACGGTCCCGACTCACCCCGTGCGGCGCGGGCCGGGTTGGTGGTCTGGAATCAGGACCCCGACCAGTTCTGGACGTACTTCGGTACCGTGTTCAAAAACCAGAACAGCGCGCCGGGGTGGGCGACGACGGAGATGCTTCTCAACCTGGCCGAGAAGGCAGACGTGAGCGACCGCTCGGACATCGCCTCGATCATCGAGTCGGACAAGTACCAGTCCCAGATCGAGAAAACGATGGACCAAGTACACGACATCCCGATCACGCGCGTCCCCCGCATCGTCGTCGGCGACACCGTGACCGCGCCGACTGTGTCACCGAAGAAGACGAAGGCACAACTCGACGCCGCGCTCGGGAAAGGGTCGAAAACGACGACCACGACGGACGATTCCAAAACGACTACCACGAAGGGAGACGGTTCGGGAACGACTACCACGAAGGGTGACGGTTCGGGAACCACCACGTCCGGGACGACGAGCACCACCAAGACGTCCGGCGATTCGACCACGAGCACCACGGGAACGAAAACCACGACGAACTCGACCAGCACGACGACCGGCACGAAATCCGGAAACTGATCGGCGTTCGTCGTGAACCCGGTGTTCCACTCTTCTCTCGCGTCTCTTCCCATCTCACCTTTTCCCACCAACTCATCCCGTTCCGTTCCGATTCTCCTTGCGCTTCCATCCCGGACGGGAGCTTTCAAGCCGCTCCCGCCCTTAGCGTCGCCAAATGGGTAATTCCGCACTGCGGCAACTCGCATCCCTGGAGGAGGTCAGCTTCGACGACATCGAAGGCTCGGTGGTCGCCATCGACGCCCACAACTGGCTCTATCGCTATCTCACGACGACGGTCAAGTGGACCAGCGACGAGGTGTACACCACCGAGGACGGCACCGAGGTCGCCAATCTGGTCGGCGTCGTCCAAGGCCTGCCGAAGTTCTTCGAACACGATCTGGTTCCCGTCTTCGTCTTCGACGGCCACGTCACGGACCTGAAGAGCGACGAAATCGAGAACCGACGCGAACAGCGCGAGAAACTGGAGGACCAATTGGAAGATGCACGCGAGGAGGGCGACGCCATCGAAGTCGCCCGACTCGAAGCCCACACCCAGCGGCTCACGCCCGTCATTCAGGAAACGACGCGGGAACTGCTCGACCTGCTCGACGTGCCCGTCGTCGAGGCCCCCGCCGAAGGGGAAGCACAGGCGGCGCACATGGCGCGAACGGGCGCGGTCGATTACGCCGGAACGGAGGATTACGACGCGCTCCTCCTCGGCGCGCCGCTCACGCTCCGCCAATTGACAAGCAAGGGCAACCCGGAGTTGATGGACTTCGAGGCGACGCTCGAAGAACACGACATCACGTGGGAGCAGTTGGTCGATATCGCCATCCTCTGTGGCACCGACTTCAACGAGGGCGTCTCCGGTGTCGGTCCGAAAACGGCACTCAAGGGTGTCAAGGAACACGGCGACCTCTTCGGCGTCCTCGAAGAGCGTGACGCCTACATCGAGAACGTCGAAATCATCCGCGGGATGTTTCTGGACCCCGACGTGACCGACGAGTACGAGTTCGACGCGTCGATGGACCCCGACATCGCGGCGGCCCGCGAGTACGTTGTCGACGAGTGGAAAGTCCACGAGGACGAGGTCGCACGCGGGTTCGAGCGCATCGAGGAGAGCATCACCCAGACCGGTCTCGACCAGTGGACGTAGCCCGGCTTTCGAAGGATTCTTACCCCCCTCGTTCGACCTCCCGCCAATGGACGAGGAGCAGCAACGAACGTTAGCCGTCTGGTCGATTTTCGTCGTCCCCTTCGTCTTCCTCTTCGGCTTTCTCCTGTTGTACGACAGCCTCACGCTGGAAATCGTCGCCATCTACTGGTTCCCGGCCATCGTCCTCACCATGATCGGGGTTATCGACCCGCCGTGGACCCTCGTTTCGGATGGGAAGTGAGTCCGGAGTTGGAACTGATTTTGGCGAAAACCGAGCGCCGTCCGTTCGTAACGAGACGGGAAAAGAATCTCAAAACCACACCGAACTCGTCCAATTCGTCTTCCCGTCGTAATCGACAGTATTTTTCCGCGAGGGCAAGTACGAACTGTTCGTGAATATACGGGGGACGGTCACCGAGCCGGGAGAGGTGCGGGCCGTGAGTACGCAGTACGGGGAGCGCGACCTCGTGGAAGTCGTCGTACAACCGGACGACGACGTGCCGAAGACGGTGACGCTGTGGGGCAAGTGGACGGAGACGGCGGAGTATCTCGAAGCGGGGATGGAGCTGTTGGTGACGGACGTCGAGGAATCCGAGTACCAGGGCGAGACAAGCCACGCGACAAGCAAGGAGTCCTACGTCGTGGTCGAACCGGCGTTCCTCGTGAACGTGACGGACGTTCGCTCGTGGGTGCAGTGCCCCCGGATGTACTACCTGAACAAACTGTCGGGGATTCCGCTGAACTACCCCGTCGTCAAAGGGACCATCGTCCACGAGGTGTTCGGCGACCTGCTTCGTGGTCGGGAATTGGACGAATCCATCGAAGAGCGCGTCGAGGAGGTCGGTCTGCAACTCGGCCTGCTCGGACGCGAAGCGGATGAAGTGGTGGGCGAGGTACGCCAGAACGCCAGCGCCATCGAGGGCTGGTTGGAACAGGGCGTCCTCGACGACACGGACGACTGGCGGAGCGAGTACACGCTCATCAGCGAGCGCTTCGGCATCAAAGGTCGGTGTGACGCGCTCCGTCGCGGGATGCCGGTCGAACTGAAGACGGGCAAGAACACGAACCGCGACCCGCGGTTTCAGGACAAGATCCAGGCGGCCTGCTACGCCCTTCTCCTGCAAGAGCGCGACGTTCCGGCCGACACGGGCACCCTGCTGTACACGAAGAACTCGGCGCTGGACCGCACCGAGGAGACGGGCGACCTCTCGCCCGCGAAGGAGTTCGCCATCGCCAAGGGACTGCTGGAATTCGTCGTCCGAACTCGCAACGAGATAGCCGCGGCGGAGTTCGATATGAGCGTTCCGACGGGGTACGAGGCGAACGCGAAATGCGAGTATTGCTTCGAGAAGGACACCTGCATGGTCGTTTCGGGGCGTCTGGACCAGGAGTCGAAGGCGGGCCAAATCGGCCGCCCCATCCCCGAGGACGAGCGTGAGTACTTCCGGGAGAAGTACGAGCAAATCGAAAAGGAGCGGCGGGCGACCCACCGCGAGTACGCCAAACTCTGGGAACAGACGGCCGAGGAGCGAGCCGACGACGACCGCGCGCTCATCGGGTTGGAACCCGCAGGTCAAACCCAGATCGAAGGCGAACGCTGGGAGCTTCGCGCCAGGCAGACGGACGATGCCGTCTCGAAGATTCGGGAGGGTGACGTCGTCCTCGCCAGCAACGGTCACCCGGTCAGCGGGCACGCGGAACTGGCGCGGGTCGTGACGCTCGGGGACGAAATCGTCGTCACGACGGACGAACCCGTCGAACTCCGCAGGTTGGACGTGTACCCCTCGGAGTTCTCGTCCGACGCGATGTTGACCGCGCTACACGACGCTCTGCTGAAGGGCGACGAGCGGCGGAAGGACGTGCTGTTCGGCAGGGGGGAGCCGGAGTTCGAGGGAGGAATCCGACCCTTCATCGAGAACAACGATGCCCAGAACGAGGCGGTCAACCTCGCGGTGAACGCGAAGGACTGTGCGCTCATCCACGGCCCGCCTGGAACAGGGAAGACCTACACCATCGCGCGGACCATTCGGGCGCTGGTGGAGGACGGCAACCGCGTCCTGCTGTCGGCGTTCACGAACCGCGCCGTGGACAACGCGCTCGAAGCGCTCCGGGAGCAAGGGTTCGGAGAAGCGGAAATCGTTCGCGTCGGCACGGAAACCGGCGTCCGCGCGGACATGCAGGACGTTCGTCTGGAGCGGAGCGGCGACCCCGGCGCGCGCGTCGCCGAGCTCAAGGGGGCGAACGTCGTTGCCGCCACGACGGCGACCTGCGGCTCCCGGATCATGCGCGAGGAGGCGTTCGACGTGGCGCTCGTGGACGAAGCCTCGCAGTTGACCGAACCCGCCACGCACGCGGCCATCAATCTCGCCGAGCGGTTCGTCCTCGTCGGCGACCATCATCAACTGCCGCCGGTCGTGAGGGCAGAAACTGACCTCTCGACGTCCCTGTTCCAACGGCTCGTCGAACGGTACCCCGAGGCGTCCGTCATGCTCGACCGCCAGTACCGGATGGCACAGCGGATTCAGGCGTTCTCCTCGCGGGAGTTCTACGACGGCGCGCTCCGTCCGGCCAACGGCGAGGTTGCGGCCCAACGGATCGAGAACCTCCCGACGGTCGATCCGGACGCCCTTTCACCGAAACTCCGGACGGGGGTCAGCTTCTTCGACCCGGACGGAACCACGGCGGGGAACACGAACCCCGTCGAGGCCGAGCGCGTGACCGAACTCGTCTCGGAGTTCGTGGAGGCGGGCGTCGCCCGCGAGGACATCGGCGTCATCGCGCCGTTCCGGGCGCAGGTCGCCGAGATTTCTCGAAGGGTTCCGGATTCGGTCGCGGTCGATACGGTGGATCGGTTCCAGGGGTCGAGCAAGGAGGTCATCATCGTTTCGTTCGTCGCCACGGGCGACTTGGACAGTCCCATCTTCGACGATTATCGCCGGGTGAACGTCGCGCTGACCCGGGCCAAGAAATCCCTCGTCCTCGTCGGCGACGAGCGCGCCCTGCGCTCGTCGCCCCTCTACGACCGAATGGTCGAGTGGGCGACCTGAGGACTTTCCCCCCCGGCGTTCGTACCGCAACCCATGGACGACTCGCTTCCGGACTACTCCCTGCCCGACTGCGACGTGACCGTTCTTTCTCCGCCGGGTGGTACCGCGGTTTCCCCTCGGACCGCCGCCGAGCGAGCGGTCGCGGACCCGCACGGCCCGAATCTCCACGACCTCGTGTCCCCCGACGAGACGGTCGCGGTCGTCGTGACGGACGTGACGCGGGCCACGCCGGACGACGTGCTGTTGGACGTGTTGCTCGCGGAATTGGCGGAGGCGGACGTGCCGCGCGGAAACGTCTCGGTCGTCCTCGGCCTCGGTCTCCACCGCCCGATGACCGACGAGGAGATCGAAAATGCCCTCGGCGAGCACGCGGACCTCGCGGAGAACCACGACGCGGAGGCGGTGATGGAGGTCGGAACGGTCGAGGCACCTGACGGGGTAGCGGTCCCCATCGAGCTCAATCCGACCGTCGCGGACGCGGACCGTGTCCTTGCGACCGGGATGGTCGAACCGCACCAGTACGCGGGCTTTTCCGGCGGGGCGAAAACCGTCGCCATCGGCGCGGGCGGCGAGTCGCTCATCCGGTACACGCACGGGCCGGACATGCTCTCCCGGTCCGGCGTCAGACTCGGCCGAGTCGAGGACAACCCGTTCCGGGAACTGCTGAACGACGCGGGCGACGTGATCGGTCTCGATTTCTGTCTGAACGTCACGCACGGGCCGCAGGGGATTCTCGGGGCCAGTGCCGGATACCACCGCGACGTGGTCGCCGACCTCGCCGAAGTCGCAAAAGAGGCGCTGTCGGTTCCGGTCGCGGACGACTACGACGCCGTCATCGCGGGCGTTCCCGAAGCGAAGGCCGCGAACCTCTATCAGGCGACCCGCGCCGCCACCTACGTCGTCCTCGGCGACCGAAACCCGCTCCGTGCGGGCGGACGGGTCGTCGTCCCCGCCGACATGCCCGAAGGCGCTGGCGAGGGAAAAGGCGAACAGCGATTTTACGACCGACTCGACGGCGCGAGCGACCCTGAGAGCCTCTACGACGAGATGCGAACCGGCTACGAACCGGGCGCACAACGAGCCTTCATCGTGGCCCACGTCTTGCGGGATCACGACGTGTACGTGACCGGGAGCGAGCATCCCGAAATCGTCGAGGACTGTCTGATGCACGCCCGGGACTCCATCGAGGACGCCGTCGAACCCGGCAGCGAGGTGCTCGTCGTCCCGAACGCGCTCGATACGCTGTTGGTTCGAGCGGAGTGAAAACAGGTTCCCTCACCAGAGGACGTGCGGCCAGACGAACTGGAACAGCACCCAGATGAGTCCGGTGAGGATGACCGTCATTATCAGGTTCAACACGACCCCGGCGCGCATCATCTGTTCCTGCTTGAGATAGCCGCTCCCGAAGACGATGGCGTTCGGCGGGGTCGCGACGGGGAGCGCGAACGCGAAACTCGCCGCGATGGCCCCCGAAACGGAGAGGAAGACGGCGGCGGCGACGTCCGTCAGTCCGAGCGTGGCCGCGAAGACGCTCCCGATGCTGATGAGGATGGGAATGATGATGGTCGCCGTGGCGGTGTTCGAGGTCATCTCCGTCAGGAAGATGACGAGGAGGACGACCACGCCGACGACGAGGACGATGGGCGCGCCGGTGAGCGATTTGAAGACCGAGTTCGATATCCACTTCGTCGCGCCCGTCGTCGCCAGCGCGTCGGCAAGCGCGATGCCGCCGCCGAACAGGAGGATGGTCCCCCAGTCGATGTCCACGAGGTCGTCCCACTCCATCGTGTCCGCCAGCACGAGCGCCGGAACCGAGGCGAGGCCGACGACGACGTAGTACAGCATGCCCTGGTGGCCGTCGATGCCGAAGACGCTCGTACCGTCGCCGCCGAACAGCGTGACCGCCCACGAGGACGGCAAGTACCCGCCGATGAAGTCGCCCAATCCTCCGACGACCCACAGAAGGGCGGTTGCGGTGAAGATGAGCGCGACGCGTTTACCGCGCGGACTCAACTCGCCTTCCTCTTCGAGGTACTGACGCGCCATCCGTTGTGCATCGCTCACGTCGTCTATCTGCGGCGGATAGAGGAGATACGTCAGGACGTACCAGACGATGGGGAGCGTGATGACGACGACCGGAACGCCGATGATCAGCCATTGGGCGAAGCCGATCTCGTAGCCCAGAATCTCGTTCAGTTGCGAGGCCAGCACCGCGTTGGGCGGCGTCCCGATGAGCGTCCCGACGCCGCCGACGCTGGCCGCGTAGGCGGTTCCGAGAAGCATCGAGACGTGGAGGTTGGTGAACGGTTCGTCTCCGCCTTCGACCGTGACGGTCCCGCCGTCGGGGGCGGGCGACGAGTCGGACGACCCTCCTGGGACTGCCGAACCCGCCGCTTCGACCGTCTCGCGGCCCAGTACCTGCGAGAGGACGCCAAGCGCGATGGGCGTCATCATCGCCGCCGTCGCCGTGTTCGACACCCACATCGAGAGGAACGCCGTCGCCAGCATTACGGAGAGGACGAGTCGGCGCGGCGAGGACCCCATCACGGACATTATCCAGAGGGCGATCCGGCGGTCGATGTCGTATTTCTGGAGCGCGTTCGCCAGCATGAACCCGGCGATGAACAGGAAGATGAGGTGGTTCGCGAAACCCGCCAGCGCGTCGTCGAGATCGGCGTACACGCCGAACATCGTGAGCACGACGGGGATCGATAGCGCCGTCACCGCCAGCGGAAGCGTCCCTGTCACCCAGAGAAAGCCCGCGAAGAACATCGTTGCGAACGCGAACTGCCCGCGGACCGAAAGCCCGGCGGGCGTCGGGGCGGCGGCGATTACCGCCGTCCCGATAAGCGCGATAACGAAGAGAACGAGTCGCCTGCGTGGATCCGCCTGTGTCATTGGCAAGCAGACGCATGGATTCGGCACGATTAATTCTTTCTCAGATTTGTGAGAATTATAACTGAATCGGAACTTACGGTTGTACTTTTAGATTATATCGTATGGATCCGAAGATTTCCGTCGATGTCTGAAGTTATCTCAGTAATCGTGTTCCGCGACGTCTCCACCGAACTGAATATCGAAGTTATTCCGATTGGCCGAGGTTTATGTCCGGCGTGGGAGAAGCCCCAACATGGAAGAAGCACAGAGGCCTAACGTTCACGGCGAACTATGGAGGGGCATCGGCGTCGGCCTGCCGCTCGGGACCGGCGTCGGAATCGTCACTGGGGAGTTGGCCGTGTGGATGGCCATCGGTTCGGCAGCGGGTATCGCGCTCGGTACTATCCTGACCCGAAGACAGGGATAGGAAGAAGTCACTCCTCCGCAATCGAGTCCATGACGCGGTCGTGGAACTCCTGTAGCACGGCGCTCTCGTCCTCCGCGAGCACCACGTCGCTGGCCATGAGCGTCGCCAATCCGAACGCACGCGGGGTCGGCGATTCGACGCGGTGTTGAACGACGTCGATGTCGCCGTCCTGTACCTTCCCCAGAATCTCCTCGACGGATTCGAGTGCGAGTTTGTCCTCCACGATTTCGCGGTACGTTTCCTCCATGACGGCGAACTCGTCCAACTCGTCGGCGAACCCGAGCAGCATCTCGCTCGACACCTGCTGTTCGCTGGCGGACTTCTCGTAGCCC
This sequence comes from Haladaptatus sp. AB643, assembly GCF_024136975.1. Lineage (NCBI taxonomy): Archaea > Methanobacteriati > Methanobacteriota > Halobacteria > Halobacteriales > Haladaptataceae > Haladaptatus > Haladaptatus sp. AB643. Next base: position 139,607 of record NZ_JAMYJW010000010.1, read on the forward strand.
TTGTAGCGCTTGAGGATCATCAGCGAGCGCGTCGCGTTGATGCGGAAGTAACGCTGGAGTAGGTCGGTGCCCGAGAGCGCGGCGCGCAAATCCCCGCGCACCTCGTCGGGGTCGATGTCCGCGAGAATCCCCGGCACGTCCACCTTCCGATTCAGCGGCATCGAGACCGTGAAGCCGTTGTCCGCGACGGCGACCCCGACGTTCGTGTTGGCGGCCTGCGCACAGCGGTAGGCGACCACGCGCGAGAGGCCGTCGTTGAACTTCCTGCCGTAGTTCGAGTGGACGTAGTAGTGGCGTTCGTACTCCTCCCTGTCCATCACGATTTCGACCGTCAACCGCGTATCCGTGCTCACGCTTTCCGGTCCGGCGTACCGGACCTGCTCGTCGAACATCCGGGCGAGCGCCCGGACGCTGTTCTCGTCCAGCGGGAACTCCCGGAGCCACACCCGAACCGCTGGTTTTCCGCGGTCGGTCAACCGCGAGAGCAGTTCGCCCTGAAACGACGCAATCTCGCGGCCCAGGTCGTACGAGAGCGGCAGGCGCTCGGAGAACCACGACGGTACCGTCGGGCGGGCGCTGGTGCGGTCGGCGTACACCTTCGACCCGCGACGGTACTTGTACTCGAAGTGCTGGCCGCCGAGGACGAACACGTCGCCCTTCTCCAGCGTGTCGAGGTAGCCCTCGTCCAAATCACCGACCCACTCGTTGTCCGCGCGGGTGAACACGTCGCAGGTGAACGAGTCCGGAATCGTCCCGATGTTGGTCATGTAGATGACGCGAGCGAGTCGGCCGCGTTTCCCCATCAACGGTTCGTCGACCGGATACTCGGGGTAATGGTACTCGCCGTCCGGCGGGTCGTTCTCGTCGCGCCAGACTTTCGCGTACACGTTCCTGTCCTCCATCCCCTCGTAGCCAGCCGTGAGATACTGTAAAAGCGACTCCCACTTTTCGTCCGAGTAATCCCGGTACGGATACGCTCGCCGAAGGGTGGCCTTCACCTCCGACTCCGGGCGCACCTCGTTGATGGCCATCCCGTACACCTGTTGGGCCGCCACGTCCTGTGCGTTCTCGGGGATGAACACGCGGTCCACGAACCCCTCCTCGGCCTTCTTCAGCATGACCGCACACTCGACCAGTTCGTCCCGGTCCAGCGCGATGACGCGTCCGATGACGGTCTGCCCGAGGCGGTGACCTGCCCGTCCGACCCGCTGGAGCAGGGAGGCCACGCTCTTCGGCGAACCGACCTGCACCACCAAATCGATGTGCGGCATGTCGATGCCGAGTTCGAGGCTGGTCGAGGTCGTCACCACGTCCAGTTCGCCGTCCTTCAGTTGTCCCTCTATCCGTTGACGCGACTCCTTCGAGAGGCTACCGTGGTGACAACCCGAGTTCTCCTCGTCGTACACGGGGAACTTCTCGCGCAGGTTCTGCAAGACGCGCTCGGCCCCGGAGCGCGTGTTCGTGAAGACGAGCGTGTTGGTGTGCGACCGAATGAGGTCGTGCAGTTGGTCGTAAAACCGCTCCTGCACGACGGCCCGCGGCGTGTGCACGAGGTCGTCGGTCGGACACTGGAGTTCGAGGTCGAACTCGCGGACGAATCGGGTGTCCACGATTTCGCACTTCCGACTCTCACCGCCGGGTTCCGCCCTCCCGACGAGGAACTCCGCGATGTCCGACAGCGGTTCGACCGTCGCGGAACAACCGATTCTCGTCGGCGAGTGAGCGATGTTCTCCAGGCGTTCGAGGCTGACGGAGAGATGCGTGCCGCGTTTGCCGTCCGCGAGGCTGTGGATTTCGTCCACGATGACGTACTCGACGGTTCTGAGCTTGTCGCGGAACTTCGGCGAGTTGAGCAGGATGGCGAGCGTTTCCGGGGTGGTGTTGAGGATGTGCGGCGTCTCGTCGAGCATCTTCTGTCGCGCCGCCGAATCGGTGTCCCCGTGTCGGATGGCGTGGCGGACCTCGCTCACGTCGTCCATCTTGTCCTCGATTCCCGACAGCGGCAGTTCGAGGTTGCGGTGAATGTCGTTCGCCAGCGATTTCAGCGGCGAAACGTACAGACAGTAGACCGAATTGTCCAGTCCGGAATCCTGCTCGCGGCGAAACAGTTCGTTCACGATGGCGGTGAACGACGCGAGCGTCTTCCCGCTCCCCGTCGGCGACGCGATGAGGGCGTTCTCGTGGGAGTGAATCAGCGGAATCGCCTCGCGCTGTGGCGGCGTGAAGAACCCACCGTTCCCGGGGACGAACTCGCCGAACTGTTCGACCCACCACTCCCGCACTGCCGGTTCGAGGAGGTCGAGGGTTCCCTCGTCGGCGATTTCGACCGTCTCGGGGTCGAAATCCAACTCCTCGCGGGCCAACAGCCCTCTCGCATCCATTTGTTCCACGTTGGTAGCGGGCGGCAAAGAGGGTTATGCCAGCGGGGTGAAAGTGAAATCGTTACTCGAACTCCACGACGCCCTCACGATACCGCTTTACCGTCTTATCCGTGTCCGGAGTCGAGAGCGACGACGCGTTGGTCGTCTCGTTCGTTCCGACGCTCGTGTTGTTCGTCCCGCCGGATCCGCCGGAACTCCCGTCGTTCGTCCGTTCCACGATGGTCCCGCCAGCGCCGACCGCGAACGGCCCCTCGACCGTCTCGACCGCACCGTGGAGCGTCTTCGTCGTCGGCGACTCGACTTCCAACCAACCGTTCTCCGCCGATTCGGCACGCGCCGCACCGAGAACCGTACCGCCGACCACCGTCACCGTCACCGTCACTGCCGATACCTGCACGAACTTCCGCCAGGAGAGTCGTTGGACATAGCCGAGTAAACGATCGGTGCGAATGGTAATAGGTATGATAAAAACTATGGGAAAAGAGAGTGACCTATTGACAATCCAGGATCATGTCGGCGACGGGACGGGGTTCGGGAATCGGATGGGAGTCATTCGTCCTCCTACTTCCCGTCGTCAGTCACCCTTCGGCGAGTCGTTCGATTTCACCGAGCGCGCGCTGACAGATGGGCGCGTACGCCGCCGCCAGAACCGGGACCTCGAAGACGACACGGCACCCGCCATCGAGCGCTTCGACGCGATGGCCGGTCGCGGAGACGTTCGCCACGTCCCACGTCCAACGAAAGTCCTCACAGGACGTGATTTCGAACGGAAGCGGCATGCCGAACGCGGTTTCGATTCTTCCCCTCGAACCCGCTCGAATCACCCGGTCGGCACAATCGACGCCGGTGACGGACGGTCCCCATGCCGGCCAGTAGGTCGTGTCGGTCAGAATCTCCCACGCCGCATCCGGGGATGCGGCGATGTCCCGCGAGACGGCGAGATGACGACCGTCGGGGCCGCGTTCGAAACAAACCTCGCTGTGCGTGTCGGTGAACATGATCGAATCTCGGAAACTACCACACCACCGCACCGCGCCCCACACCTACAGTGGTGGGGTACAGTGGCGGGGTGTCCCGAATCATCGTACAGTTCGTCATCGAGACGCATAAAAAATACGTTCGGAATCGTACGGAAGTCGGTCGGAAATCGGTCGATCGGAACAGTTCGAGGGGAGAGTTACGGCTGTTCCATGTGAATACGTGACTATTAACCATCCTCACTGCTACCGTTTTTCACTGCTGAAGCTTTTTCACCCTCCCGACGAGAGGGTACGTATGCGAATCACGTTTCTCGGCACGGGAAGCGCGATGCCGACCGGGAGTCGGTTTCAATCGGGCATCGTCGTCGAAGAGGACGGGCGTCGCGTCCTCGTGGACTGTGGCAGTGGTGTCCTCCACCGCCTCCAGCAGTCCGGCGTCGGCTACGAAAACGTCTCGACCGTCCTCCTGACTCACCACCACGTCGACCACGTCTCGGACCTCATGCCCCTCCTGAAGGCCCGATGGCTTGCCGGGGAGGAACACCTCGAAGTCGTCGGCCCCACCGGAACGAAACGCCTCCTCGACGGGTTGCTCTCCGTCCACGACTATCTCGACGGGAAAATCGACCTGCAGGTGCGTGAAATCACTCCTGACGAGGAGTTCGACGTCGCGGGGTTCAGCGTCGAAGGGTTCGAAACGCGCCACTCGATGGACTGTCTGGCGTACAAGTTCGAGGACGAGTTCACGTTCAGCGGCGACAGCGAGGCGTTTTCCGGGTTGGCGAACTTCGCCGACGGCAGCGCCGTCCTCGTCCACGACTGTTCGTTCCCCGACGAGGTGGACGTGTCGAACCACCCGACGCCGTCGCAACTCGGCGAGGCGCTCTCCGGGACGGACATCGGACGCGTGTATCTCACCCACCTCTACCCGCACACGGACGGCAAGCACGAAGCGATGTTGAAGTCGGTCGCGGCGGAGTACGACGGCGACGTCGGGTTCGCGGAAGACCTGCTGTCCGTCGAAATCTAACCTTCGACCGCCGACTGCTCCGCGGTATCGTGTGATTCGACCGAAACCGATTTTTCCGGCAGCGAAAAGTTGGCGACCCCGAGCGGCATCTCCCGTCCCCGAACCGTGAACACCCGGCGCAACCGAAGTTCGCCGTCCATCCACACGTCGTCGCTATCGACGCAGTGTTCGAGACGAAGCGTCCCGCTTCCCTTGCCGTCGATCTTCGTGGCTTCGACGTTCTTCGGCAGCGTATCGAAATGCTCGGTCCAGACGAACGAACAGACCGTCTCGCCCTCCTGTTCGTTGCCCCATCGAACGGACCCGCCGACGATGTGTGCGTCGAGCGTGCTGTCGTTGTCGAGTTCGAGTTCGACGGAAACCGAACCGTTCGACCGCTCGGCGGTTATCTCGGTGACGGAGACGTCGTTGACGAGCGGACCGAACATCTGGTCTTCGTACCGGTCGGAGAGTTTCAGCCCGACGACTGGAATCAGCCTGACGAAGTAGTAAACCGCGACGATAGCCAGTTTCCCCGCCAGATACAGAAACATCTGCGCGAAAATTCACGCGGACGATGGTTAAGCGTTCTTGCCGGAACCCAAAAACCAGCGTCGGTCAGTTCAGCCGATAGCGGAGAAGCGCCGCGATTCCGCCGAGGTTCGAAAGCTGTTCGCCCGGCGCGAATTCGTGGGAGAAGACGGTTACCTCGCCGCCCTTCCGCTCCACGTCCGTGATGATCTCGTTCACGTCGATCTCCCACTCGCCACCCGCTTCGTCCTCGCCGAGCGCGCCGCGTTCCTTCCGAAGTCGTTCGTCGAGGATGAGCAGTTGCTCGACCGCCCCGAAATCGGCCGCCTGTTTGACCTCCTCGATCCCGTAGGCGGCTTTCGCACCCTCGCCGATCTGTTTCATCAGTTGGTCGATGAGTTCCGCCTCCTCGGCGATTCGCGTCTCCGCCTGCACCTCGTCCACGGCACCGCGTTTCAGCACCTCGTGGACGCCCCGGTCGCCCACCGAACTCACGTCCACCATCGATATCATCTCGGTCAGTTCGGGGTAGTTCTCCTCGATGTGGTCGTAGGCGTCCTGTTTGGTAAAGCCCGGTCCGGCGAGAATGATGGCGTCCACGTCGAGATGCGACAGCGCCGACGCCAACTGCTCGAACAGTTCGGTCCGGCCACCCGCGTACTCGCCCTTCCCGGTCGTCCCCGAGAAGGAAGTGTACTCGTCGGCACCGTACTGGGCGACGGTGTGGATGTACGCTTCGCCCTCCTCGACGGTTGCGATGGCGATGTCGGGGTTATCGGTCGCTTCGACGGCGTCGTCGAGGCGGTCCAACTGGTCGCGTTTCCACTCCTTGACGATGGTAAGCTTCTCCCGTTCCTCGACGTTGAGCGTGTGGTGGAGGCCCAACTGGTCCTCCCGCGAGCAGTCGGTGATGACCCCGCCGACGCGAACGCGGTTGGCGAAGCGGTGGAACTCCACGTCCTCCACCTTCAGCGTGATGTGCATGTGTTCGCGCTCGCCGCCCGTATCCCGCATCTGGTCGTCGGCGCGCTGGATACGGCGGGTCGTATCACCCGCCACTTCGTCGCCCGGTTCGAGGAGATACGTCAGATGCCAGAGATCGTCCAGACTCTCGGGAACGAGCGTGATTCGCTCGCGGTTCCCGTCGAGGGACGTTCGGTCGTGTATCTGCATGGGTAGGAGTGTGTTTTCCGGCGGTAAGTGCCCTGCTATTCGGGCGTTCGTTCGTCGGCGAAATTATCAGATAGGATTAAAACCCTGCCATCTGATATCCGACCACGATGCTCGAAGAAGCGATAGGATACCCGACGAAGGGAGACAGCGGAATTGCACGGATCATCATTGGCGGAACGTTGGCGTTCTTCTCCTTCCTCCTCATTCCCGGTATCTTCGTCGGAGGATACATGATGCAGGTGTTGGCGGCGACGTCGCGAGACGAGGAACTACCGCCCGACTTCACGGATTGGGGGGTGATGTTCGTGGACGGGATCAAAGGATTCGTCGTCGGGTTCGTGTACGCGCTCGTTCCCATCGTCATCATGATCGTGATGTTCACCCTCATCGGTCTCGGTAACTCGGGCGATTCTACCGGAGTGCTTAGCGGCATCGGTGTGCTCGGCCTCCTCGTCACTTTCGTTCTCGCGTTCGCGATTCAGTATCTCCTCCCCGCTGCGTTAACGAACCTCGCCCGAACGGGGAGTATCGGCGCGGCGTTCGATTTCGAAACCCTCGGTCCGGTACTGAAGAGCACGGAGTACATCACCGCCGTCGTGCTGACGCTGCTCGTGGCGATCGCTGGAGGCATGTTTTTCGCGGTCTTCGTCGCGGTCACGCTCGGGTTCGGAGTCATACTGGCACCGTTCTTCTACTTCTGGCTCTATCTCGCTGGATGCTACATGTTCGGAACGGCGTTCGGTAAGGAGGTCACTCCCCGACAGGAATCGACCGAACGGACCGCGACGTCGATGGATTGATCGGCTAAAAACAGTCCGGTCGATTAAATAGTGGAGAATTAGACCGCCGGTCGTCCCTCTTCGACTTCCGGTCCTTCGCGCAGTCGGTGTTCGTCGGCTTCCGCGTAGGCGGTGCCGTAGATGAACGCCACCATCACGTGGGCGTAGAAGGCGACGAACGCGCCGACCACCCATCCGATGATCGGAACCGCGGCGATGGCGCTCACGACGACAACGGTGACGACCACGACGGCCAGCGCGATGAGCCATCCCGTGGCGTAGTCGCGGTCACGGAGGATGGGCAGGTACGATTCGTACTCGAACGCCGACCCCATCGTGTTCTTCTCGGCGAACCGGACGAGCGCGGCGGGCAGCGTGTACCACACGGCGATTCCGGCCAGGAACGTCAACACGCTTCCGACGACTGCCACGAATCCCCCCACGAACGTGGAGTTGTTCGCGAGCGCCGCACCGCCGCCGATGAAGACGAAGGCGATCACCGTCGGGACGAGGAGATAGATGAACGTGATGACCAGCGCCTTCAGTCCATCCACGAACAGTTTCGTCCATTCGTCGAACATCGGTGCCTCCGTGTCGCCCTCCGAAACCTCACGGAGGACGCGGATCATGTACCCCTCCAACAGGATAGCCGGGATGATCAGGAAGCCGAAGATGACGAGTAGCCCCCCGATGAGCACTTTCGTTACCGCGTCGTCACTGTCTTTCAGATACTGAACGCTTTCGTTGAACATTGTTTTCCCCCTCGGGTCGAGCCCCCCGGCTCACCCGATACAGGGTTCTAGACGCCGTCTGAGAGCTTAATCGTTTGCTCTGAAAAGAGGACATGTCCGGAGCATTGGAACGATCAGTCCGGACCGTTGGAACGATCACCGATTCGATTTCCCGGGAGCAGAACTACGGACGATGAAACCGTGGTATCGTGACATGCTCCCCGAGTCCGGAACCGTGAAGCGGACGATTCCGTGGATCGTCCCGAGTACGCTCGTCGCCGTCCTCGCCGTTATCGTCGGTCGGCGTCGGTTCGACCGCGAAATCCAACGCCATCTCGACGAGTTACGCTCGGATGCGAACGCCCCCGAGCGGCAGGTGTTCACCGAAGCGGACATCGACGGACTTCCGGACCCAGTCAGGCGATATTTCGAATCGGTGCTCGCGGAGGGTCAGCCATACGTCCGGACGGTTCGTCTCGACCAACGCGGCCAGTTTCGCCTCGGCGGGAGGGATGCACAGTGGCGGCCGCTCGACGCGACACAGAACTTCTCGGTCCGTCCGCCCGCGTTCATCTGGGACGCCGAGATAGGGATGCTTCCGCTACTCTCGGTCCACGTTCTGGATCTGTACAAACGCCATCAGGGGGTCTTGCGCGCTCGACTCCTCTCCGCGATTCCCGTCGCCAGCGCCGGTCCGAGTCCCGACATGAACGCGGGCGAGTTGGTCCGATACCTCGCCGAGGCCGTCTGGTTCCCGACCGCGCTATTGCCCGCGAGCGGGGTCGAATGGGAGGCAATCGACGAACGCTCCGCGAGGGCGACGCTCGAACACGACGGTGTATCGGCGTCGCTGGTCTTTCATTTCAACGAGCGGGACGAAGTGGAACGCGTCACGACCGAGCGCTATCGACAGGAGGACGATTCGTTCGTCCCGTGGACCGGACGGTTCTCCGACTACGAGGTTCGAAACGGGCTCCGCATTCCGACCGACGCAACCGTCGAGTGGAACCTGCCCGAGGGGGACCTGAGATACTGGCGAGCCAGCATCGAACGGATCGAACATCACACGGAACCGATGGGGTGAGTTCGCGTCGCTGTTCGTTCATCGAGACCGTAAAACTACGCGACAGACCACATCCCGCCTAAACCGATTCCATCGATATCCGGTCGAAAACGTTTTCGAACAAAAACTGAATCAGTCTCTCATCCGACTGCCGCCCGCCGGGAGGAACTCCTGAATCAGGTCCGGACTCGCCACCTTGCGGACGAACGACGTGTCCTCGAACCGCTCGCGGAACTCCCGGTAGAGTCGCTTTGCCGCGTCGTTTTGGGCGTACTGGCCCGGTTCGACCTCGATGACGGTCTCGGCCTGCTTCTCGATGGCCGACGGCGGGCCGCCGATGACCCGCGTGTTCGGTTCGACGGTGATGCCGACCGCCACGCCGACCGCTGTGTCGTCGAAGTACGTCCGGTCGCCGCGAATCGTGAACGCACCTTTTTCGAGGTATTCGCCGCTCTCGGGCGTCTTCGACACCTGATCGGGGTTGACCATGTAGGCGTCACCCGCGAAGCGGCCGTCCTTCCAAACGGACGAGTAGGAGACCGCGAACTGGGCGGCCTCCCGTTTACTTTGGTCCGGAACGTCGACGTCCTTCGATGGCTCGCTCGGGTCGGACGTTTTCAGGATGGTGATGGGGCCGCCGTGTGCCTGCGAGTGGAAGAACAGGTCGTTTCGGTCCATGTACTTCTTGACGAGTTCCTCGTTCTCGTCGGCGTTGCGTCCGCCGAGGACGAGAAACCCGTCCGAAGTGCGGAACCAGCGGAACCGCTCGTACCACTGCTCCTGCTTTCGAACCGGAATCGACGCCCGCGAGAGCCAGTCGATGTTCTCCGGTTCCGTCCGCTCCTCCTCGGGTTCGGCTTCCCACTCCTCGGCGCGCTGTTTGACCTCCTCCAACTCCTCGCGGGTGTCCTCGATGGCGGCCAGTGCGCCCTCCTTTTTGGACTCGATTCGCTTGGCCTCCTGATAGAGGCGGTTGGCGTTCTTCTCGACGCCGTCGTCCGGGAACAGCGTGACGTCGGTGTCGTCGATTCGAACCGTGACGGTTCCCTCGCTCGGGTCGATTCCCTGCACGGCCTCGGCCTGTTCGATGCCGCGCTCGGCACCTTCCTCGAACCGCGCTTCGATGTCGGCCCACGGCGTGTCCTCGGCGCGGGCGCTCCGCACCGTCGAGAGGATTTCGTCCACGAAGCCGTAGTTGGCGTACAGCAGTTCGGCCTTCTCGCGCTCGGCGTCCGCCTGCTGTTCGAAGCCCTCGATCGCACCCTCCTGTTGGTCGATGATGCGCTGTTGTTTCTCTATCTGGGCTTGGAAATCCGGCTTCTGCGGTTCGCCCGCGTCCTCGTTCTCGGATAGATCGAGGTTGGTGAAGTAGTCGTCGACGGCCGCGTTGAACGAGTCGAACGCCTCCGAGTCCCTGTCCTCGTACTCTTCGAGCGGGAACGGCGTCACGTCGGTGCGCACGTCGTCCTCGTAGTAGACGCGCGGGTCGAAGTCGCCGGTCTCCAGCGGTTCTTTGACTCGTTCGATAGCGGCGAAGATGCGTTCGTACTCCTCCTCCGTCGCGTCCGCGATGTCCTTCGCCTTCTCGACGCCCGCACGGGTGCAGACTTCCTCGGCGTACAGGCCGCCGAAGTTGAGTTGCGTCGCCAGCGTCCGCACGATGTCGGTGTCCGAGTCGTTCATCCGGAACTCGAACTCCTCGTAGTCGATATCGAGCGGGTTCACCCGCGAACTGGGGAACTCGTACTGTGACCCCGGCGCGACGGTACGGGATTTGAGCCGTACGGTGTCGAGACAGTCGATGACCTCGTTGTTCTCGTCCAGCACCGCGACGTTGCCCTGTCCGAACAGTTCCGCAACGATGGTCGTGTCGCCGTCCTCGCGTTTGAAGTGGAACTGGAGGATGCGGTCGAACTCGAACTGTTCGACGCCCGCGAAGTCCGCCCCCGAGAGGCGATTTCGCAGCATCATGGCGAAGTTCGGCGGCCTGCCCGGCGCGGGCGGGACGTGTTCCGGTGCGACTGTGTGAGCGCGTTTTATCTCGCCCACTTCCACGAGCAGTTCGAGGCGACCGCGGTCGAAATCGCGCATCTTCAGGCGCAACAGGTCGTCGCCGTAGAGATACGCTTTATCGACCTTCGCACCCTCGAAGGAGTTCAACTCCCGCGAGACCGCGGCGAGGTCGATGCTCGAAAGCTCCCGCTTTCTGTCCATGCCCGTGGATTTCTCGGGCGGCAGGAAAGGCGTGTCGTTCGACGGCACAGTACTACTCCTCGACCGACCCCATCACGTCCTCGAAATCCCTGTCCGTCTCGGCCCGCTCCGAGAAGACGAGTTCGTAGCCGTCCGGGTCGTGAACCGTCGTTTCGCGCGTGTTCCAGTTCGTCTCGTGCGGCGGGACGGAAATCTCGATACCGTTCTCCTCGGCCCGCTCCGCCACGTCGTCGACGGACTCGTCCTCGACGGTGATGTACGTGGCGACGCCGTTCCCGCGAGCGGGTGTTTGCGGGGAATCCGCGTCTCCGGACGCGGATTCCTCGTCCCCGTCGTCCCGCTCCGCGACGAGCATGATGTCGGCGTACTTGCGGTACCGAACGTGGGACATCACGGGCATCGAGTAGATGACCTCGAATCCCAGCGTCTCGTACCACGCCGTGGATTCCTCGACGTTCGAGACGGTCAACTGCGGAAACAGCGGCATCGGATAGATATCGTGATCGGTATTCGACATGGTGACCCGAGGTTTTCCGGGATGGAGGATAAGGATTGTCCGACCGAGAGAAGGGGTAGCACGCTCGAATCCACCACTTCGACGCGGGTTCGTTACTCCCCGGGCACGGCGTAGGGATGCCCTCGCCGTGGCTTCCGTTTCCGGAGGTAGAAGGCGTAGACGATGATGGCACCGATGATGGGCGGAATGAAAAAGGCGAGGAACATGCCCACGGCCCACATGTCGGCTGTCTCCATACCGCGGCCTTTCGCGTCCCGATAGATCTACACGGCACAGATAACGGCGAGCGGAATCGCGAGGAACCACGGGATGACGATGTGAATTCCGGCCATGAGAGACGGTCGAAACGATTGGCTATATGTCTTGTCGTCTCCTTGCGAGTTACGATTCCGTTGCGTATTCGTCACGATTCCGTCTCGTACTCGTCCCCGGAGAACGCGCCCCGTTCGATCGACTCTTCGGCATTTTCGACGGTGCTCGTCGCTCGCAGTCGGTCGTACTTCCGGTCGAACTGTTCGTCGGTGAGTTCGCCGCGAGCGTACCGGTTCCGGAGCGCGACGACCGCCTCGTCCTCCGTCTCCGTCGTCAACAGTCGTTCGATGCCGCGTTCGAACTGGGCCTCGCTAACCGCTCCGTCGGCGTACTGACGGCGGAGATGGGCGAGTGCCTCGTCCGTCGCGTGTGTGGGACGCGACGACCTTGGAAAAGACGATTCCGGTGAACCCGTTACAGACGATTCCGATTCTGGTGAAACCGATTCCGGGGAATTTCGTTTCGACTCGTCGTATCGAGTATCCGTGAAACGAGCGGATCGTTCGTCACCCCCCAAATCTCTTGCTACAATAGACAGCGTGACTGGGAGAACCATGAGTATCCAAAACACCACAGCAAGCGTCAGATTCCCGGCGAGAAACGTCACGACTCCGAGACCGAAGACGAAGAGCGTGGTGAGCCCAAAGGATTGGAATCCGCTCTTGGTTTCCGAATCGGTCATTACCGAACCGTCAATGTGATTGGATAAAAACGAATCGGCGCGATCACTCCTCCCCCGAATCGCGCACGGTGAGCACGGGAATCGTCGCCCGTCTGAGCACCGTCTCGGCCACGCTCCCCATCACGAACCGGTCGATGCCGGTTCGACCGTGGGTTCCCATGACGATGCAGTCTACGTCGTGGTCGTCTACGTAGTCGAGGATTTGCTCGGCAGGGCGTCCGTGACGGGTTTCCTGTCTGGCCTGCGCACCCCCGCTCGTGACCCGCGAGACGGCGTCATCGCACGCGCGCTTGCTCTCGCTCTCCATGAGTTCCATGAGCGACCCTGATCGGGCGACCCGCGAATCGATGACGTAGAGGACGTGGACGAACGCGTCGTACTCGGCGGCGAACTCGGCACACTCGTCGATCGCTCGCTCCGATCCTTGGGTTCCGTCGATCGGGAGGAGGACGTTCTCGTACTCCGTCGTCGTCGGTTCGTCGGTCGTCCGAACCGTCAAGACGGGGCACTCCGAGAGTCGACTCACTTTGCGCGCCGTGCTCCCGACGACGTAGGATTCGAGGCGACCGTGTTTACCGGTCCCCATCGAAATCAGGCCGACGTCGTGGTCGTCGGCGTAGTCGAGGATTTCCCGGAAGGGAACGCCCGCCTCCATCGCTTCCGTCACCGGGACGTCGTACTCGCGCGCGCGCTCGGCGACTGCGGCCGTCGCCTCTTTCCCTTCCTCTTCGAGCAGATCGACGAGGCCGGAAAGCCCCTCGTCGGCGTTCGCCACTCCCAGTTGCGGCATGTCGATGACGTACAACGCGTAGACCGTCGCGCCGGTTTTCGCCGCGAGTCGTAACCCGTGCTCGATGGCCGCGTCCGTCGCCTCCGCGCCGTCGGTCGGTATGAGAATCGAATCGTCCATCGTCGTGGGATTCTACGGCGATGGACTTCAATCGATTTCCCCCGGTATGCGGGCGGCACGATACACCAACGAGCCTGTTCGATGGATTTTGTCGTCACACCGTGAACGATTGAGGTAGGGATTTGTCCGGTTCCGTCGAATGAACAGTGGGGTGGCACGTGAGCAGTGCGACGCGTCCACGGGGGTGTATGAATGTTGGTTCCGCTTCAAACAGGTGTCCAAATCCCACCGATAACGAACAGTATGCTCGTCGTCTTGGGAATCATCCTCCTCGCGTTCGTCCTCTTCGTCACCGAGTTGTTTCCCGTGGACGTGACGTCGCTCATCATCCTCGTCGTTCTGATGGTGTTCGGCCACTGGACCCACGTGTCGCCGACGGAGGGACTCTCCGGGTTTTCCAACGAGGCGACGATCACGGTCCTCGCCATGCTCATCCTCAGCGAGAGCGTGCGCCAAACGGGTGCGGTACAACTGCTCGGCCATCGCGTCGCGGGTGTCGTCGGCGACAGCCAGTTCAGACAGGTGTTCGCGACGGTCGGCATCGCCGGGTCCGTGTCGGGGTTCATCAACGATACGCCGGTCGTCGCCCTGCTCGTGCCCTTCGCCTCGGACCTGGCCCATCGGGGCAACACGTCGCCGTCGAAATTGATGATTCCGCTCTCCTACGCGGCCATGCTCGGCGGCACACTCACCCTTATCGGTACCTCCACGAACCTGTTGGCGAGCGGCCTCGCACAGCAACTGTTGGGGCGCTCGCTCGGCATTTTCCAGTTCACGCCGGTGGGCGTCGTCGTCCTCATCACCGGGGCGCTCTACCTCGTCTTCATCGCGCCACGTTTGCTTCCGGAGCGTGTTCGGCCCCGCGAGACGCTCCTGGAGGAGTACGAAGTCGAGGAGTATCTGGCCGAACTCGTCGCGCCGGAAAACTCGCCGCTCGTCGGGACGCCCATCGCGGACGTGCCGACGGAAGCCGGGTTCGGCGGCGAAGTGAAGGAGGTCGTCCGGGAGGATACCGTCCTCTCGCCGTTTTCCAGCAAGCCTGTGGAACCGGACGACCTCTTTCTCATCACGGCGAGTCGGCCCGATCTCACATCGCTCATCGAAGCCGAGGCGTTGAACCCGTTGCCGACGGTGGGACGCGAACCCGCAGTCACCGAAGAGATGCCGGACGACGGTGCGGAAAGCGTCCTCATCGAGGTCGTCGTCCCGACCGATTCCGCGCTCATCGGCGAGACCATCGCGACGAGCACGACGCTCCGGCGTTACGACGCGACGCTCGTCGCCCTCCAGCGCGGTGACGTTCGCCTGCCGCGCGTCCGCGAAGCCGAGTTCACCGTCGGGGACCTGCTGTTGCTCCAACTGCCCGCCGACGAACTGGAGCGCGTGGCCGAAACGCGCGACCTCATCGTCGCCCGCGAACTCCCGCGGGAGGACTACCGCTACGACAAGATACCCGTCGCCATCGCCATTCTCGCGGCCGTCGTCGGGTTGGCGGCGCTCGGATTCCTCGAGATTCAGGTCGCCGCGCTGGCGGGCGTCGTGGCGATGGTCCTCTCCGGGACGCTCTCGCCGACCGAACTGTACGAGGGCGTGGACTGGACCGTCATCTTCCTGCTCGCGGGCGTAATCCCGCTCGGCATCGCCATGGAGAACACCGGCACCGCCGCGTTCCTCGGCGCACTGGTCGCCACCTCCAGTCGATTTCTCCCGACCATCGCCGTTCTCGGGGTGTTCTACGTGACGACTGTCGTCCTGACCAACATCATCAGCAACAACGCCACCGTCGCGCTCATGGTCCCCGTCGCCATCAACGCCGCCAGGGAGATCGGGGTGAATCCGCTCGCGTTCCTCCTCTCCGTGATGTTCGCCGCCAGCGCCGCGTTCATGAGCCCCGTCGGCTACCAGACCAACCTGTTCGTCTACGGCCCCGGCGGGTACCGATTCACCGACTTCGCCCGCGTCGGCGTGTGGTTGCAGATCATTTTGGCGATCGTGACGCCGATAACGATCGCGCTCTATTTCGGGCTGTGACGGCGAGTTGGGCTGTGACGACGGGGTGGGTTCGGTTTTCTCGTGAGCGTCGCTGCCGGGAGAAACGGATCGAAGAGTCACAGCGGTTCGCTACGAACCGGTGATTTTGATCGGTTCACGGTTGCAATCACCGAGAATACTACCCCGAAAGCCCCCGTCCGTCTCCGAATCCGAAAAAACGACACGTTAATCTCCTCGGCGTGACACGGTGTACCTATGCGGGTTCGAGAATGGCAGGATGTCTTACAGGACGTTGTTGACCGCCGAGTCGACCCTGAAGGGTGGCGAGCCGCGGGGGGAAAGCGGGCAGGTGGTGTCGGCGAGGATCTGTATCTCGGCCATCCGAAGGCAGGCCTCTACCATTTGAAGACGTACGCGAAAAACCCCTACCAGGTCCGAGGCGTCGGCACGCAGGTCGCCCGGAAGCTGGATGACGAAATCGGAAACTTCCTTCCGGAAAAGGAGTACCGTGGCGGACGGTTCGCGGTCCAGAATCCAGAGGAGAAACATCCGGAGAAAGACGAGATGGAGGCACGGGCAAAGCGCGTCGAAGAGACCATCAAGGCACACGCGGACGCGCCGACGTCCGGTGCCGACCTCTTCGACGACGTGATGGAGGCTCTGGAGAGCCCGGCGTTCGGACCGATGGAGTTCGACGGGTACGACCGTCCGGAGACCGTCTCGGATCTGGAGGAGACGTTCGAGGAGTCCGAAAAGCTCCTGAACGAGGAACTGGACGACCTCATCGACGAGGACGAGGTCGGACGCGGGTTCCAGTAGTTCGGCGGGCCGAATGGTATTTCACTCGCGCGAAACAGGTTGGATTTCTCATGGGTGGCGAAACCGATAGTAGTGTCGAGCGAGTACGACACTCAGTGACCTTCGGATGCGCGTGACTCCCCCCGACATCGCAGTGCCCGATGGAAGAAACGGCGGCCGAGTGATCGCACTCATCGGCATTCTGTTGTCCATCGTCGTCGTCATCGACCCACTCGTTCGTTCCGGGTCGGTGTGGTTCCCGGAGTTTATCATCGAGATGACGCTCTCAGCGATGCTGATCTACGTGGGCTATCGACTCACGCGAAGCGACATCGATGCGAAAACGCTCCAAAAAGTGGACGTTTCCTGTTTCAAGGGAATGCTCGCACTCGGCGGGTTCGCGGCGGGCGTCATCGTCACCGCGAAAGTCTCGGGGTGGCACATCTCGAACCCCTATTTCCTCGTCCAAACGATGGTAACGAGCGGCGCGCTGTTGGGACTCGTTATCGGCGTCGCCGGGATGGTCGCACCGCTTCGCACCGGGTCGAAAGGTGGGGCGTCGAACGAGTCGAACGACGATTCGAACACCTCGGGTACTGGGACCGGTTCGACGAACCCGAGCGGTTCGACCGATTTGCCGAACGCGACCGGTTCGGCCGGTTCGAACGATTCGAGGCCACCCCTCGCCGCCGACACGGACAGTGACGAACTTCCTGCCATTCCCGAGAGAGCTATCGCTACCGACGGGATCCAAGCACCTTCCGGCGTGGTCGATGATTGGCTCGAAGTTCTCGCTGACAGGAACTGTCGGTACGTGCTTCGAATGGCGATGAACGCACCGGACGGTGTCCTCACGATCGAGGAGCTAACCGCTACCGACGAACTACGAAAGCGCTCGCTCGAAACCAACCTCCGGCACATAACCCTGCCGAAACTGTGGGACCTTCACCTCATCGACTACGACGAACGGACGGGAACGATTCGCTACGATAGCCACCCCGCGTTCGAGGAACTGTTCGAGACCGTCGAACGGTATCGACAGTAGTCCAGTCCGCACCATCTCGCCAGGATTTAAGCATCTCGCTCGCTCCGTTCCTTTCATGCGGGCAGTACATTCGAGTGACGACATACCAGTAGTGCCGACGGATCGGGTGCGATAATGGTCGGACCGACTTCGAAGGAGGAACGCTCGTCCGCGATGTTACGCCTGAAGATCGCCATCGTCCTGCTGGTCGGCGTGTCCGGCGGTCTCATCGCCTTTCACGGCGGGGCGACGCCGGTCGTTCTCGTCGGTGCGATCGTCGGCGGTCTCATCCTCGGCGTTCTACTGACGTGGTATCTGAGCAGAATCACACGCTGATTTCGACGGACGAACCACCCGCCACCAATCCATAGATGTTTAAAACAAAACGCCCAACGATCGGACATGAACCGGCTCGCAAAGGTTGCGGCGGTCGTCATCGCCGTCGCCGCGATTCCGTATTTTTGCTTCCTCGCGCTGTACGGATTCCTTCGCCCGGACGGCTCACCCGCCCGGAAACGGCAGGCTGAACCGACCGTAAGCATCATTCTTCCGACATACAACGAGGCGGACATCATCGAGAAGAAACTAGACGACCTGCTCGAACTCGACTACCCGATGGAGAAGGTCGAACTCGTCGTCGTGGATTCGAGCGACGACGAGACGCCCGCGTTGATCCGCGAATATTTCGCCGACCGCGAACACCCGTCGCTGAACCTCATCGAAGAGAACGAGCGGCGCGGACTCGCACCCGCGCTCAACGACGCTTACGCCGCCGCCGAGAACGAGATGGTGGTCAAGACCGACTGTGACTCATACACCGCGAACGACGTGCTTCGCGTCGCGGCCGCGAACCTCGCCGACCCGGAGGTTGCCGCGGTGACCGGGCAGAACGCGGACGTGCTCGGCGGGAGCGAAGTCGAGGCGGGCTATCGTGGCGTCCAAGCACACATCCAGACGCTCGAATCGCATCTCGACTCGACGCTGATATTCCACGGGCCGTTCTCGGCGTTCGAGAACGACGCCATCGTTCCCATCGACCCGGAGTCGCTCGCCGACGACACGGAACTCGCGTTGAAGATTCGTCGCAACGGCAAGCGCGTGATCTTCGACCCGGAGATCCGCTACAGTGAAGCGTCACATTCGGACTTCCGAAAACGACGTCTCCAGAAGGATCGCCGCGGTATGGGATTGATTCGGCTGCTCGTCCAACACCGCGATGCGCTCGGGAAACACGGAAAATACGGCGGCGTCGTGCTTCCTTTCAACTGGTGGTTCATGATCGTCTCGCCGTGGCTACTCGCGCTCGGAATCGGACTGCTGACCGGGGCCGCACTGGTCGCGGCGGGACCGTTCGGTCTCGTCGTCCCCGGTGTGCTCGGTGCGTTCGTCAAACTCGGCGGGAGCGATCGACTCGGCCCGTTTCAGCCGATATACGCCATCTTCGACACGCAAGTCTCGCTGTTCCGCGCGAGTTTGGAGTTGTTACGTGGCGAAGGCGACGGAACGTGGGAAATAGACGAAGAATTGCGGGAGGCGTTCGAGTGAGACGACAACTGAGGACGTAATTATCCGAAAGTAATCGTTAAGAGAGCGAGTAAGAAGGCTTATATATTCTAAGATGACTGGAAAATCGTAAGGAATGTCGGACAAATTACCCTCGGTTGCTATTCTTCACGACCGATTCCCCCAAATCGGTGGTGGGGAAAAATTCGCTATCGAGGCAGCTCGGACGCTCGATGCGCCGATTTATACGATGTACGTCTACCCCGGTACCGAAATTCCGAACGACGTTCGGGTGGTTCCTATCAAACAGAAAAAATACACGCGTGGGCTATCGGGCCGCCTACTCGCGTGGAAAAACGAGGGATCGAACCCCCTCGAAACGCTTTCGGTGGCGATGGACATGACCGATGCGCATCCCGATCTCACGGAGTACGATGTTATTCTGGAGAGCGCTCCGCTGTCGAAACATTACGTCCCGACTGTCGACCAGCGGATAGTCCACTATCCGCACAGCCCGCCACGGTGGTTGTACGACCTCTACCGGGACCGAATGGAATCGTTCGACTACCCTGGTGTCCGGTTCGCGCTGAAGACCTACGCGAAGTGGTGGCGCGCGCTCGACAAGGAGGCGAACGATTACGTCGATACGTTCGTCGCCAACAGTGAACTGATTCGGGACCGCATCGAGCGGTACTACGACCGTGAGGCGGAAGTCGTCTATCCCCCCGTGACCGGCGATTGGCGCAACGAAGGGGACGACGGCTACTTCGTGACGTGGTCACGACTTGCGCCGGAAAAACGGATGCCGCTGCTCGCAGATGCGTTCACCGAGCTGGACGAACGTCTCGTCATCGCCGGAGACGGTGCGGACCGGACGAAGCTTGAACGCATCGCACGAGGTCACGACAACATTGAAATCAGAGGATTCGTCGAGGACATTGAATCGCTCGTAGCACGTTCAACGGCAGTCATCTACGCGCCGGTGCAGGAGGACTTTGGACTCGTCGGTGCCGAAGCACTGATGGCAGGAAAGCCGCTTCTCGGCGTGAACGAAGGGTTCACGAAATATCAGGTCGAGGAAGGCGTGACCGGCGAGTTGTTCGAGCCGAACGTGGACTCGATACGGAAGATCGTTCGAGGGTTCGATTCGATGGAGTATGATGGCGATACGATTCGAGACCAAGCGAAAAAATATCAGTACGAGGTTTTTCAGCAACGGTTAAGAGATGTGATCAAAAATCTAAAGGAAGACGATTCATAATGGGAGACCCTGTCTTACGACCGATTACTGCGGAAAACCCTACCGTGAGCGTGATCATCCCGACGATACCATCGAACGATCATTCGAATGTGATCGCCCATCTCGAATCCTCGGAGTACTCGAATTTCGAGATAATAGTGGTGGAAGACAAGACGATTAGTGTTTGTAAGGCGAGAAACGTTGGACTCCGTCGGGCCAATGGAAATATCGTGGCGTTCACCGACGACGACTGCGAGCCGCCGTCCGACTGGCTCAAAAATATCGTTGCACATTTCTCAGACAACGAAACATTAGTGTGTCTTGAGGGACCCGTTGGAGGAGGATTGACGTACAACGGGCGGCAAATGTATCCGACCTGTAACCTCGCCGTTCGTCGCGATGCCGCGCTTCGTGTTGGTGGTTTTCGGGAAGAATTCGAGTACTGGAGGGAAGATACCGAATTCGGATGGAGATTGGAGGAAGTTGGTGATTTTTTGTTCTCAGAAAACGTTCGAATGAGACATCCACCACAGTCGCGCTCAACGATTGTCAGATCAAATGAACAACGATTGAAACGGGAATACCCACGAAAATATGAGCGAGTCATCGTTCCAGACACCATTCATGGTCGAGTCAACGATTGGCTCTGGCGCAGGGGATTTTGGAACGCCGTTGACCGAGTTCGATATGGGTGGTTTGCATGACTATATCTGAGTGGATCAAAGCTAGCGTCAAGCAAACCCGGGAAGATGGAATTCGAAGAGGTGTTTCTGAGGCGATGTACCAATTCTACGTCGGAGGATGGCGGCGACTTGGCCGATTTTCATCGACGGGTGAGTCAATATTTGAGCGGGATTGGGACTTATTGATTGTTCTCGATGCGTGTCGATGTGATCTCATCGAGGAAATCGATGACGAGTACGATTTCTTGTGTGAAAATGAAGGATTTGTTTCTCTTGGGAGCGGCTCAGAAGAATGGATGAATAAAAACTTTTGTGACGACTTCCAGGAAGAAGTGAGTCGGACTACATATGTCTCTGGTAACGTGTTCACACGTCGGTACGCGGAGCCAAACGAATTCGCCATGTTAGATGAAGTGTGGAAATACGGTTGGGACGACGGACATGGAACGGTTCTGGCAGAGACGATAACGGACAGAGCAATCGAGATAAATAGAAGCAGAGAGGTTGATCGGTTGATCGTTCATTATATGCAACCACACACGCCGTCAGTGCCAGATCCGCTAGGCGAAGGAATGACGGGGAATCCAGATACGACTCTTGCGTCTCCAGAATCGTCGTTAGATAGGCTAAGATCCGGAGAATTAGCGAGGAAACGCGTGTGGAAATCGTACAAAGAAAATCTAAGATATGTTCTCAACAGCGTTGCAGTACTTCTCAACAATATTGATGCCAAAAAAGTAGTGATATCCGCAGATCACGGGGAGTTGATGGGTGAATGGGGATTATATGGACATCCGTGGCCCGTTCCGATACCATCTCTGAGACGCGTTCCTTGGTATGTTTCCAGTGCATCAGATAACGAAACGTATGAACCGACCATCGAACCAGACGATGAAATGGGGAATGTAACCGAAAAACTCGAATCACTTGGCTACAAGTGACCACTATGTCGAACATTGCACTTGTTGTTCTAGACACATTACGAAAGGATAGATTTGATGACTATTTCGATTGGCTACCGGGCCATCGATTCGAGCGTGCATTTAGCACCTCCCATTGGACAGTACCAGCACATACATCAATGTTCACTGGAAAATATGCTAGCGAGGTAGGAGTGTACGCCAACGCAGAATCGTTGGACTGTGAGGAAACGGTGCTTGCTGAACGGTTATCTGAGAACGGGTACTCAACGCGAGCATTCTCAGGGAACGTGAATATTTCAAAGGCGTTTAAATATCATCGAGGTTTTGATGAATTCATTGGAAGCTGGCGTCTGAAAGCAATGTCCGAGAACGTCTTCGACTGGGATGGTTTTATCGCCGAAACACAGCATGAAGGCCCACAACGCTACGTGAAGGCACTTTATCGTTGTCTCGTTGATGACTGTGATACGATATCGTCGTTAAAACGTGGTGCTCTGTTGAAACTTCGTGACATAGGAATCGGCGAGAAAACCCGTGATGACGGTGCGACAGCAGCGTTGGATTTCGTTCGAAAAACGAATTTCCACGATCAAGAGTTTCTTTTTATGAACCTAGTGGAGGCACACACACCGTACCATCCCCCTGCCGAATTTCAAACCGTTGAACCCCCATCGTTGAACGGTCTGTTCGCAACATTGAACGGTGGACCAAAGGACGATCCACATCGAATCAAGCAAGGGTATTCAGATGCTTCCCGATATCTCTCTGTAATGTACGAAAAAATATTTGAAGAACTTCAGAGCCATTTTGACTTGATCATAACCGTGAGTGACCATGGTGAATTGCTTGGGGAGCACAACGCATGGGAACACGCGTTCGGAGTATACCCTGAACTCACACACGTCCCGTTCTCAATATATGATGGATCTAATGGCCACGTATATGACGAATCCGTTAGCCTCCTTGATGTACACGCAACGATTCTATCAGAGGCGGGTATCGATGCACCGTCAAGAGGGCGTGATTTACGGAATGTCGTTGAGGACGGAGAATTCATAAGCGAGTATCATGGTATCAGCGATCGTCACTACGAATCCATGGCCGCGCATGGTTTTTCCGACATTGACTTCCTTCAAGAGGAGCTAAGCGGGCTCATAGATGGTAGCTACTACGGATACGAAACACCTGACGGATTTCAGAGCTACGGATCTGGCACTCATGAGCGACCGCAAGGACGGCTCAAAGAAGTCGTCGAATCGCTGAATAAGAGATCAGCCAAGCAAGAAAAGGGGATTGACGATAGTGTTCTTCGGCAACTACAAGATCTCGGGTACGCATAAAAGACGTGGTACATTCCAATTAAAGACGATAATGACGGATATATCCGAGGTCAATCTTGGCGGAGAAACCGTGAAGGCGACTGTCGCGAAGTTCGCAATGGCGGCAAGCGGTTTTGTCGGGATGATATTGTTTGCACGGTTGTTAGGCCCTACTTCGCTCGGAGGATTCTATCTCTTACTGGGCGTCGTAAAAATCGCCGATAGACCGATACACGGATGGTCGATCGCCGCTAAAAAGCGGTTCTCCGAATACGAATCCTCCGAGAGCTCGGTTGTTGGTGCACTGGTAGTATTCGTTGCAGTTTGGCTCATTGTTGTTGCGACTGTATCGTTCGCTCTCTCGTTCCAGCTTCGAAAGTACACGGGACTGAAAAACGCACCGATGTTATTCTTCATTCTACTTGCTTCAGAACCACTGTACGAACCGTTCGAAAAGTTACTTCAGGCGAGAGGTCAAATCGGGTTGGCAGCTTGGTTAGATGCCGTTCGTTCCTATCTTACACTTCCGTTACAGATATTTTTCATACTCTCCGGGTTCGGTGCGGCAGGTATGGTTTTTGGACTGGCAGGAGGAACACTGATTACGATCCCTGTCGTGGTTTATTTCCTCGCAGTATCGCCTACTTTCCCTTCCCTTTCCATCCTTCGGAGTTTAGCAATATATGCAAGGTATAGTATCCCATCTAGCTTTTTCAGCACAATTTACGACCGATTCGACGTTCTTCTGCTTGGAATTCTCTTAACATCATCTATTTCAGTCGGTTACTACGAAGTAGCCGCAAAGTTAACGCTTCCATCTCTTTTTGTTAGTACTGCTGCCGCAAGCGGTTTAATGACGCGTGTGAGCTTCTATCGAAGCAAACGGCAGGATATTACTGAGGATATTGAAAATACGTTAGCGTTTGCAAGCGTACTTGCAGTCCCGATCTTCTTCGGAACTCTTGTGCTTCCCAAGGAACTCGTTGTGACTCTGTATGGACCGGAATATGCACCGGCAGCACCATTTTTAATTGGAATTTCAGCTTATAATGTATTCAAATCTCAGAACGCACCACTGACACAAGTTATCAATGGTTTAGATATGCCGGAAAGAGCGATGTATGTATCCGGTACCACACTTGCGATAAATATCGCCATTGGCGTCCTATTGGTTCTCCGTCTTGGTCCAATCGGTGTCGTCATAGCGACACTCATCGCAGAGCTTGCTCGATACATCCTCTTATCGCTCATCATTCGAAAATACATCCCTGGAATGAATCTTATCCCTCGAACGATATGGCAACAATTCGGTTCGGGAGTAATTATGTCTATGGCTGTTTTGGTAATCCATCAGATGGTACCAATCCGATCATGGTTTGGTCTCACTATCCATCTTGTAACTGGATCAGGAATATATGCAATATCTCTGATCATAATGAGCGATCTGTTCCGTTCTACTATCGGGAGCGTCCTCCGAGGCTCCCAAATAGAGCAATTCGTCCCGAATCCCGTACTAGAGTGGTAATCCGATAACTCGTTGTACTATCATAAGGCTTATGCGCGTTTTGCCAAATTCTCCACCAGATGAGCCAAGGCACCGAACAGGTCGAGGACACCTCCACGTCGGCTACTTCAGTCCTCGACTATATCGAACACTGGTACCACATCCCTGTACTCGTACTGTTACTGGGATTCATGTTGTGGGTACGCCTCCAATCGTACGACAACTTCCTTATCAATGGGAAGGTGTACCTCTCCGGTAACGACGCGTGGTATCATCTCAGACAAGTACAGTATACAGTCAATCATTGGCCCGCGACGATGCCGTTCGATCCCTGGACGTACTATCCGTTCGGGACGAGCGTCGGTCAGTTCGGAACGTTTTACGACCAACTCGTCGCCACGGCGGCGCTGATCATTGGGCTGGGGGACCCGTCCCACCACACGGTTGCACTGACGCTCCTCGTCGCGCCAGCGGTCTTCGGCACGCTCGTCGCCGTCCCGACGTATCTCATTGGGAAGCGACTGGGCGGCCGACTGGGCGGCCTCTTCGGCGTTCTCGTGTTGGCGCTCATTCCGGGAGTCTTCTTGAACCGTGGTTTGGTCGGATTCTCGGACCACAACATCGTCGAACCGTTCTTCCAGACGTTCGCCGTGCTGGCGATGATGATCGCGATTTCGGCCGCGGAACGGGAACGGCCCGTCTACGAACTCCTCTTGGACCGTGATTTCGCGTCGGTACGCCGACCGCTCGGCTACAGCATCCTCGCGGGGATTGCAACCGCGATGTATCTCTGGGTGTGGCCGCCGGGCGTCCTCCTCATCGGTATCATCGGCGTCTTCTTCCTGCTGAAACTGACGGCGGACTACGTGCGTGGTGTCAGTCCCGACCACCTCGCATTCGTCGCCTCGATCAGCATGGGTGTGGCCGGGTTCCTCTTGCTCGTCCCGCTCGGAACGATTGCGTTCAGCGCGACGAAGTTCTCCCTGCTCCAACCGTTCATGGCGTTCGCTATCGCCATCGGCGCGGGATTCATGACGTGGTTGGCGCGCGAATGGGACGACCGGAACCTCATGACCGCGGGCTACCCGCTGGCGATCTTCGGTATTATCGCCGTCGGTGCCCTCGTCGTCTCAGTCGTTCTTCCGCACCTATTCAACCTGATTCAGACCAACCTCGTTCGCTTCGTCGGGTTCAACGCGGGCGCGGCACAGCGCACCATCGGTGAGGCGAAACCGTTCCTGAGTAGCGGCGACTCGCTGACGTCGGCGGTCGTCCCCCAGTACGGTTTGATGTTCTTCACGGCCATCATCGGCGCGTTGGTGATGGTGTGGCGGTCGGTGTCGTCGAACGAGAACGACGCCGAAAAGATGCTCGTGCTCGTGTGGTCGGCTTTCATCCTCGCCGCCGCGTTCACGCAGGTGCGCTTCAACTACTACCTCGCGGTTCCGGTCGCGGTGTTGAACGCCTACCTCTTCGGGTGGGTGCTCGGCCTCGTCGGCTTCGGAAAATCGACCGGCCAAACGATCCGAAACGCCGAGCTGTATCAAGTGCTTGCCATCTGTTTCGTCTTCCTGCTGGTCGTCCCCGGACTCGTCATGCCGATGTCGGTCGGGGGGTCACAGACCTACACGGCACAGACGGTCGGTAACAACACCGGACCCGGTGCGATCACGCAGTGGGAAGGCAGCCTGCAGTGGATGCAGGGCAACACGCCACAGGAAGGCAACTACGGTGCCGGAAACAACAGCTCGATGGCCTATTACGGCACGTACACGCAAGGTGACGGCGACTACGACTATCCGAACGGGTCGTACGGCGTCATGTCGTGGTGGGACTACGGCCACTGGATCACCACCAACGGGGAACGGATTCCGGACGCCAATCCGTTCCAGGAAGGTGCGACCACCGCTGCGAACTATCTGCTCGCCCAGAACGAGTCACAGGCCAACGCCATCCTCGACAACATGGGCGATTCGAACGAACAGACCCGCTACGTGATGGTCGATTGGAAGATGGTCGAGACGAAGGGACAGAGTGGGAACGTCAAGTTCTTCGCGCCGACCGTCTTCGACGACAACGTCTCGTCGAGTGACTTTGTCGACTACATCTACACCAACAGCAGTTACATCACCCAACACAAGCAGGCGTACTACAACAGCACGATGGTTCGCCTGTACAAGTACGACGGGAGTTCCGTCGATGCGCAACCCGTCGTGTTGGACTGGGATCTGACCACGTACCAGGGTCAGACGTACAAGATCAATCCGCAGGTGAAGAAGTTCGACACGATGAAGGAAGCCCGTCAGTACGTCAAACAGGACGGCTCCTCGCAGATAGGCGGTATCGGACCATATGCGAGCGAGGACATCCCGGCGCTTCAGCACTACCGTGTCGTCCACGAGAGCCAATCCACCGCGCTGCGCTACGGATCGACGCACTACCAGGTGTTCGCACAGCGGGCACAACTCCTGCAACAGGCTAACGTCTCCGTTCAGGATTACTTCCGCACGTCACCCTCGTGGGTGAAGACGTACGAGCGCGTTCCCGGCGCGACGGTGCAGGGAACCGGTCCGGCGAACACCGAAATCACCGCGTCGGTGCAGATGAAATCCGCCACCGGCGGCACGTTCACCTACACCCAGAAGGCGACGACGGACGCGAACGGGAAGTTCACCATGACGCTCCCGTACTCCACGACCGGCTACGACAAGTGGGGAACGGACGAGGGGTACACGAACACCAGCGTTCGTGCCAACGGTCCGTACGAGTTCTCGACGCCGAAAACGCTCGGTGACGGCGGGGTCACGTTCAAGAACGCGACCGCGCAGGTCTCGGAGGGCAAGGTCATCGGCGAGGATAACTCGCCGGTGACGGTGTCGGTCACGAACCAGCAGACGGTTCCGGTCGAGGGCGCGAACAACTCGTCCAGCAACAACTCTTCGGCCGGTTCCGCACCGAGCAACGCGACGGGCGGCAACTCCTCGGCCGGAAACGGTTCGGTCGGCGCGAACAACTCGACTAACAGTTCGACCAACAGCAGTTCGCTCCCGAGTCCCGCGGCACCATCGACGCGCGCCGGTCTCGTCGGCACCTTCGCGGCCGCGATGGTCGTCTCGCGTCGGGACTGAATCGGATTTCGCGTTTTTCGTTCGTCTCGATTTTCGTTCGGTTTCCCGTTCGATTTCCCGTCGTTTTCCCTTGTCTCTCGGCTCACACGTTCCAGCCCACATCCTCATATCAGTGCCTGCCGTAGACACCGCCGTGACTGGAGACGAACGCGAGTCCGGTAGCGTCGAGCGCGGATGGGAATCGTTTTTTGATTCGACCGGAAACCCCGGGGCAATGCGTGGCCTGCTGACTATCTACCTGAAAGGAGTCTGCATGGGGTCCGCCGACGCGGTCCCCGGCGTCTCCGGCGGAACGATCGCCCTCATCACGGGAATCTACGAACGGCTCATCTCCGCCGTCGCGTCCTTCGATCCACGAATCGTGCCGAGCATCCTTCGAGCGTACGACCCGGACGAGCGCGCGGCCGTCCGCGGGATGCTTTCGGAGATGGATCTCCCGTTTCTCCTCGCACTGGGTGCGGGAATCGCAACGGCGGTCGTGGCGGTGACGGGTGCCGTCACATGGGGAAGCAAGCATCATCCCGTGATCCTCTACGGCTTCTTCTTCGGCCTCATCGCCGCGTCGGCCATCGTCCTCTACAGCGAGGTGTCGATAAACACGCCGGGGCAAGTCGGTGCCGCAATCGCGGGCTTCGCCATCGCGTTCCTCATCGCCGGTGCGACCGAATCGGCGACCGGCGCGACGCCGCTTCCGTTCGTCTTCGTGACCGGGATGGTCGCCATCAGCGCGATGATCCTCCCCGGCGTCTCCGGGGCGCTCATCCTCATGCTCCTCGGGCAGTACAACTACCTCTCCGAGAGCCTGCACGGGTTCAAGGACGCGCTCGTCGGCCTCCTCGACGGCGGATCGATCGCGTCCGTCGTCACGCCCGGCGCGGTCGTGGTGACGTTCATGGTCGGTGCGCTCGTCGGGTTGTTGACTATTTCCCGAATCGTGTCGTGGGCGCTCGAACACTACCGGGCGGCGACGCTGACGTTCCTCGTCAGCCTGATGGTCGGGGCGCTTCGCTACCCCGTCGAAAAGACGTTCTCGTCGTCGTCGTTCGCGTGGACGCCGACGGTACTCGGCGCTGCGATCGTCGCCGCGCTCGTGGGTGGGGGTGCCGTCCTCCTGCTCGATTACACCACCGACGACCTCGACTACTGAGTGGGACAAACGTTAACTTACTGCATGGCATAGGACGCTCGATGACCGCGACATACGAATGTGAACAGTGTGGTAACCGCGTGAGCGCGCTCCGGCACCCGGGCGAATGCCCGGACTGCGGTTCCGAGTTGCGAAACGTCAGCGTTCCGCGTGAGTAACTTCCTTCGAGAGGGTAGGTAGTGAATCGAGGCTATCCGTCACGGCGTCGATGTCGTCGTCCACCTCGATCAGATAATTCCCGGCATCGGCGGTCGTGACCGCGCCGTCCGGCGTCGATTCGATGTATCCCTCCTCCTCCAGAAGCCGAAGGGACGCACGAATCTCGTGGTGTTCCCGTTCGGCGGTCCGCGATAGCCGTCGAATCCCTATCGGACCATGTTCCCCCACGAGAAGGAGAACCCGATGGGTCCGCTCGATTATCTCGATTTCGTGGTAGAGGGAGTCAAACATGTCTGAACACTACCGTCGCTCCACAAAAGCGTTCCTCCGAAGCGACACTGTGTGAAACAGTACCGTTCGTAGTCGCGTGGCTACCCCGACGGTCGCATCCCATCATCGGTCCCGACCCGCATCAACAACAGCGCGAAGAGCAGCGGCGAGAAGACCGCGAGGATGATCGCGGCGGCGAAGACGTACGCGTCGGCCGGGATGTTCGCGTTCGAACTCGTCGCTTCCTTTTTCGCGCCCGGAATCTGCACCTTCCCGACCATCGTCGTCGGATGTACTTGACAGCGGTACTTCACCATCTCGGGCGTGGCGGTGAACGTCAGCGACTGCGTCGCTCCCTTCTGGGACATCTGTTCCGTCCCTTTGATGACGTTCCCCGAGGAGTCCAGCAGTTGGAAGTTGTGCGGCTGGCCGTCGAGGTTCGTCCAGATGACCTCGTACTTCTGTCCGGCCTTGAGCTTCAACGTCGGGTTCTTCTTCCCGGAAATGCTGGACGGTTGCTGTCCCTGCCAGCCCATGACTTCGCCGCCGAGTTTGATGGTCTTCGTCCCCTGTGCATCGGCGGTACCGCTGCTCGCGGCGGCGACGGTCCCCGCCGCCATCGTCGTGAGAAAGGCTCGCCTCGTCTGGGTCCTCGTTTGCTGTCGTGACATCGTACCCCCTACTTCGTTCACGACGGGAACCGGCAAGAAGGTTCAGGGTCCCGAATCCTGGCTCGAATGTCCGTACAAAAAACTATTCAGCGGTGAGGAGTGTACTCGTCACGATGAGCGAGGATACGGTGGGAGAGGTGAGCACGTTCCTGTGGTGGCTCGGCTGGCGACCCTTCGCCGGGGTTTTGCTCGGCGTCATCCTCGCGGGCCTCTTCGTCGTTGCGAAACCGACCCTCGCCAGTCTGGCCGTCGGTGCACTGATCGGACTCGGCCTGTGGTACACTGGGACGAAGGAGGTAGACCGGACGTACTGGACCCTCCTCGACGACCACGCGGAGTACACGAAACAGGTCGTCGAGGGCCTACGGAACGACCGGCCCCACGGGACCTGCTACACGCTGAACTACAGTTCAGGTACGTCGCTGTGGGTGAAACCGGACGAGCGATACTTCACGACCCACGCCCTCGTCGGCGACGAGTCGGTCACGTTTCACGAGGGCGTCGGCGTCGATATGAAACGTCGGATTCCGTACGTCAGGAACGACTTCACCGAAATCCGTTACGAGTGGCTCTCCTCGATACAGTACGAACGGCCGTACGTGCGACTCGAACTGACGAGCGGGAAGTCGATCCGCTACCGTGCGAACGACGCGCCCGACGCCCTGTTCGACGACGTGCGCGCACACATGCAACGCCGTCCGCAGGATACCGCCGAGGAAAAGGGAGAAACGATTCAGCGCGAGTTCAACTGACCAGCGCCGCGTCCAGCACTTCCAGCGGGTGGCGAATATCGTAGCCCGTCCCGTGTTCCATCTGCATCGCGCAGGTCGGACACTCGGTCATGCCGGTTTCGCCCTCGGCGTCCTCCATGTGCTCGAACATCTCCTCGCCGATTTTCATGGACTTGTCGTACTTCTCCTCCTTCCAACCGTACGTGCCGCTGATGCCGGAACAGGAGTCGCCAACGTCCACCGGGTCGGTGCCGTCGAGCGCCGACAGCAGTTCGACGGCCTGTCCGGCGAGTCCCTGATTCCTGGCGTGACACGGCGCGTGATAGGACAGCGTTCCGAACTCGGACTCCGGAACCGACGACTCCGCGAGCGCGCCGTCCAGGTCCTCGTTGACACGGAGGTATTCGAGCGCCTCGTAGGTGTTCGACGAGACTTTCTCCGTGCCGTCGAACGAGTAGAGTTCCGGATACTCCTGCCGAAGCGACATCGAACAGGACGTACACGAACAGATGACGTCGTACCCCTGCTCGACCAGCGCGGCGAACGTCTCGATGTTGAACTTCGCCGCACGCTCGGCATCGTCCAGCATCCCGTTCGCGTACATCGGCGTGCCCGAACAGCGTTGGTCGGGCACGACGACCTCGTAGCCGAACTCCTCGAACACCCGGATCATCGATTTTGCGACCTCGGGCGTGTTGAAGTTCGAGTAGTCGCCGTGGAAGTAGGCGACTTTTTTGTCGGCGTCCTCGCCGTCGTCCCGATTTCGCTCGGCTCGTCGCTTCGAGGCGGCGTCACCACCTCGTTCGTCCCACCAACTGGTGAACGTCTGCTCGGCGAAGGCGGGGAACTCGCGTTCGCCCGCGATGCCGAGCAGTTTCTCGTAGACGGTCTTCGTCACGTCGAGGCCCATCACGAAGTTGGTGATCCGGGGGAACATCGCGCCGAGCGGCGCGAGTCGGCCGTAGTTCGCCAGGATGCGGTTGCGGATGTACTCCCGCGAGAACTTCGACATCTGCTTGTCCACGTAGTCGCCGCGCGCGGTATTGTGCATGCCCGAGAGGGGCACGTTCGACGGGCAGGCGCTGTCACAGCGCATGCAGTTCGAACACGACATGATCGAATCGTCGATGTCGTGGTCGTCCTTGCGCTTGAGTCGCCACTGTTCCGGCCCCTGAAACTTCGGCCCCGGGAAGTCGTCGTCCACTTCCGCGACGGGACACTCCGTGTCGCATGTCGAGCACTTGTAGCAGTCGTCGGACCCCGGTCTGAGGTCGAGCGGTTCGCCTGTAAACACGTCGCGTAGTTCGGCCGCCTCTCGGCTGCCCGTTTCCTTCTCACTCATGGATTCACATTCACCTGTTCGCCCGCAAGTCGTCCGGCAACGACGCCCGTCGAAAGCGAGACGCCGCTGCCCGATTTCTCCGCCGCGAAGTCGTAGCCGCCGAGAACCCCGCCGGCCGCGCGGAGGTTCCCGAACTCCGGTTCGCCCGCCGAATCGAGTGGGCGCAGTTCGTCGTCCACGTCCACCCCGAACCGCGGGAAAGCGTGGTCGCCGAACGCCTCCTCGTCCGACCAGTCGTAGCGGTCGTCCGGTGCGGGGATGTAGCAGTCGAAAATCGGTTCGGAGACGCGTTCCCGCGTCGAGTCGATACCCTTCCCGACCAAGCCGCCGGTCGCCAGCACGAACTGGTCGCCGTGGAACGGGATTGCCGCGCCGTTTCGCTCCACGACGACGGCTTCGATGTCGTCGTCATCGTCCGTCTCGAAATCCACGACCGGATTTCCGGACGTGGTTCGAACATCTGCCTCGACGAGAGCCTCGTGAAACGCCGTTTCCAGGCGCATACCCGGAATGCTCGGCGGTCCCATCGGCACCTCGAACACGGCCGCGTCGAGTTCGGATTCGAGGCTGGCGATCACTTCTTCGGTCCGCTCCTCGCCGAGCAACGCCGGGAAGCCGACGCGCTCCGCGCCGTCGAGGTGCGGTTCGACCGCATCGGCGAGCGCGGTTCGGATCGGGAGGGATGCGGACACGCCGTCTCTCGATTCCTCGATTCGCTCGTTTTCGTCCAGCGCGTGGGCGAGCCGCGTGATTCGAGCGTCGGTCCTGAAATCGCCCGGAAACGCGACCGTCGCGCCGTGGACGTCGAACGGAACGTCGGCCGAGAGAGCCTCGGAGGCCAGTGGTGCGTCGAAGTCCACCACTGTCTCGAAGCCGACGAGCAGGGTGTCCCGGTCGTCGCTGGCGAGTCCGGCCGCGGTCGCGGGCGGGTATCTCGCGGTCGGTTTGATTTTCCCCCCGAAGGTGGGAACGAGGGCGTTTCGGTCGGTGTGTGCCCCCTCGTAATCGGCCACCGAATCGAAGAGGTCGAGGCCGTCGCGGACGCCGTCCTCGCCGACGATTCGGTAGGGATGCTCGTCCGGAAGCCCCGAAATCGCGTCGAACGGGTTCGGGACGAGTCCGTCGGCGTCCGTGTACCCCAGCACGTCCACGAGGCCGCTCGCGTGCCGGAGCGTGCTCTCCTTGTGCGAGAGCAGCCTGACTTGGGCACCTTCGCGGGCCGCCGAAAGCGCGGCGCTCATCCCGGCGATGCCGCCGCCGATGACCACCACGTCGTCCTCAATCGCCACGCTGGCCTCCGTCGAACGCCGCGAAGTCGATGTCTTCGGTAGTTTCGTCGCGGTTCATCGTCGTCGCGTGAAGGGCGTAGTTCAGCGCCCCCTGTGAGAGCTGTTCGCCCCACAGGCCGTGGCGCTCGCCCTTCCAGCGCTCCTGAAACAGTTCGTCGAGGGCTTTTCGAGATGTGGGTTCGTCGTACTCCGGATGGAGTTCGTTCGCCATCCGGTGACAGCAAATCCCGCCCTGACAGTTGCCCATCGAGGACCGGGTGCGGATGCGAACCGAGTTCAGGTCGGACCCGGCCCCCTCGATGGCGTCGTGAATCTCCGCGCGGGTGACGGCCTCGCATTCGCAGATGGTCGGGTTCGGATCACAGCTTTCGAGCACGCCCTCGGCGCGACTGCCGAGTCGCTGGACGCTTCTGCGGCCGATGGGCGAGCGCAGACCGAACTCCTCCATGTAGTCGTGAAGCAGGGTAAAATCGTGACTGCCGGGGAGCGGTTCGTCGGCGGTGTGGCAGGTCGCCCTGACGCCGAGTCGGTCACAGACGTGGTCGGAAATCTTCTCGGCCATCATCCGGTAGGTGGTGAACTTGCCGCCGACGATGCTCGCCATCCCCGACAGGTCGTCGCGCTCCTCGTGGTCCAACAGGAAGAAGTCGCGGGTGATGTCGGTCGGGTCGGTCGTTCCGGTCCCCGGCGGTTCGTACAGTGGGCGAACCCCCCAGAACGTCCGGATGGTCCGAGAATCGCGGAGAATGGGGACGAGTTTCGATAACTCGTCGATCATCATATCCACTTCCCAGCCTTCCTCGGGGTAGTTTTCCGGGTCCTCGACCTCCTCGTCCGTGGTGCCGAGAATCGCCGTCGTCTCGTGCGGGACGATGATGTCGGCGTCGCCCTTGGGTCGGCAGTGGTTGATGACCGTGTCCACCTGTCGGCAGTTCATGACCACCATCGCGCCCTTGGACGGACGAACTTCGACGTCCACGCCCGCCATCTCGCCGAGTTGTCCGGCCCACGCGCCCGTCGCGTTGACGACGTACTCGGCGCGGATTTTCTCGGTCGTTCCGGGACGGGAATGGTTCCGTTTGCCCGGCCCGCTCGCATGGCGGACTTCGACGCCCGTCACGTCGCTTCCCTCGACCAGCACGTCGGTCACTTCCGCGTGCGTTTCGATTCGCGCGCCGTGCATCTCCGCGTCGGCGGCGTTGGCCACGCAGAGTCGGAACGGGTCGATGGCCCCGTCGGGGACGGAAATCGACCGTTTCACGTCCCCGGTCAGGTAGGGTTCCTGTTCGCGCGCTTCCCTGGCGGTCAGTTCCTCGGCAGGGATGCCACAATCGCGACAGCCCTGTAGCTTCTCCTCGAAATAGTCGTCGTCGTCGCCCTCCAGTTGTACGAACTGGCCGCCGGTCATCTCAACGCAGTGACTGGCGATGTCCCGGAGGACGCGATTTTCCTCGATACACTCCTCGGCGCTGGCTTGGTCGGAGACGGCGTACCGACCGCCGCTGTGGAGCAGACCGTGCATCCGCCCCGTGGTCCCGTGGGTGAGGTTGCCCTTCTCGACCAGTGTCACGTCGAGGCCTCGCATGGCGAGGTCTCGGGCGATTCCAGTGCCCGTGGAGCCACCCCCAATCACGAGCACATCGGCGTCAGTTGCCATGTATGACGGTTCGTTGGAATCCACTTTAGTTTACCGACAGTAGCGGTGGTATAGATAAAATACGGTCCGGCGGCTCGAATTCCGGCGGAACGCGACGGGCGAGAGACAACTATTATCTATATTCGAACGGTTAGACGGCGGTAATGGACATCGGAGAGCGCATCGAGCGTCGCCGGGCGACACCCCCGGTCGCCAATTTCGTCGTCGAGTGTGGTGTCCTCAGCCCGATGACACACATCTCGAACCCCGTCGGGCGAGGATCCACTTTGGAACGACTGCTCGACGCGCTCGACCCCCTGTTCGACGGCCAACTCCCGTCGAACCTGCATCTGTACGGCCCGCCCGGTGCCGGAAAATCGGCCATCGTCACCGCACTGTTCGACCAGTTCGCGGAACGGTTGTCCTCCGGCAACGGGCAGATACTGACGACGACCCGCGCCGAGAGCGAGGGCGGGTTCGATTTCGTCTACATCGACGCCAGGCGGGCGGGCACGGCGTTCAAACTGTATCGATCGGTGCTCGATTCGTTGACCGACGAGCACGTGCCGAAACGCGGTGTCGGCACGGGAACCCTCCGCCGAAAGTTGGCGACCGCCGTGGAGGACTCGAACCGTGGCGTCGTCATCGCGGTGGACCACGTCGACGAGGACGAAACGCTCACCGCCGCGGAGACGGAGTCGCTCTTCGACGAGACGGGCGACTCGCTGGCCGTGATGACGGTCGGTAGAACGCGCGGGGAGGCGGCGAATGCGCTCGAAATCCCTGCGTACAGTACTCACGAACTCACGGATATAATCACGGAACGGGCCTCACGCGGGTTGCGGCAGGGCGTCCTCGATCACACGCAGGTGAAGACGCTCGCGGAGTGGGCCGAGGGGGACGCCCACGACGCGCTCGCGGCGTTGTTCGGCGCGGTAACACTCGCCGTCGGGGCGGACGCGGACCGAATCCACGACGAGCATCTGACGGCGGGAATGGACGCGGTACCGCGCGACGGCGTTCCGCTCGGTATCGTCCTCTCGCTGCCGAAAAACCGCCGCCACGTCCTCGCCGAACTGCTCGAACTCGACGCGAGCGTTCGCGTGTCGGTCGAAACCAGCGCGACCACCATCGCGGCGGAGACGGACCTTTCGGCCGGAACGGTCACGCGCTATCTCTACGAACTCGCCGAGGCCGGGGTACTCGAACGGGTAACCTCCGAGAACGGGACCCGGAGCGGACGGCAACCGAGCAGGCTCGAACCGCGGTTTCCGACGCTCGTGTTCGAGGCGCTCAACGAAAATTGATCCCAGTCACACGCTCCTTGAAGGGGCAACATTTATAATGAAAGTGTTTGATGTTTACAGCCAATGGCCTATTGCCAGTAAAAATGGCTGGGCCACCCGATGGATACGGTCATTCAGGCATCGGACACAGGAGGTTATCCAATGGAAACGAACGATACCTACGTCGGCTCGATAGACCAAGGAACGACAGGCACCCGGTTCATGGTGTTCGACCACGCGGGAACGGTGGTCGCGAACGCCTACGAGAAACACGAACAGATCTACCCGGAGCCGGGATGGGTCGAACACGATCCGCTCGAAATCTGGGAGAACACGCAGTCGGTCATCGAATCGGCGCTCACGGAGGCGGGTATCGACGCCGGGCAGTTGGCGGCCATCGGCGTGACGAACCAGCGCGAAACGACGCTACTGTGGGACGCCGACACCGGAAAACCCGTTCACAACGCCATCGTCTGGCAGGACCGACGGACGACCGACCGCATCGAGGAACTGGAGGCGGACGGGAAGGCGGACGACGTCCGGGCGAAGACGGGACTGCAACCGGACGCGTACTTCGCGGCGACGAAGGCCGAGTGGTTGCTCGATAATTCTGAACCGATCAAGACCCAGCGCGCTCGTCCGGCGAGTCTACGCGATCGGGCTGAAAGCGGCGAAATCCTGTTCGGGACCATCGACTCGTGGTTGATCTACAACCTGACGGGCGAGCACATCACGGACGTGACGAACGCGTCGCGGACGATGCTGTTCGACATCCACGAGATGGACTGGGACGACGAGTTGTGCGAGGAGTTCGACGTGCCGCGCGCGATGCTACCCGAGGTTCGTCCGTCGAGTGACGACGAGACCTACGGTTCGACGAACCCCGACGGCTTTTTGGGTGCGGCGGTTCCCGTCGCAGGTGCACTCGGCGATCAGCAGGCCGCCCTGTTCGGTCAGACCTGCTTCGACGCTGGTGACGCGAAGAACACCTACGGGACGGGCAGTTTCTTCCTGCTGAACACGGGTAACGAAGCCGTCGAGAGCGAGCACGGCCTGCTCACGACGGTCGGCTTCCAGCGCTCCGGGGAACCCGTCCAGTACGCGCTCGAAGGCTCCATCTTCGTCACCGGCGCGGCCATCGAATGGCTCGTCGACATGGACCTCATCGAGGACGCCGGGAAGACCGAGAACCTCGCCCGAAGCGTCGATTCGACGGACGGCGTCTACATGGTCCCCGCGTTCACCGGACTCGGCGCGCCGCACTGGAACCAGCGCGCCCGCGGGACGCTCGTCGGCATGACGCGCGGCACCCGGAAGGAACACGTCGTCCGTGCCACGCTCGAATCCATCGCCTACCAGACCCGCGACGTCGCCGAAGCGATGGAGGCCGACAGCGGCATCGAGGTCGAAACGCTCCGCGTGGACGGCGGCGCGGTGAAGAACAACTTCCTCTGCCAGCTACAGGCCGACATCCTCGGGACGGATATCGCCCGACCAGTCGTGGACGAGACGACGGCGCTCGGGTCGGCCTACGCCGCCGGACTGGCCGTCGGCTACTGGGAGACCGCCGACGAACTCCGGAACAACTGGCAGGTGGATCGCGAGTTCGAGGTGGCGATGTCGAGCGACGAGGCCGACGAGAAGTACGGTCGCTGGGAGGACGCGGTCGAACGGTCGCTCGACTGGGCGAACGACGGAGGGTCGTAGATGGCTGAGCTCTCCTCGCTCTGGGCCATCGAGATGCTCATCGCCGCGTTCGCGGGCGGCGCGTTCGGCGCGGCCGTCGGCGCGCTCCCGGCCTTCATCTTCACCGGCTTCATGGTCATCGCCGGGGAGGCAGCGAACGTCGTGGGACGCTACGTCGCCGCGACCGGTCCCGGCAAGGCGGGCGAACTCGGCGCGCTGGGAATCACGGGAGCCATCGCGTTCGGTCCGGTGTTCTCCCCCGCGATCAGTTTCGCGGCGGGGACGGCAGCGGCCGCCTACGCCGCGAAACGCGGCTACATGGAAACCGGCTTCGACTTCCACGAGGCGAAGAACATCGCCTTCGCACAGGGGACGAAACCCGACGTGCTCGTCGTCGGCGGCCTGTTCGGTATCCTCGGTTACTGGTTCGTCCAGCTTTCGACGATTTACAGCATGCCCTACGACCCCATCGCGATGGGCGTCGTCCTCTCCGCCGTGGCCCACCGACTCGTGTTCGGCTACAGCATCATCGGCAACGCCAAGAAGGGCCTCCTGAACATGTCCCCGTTCGAGTCGGAGGACCGTCGCATCATCGGCGAACCGGCAGTGGACGGCGGGGAATCAGACGCCGGCGGTTCGCCCGAAACCGACGGTGGAACGGTCGAAAACCGCTTCCTCGTCGAACCGTGGTTGCCCCACCAGTACAAGTGGGCGAACGTGGCGACGCTCGGCCTCGTCGTCGGGATTCTGGGCGCGTACACGGCTTACGTGACAGGGAGCCCGTTCCTCGCCTTCGGCATCAGCGCGGCCAGCCTCGTCTTCCTGAACTGCGGTGTCGAGCGAATGCCCGTCACCCACCACATGGCTCTCCCGGCGAGCACCGCCGCGCTGGCGCTCGCTCCGGCAAGCATGGACATCACGACGGCGTCCCCGGCCGCGATTCAGGCGCAGATTCCGCTCCTCACCGCACTCGTCGTGGGTGCGGTGTTCGGCGTCATCTGCGGCCTGTTCGGCGAGGCGTTCCAGCGTGTGTTCTACTCCCACGCCGACACGCACATGGACCCGCCCGCCGCGAGCATCGTCTTCGGCACGTTCGTCATCGCGATTCTCGCCGCACTCGGCGTCTTCCCGCAGAGCGCGTGGGTCGCGTCGCTCGGGATGTAACGCGGAACTGCTCATCGGAACGTCCTTTTTTACGAACGCGAACGCGGACGCGGACGAGTAATCGAGTAAGCCGGTAAACAGCCTCGAACGCCGAACCTAAGTGCGGAACCGACGAACCCCCCGGCATGGTTCCACCGCTCGTTCTCGATATCGACGGTACGATGACCCGGCCGGACGACTCCATCGACCCGCGATTCTTCGATCTGCTCCCCGACTGGGAGGCCCCCGTCGTTATCGCCACCGGAAAGGCGTTTCCCTACCCCGTCTCGCTCTGTCACTTCCTCCAGATTCCGGAACTCGTCATCGCTGAGAACGGCGGCATCGTCCTCGCGAACGACGAGATCACGCGCAACGGCGACGGCGACGCCGCGCGGCGCGTCGCCGAGGAGTACCGCGAGGCAGGTCACGAGTTGGGGTGGGGCGAAGTGGACCTGACCAACCGCTGGCGCGAGACCGAAATCGCCGTCCAGCGCGACCAACCGCTCGGCCCGCTCTCGGAACTCGCCAGCGAGTACGGGCAGGAAGTCGTGGACACCGGCTTCGCCTATCACGTCAAATCCTCCGGCGTGAGCAAGGGTATGGGCATCAAAGCCGTCGCCGAACTGCTCGGACGCGATTTGGAGGAGTTCGTTGCCATCGGCGACTCGGAAAACGACGTCTCCACCTTCGGCGTCGTCGGCGAGAGCTATGCGGTGGCGAACGCCGACGAGAAGGCCAAACGTGCGGCCGGAACGGTCATCGATGAGTCCTACTCGGAGGGGACGATATCGGTTTTGGAGGAAGTTCGAGAGTGGCCGTGAACGAGTAGGAGTGTGCCGAGTTCGCTAGTTTTGGACGCCGTTTCGATTCGACGTAATCGCGACGAGTAGCAGGCAAAGGCCAACGAACAGCGCGTTCACGAACCACGGCGCACCGATTTGTTCGAACGTAAGCGAGGCAACGAATACTGAGAGGGCCACCAGTGCCGCCTTCGCGATTGGACGCATAGACATGACGGTTGATTGAATTCTATTGGGAGATATTTGTTGGGGTATTGGAGCATCGAATTATCGAATTTCAGGTCTCGAGAACACTCCTGTCCACTACGAACGGAGGCGCTTGATGTTTCGTAGGAAATCAAAGTACCGTCAAAAGCGGATTTCATCGAAAACGTGTCCGAGAGAACTCAAACGGGAAAAATCCGAACCTCAGTCCAACATCTGCGCCGCAATCGTGTTCCGCAGGACTTCGCTGGTGCCCTCGTAGATTTCGTTCAGTTTGGCGTCGCGGTAGTAGCGCTCGGCGTCGAAGTCAGTGGTGTAGCCGTAGCCGCCGTGAATCTGGATGCCTTCATTGGCGACTTCACGGCTGATTTCGCTGGCGAACAGTTTGGCCTGTGCGGCGTGTTTGATGAAGTCCTCTCCGCGCATCTTGCGGTCGGCGGCGCGGTGCATGAGCATCTTCGCGGCCTGAATCTTCGTGTCCATGTCGGCCAACTTGTGCTGGATGGTCTGGAAGTCGCTGATGGGCTGGTCGAACTGCTCGCGCTGCTGAGCGTATTCGAGCGCGTCGTCCCGTGCCGCGCGGGCGAGACCGATACTGCGTGCCGCAATCGTGATGCGCCCGCCGTTGAGCGTCTTCAGCGCGTGGACGAACCCGTCGCCCTCCTCGCCGAGCAGGCGGTCCTCGGGAATCCGGAGGTCGCTGAACCGGAGTTCGGCGGTCGGACAGCCCTTGTCGCCGAGTTTGTGTTCCGTGCCCTCGACGTGGAAGCCGTCGTCCTCCTCGGGACGGACGACGAACGAGGAGATGCCCTTGTTCCCCGCGTCCTCGTCCGTCTTGGCGAAGACGGTGACGGTGTCGGCGACGGAACCGTTCGAGATCCAAAGCTTGCCGCCGTTGAGGACGTACTCGTCGCCGTCCTTGTCGGCCGTGGTGTCCATCGCCGGAACGTCGCTGCCCGCGCCGGGTTCCGAGAGCGCGAACGCGCCGATGTCGGTGCCCTCGTTGACCGGGGTGAGGAACTCCTGCTTTTGCTCCTCGTTCCCGAACGCGTAGAGCATGTTGCCCGCGAGGCTGGTGTGGGCGGCGACGACGGTTCCGAGGCCGCCGCTCCCGCGTGCGATCTCTTCGAGGCCGATGGCGTAGGAGTGGTAGTCGAGTCCGGCCCCGCCGTACTCCTCCGGGAAGGGCATTCCCATCAGGCCGAGGTCGGCCATCTCCGAGACGAGGTCACTGGGGAATTCGTCGGTTTCGTCGATTTCCGCGGCGCGAGGCTTGATCTCCTCGTCCACGAACTCCGCGACCATGTCCCGGATCTGTTTCTGCTCTGCGGAGAGACTGAAGTCCATAACGGAAAATGCGTGCAGTCAATCCTTTACTTTTCCCATCGCGGTCCGTCCGGGTCCATTGCTGGCGTACGACATCTGCTCGCGGTACGACAGGTCGTTTCTCGTCGGCTTACGATAGCCGCTTGCGGATGGAGTCGAGCGTGACGACGCCCTGCACGAGATACGACGCCTCCTTGCTCTTCGGCGCGATGGTGGCCGCACCGAGCAACAGCGCGCCGCGCTTCGCGTTGCCCTTCTGGAAGGCGTACCCCGCCTGCGCGAGCAGGGAGAGGATGTTAAGTTTGTCGAACGAGATTTCCTGCAGGTCGTCCATTCCCTGCAATCCGTCCAGTCCGTTCAGCGGACCGTTTTCGCCGGGTGCGGCGGACGTGAGCGCTCCGACGCTGGCACATGCGACGCCGAGTATGGTTCGGATCATGTACTAGAGTAGTATGTTCCCGGCGGGGAAGGTCTGCGGGGCGAACTTGAAAGCCGTTCAAAGGGGAAGGTGTGGGAAGTCGGGGCGGAGCGGAAGCGAGGGACACGGGGTTCGAAACCGATTACCGACCGGAACCCGAACGGCGTACCATGTACGGCGTGGTGACGCGAAACCCCGAGGAACTCGACTGGCCCGAGTTCGAGCGGGGATTCTACGAGATGAAGGACGTGACGGGGCGTGCAACCGAGCCTGTCGAGATGGGCGTAAACATGATCTCCTGTTTCGGCGACAGCACCGCCGCCGAGAACGACCCCTCG
Organism: Haladaptatus sp. AB643; assembly: GCF_024136975.1. Lineage (NCBI taxonomy): Archaea > Methanobacteriati > Methanobacteriota > Halobacteria > Halobacteriales > Haladaptataceae > Haladaptatus > Haladaptatus sp. AB643. The sequence continues at coordinate 181,449 of NZ_JAMYJW010000010.1, forward strand.
TTGGTGCCGGTGAGCGACGAGGGCGAACTCGCGACCCGCGAGCAACCGTACTTCGACTGGGGATACATCTGCCCGACGCGCGAGGCCTATCGGGAGGGACTTCTCGAAATGGTGTCCGACGCCGCCGAGGCCTACCCCGACGTGCGACTGGACGACATCGGCTTTCCGCGGGCGGAGTACTGCCACTGCGAGCAGTGCGAGGCGGAGTTCGAAGCGAGCGACCACGACGACTGGTATGCGTGGCGCGCCGACGTCATCACGGAGTTCGTCGCGGAAGCGACCGACCGAATCCCCGGCAAAACCTATCTGACGCTGTATCCCGACCCGTATCCGGGCCACCTCTACGAGCGCGCCGGACTCGACCTGGACGCGCTGTCGGAACACGTGGACGAGTTCGTCGTCCCGCTGTACGACATGGCCTACTCGACGACCTACTGGCTCGAAATCATCGCCAGCGGGTTCGCCGACGCCCTCGACATCCCGTTCAGTATCGAACTGTACGCGGTCGATATCGACATCGACGACCTCATTCACGCCACCGAAGTCGCCGACGCCTACGCGAACGACGTGTTCTTCGGCTACGAATCGGGCAACGCCCGCGGCGCGATTCGGCGGATGGACGCCGACTCACGCGACGGCGTCACGCACGGCAACTAATCGAACTCGTTCTCCTGCCACGCGACCAACTGCTCGCGGTCGCGGGTATTTTCGGGTAACTTCCCGAACCACTTCGCATCCGTAATCTCGCCGTCCGGGTCGCGGACCGTCGGCGTCGTCGTCTTCGCACACGCCTGAAAGACGGGGAGGATACCCCACGTCGAGTACTCGCCGCACCGAATCGCGGTACGGGTTGCGATACCGAGTCCTTCGTAGTTCGCCTCCACGCCCGCCTCCTCGCAGAGTTCCCGCTCCGCGGTCTCGCGGTAGGACTCTTCTTCCTGAATACCGCCACCGGGGAGCACCCACGTGTCCAGCCCTCCGTGCCAGACGAGGAGGATTTCGCCGGACGACCGATAGACGATGGTGTGTGCGCCGTACGGCGCGCCGGTGTCCGAGACGCGCCGGGCGAGCGTCCGAAATCGCCGCCGGGAGACCTCGTACGTTCGGGTGAACTCCAGAAACCCCGAGTGTCGCTCCGTCAGCCGATGATAGGCCTGCTCGGCCCGCTGGTCCGCCTCGGTAGCGAGAAACCAGAGGTCATCGAGTGTCATCGTGTGACTGACCGCGATGTGACTCGGATGGCGAACGAGAGGGAGAATCCGACCGCGCGGAGAGTACAATCATGTGCCACGATATTCGAGCGGGCGAGATAAGCCTTCGGTCGGGGACACTCCGGAATCGGACGGTTTTTACGACCGGATGGGCTATCCGGCGGTATGAGCTTTGAGGAAGACGACGCGGTCATTCTGCACGACCAGCACAGCGAATACGACGGCGACGAGGGGACGGTCACGCAAGTGATCGAGAACATGTTCGGCGACGCCACCTACACCGTTAGCTTCGAGGACGGACAGGAGACCGGCGTTCCGGAGGACTCCCTCGAAGCGGCCGAGGGTGACGCCGACGAAGACGCGGACGACGAAGCGTAACTTTTCTTTCCCCCACTCGTACGTACCATCATGGCCAGCGTTCCGTTTCATTACATCGACCTGCGTGCATTCTGCTATGCGACCGAAGACGACCAGCGCGTGGAGGACGCCCTCGACGCATACCTCCCCGAGGAGGCCGAAATCGAGCGCATGAAGAGCGAGGGGCATCTCGGCGACCGCATCCTCATCCTCTCGGCGCGGGTGGAGAACGCCGACGAAATGCGTCACATCCTCGGCAAACTCCGCGAACTGGACGACATCGAGCAAGTGCGCGGGGAACTCGACCAGCGCGTGGACGACAACTGCTCGTTTTTCATCTCGCTCGACAAGCAGGCC
>NZ_JAMYJW010000011.1:0-181336 GCF_024136975.1 Haladaptatus sp. AB643
CGACCAGCGCGTGGACGACAACTGCTCGTTTTTCATCTCGCTCGACAAGCAGGCCGCCTACCGCGACGAGGTTCGACTCGGGCAGGGAATCACCCTCCGCGCGAAAGTCGAAGCCTACCCCGCGAAGAAGGAAGCAGCGGTCGAGAACGCCAAGGAGGCGCTCTCGTAATCACGATTACGTCATCTCTCCCGGAGATAAGCCGACACAAAGTTTATCATGATCCCTCGTGTTGTGTGAATCGTTACCACGCAACGCGTGGATGAGTATCATGCTAGAATGTCCATACTGTAGTTCTGACCTAAGTCACGGCAGCAGTTCACGCACGACCCGTAACGGCAATCCGACCGGCCACAAAAGCACCGGTACCGAATACGTGTCGTGTCCGGACTGCGGCGGCGTGATAGACGGTTTCTCGGACCACTAACACCTACCGCGCAAACGCGTCTTTCGAATTTTTTGCGGCCGACCGTATTTCCGCGGGACGACTCGAACGGTGCCTAGTCTACCCGCACAGCGAGGAAAGGAACGGCGTTCGACATCGAAGTCGGTGAGCGAGCGGTCCGACCGGCACGGGGAAATCCGAGAGTAACCGAAGGACTTCACAGATACCCAGCGCACCCGTCAGGAACGCACAGGAGAGGAAGATGACGAGTCCGAGCGGGGGAACGATGACAAGGGAGAGCGGTAGGGCGATCCCCGAGATGGTGATGGAGTACGTGATGAAGTGCGCCAAAGCGAATATGGGCGGTGCCGCGAGAAGCATCGTCGCGGCGATGCGGCCGAGACGAGCGTTCGAGAGGGGATCGAAACCGACCTTCCGCGCGCTCCAAACGTGGAAGAGAAACATCGAACCGTAGCCGATGCTCGTCGAAACTGCCGCTCCGGACATCCCGTAGCGGGGAATGAGTATCGCGTTGAGTCCGATATTTATCGCCGCGGCGGCACCGGTCGCCCGGATCGGGAACCCGAGCGTTCCCTCGCCCTGACTTATCGCGAGAATCGGCCGCGCGACGGCGAACCCGAGCGCACCCGGCAACAACAGGAGGAGCGGTTTCACCGTCGGTTGAAAGTCGGAACCGAGGTATACCGGAACGACGTCTGGCGCTAACGCGGCGAGTCCCACCGCCATCACGCCGGTCATGAGTAACGTGTATCGCGTGGTGCGTGCGGCGAGGGTCGATATCTTGTCGGTTCGTCCCGCCGCCCAGAGTTCGGACGTGGAGTGGACGAAGACCGTCTGGAGCGCCAGCGGAACGAACCAAAGGAACTCCGCCAGTTCGAGCGCTCCCCGGTAGTATCCGACTTGTTTGGAAGTGGTCAGCAGGGTAAGCATCATGAGATCGACCTGATAGAGCGACGTGAGACAGAGGATGAGGACGATCGATTGGACGTTGAACGTGAGCAACTCCTTGCGTGGAAACTCCGAGGACGGAACCCTGAAAACGCTCCTCAGCGACACTTTGCGGTTGACCAGCGCGAGGCCGAGGAGGGCGACGGCCGTGCTCGCCGCGATGTTCCCGACGAACATCCCGGTGACGCCGTATCCCGCACTGATGAGCGTGAGGGCGATCCCGACGAACGTCACCTTCTGCACGATCTGCAGCGGTTCGGAGTAGCGTTCGAGACCGAATCCCATCAGCGTCCGGCGGGCGTACGACTGAAACTGACTCACGACGACGAGGACGGCGAGCAGGTACCCGTATATCTCGTATCCGGGAGGGAGGAGGGAATCGAGGACGCCGCTCCACGTGACGAGCGCGACGAGTCCCGCGCCGACGAGCGCCAACCCGGACGCCAGTCGAAAGTAGAACCCGACGACGTGGGACGTCCAGTCCGGGAACGCCCTGTTCTCCGCGAGAAACTTCCGGACGCCATCGCTCACCCCGGAACTGACGAAGATCATGAACAGCGAGAACGGGGCGAGGAGACCGTAGTAGATACCGATCCTCTCGGCACCGAGCCATCGATACAGGATCGGTGTGGTGAGGAGTCCGATGAAGAGCGTGAGCACCTTCGCTCCGGCAACGGACAGAACTCCATCCGAGATGCTTCGGTCCATTACTGTATGCTACGGTCGCGTTGGTCGTCCAAATACTTTCTCGCTCGGAACGGAATGATTTTCCCGACCGGATTGCGGATACCGTCGGCAAGCGGGGCGAGCCTTCGCTTTGCGAAGGCTCACCGGGTAATCGTGATGAAAATGTGCGGGACCGGATTCGAACCGGCGGACCCCTACGGGACAGCGTCCTAAGCGCTGCGCCGTTGGCCTAGCTTGGCTACCCGCACGCAGTATGGCTTTTTCATGTGCCGGATAAGTACCTATCGTTCTCGTCGGACGAGCGTTTATATCGGATGGCGAGCAACGTTTCTCCGTGTATCGGGCACGTGACCAAGTCGAAAACGAAGCCTGGCTCGCCGAAATCCAGCAGGCCGCGGACCGTCTCGAACTCGAAACCAGCGCTCGCTCGCGGGCGGCAGACCTCTTCCTCTCGACCGTCTCCGACGCGGATGATCCCGAGGACCGCTCGAAACGCGCGGTCGCGGCCGCCAGCCTGTACGCCGGGTCGCTCATCGAGGGTGACCAGCGTTCACAGCAGGTCGTGGCCGACGCGATGGACGTCTCTCGGCTGACCATTCAACAGCGCTGGAAGTCTATCTTGAAAGAAGCCGGACTACAACCGCCGTCGTGGTAGTTGCGTTCGGAAAATTCAGTCGCGTCCGTCGTTGTCCGGGGTCAGATTCCCGTGTTCGTCGATCTCGCCGACGACGATTCGCGTGCTGGAGATGATGTCGCCGTCCTCGGCCTCGACGTGCGGAACGACGACGATTTCGAGCGGGTCGTGTCCCTTCTCCGCCCGGAGTTCGTTGATTCGCTCGCCGCCGTCCTTCGTTTCTGGGGAGACGATGAGCACGTCGAACTGCTCCTCGGTGGCGATCCCCGTCGGTTCGGTGAGTTTTCGAACCTCGAAGTCGCGGTCGTGTTCCCCTGCAAAGTCACGCAGTTCGGCTTCGAGGTCGGCTTTTCGTTCCTCGAACGAGCGGACATGTCGGTCCACGTTTCGAGTCGCGGGAGCGAGATCATCGCTCGTCAACCCGACGGTGACATCACCCAACTCGAACGCTCGCTCGAACAACGCCCGGTGTCCATCGTGAACCGGGTCAAACGTCCCACCCAACGCAACGTCCATACCCCGGCGAATGGTTCCGCGTGGTTTATCACCTTCGGAACGCCGCGACACCACCGGACGCGGGGTATCCACCCATTTGTCGGCGAGAGAACATATCGGCTAACTTCGGGAGGGGTTCACCGCGAGGCGACGGTTTCGCTGAATTTCGGTGTTTCATCCACTGAAATGCTCGTATGGGAGGAACGAAGGTTCCGACACGGCTAAATTCCTCCTCGAAGGCGAAACGTGATTCTTAAGGGCAGAACGGGTGTCGTTTCGGATATGAGTGACGAACAAGAAGCAGATGTAAACGAGGAAGAAGAAACTCAGACAGAGGAGGGGCTGCAGGAAGGAAACTTCATCAGTCTCGATTACACGGCACGAACTATCGAGGACGAGGACCTCGTCGACACGACCAGCGAAGAGGTCGCCGAAGAGGAAGGCATCGAGTCGGAAGACCGTGAGTTCGGCCCGCGCACCATCGTTCTCGGTGCTGGCCACATCTTCGAGGACGTCGAAGAGGACATCTACGGGAAGGAAGCCGGTGACGAGGGAACCGTCTCCGTCGAGCAAGCGTTCGGCGAGTACGACAACGAGCAAGTCCGCACGATCAGCGCCGACAAGATCGGCGAGGACGACCGCTACCCCGGCGCTCGTGTCAACGTCGACGGCCAGCAGGGCTACGTCGAGACCATCATCGGCGGTCGCGCACGCGTGGACTTCAACCACCCGCTCGCCGGTGAGGACCTCGAATACGACTACGAGATCGTCGAAGAAGTCGAGGACGCGGAGGAGAAAGCCAAGGGCCTCTTCTCGATGTACATCGACGCCGACCTCGACATGTGGATCGAGACGGACGAGGTCGAAGAGGAAGTCGAGGACGAGGACGGCGAAACCGAGACCGAGACGGTCGAGAAGGAAACCCTCTACATCGAGGCGACGCCGCAGTTGTCGATGAACCAGCAGTGGATGTTCCAGAAACAGCAGATCGCACAGGACGTCATCGACCGACTCGACCTCGACCGAGTCATCGTCCAGGAGACCATCGACGGTGCCGGTGCCGGTATGATGGGCATGGGCGGAATGGGTGGCATGGGCGGAGCCGACCTCGAAGAAGCCCTCGAAGACGCCGACATCGACGAGGACGAACTCGTCGAGGAACTCGAAGCCGACGACGAAGCCGAAGAAGTCGAAGAGTAATCGAGTCCCTCGATTCGTATCGAACCGAATCGAACCGCATCGAACCGAACCGATTTTTTCGAACGGACGTGAGCGTCGGATATGCAATCCCCGACCAGACTCTTTCATCTCCACTTCAACACGCCCGACGTGAGCCGTGCGGAGACTGAACTCGACGCGAACGGACTGCCACCTTACCGACGATTCGGGCAGGTCGATGGCGAGTTCCACGCGCTCGACGCGACGGACCCGATTCCGGACGACTTTCGCCTCCGCCTCCAGAACGCCCAGCGGGGCTACGTGAACGTCACGATAGCACCGGGACGAAAGCCGCATTTCGACCATCTCGGTCTGTGTACGACCGCGTTCGACGCGATTTGTGACCGTGCGGCGGAGGCGGACTGGTCGGTTCGGGACCGCGATGGACGACGGACGTTCGTTATGACCCCGTGGGGGTTCCGGGTCGAACTCCACCCGGACGGGAGCGACGTGGAAACGGACCTCGGGTCGTGGGACGACGGCCATTTCGAGCGGGTCGAACTCACCGTTCCGGACGCAAACGCGGACGAGCAGTTTCGGCGCGTCTTCGGCGGCGTTCCGGGGCTCGCGTTTCGGGAGGGCGACGAGGTACGAGTCCCGGCGTTCGAACTCGGCGGGGCGGCGTTTTTGGGTGGAAAAACCGTGGAGACCGCTTCGTTTCTCTGACTATCCCGTCGCGTTCTCGGAGCTGATGCTCCGGGCAGACCAACTTCCGGCGTTCGCATGTCGAACGACACCCGAGTCGACGCTCGCGTTCTCGATGACGATGTCCGGTCGTGGCTTCGAATCCGGATTCGTCACGGCCGGATCGACTTGCGGGTCCGTCGACTGCTCCGGCACCGTGACGTTGGCCGTGGACAGCGTCGTCACGTTCAGCGTGTCGAGGGATGCACCTTCGACGGTGAGGTTCTCCAGCACGTGGCGCTCGATGACGCGGTTTTTCACGCCGGGGTCGAACAGATCACCGCCCGGAACGTTCCAGATCGAGCGGTTTCGGATGACGATCCGATCGGCGCTGACGTTTTTCAGCGTTCCATTCCGGATGTGGACCGTCGAAACCGAGACGTTGTGGAGGGTGACGTTCCGCTTCGCTCCGCCCTTCGTCCGCAACGTCCCGACGTGAACCGTATCGATGGTCGCGTTGTCCACCGTCGTGTTCCGGAGCGCCCACGTCCTGACGGTCACGTTCTTGATGGAAACTTTGTAGTTGCCGACTTGGACCGCCGACAGCGCGCTCGGAGACGGAGACGTGTTGGTCGCGGCCGACGTGCTGGTTGACGTACTGGCCGCGATGGCTGCACCGCCCGAGACGACGAGGAGAAGCGAGAAGACGAGTGCGAGATGTCTGCCGATTCGGGTTCCCATACCGGGAAGCATTTCGAGTGACAGCATAAACCGGACCGACCGTTCGTTCCAGTTCGCCTCGTTAAGCGTTCCAGTTCGGCCCGTTAAGCCGTCGTTTCCTACTTTACGCTGATGTGTGCGGCGAGGTCGTCGCGGAGTATCGTCTCACAGTACTCACACCGAACGCCGTCGGGGAGCACTTCGAACTTCGAGTCCACCGGTTCGTCCTCCGTCGAGATACAGTTGCTGTTCGGGCAGGAGAGGATGCCGGTGACGTACTCGGGTCGCTCCAAGCGGTGCTTTTCCGCGACTTCGTACTCCCGGATGATGTTGATGCTCGCGTCGGGTGCGATGAGCGAAAGTACGTCCACCTCGTTCTGGCTCAACTCCATCCCCTCGACTTTCACGATGTCCTTTCTCCCGACCCGGTCGCTGGGAACGTTCATCCCGACGCTCACTTCCTCGCCGTCGGCCCCGTCGATGCCGAGGATGGCGAGGACGTTGAGCGCCTGTCCGGCGCGAATGTGGTCGATAACGGTGCCGTTTCGAATCTTACTGACGCGGAGTTCGTGGTCGCTCATTGGTCCTCCAGCATGGAATCCAGCAGTGCCATCCGCACCGGGATGCCGTTGTGTGCCTGTTCGAAGTATTTCGCGTGTTCCGTCTCGTCCACCTCGGGCGCGATTTCGTCCACGCGCGGAAGTGGGTGCATGATGGTCAAATCGTCCGGCGCGGCTTCGAGCGTTTCGAGGTCGATTTGGTAGTCGCCCGCGACAGCGCGGTACTCGTTCTCGTCGGGGAAGCGCTCGCGCTGAATCCTGGTCACGTAGAGTACGTCCAAGTTCGGAAGGATTGCCTCGATATCCGTGTGCTCGCGGACGCTTGCTCCAGCCTCGTGCAGGTCGTAGCGGACGCTTCGTGGCAGTTTCAGACTGCCCGGACTGATGAAGTGTTGGTGGGCGTCGAAGTTCGTCAGCGCGTAGGCGAGCGAGTGGACCGTTCGGCCGTACTTCAGGTCGCCCATGATGCCGATGGTGAGGTCGTCCAGCCCCGCGTTCTCCCGAATCGTGTACAGGTCGAGCAGGGTCTGGGTCGGGTGGTGTCCCGCGCCGTCGCCCGCGTTCAGGAGCGGAACGTCTACGAACTCGCCCACCATCTTCGCCGCACCCTGACTCGGGTGGCGCAACACGAGCGCGTCGGCGTATCCCTCGATGACGCGGGCCGTATCGGCGAGGCTTTCTCCCTTCTTCACGCTCGACGATTCGACGGGCCCCATGTCGACGATGTCGCCGCCGAGGCGCTTGATGGACGTCTCGAAACTCATCTTCGTGCGGGTGCTCGGCTCGTAAAACATCAGTCCGAGCAGTTTTCCCGCGTGTCGATCAGCGAACGCCGACGGGTCGGCGTCGATTTCCGCGGCGTGGTCGAGGACGTTCTCTATGTCCTGCCGCGTTAGTTGTTTTGTGTCGATAAGGTGGTCGTGCCGCATCATTCGAACAGGGGTTGTCACGCGTCTTGAAAGGTACGGGTCTCACCCCGAAGTTTAAATAAAATGATGGAACCACTCCCAGCATGCTCGCTATCGCCGGTGGCAAGGGTGGCTGTGGGAAGACGACGACAACGCTCGGTCTCGCGGGTGCACTCGGGAGGACGCGCCGGTCCGTCCTCGCGGCGGATGCCGACGTGGACATGCCGGATCTACATCTGCTCGCGGCCGTCGAACCGACGCCGAATCTCGCCGCGGTTGCGGCGGGCGAAGACGTCGAGACCGCCACCCATCCGCCGCCGAATCTCTCCGGCGTCGGAATCGTCCCCGCACCACGAACCATGGGAGAACGGATTTCGCTGGCGGACGCCCTCCGCCGTCTCCCCAGCACTGCGGACCACGTTCTCGTGGACTGCCCGGCGGGGGCTGGGCCGGATGCGGCAACACCGCTCCGCATCGCAGACCACGTCCTGTTGGTGACGACACCTGACCCGGCGTGTCTATGCGACACGGCCAAAACTGCCGCGATGGCGCGTGCGCTCGGAACAACCATCATCGGCGTCGTCCTCACCCGAGCGGACCGTCCCATGCCGAGAGTCCAACGACTGCTCGGAAGTCCCGTACTCGCGTCGATTCCGGACGGCGGCATCGCGGTGCTCTCCGACGAGTCGGTCGTTCGGGCGTACGACCGACTCGCGTCGGTGCTCCTGTCCAAACGGCTCTGACCGCCCCCCTTCGTGTGAAAAGAACGCTCCCGTCGTGGATAGTTCCAGTCTACCGTCGTTAGTCGACAGTCGCCATCTGCCGCCGTTAGTCGACAGTCGTCATCTACCTTCGTTCCTCGACAGTCGCCGTCTACCGTCGTTCTTCGATACGACGCATCTGTTCGCGGTGCAGTGTCACGATCATGTCCGAGAGGACGCCGAACATCAGCAGTTGCAGGCCGAAGATGATGGAGACACCCGCGACGATGGCGAGTACTTCGTGTGAGATGTGGCGTGTCACCCACTCGACGCCGACGTAGGCGCCGAGGAACACCCCGAAGAGACCGCTGACGAATCCCATGCTTCCGAAGTAAAAGAGCGGGTTGTTCGTCTTGGCGAGTTGGTACAGCGTCATGATGATGTCGCCGCCGTCCCAGAGCGGGTGGAGGTTCGTCTCCGAGTCGTCGGGGCGTTCCTCGTACTGGACCGGGACGACGGCGGTCGGCACGCTGTGTTTGACGCATTCGACGGCGAGTTCGGTTTCGACGCCGAAGCCGTCCGAGGTGAGATACGCCCGTTCGGCCGACTTGCGGGTGAACGCGCGGTAGCCGCTGAGGATGTCCTTGAAGTTCGAGCGGTGAATGACTGCGAAGGCTTCGTTGATGATGCGGTTGCCGAAGTGGTTCAGCCGCGGCATCGAGCCGTCGTCCATGTCCGAGAATCGGTTGCCGATGACGTGGTCGTACCCATCGTCGAGCGGGGCAAGCATCGTGTCCGCATCCCCGGGTTTGTACGTCCCGTCTCCGTCCAGCATCAACACGTACTCAGCTTCGATGTGGTCCAATCCCTCACGGACCGCTTGGCCTTTGCCGACCCCGCTCTGTTGGATGACGCGCGCGCCGTGATCCGTCGCCACGTCGCGCGTTCCGTCGTCCGAGTTCCCGTCGACAACGAGAACGTTCGAAAATCCCTGCTCACGGAAGCCATCGATGACCTCGCCAATCGTTTCGGCTTCGTTCAACGTTGGGATGAGTACGCACACGTCCTCTCTGTCGGGCATCGTCGGGAGATGAACACCGGGAGGCTAAAAGCCCAACCCTTTGACTCTGTCAGCAACGAGAGAGGTAGTGGTGAAAAGCGAGCAGAGTCGAAACATCGTCACCACGCGTACTCGTCGCGCGGGTCGCGGTCGTCGCGCGACGCGTCGTACGCGTGCTGGCCATCGACGAAGACGTGCTGGGCGTCGGCGGTGATGTCGAACGGTTCGCCGTCCCAGACGACGAGGTCGGCGTCCGTCCCCTCTTCCAGCGTTCCCACGCGGTCCTCGATTCCCAGAATCTCGGCGGGGTTACGCGTGACGGTCCGGAGGGCGGCTTCCTCCGGGAGTCCCTCACGGATCGCTAGTCCGACACAGACATCGAGGTGTTCCTGCGGGAGGACAGGCGCGTCGGTCTGGATGGCGATTGTGACCCCCGCGTCGTGGAGGATGCCGGGGGTTTCGAAGGTGATGTTCGACAGTTCGTACTTCGCGCCGGAGTAAAAGGACGGGCCGACGATGGCGGGCACGTCGCGCTTTACGAACTCCTCCGCGAGCGCGTGACCCTCGGTGGCGTGCTCGATCGACAGGTCCGAGATGCCGAACTCGTCGGTGATGCGGAACACGGTGGCGATGTCGTCGGCGCGGTGGGCGTGCACGCGGAGCGGGAGGTCTCCCTCGATGACCCGCGACAGGTTCTCCATGCCCAAGTCGCGCTCGAACGGGTCGCCGTCCTCGGCGGCCTTCTCCCGGCGGTCGGTGTAGTCCTCGGCGTCCATGAACGCCTGTCGGAGGGTGGCCGCGATGCCGGGGCGTGTGGTGGGCTGGCGGTCCTTCTGATCGCCGTGGAACCGCTTCGGATTCTCGCCCATCGCGGCCTTCATGCCGTCCTCCCGGATCAGCATCTCGTCGGCGATGTCCCCGTAGGTTTTCATCGAACAGATGATGCCGCCGATGACGTTCGCGCTCCCCATCCGGGCGCTGACGGTCGTCACCCCGCCCTGGTAGGCGTGGCGCAGGTGCTCGTCGCGCGGGTGAAAGCCGTCCAGCGCGTTGACGTGCGGCGTCACCGGGTCCGAGAGTTCGTTGACATCCCCGTCCTCAGGCTCGCCCCACTCGCCCATCCCGGCATGACTATGGGCCTCCACGAGACCCGGCGTCACTGGCTTCCCACGCGCATCGATGACCTCGGCGTCATCTGGGACCTCCACGTCGCCCTCCGCGCCGACCGCCACGATTTTCCCGTCCTCGAACAGCACGATACCGCCATCGATGGTTCCCGCGTCGGCGACCGTGCGAACGTCTCCATTGAGGATTGCCTGCATGCCACAACCTCCGAGGGCGGGAGAATGAGTATTTCGGTTCGAAACACAGGTTACCGATTTCCGCACGTATAACCCATTCATCCCCGCCTACCCTCATTCAGCCACTACCCATCTACTCACCTACCACCCACCATCGACTTCCTTCGAACCGCCCAACTACTTTCCTTCGAATTCCGGTTCGCCCTCGCCGAAGAATGCGTTCAGCCCCCGCTCGAAATCGGCCGTCGTGGTCATCCGGGCGATGGAATCCGTCTCGGCGGCCATCTGTGCCGACAGGTCCCGTCCCTGACCCCGATTGAACAGGCGTTTAGTCGCGCCATAGGCCCTCGTCGGACCGTCCGCGAACTTCGCGGCGAGTTCGTCGAGGCGCTCGTCGAAGTTGGACGCGACTTCCGTCGCCAAACCCATCTCGACGGCCGCTTCGGCGTCGATGGGTTCGTCGAGCAGGGCGATCTCCTTCGCCCGCCGGAGGCCGACGATTTTCGGGAGGAAGAACGTCGAACCGGCGTCGCCGGTCAGACCGACGCGCGGGTAGGCGAACTCCAGTCTGGCGTCCTCGGCGAGCAGGACGATGTCGCCCGACAGCGCGAGGCCGAACCCGCCGCCCGCCGCGACGCCGTTCACGCCGGTCACGACGGGTTTCGGTGCCCGCGCGAGGTTTTCGATGGCGCGGTGGAGGGAGGAAGCGATGCTTCTAAGCGTCCGGCCGTCGCTCGCGTCGCCCGAGAGCACCGACAGGTCCGCGCCGGTGTTGAACACGCCGTCGGTTCCGGTGAGCACGATACACCGCGAATCGTCCTCGTACAGGTCGGCCGTCGCCGTCCGCAGTTCGGCGGCCATCGCGGGATTCATCGAGTTGTGCGTCTCCGGGCGGTCCATCCTCACGCGCGCTACGTCGTCGGTTCGTTCGACGGAGAGGTGTTCGAACTCTGCCATACCGTTTCTGTGGGCGGAATCGCCAAAACAGTACCGTGGTACGGTGACCGATCCCGTGTAGTACGGCGACCGATTTCGATTCCTAACGCTCGCGCGACCGAAGGCTAAGAATTTAGTATCCCTCCTTGAGTAGCGTAGGAATATGGAGCGATTCGACGTTGCGATAGTGGGCGGGGGCCCCGCAGGGATGGCGGCCGGTGAACAAGCAGGGAAACACGGTGCGAGTGCCGTCGTCCTCGAAAAGGGCGTCCCGCGCGAGGACCGCGAGTTCCTCGGTCCCGACTCGACCGACGCCGCCGGAATGCTGGATTACTGGATCGACATCATGGACGAGGACTACGAGGATATTCCCGACGAGGCCGTCCTGCAGGTCCTCGACAGCGCGGACTTCATCGGCCCGAACGAGGCTGTCACCCTCCGCGGTACGGGCATAGAAGCGTCGTACCCGAACATGGGATTCACCTTCTTCCGCGCCCGCATGGACGACTGGCTACGGGAGCGTGTCGAGGATGCGGGAACGGAGTACCGCGTCGGCGTCGGCGTCAGGGGCGTCGAAACCGACCTCGACGCGGAGTACCGTCACGCGCTTCGACTCGCCGACGGCGAGGACATCGAGGCGAAGTACCTCGTCCTCGCCGACGGGCCACAGCGTCAGGTCACGCTCGGGGCGCTCGACCAGTTCATGCCCGAGGGAAGTTCCATGAGCGACTACCTCAGCCCGCCGGAAGTGAACCACATCGCGTATCAGGAGTACCGCGAGTTCCCCGAAGAGGTGTTCGAAAAGTCCGCCATCAAGTTCTGGTGGGGCGTCATCCCCGGCGAGACGGCCTACCCGTGGGTCTTCCCGAACGACGGCACGGTTGCCCGCGTGGGCCTCACCATGCCCATCGGGATGACGTTGGACGACGTCGATGACCCCGACTCCTACGACCTCCTCCGCCCGGACGACGAGGGACTCCCCCGTCCGAACGAGTACATCCGCCGCCTCCTCGAACGCGAGTACGGCGACGAGTACGACATCGAGGAGGACTTCCCGCTCGTGGAGGACCGCGGGAAATCGAACGGCACCGAAACGTACCCCATCTCCTCGACGCGGCCCATCGAATCGCCGGTCGGAGCCGGAATCGCCGTCGCTGGCGGCGCGATGGGAACGACCAGCGCCTTCCACGAGGGCGGCTACCACGTCGCGGTTCGCTCGGGCAAGATCGCCGGAAAACTCGCCGCGACCGACGACATCGAATCGTACAACGACGAGTGGAAGGACGCGATCGGCGACGAACTCCTGCGCAACATCGCCTTCGCGGACATCGTGGAGGAGTACGGCCCGGACGACTGGGACAAGGCGTTCTCGATGGTGAACAAACTGCTCAACGACGACGGCACCGGAATCGGGAAACTCGATTCGTCCAGCCTCTCGTCCGGCGTTCGCGCCGGGAGGCTCATGGCCCAGTACAAGAAGACGAAGTTCGGTTACCGGAACGGCAAGTACGTGCAGGTCACCGAGGACGAGTACACGTACTGACGCGACACCGACTATCCGTTCCGACGTCCGGATTTTCGACTCCGAATACACGTTCTGACGACCGAATTTTCGGCTCCGACTATCTGTTCTGATAACTGAACCCGAAACTCCTTATTCGGCCGTCGTCTACCGTTCGATGCGCACCTCAGTCCCCGCCGGAGTACTCCCACTTCGGGAGCGATGACCGAGCGGAGAACCCAGGTGTGCAACAGTTCAGTGAGCGTAGTGAGCTCCAAAATCACTGCCCGTGAGTCGGGGCTAACTGGCTCGGAAGTCGGTCGCCATTACTGACGCGACCCGCTTCGACGGTTCAGCCGTCAAAAGTTGGCGATATTCTCGCCCGCCCGGCACGAGGGTTTGCCAGCCGACTCGGCACGCCGCCACGGAATGAGGCTGGAGGTTAGTGTTCCGGGCGACATTTCCATTACTCCGACAGAGCCAGTCGAACGCCTCCATCCGATCGGGGAGGACGTGAGTGTTCGTCACGAGCGTCGAACGGAATATTTCCGAGTGCACGGAGCGTTGCGAGCGGAAGGACCCCGACAGATAACTGAATACGCCTCTCGTGGAGGTTTGAGCGCCTCAATCGACAGTTCGGCAGATGGTGTTGGAACCACAAATAATATTATTAGCCGCGTCTAATCTACGGGTAACCAATGTCTAATCGTACTTTCTCCTTTCGCGAGCTGGCGAAGTACATGGGACCGGGATTTCTCATCTCGGTCGCGTACATGGACCCAGGGAACTGGGCGACGAACATCTCCGGCGGCGCGAAGTACGGCACTGCTCTTCTCTGGGTGATCGTGCTCGCCTCGATGATGGCGATGGGTATCCAAATCGTCGCTGCCAAACTCGGTATCGCAACCGGAAAAGGAATCGCACAGCTCTGCCGTGAACGTCTCCCGCGGCGCGTCGTGATCGTCCTCTGGGCGGCCGCCGAACTGGCGATGATCGCCACCGACATGGCGGAGATCATCGGGGCAGCCATCGGATTCAGCCTCATCTTCAACATCCCGCTTCCCGGCGGCGCGATCCTCGCCGGGGCGTCCAGCTTCGCGCTGCTCGGCGTCCGCACCGCTTACAAGCGGGGCTTCCGCGCCATCGAGTACGTGATTATGGCCCTCGTCGGGGTCATCGCGCTCGCCTTCGTCTTCGAGGTCGTGCTCGCCCAGCCAACCACCGGACAGGTCGCCGCCGGTCTCGCGCCATCGATCCCGAACGCTGACGCCCTCTACGTCGCCATCGGTATCCTCGGCGCGACCGTGATGCCCCACTCGATCTACCTCCACCCCTACATCGTGCAGGACAGACGAGAGCGTCTCGTCGCCGAATCCGGCGACACCGAAGACGTCCACCGCGACCACTTCCGCTACGAATCGATCGACACCATCGTCGCGCTGTTCGGCGCGATGTTCGTCAACGCCGCGATGCTCGTGGTCGCCGCCGCGGCACTCACCGGAACCGGAATCAGCACGCTGAATGATGCCTACGTCACCCTGAGCGGCGTCTTCGGCTCGAACGCGAGCCTCGCGTTCGGCATCGCGCTCATCGCCGCCGGACTTTCCTCCTCGCTCGTCGCGACGATGTCCGGCCAGACCGTCATGGACGGGTTTCTGGACTGGAACGTGAACGTCTGGATCCGGCGCTCGGTCACGCTGGTGCCCAGTCTCGTCGTCGTTATCGCCGGGTTCGACCCGACGAGCGTCCTCGTCGCCAGCCAGGTCGCCCTCTCGTTCGAGTTGCCGTTCGTCCTGATACCGCTCGTCTACTTCACCCGCGAAGAGGGCCTTATGGGCACGTTCGTCAACCGCACCAGCACGACGGGCGTCATGGGCGTCATCGTCGCGCTGATCTCCGTGCTCAACGTCTGGCTGCTCTACACCACGATATTCGGCTAAGTTCGGGTGAACGCCGACTTCGGGACGGAGTTGCACGAGCCATCGAAGACCAGTCGTCTCGGAGTCACGTGCACTGCACTGCGCGCTAACCGCTATCATCCGATTATATATTTTCCGAGACACGACACGAGGTATGAGTTCGACGGAAAAACGCCTGTTCGCTATCGGGGCACTGCTCTGCTTTATCGGGGTATTGTACGGTATCTGGCTCTACTCCACGGCCCCGACGGTTACTTTCGACGACGTCGTTGCCCTTCTTTTCCTCGTGTTACCCGGAGCGGTATGCACGAAACGAGTTTTCGATGACCCCTCGCCGTGAGAAGAAGCAGTTCGTGACACCACAGACTCCGACTCACACGAATGACACCGGAGACCTGCCGCAGCACGAACAATCATTGGTCTCGATTCCCCATTCGTTCGGGTATGCAAGCCGACGAAATCGACCCACAGGCGAAGGCAGCGGTCGAGCGTCAGGACCTATTTCCGCTCCCGCACAGTCGTCGCGGGGTAAAAATCGCCCGCCTCATCACCCAACCGGCGATGTGGCTACAGAATCGGAACCCGCCGAGCATCGGTGCGACCGTGGACCGGACGATTCCCGGTCCCGCGGACGACCTCGACGCTCGCCTCTACCTCCCCGATGCGAACGGACCGTTTCCCACGGTCGTGTTCTTCCACGGAGGCGGGTTCGTCTTCGGAAGCATCGACACGCACGACTGGCTCTGCCGACACCTCACGCGGGAGAGCGGCCTGGCCGTCCTCTCGGTCGACTACCGACTCGCACCCGAACACCCCTTCCCCGCGGCGGTCGAGGACGCCCACGCCGCCGTCGAATGGGCGGCCGAAAACCCGGACGCGATCCATGGAACCGGGGAAATCGCAGTCGCGGGCGATTCCGCGGGTGGGAATCTAGCCGCCGTCGCCGCGCTCATGGCCGCCGAGCGCGACGGTCCGGAAATCGCCCATCAGGCGCTCATCTACCCCGGCGTCGGCGTCGAGGACGACCAGCAGTCCGTCCGAGAGCACACGGGTATCGTCCTCAGCGAATCCGACTTGGAGTGGTACGAACGGTGCTACTACGTGAACGAAATCCACCAGCGAAACCCGTACGCCGACCCGACGAAGGCGGCCGACGTGTCGGATGTCGCTCCCGCAACGGTCATCACCGCCGGATTCGACCCGCTCCGCGACGGCGGGAAGGCGTACGCCGAACAACTCGTCCGGGACGGCGTTCCAACGCGCTACGAGAACTACGAGACGATGGTCCACGGGTTCATGACGTTACGCGAGGTAGACCGCGCCCACGAAGCCATCGCGGACGTCGCCGCCGACCTCGCGGACGCGCTCGACGGCGACTAAACAGCAGTTGATAATCCGAATTCTTCATTCAGAAGAGTGGATGAAACGGCGCATGAATGGAGAACGTGAGTCTCTCACGATTTCCGTCGGTGCGCTCTATACGAAACCATCCCGCCACCTACGAGGATAAACACGATCGAGAAGAATGGGTAATCGATGACGTTGGTTAGCGTCCCCACGGCGTACACGAGACCGATCAGTGCGAGTCCGACATTGACCGGGGAAAGGACCCGAACAGACGAAGGGGCTTCTGTGTCCGCTGCATTGGAGGACATGAATAGATGTATTTCGGTTCAGAGTATAGCTTTTTCTGACACGCTGAGCTGTTCGATGCGCTTGCACGCCTACGTAACGAACTGACAGATTCGTCCAGAATTCAGCATGAATAAGGAAACTGTGCTACTATCTACTGTACAGTATCGCGTATCGATTCTCAGTCGGCCGCTTGCCCGCCGTCGACGGGCAAGGTGTGCCCGGTGATGTACGAGGCGTCGGACGAACAGAGGAACGCCACCGCCCCGGCCATCTCCTCCGGTTCGGCGATGCGGTCCATCGGGACGTCCCGCATGGCCGACGTATCGAAATCGGACCACACCGTCCGAATCGCCGTCCGAATCAGGTCGATGGCCGTCCCGAGACGGTCCCGCAGCGACATCGACGACCAAGCGCCGGGGCCGCCCATCAATCCGGATTGGATGTTCGTCTTCGTCGGACCGGGCGCGATGGCGTTGATTCGGACGCCCCGACTGGCGTATTCGAGCGCGGCCGACTTGGTCAGCCCGACGACCCCGTGCTTGCTGGCCGAATAGCTGGAGAGTCCGCCCATCCCGACCAAACCGGCCTCGGACGCCGTGTTGACGATGGCACCGCTTCCCTGTTCGTTCATAACGGGAAGTTCGGCCTTCATGCAGGCCCAAATCCCCTTCAGGTTGATGTCGAGCAACCTGTCCCAGTGACCTTCCTCGATACCAGTCATTTCCACGAAGTCCGTGAGGATTCCCGCGTTGTTGTGCGCGAAATCGAGGCTTCCGTAGGTTTCGACCGTGACATCGACCATGTGCTCGACGGACGCGAGGTCGGAAACGTCCACTTCGACGAACGTCGCGTCACCGTCAGCGTCCTCGATGAGTTCGACCGTTTCACGGGCCGAATCCTCGACGATGTCGGCGACGACGACGTTCGCGCCTTCCTCGGCGAACCGGCGCGCGGACGCACGCCCGATTCCCGACCCTGCTCCCGTCACGAGTGCCGTCTTCCCTGCTAATCCGTTCATGGATGGTTCGTCTGGACAATCCAACAGATATCGACATAGCCCTTCGGAAGGGTGGTCGGTGGTGGCGAACCGACGACCACGACGACTGCTCTGCGATTCGTAACTCCCAGAGAGTACTGAAGACCCGACCGTCCTATCTGGCTCCGAATTCGATGGAGAATCCGCCCGGCGCTTCGACGTAGAAGTCGTAGGTGTTGTGTCGCATTTTGACGTCCGTCACGTCGTAGCCGTCCTCCTCCAGTCGGCGGTGTTTCTCGTCCACGAGGTCCTCGTCGTCGACGAAGAAGCCGATGTGGAAACTGCTCGGGTACTTGATGTCCTCGCCCTCCTTTCCCCGCATCAAGGTCAGGACGGTCCCGGCGTCGTCCGAGAGAATCGTGATGGCGGGACTGCCACCCCGTTTCTCCAAGTCGAAGTACTCCTCGAAGAACGCCGCCGTGGTCTCCACATCCGACACGGTGAGATTGGTGTGGTTCAGTTGCATGATGAAATTCGTGGATCGGTTCTCGGATTGGGCAACCGAAGTTCGTCCGAATCCGCCCCGAACTACGGTCCGTGTGTCGTTAATAACTGGTGCTCGTTTCGGGGCTTCGGAACCAACGGCCGGTTTTCCGTTTCCGATACTATCCTCAATTCCAGAAATTTGAGGAATGAAATTATAAAGTTAGGGTATGTTTTTATTTATTGTTATACTTATCGCTACGATGGATGAAAATACAAAATAGCGGCGTGGGACGGCGGCGATACCTACAGGGTGCCGGAGCGGCGACGACGCTGGCGCTGTTCGGGAATACGGTCGAGGCGAGGGAAGGTCACGAAGACCACCATCGCCACCGACACGGACGGCGGTCGGACAAACGCGTCGTCGCGTACTATCCGTCGTGGGCGGGCGATTACACGCCGCGGGACGTGCCGTACGACAAACTAACGCACCTGAACTACGCGTTTCTCGAAACGGAAGCGAACGGCGAGGTGAAACTCGCCGTCACGGGCGATTACGCCCCAGAAGTGCTGGAACAGTTCGAGGAGATTACGCACGAACAGCCGTGGACGACGTTCATGCTCACGATCGCGGAGTTCGGGGACAACATGTCGGCCGCGGCCTCGACGGCCGACAGTCGAAAACGGTTCGCCCGAACGGCCGTCGAACACCTCCGAAAATACAACTTCGACGGCATCGACATCGATTGGGAGTACCCGGACGGTTCGGTTCGGGAGGACGACCCGGAAAACTTCACGCTGTTGCTGGAGGAGATTCGAAATCGACTGGATGAGGCCGGGGAGGAGGACGACCAGCACTACGAACTCAGCATGGCGGCGGCCCCCATTCCGTCGAACATCGACCCGTTGGAGGTTGGGAAAATCGCGGAGTACCTGGACTTCATCAACGTGATGAACTACAACTTTTATGGAAGCTGGAGTTCCGCGGCGAACTTCAACGCGCCGCTGTACGCGCCGTACGACGACCCGACGTACTGGCAACGACTGCTCACGGTGGACCACGCGATGCAGTACTGGGCCGAAAAGCCCATCGCGCGGGACAAACTCGTCTGCGGGACGCCGTTTTACGGCTTCGTCTTCGAGAACGTCGGAAACGAGAATCGGGGACTCTTCCAACCGTTCGACGGCGCGGACACCCAATCGTATCACGCCATTCGCCAACTCAAGAGCAAGCCGCAGTACCAGTATCACTGGCATCGCGAGGCGCGCGTTCCGTGGCTGTACTCCGAGACGGACGACACCTTCGTCACCTACGACGACCATCATTCGGTCATGGAGAAATCGCGGTACGTCAGGGACAACGACTTCGGCGGGATGATGTGCTGGGAACTTTCACACGACCCCAGCAACACGCTCATCAGCGCGATACACGCCGCGCTCGGCTGTTCGCGCCGACGCGGACGACGATAAATATCGCGCCCATCGGTCAATATTTACATATTAACCCACCAATAGATTTTGTTCGACATCATTGGTACGTTTCGTCATAGCATGAAAATTGACAGGCGAACGCTCCTGCGGTCGGTGGGCGGTACGGTGGCCACAGCGGGCGTCTTGGGAAGTGCGGGAACGGCGGCGGCGACGGGGAGTTACACGAACCACTACTACGACGGCTTCGACTACTGGCGATACGTCCCGGATTCGGCGGGGTCGAACCCGCCGTTGATGGTGATGCTCCACGGGTGTTCGCAGGACGCGGACCAGTTCCGAGAGGAGACGCGCATGAACGAGGTTGCGGACGAGGAGGGGTTCGTCGTCATCTATCCCGACCAGTACAACGCGCGGAACCCGGCCCAGTGCTGGAACTGGTTCTACGATGCGAATACGATGCGGGGCTACGGTGAGGCGGCCGTCATCGCCGGAATGACGCGGACGACCATCGACGCCGAGAACTGCGACCCCGAGCGCGTGTACGTCGCCGGACTCTCGGCCGGTGCGGCGATGGTGCCGAACCTGCTCGCGGAGTACGCCGACATCTACGCGGCGGGCGGCGTTCACTCCGGCTTGGAGTACGACGCGGCCGACACCTCGGCGGGCGGAACGACGGCGATGCTGTACGGCGGGCCGGACCCCGAGTTGAAGGGAACCGACGCCTACGATACGATGGACATCTACGACACCGTGAGCGAACTGCCGACCATCGTCTTCCACGGGACGGCGGACACGACCGTCTACCCCATCAACGGCGAGCAGGCGACGAAACAGGCGATCCAGACCAACGACCTCGCGTCCGATGGCTCGGACGACGACAACGTCGATACGACGGCTGACCGCACCTACAGCGGCCAAGGATCGAGTATGGACTACGCTGTATCCGAGTACCACGACGAGAACGGGAATCCGCTCGTCGAACACTGGGAAGTCGAGGGCATGGATCACGCGTGGTCCGGTGGAGTCGCTGGCGGGGAGTTCACCGCACCCGGCGGGCCGGACGCCAGTCGAATCATCTGGGAGTTCGTCTCCGGATTTACGAGGGGTCGATGACCATGCGGATGAAACGACGCACCCTCCTGAAGTCCGTCGGCGCGACGGTCGGCGCGAGCACGCTCGTCGCTGGGACCAGCAGTGCGGCAGCGGGCGCGTACACCTCGGAAACGTACAACGGCCGGACGTACAAGAAGTACGTTCCGACGGGAGCGGACGGGTCGCCGATTCCGCTCGTCGTCATGCTTCACGGTTGTACCCAGAGTCCCGACCAGTTCAAGAACGAGACGAAGATGAACGACGTCGCCGAGAGCGAGACGTTCATCGCCATCTATCCCGACCAGACGACGAGCGCGAACGCAAACGAGTGTTGGAACTGGTTCGAGGATTCGAATACGACGCGGGGCAGCGGCGAGGCCGCACTCATAGCCGGGATGGTCGAGGACGTGATGGGGGCGAACACGGTTGACGAAGACCGGGTCTTTCTCGCCGGATTCTCCGCCGGGGCGGGAATGGTGCCGAACCTGCTCGCCGCCTATCCCGACCTGTACGCCGCGGGGGCGGTTCACTCGGGGCTGGAGTACGGCGCGGCCGATGGCGTGACCGACGCGACGATGGCCATGACGCAGGGCGGCCCGGACCCGCAGACGCAGGGGACGGCGGCGTATCAGGCGATGCAGTCGAACGGCGTCACCGACACGATTCCGACCATCGTCTTCCACGGCACGAGCGACTACACCGTTTACCCGAAGAACGGGAATCAGGCCGCCGAGCAGGCCACCCAGACCAACGACCTCGCATCGGACGGAGCCGACGACGACGATATCGACTACACCGCCGACGCGACGCGAGACGGACAGGCCAGTAGCCTGAGCTACACCGTCTCCGAGTACCGCGACGGGAACGGCGATACCATCGTCGAGAAGTGGATGATCGACAGCATGGGACACGCGTGGTCCGGCGGCGCGCAGGGTGGTTCCTACACCGCCCCCGGCGGCCCGGACGCGAGCCAAATCATCTGGAACTTCTTCGCGGACCACCCGCGCGATGGGTCGGGCGATGGCGGCGATGGTGGAGACGGCGGGAACGACAACTCCGCACCCACCGCGACCGTCAGCGCCAGTCCGAGTTCGCCGGACGTCGACGAAACCGTCACCTTCGACGCCAGCGGGTCCAGCGATTCGGATGGCTCTATTGCGAGCTACGACTGGGACTTCGGCGACGGGTCAAGCGCAACCGGCGCGACCGTCACCCACAGTTACGGGTCGTCGGGGCAGTACACGGCCAGCGTCACGGTCACCGACGACGACGGCGCGACCGGAAACGATTCAGTAACCATTTCGGTCGGCTCCGGTTTCACGGGCTACTGCGGCACGGCTTACAACTACGAACACGCGGACGCGGGCCGTGCCTATCAGGACACCTCGACCGGTGCCTACTACGCCATCGGCTCCGACGACTACCTCGGCTTCCCGGCCTACACGAGCACGCTGAAGGAAACCTCCGAAGGCTACTACGAAGCCGTCAGTTCGTGCTGAGCCGTTTCCGAAATCGAAGCCTCCCCGTTATTTCATCGGTCGGTCGAAGCCGCCCCGTCATTCGGTCTCTCGGATCACGAACGTGGGTTCGTCGATGGCTTCGCTCTTACATTCGGGACACCGGGAGGGGCGGTTTGCGGGGTTGTCGAACCGGTCGAAGCCACAGTCCCGGCATTCGGGCGGAGCGACGAGCAGTTGCTCGTCGTTCGATTCGACGGAGCGAGCGATGTGTTCGACGTGGCGAACTGCCGCGCCTGCCGTGATTTCGAACTCCCCTGCAAGGGTACTCGGCGAGGCCGGTTCGGTTCGGAGAAACGCCGCGATTTGCTCGCGCGTCGTCTCGTCGTCGCGCATACCAGTCGTTAGTCACGCTGGTTCAAATTACTACCGCGACGAAAC
The DNA here is from genome assembly GCF_024136975.1 of Haladaptatus sp. AB643. Classification (NCBI taxonomy): domain Archaea; kingdom Methanobacteriati; phylum Methanobacteriota; class Halobacteria; order Halobacteriales; family Haladaptataceae; genus Haladaptatus; species Haladaptatus sp. AB643. Next base: position 22,132 of record NZ_JAMYJW010000011.1, read on the forward strand.
TGACAACATAAACTGTTTTCCCGCCCGGGTGCATGAGATAATTTGCGATGGGGGAGCACACGGCCGGAGGAGACTCATTCGAGATGAGAACGACGAGGAGCCATACGGTCCTGTTTGTCGAGCACGAAACCGACATCGCACGGCGACTCGATCAGGGGCACGAGAACCTGACGGTTCACTCGGTTTCGTCCGCAGCGGACTGTCTCTCCCGTCTCGACAGCGACGCCATCGACTGCGTCGTCAGTAACCACCTCTTGCCCGATTCGACAGGAGTCGAACTCCTCGATTCGATACGCGACGACCATCCGAACCTCCCGTTCGTCCTACTGACCGACAACGGAAACGAGCGAATCGCCAGCGAGGCGATCAGTCTCGGAGTGAGCGATTACGTTCCACTGAGCGCGCTCGATGGGACGGAGGAGTTACGGCAACGGATCGTTGACGCGATTTACGATCGGATCGGTGGCCACAGCGATACCCACATCAAGACGCTCATGAGCGCGTTCCCGGACGTCGCCTTTCTTCTGGACGAGACGGGAAAATACTGCGAACTGCTCGTCGGCCCTAACTCGGAGGCCCTCGCCGCGACAGCGCCGCCGGACCTCGTCGGCCGACGGTTACATGACGTCTTTTCGGACGACATCGCGGACAGTTTTTTACGCCACATCCATCGGACGCTGGAGAGCGGGCAGGTCGAAACGATGGAATATCCGCTCGCCGTCGAAAGCGGACAACGATGGTTCGAGGCGCGCTCGACGCCGCTTGGCCAACAGATCGGTGGCCAGGACGTCGTCGTCTGGGTTGCTCGTGATATCACCGAGCGACGGCAACGCGAGCAAACGCTGGCCCATCAGCACGAGGAACTGGAGACGCTGAACCGAATCCACTGGGTGATACAGGAAGTCATCCGCGACCTCGTGCATGCGGCGACCCGCGACGACATCGAGCAGATAGTGTGTGAACGATTGGTCGAATCCGGACTGTACGAACTCGCGTGGACGGACGAGAGCGAGGTCAGCCGCGGGGGCGTGACTCCCCGAACCCGCGCCGGTGGAATCGAGGGCTATCTCGACATACTCATCGACTACGGCGACAGGCTCGGCAACGACCCCGCGAGCGAGGCGATGCGTAGCGACGAACTGCAGGTGATTCAGGACGTCCGGGAGACGGACATGCTTCCCGAAGAGATACGCGAGGAAGCGCTTGACCGCGACATCGAATCGGGGATTTCGATTCCCATCTCGTACGGCAACACGATGTACGGGTCGCTGTCGCTCGTCTCGACGCGAAGCGGCGTGCTCGGCGACCGAGCACAGGCCGCCCTCGAAATCCTCGGGGACACCATCGGCTTCGCCATCAACGCCGCGAAGAACAAGCAGATCCTGCTGTCGGACAGCACCGTCGAACTCGAATTCCACGTGACCGGCTCCCGCGACGCGGTCATGGCTGCCTCCCGTCATCTCAACTGTACGTGTCACCTCATGGGATTGGTCCCGGCCTCCGACGGGGAACTGCTGCACTACGTTCGTGCCGAGGATGCGCCCGCGGACCGTCTCGAAACCATGCTCTCCGAGGACGAACACGTCGGCGAGTGCCGACTCATCGACACGGACGACGACGGACTAGTTATCGAGGTTCGGATGACCGAATCGACGGTCAAGCGGTTGGTCGAGGCCGGTGCCGCCGTCCAATCCGCGACCGCAAACGGTGGCGAAGTCTCCATCGTCGCCGAAATTCCGCACGAGACGGACGTTCGCAAGGTCGTCGATACGTTTCAGGCGGCGTATCCGATGGCGGAACTGGTCGGCAAACGAACCATCGACCGCCCGATTCAAACCGCACAGGAGTTCCGCCGCTCGCTGACCGACCGTCTGACCGACAGACAGGAGACGGCGCTCCGAACCGCGTACTTCGCGGGGTACTACGATTGGCCGCGCGGAAGCACCGCCGAAGAGGTCGCTGGCGCGCTCGACATCGCCTCCGCCACGCTCCACTACCATCTTCGGAAGGCACAACACCAACTGCTCGCCTCGCTGTTCGACGAACGGAACACCGACGAGCCGTGACGAGGACTCCGTTCACGACGGGGACGACCCTATTGTATCCAACGGCTGAGGTATGAAAAAGGACTTAGGGGGTCGGAGTGACGGTCAAACCATGAAAGCCGTCGTCCTCGCCGGTGGATATGCGACACGTCTGTGGCCGATTACGAAACAGCGACCGAAGATGTTTCTGCCGATCGGTGAAACAACGGTCATCGACCGCATCTTCGCTGACCTCGAAGCCGACGAGCGTGTCGACACCGTCTACGTGAGCACGAACGAACGATTCGCCGACGACTTCCGCGAGCATCTCGCGGAGAGCGAATTCGAAAAACCACAGCTGAGCGTCGAAGACACGTCCGAGGAGGACGAGAAGTTCGGCGTCGTCGGCGCTCTCGCCCAACTCGTCGAGCGCGAGGAGGTGGACGACGACCTCGTCGTCATCGCCGGAGACAACCTCATCAGCTTCGACGTCGGCGACTTCGTGAACTTCTTCGAGAACAAGGGAGAATCCTGCCTCGCCGCCTACGACGTCGGCAGCAAGGAACTCGCGAAGGCCTACGGGTTGGTCGAACTCGACGGCGACCGCGTCGTGGACTTTCAGGAGAAACCGGAAGACCCCCACTCCACGCTGGTCTCCATCGCCTGCTATGCGTTCACCGCCGAAACCCTCCCGCTTCTCGAACAGTACCTCACCGACGGGAACAACCCCGACGAACCCGGGTGGTTCCTCCAATGGTTGCAGTCGCGCAACCCCGTTTACGCCTACACCTTCGAGGAAGCGTGGTTCGACATCGGAACCCCCGAAAGCTACCTCGAAGCCGTCGCGTGGTTCCTCGACGGGGAATCCTATATCGCCGACAGCGCCACCCTCGACAACGCCGACATCGGCCACAACGTCCACGTGATGGACGGCGCGGAACTGACCGACGCCAACCTCGAAAACGCCATCATCTTCCCCGATGCCACGATTCAGGGGTGTGACGTGCGTGACACCATCATAGACGAAGGCACCTACGTCGAGAACATGGACCTGGCTGGCGCACTCATCGGTGCACACACCCAGATCACGAATCAGCGGGACGAGTAAACGCACCTTTCGTTCCCACCTTTTTTCTTCGTCGGGTACCGCGAGAGCCGAAGGCTCTCGCGTACCACTCCTCGAAAAAATCTGGACCAAAAAAGAGCCGCTCGCTCACTTCGTTCGCTCGCGGAACAGTTGCTTACCGCGATTCCGCCCCGCGACTGCCCTCCGCAACGACTGCAAAAACCCATAACCGCCAACCGCACGGTAAACCGCGATTACTCGCCCAACTCTGCGTCCGTAATCCGCAACCGTCCGCGGTCCCCGTCCCACTCGGTTTCGTATTCGAGTTCGATGGGCCGGTCCATGTGCGGCGCGTCCGTCACGAGGGTTTCGAACTCTCCACCCTCGCCGAGAATGTGGACGCCGTACTCCTCGTTGAGTTCCTCCAACTCGTCCAGTGCGTCGGCGTCGAGGGTCCGTCCGAGCCACGACTCGTCCAAACCGTAGGCCGCAACTTGGACGATTTTGATCTCGAAACCGGCGTCGAGCATGGCGTCCGCGAGTTCGCGCGGGTCCTGCTGCCAGAGGGGAGCGAACAGGTCGATACCGAGGTCGTCACAGAGGTCCTGAATCCGGTGTGTCTGGAACTCGCTTTCGACCGCACCCGCCGTCACGCCCGCGAGGTCGACGTCGAGGTCGCGGAGCGCGTCCTCCATGATTTCGGTTTCCATGTCGCCCTGTTCGCCCGCGTCCTCGACCGATTCGGCGTCGAAGTCACCCTCGACGTTCACGAGCGGGATGCCAATGCTTTCGGCGGCGAGCGCCGTGAGTTCCGTCGCCGGGACGTGGTACATGTACGAGTCGCCTTTCGGGTGAACGGTGAGCAGTCGCTCGACGTTCAGGCCCTCTTCGAGCGCACGGTAGAGCGCCCACGAGGAGTCCTTGCCGCCGGAGAAGAGGCTGACCCACGCCTGCTGATTCATATGATGGTTTGCGAGTCGGGGAATAAATGAACCTCGGTTACTCGGCCAGTTCCTCGTTGATGGTCGTCCCGCTAATGTAGGACGCCACGCGAACGCCGATGAGGCTGACGAGGACGCCGAGGACGACGTACACCGCGAGTCGGGTTCCGGGGTCGAGTGTGAGTCGCTGAATCGTCGTCTGCCCGACCATTATCTGGGGAATCACGACGGGCTTGATCTTTCCGGCGCGCTGGAGGAAGTAGGCCGAGAACCCGCGGACGACCAACCCGACCGCGAGCACGCCGAACGGCAGGTTGAGATACGAGTTCCGTACGCTGTCGTTACGGATGGCCTCGTCCAGCAAGCGACCCATGCTGGCGGTGAGCGCGGCCACGGCTATCCACGGGACGCTCTCGAAGACGAACGCCATCGCGGTCATGAGGACGTTGCCGGTGGAGTCCATCGGCGCTGCTCGGAGCGCCCCGGCGAACACGCCGATGAGCGATAGTCCCACGGCGACGACGTAGGTGACGATGGAAACCCGCCCGGAGTAGAGGGCGTCGCGGGCCTCGCCGGGCAGGTTGCGAAAATAGGACCCGATGGCGAGTCCCTTGTACAGCGCGAACAGGCCGACGACGGCCGCGATGGCGGACGTCGCCATGGCGAGCCCCAACCGTAACAGCAACACTGGGAACGCGATGAGCGCGATGCCGGTCGGCACGAGGACGGTCTGGCGCAGTTCCTCGTCCGCGAGGAACTGCTTCAGCAGGTAGTAAGTGGATTCGATGTCGCGGGCCTGCCGGACGACCACGCGGTCCACCGCGTCCACCCGGACGCGACTCTCCACGATGGGGACGAGGCGTTCGTCCTCCGCGCTATCGATGACGATGATCGTCGAGTCGGGGTCGTGTTCCGCGATAAGGTCGTCGAGTTGGGCGGCCACAGCGCGGTCGGCACCGACGCGCGTGTCGGCGGTACCGGAGATGACGGCGACCATCGATTCCTCGTCTTCGTCCCGCAGGTCGCGGGCCACGCGGAGCGCTTCGAGAAGACAGTTGACACTCGAATCCTCGGGATCGGCCAACCCGACATCGGTGACGAGCGCCTGGACCGCTTCCCATCCCGCGACGGGCATCTCCAGCCCCGTCTTGCGTCCGATGTCGTCGTTTCGATCGACACACACCACCAGCGTACTCATTCGGTACTCCACCCCAGACGGCGAAAGGATAAAAAGGTCGTCTTTATCCCGACTGTTCTACTCAATGATATACTAGTCACCCCCGTCACTCGTTCGTTGTCATCGTCGAATCGGGTACAAGCAGTGCGACGATCGACAGTCAGACGTTCCCGTTCAGTGCATCGAAAATTCCGTCGATGAACTCCCGGTCCAACCAGAGACCCGCTTCCATCCCCCCGGCGATGACCGCCGATTCGACCGGCACTTGCCCGCCACCCATCCGTGCGTGCCCACCGGCGTTGGCACCCGGGAAGTCCGTGACGGCCGCCTGCAGCGCCTTTCCCATGTGAACTCGGTCGTCGCGCGACCGTCCCGAGATGTAGAGCGTGTCCTCGCGCTTGCCGTAGACGACGACGGCCGTCACCCCTTCGAGTTGCATGAGTTCGTCCGCGGCCTGCGGAATCGCGTCGGCGTTCGAGAGCGAGCCAACGTTACAGACCGCAAAGGAGCCGCGAACCTCCCGTTCCGTGATCGCCCGCGACTTGATTTCCAGCACTTCTGCGCTCACCTGCGGGTTCGCGATTCGGTCGAGTCGGTGCTCGTCCACGCCGCGATAGAGGTATGCACTCGCCGAGAACTCCGCCGCCGAACAGCCGTTCGTCAGGTGTTTCGTGTCGGACTGTATCCCGTACAGCAAGCCGGTGGCGATGTGGGACGGGAGAACGAACTCGTCCTCGGGCGGAATCTCGTCCGGACCGACGGGTGTCGCTCCGAGGTCGTCGAAGTACTCCGCGACGATGGTCGAACACGCGCCGTACTTCGTTCGCTTGTCCGTGAACACCTCGCCGGTACCGTTTCCTGGATGGTGGTCGACGACGGCGTACGGTTCGATCCGTTCCGCGCCGTTGAATCCGCGCGGAGTGTTATGATCGACGAGAACGATGGTAGAAGCAGCGAGGTCGGTTACGTGTTCGACGCGGTCGAGTTCGAGGTCGAGAATGGTTCGGAACGCGCGGTTTTCCTGATGTCGTATCTGTCCTGTATACTGCAGTGTTACGTCCGTTCCGACCGTTTCAGCGAGATACGCGATCGCGATACCACACGCCATCGCATCCGGGTCGGGATTGGGGTGCAACAGGACGACGAGTTCGTCCCGTTTGGCTAACGCCCGTTTGAGCCGAGCCCCTTTCGGTCGCCGAATCCAGCGGACGACCAGCCACGCCGAAACCACCAACACGATCGCACCGAGGACGCCCCCGACGACCAACATCGGATTGTCGGAACTGTAGAGTTGCGCACTGCGGAACAGCCCCTGAACCGACTGGTCGGCCCGTAACTCCATACCCTCGAAGTCGATAGGGGAAACCAAGAACTTTTCCCAACGGTTACAGGTGTCAGACGATTCGGAACTATTGATACGTGTCAATTGCCGTCCGATACCCCTCTCGGTACGTCGGATAGCGGTATTCGTAGCCCATTTCGCGGAGTTTTTCGTTCGAACAGCGCTTGCTCGCTCGCGCCCGCTCGCTCGTCGGTTCGGCCCGCGGCGGGTGGGAAACGCCACACTCGTCCGCGAGCCAATCCGCCAGCACCGGTTTCCGGACGGGTTCGTCGTCCGTCGCGAGAACGACCTCGTTCCGCCCGTTTCTGGTTTCGAGGAGGTATCGAATCACGCCCGCCGCATCGTCGCGGTGGATCACGTTCAGATATCGGTCGGAGACCGGACCCTCCAGATACCGTTCCAACCGATAGCGATCCGGACCGTACAGGCCCGAGAACCGAGTGATCGTCCAGTCCCACCCGCGGTCCTCCTGCACGATTTCCTCGGCCTCGGCCAGAATCCCCTCCCGTTCGGTTCGTGGCTCCAACGGTGTCGATTCGTCCACCCACTCCCCGTCCCTGTCGCCGTACACTCCCGTACTCGACGTATAGACGATTCGTTCGGGCGGCGAACTCCGACCCGCGAAGTGGTCGAGGGTCGTCCGCAATCCATCGACGTACGCCGTCCGCGCCGCCTCCGAGTCGCGGCCGTCCGCGCTCACCGCGTAGACGAGCACGTCCACGTCGGGAATCGACGCGAGGGAATCCGCGTCCGTCACGTCCGCCTGTACGGCGTCCGCACCGACCTCCTCGACCGCCTGGAGACCGTCCTGAGACCGCCGAACACCGACAACGTCGTGTCCATCCGCGAGCAGTCCACGCGCGAGTGCAAGACCGACGTAGCCGCAACCGAGTACTCCGACGTTCATATCTTTCCTTCGAACGGAACGCGGATAACTTCCCTGAAACTGCTATCGGTCGTTTCGCTTGGCGATAGCGTGGTGGATGCGCGCGTACTCGTCCAGCGTCATCGGTCCTCGCCCCTCGATTTTCTTTTGGATAGCGCGCGCTTCGAGGTCGCCGTCGATCTCCCTCGCGAGCGTGTCGATGTCCACTACGCCCGTCGTCATTCCCATCAACAGGTGGTCGCGGACTTCGAGGAGGATCGAGTCCGAATCGGGCATTCCGTCCGCAGTCGCGAGAATCGCGGCAGCGTCTTCGAGCGTCATGTCGACCTGCTCGCCGTCGGCGACCGATTCGACCATTTCCGGGTCGAGGTCCGTCCCGTCTACCACTTCGTCGGGGCCGACCGACGTGATCGTCTCCGCGAGTTCTGCCAAGTACTCCTCGTGCAATCTCGTCGGCGTCGTCTCGCCGGGGTCATCTATCTCGTCGTAGAGCATGGTCGTCACGAAGGACGCGGGCGTCAAATGGATTGTCACTCCGATTTCCCCACCCGGATGAGCGTTCGTCGGCGTTCCCGTCCACGTCACCCACGCCAGTCTTTCCCGGTGGGACCGCGACGATGACGGTCGTTCCCGTATCGAACGAAACCGGCGTCGTCCGTCCAACGGTCTCCTTGGCACCATCGCCGTCGGTGTCCAACCGAACGATTCCGGCCTGTCGGCAGTACGCGACCGACGCACCCGGCGAGGTCGGCGCTCCCTCGCGTGCACGGACCGTAAACCGAGCGTACGTCCCCGAGACGTCCACCTGCCAGACGTTGACCGTGGCGTACCAATAGCCGGGAACCGGCGTGACCGGCAGTCCCGCGGGCATGTTCGCCATCGTTTCGTTGATCGATTCGTTCATTCGCCGCCGAACGCGCTTCTCGATGTACCCCTGGGCCGCCCCTTTCAGTTTCTCGGTCAACACCGTTCGAGCGGCCTTCACGACCGGTTTGACGCTCGATTCTTCCACACCGTCGGCGTTCTTCCGTGCGGATTCGAGGCCGAACCGAATTCGGAGCGTCACCGCATCGCGTTGCATCCGTGTCCAGTGTTTCCCCCCGCCAGACTGCAGTTCGATCGCTCGTGCGATACTCGTGGCGGCGGAACCGTTCGTCACGGCGATCGCCCGATCGGCCGTCGTTCGCCAGCGTGCCATGCCTCGATGAACTGCCGCACGGGATTCCGAATCGGATAGATCGACCGCATCGCTCGTGGCGAGTTCCGTTCCCACGCGTCGCTCGATATCGTCGAGCGACGCGTCGAGGTTGCGCTGTAGTTCGTCCCGCTGGCGGCGGAGCGACGCATTCGCCCCACCGGCGAGCGTTTCGTTCGCGGCCCGCAGGGCGAAGCCAGCCTTTCGAACGCTCACCCGTTCCGGTTCCCGTCCGTCCGACAGCAACGACGTGATCGTGTCCGAGATGTCGCCCGACGGGACGGTGAAGAGATTGACGTTTCGCGCCGCGAGCGGGTAGGCCGTCGTTCCCTGCGGCACGGCGGAGACGTGGCGATGCTCGACGGCGGAGAGCGTGAGATACGGCGGTGCACCGTCGACGCTAAGGTTTACTGGCTCGCCGGGACCGGCCGTCTGCAAGGAATGCCGTGACGGCGACGTGACGTTCGTCCGCGCGGCGAGAATCCGTTGAATCCGGTCGAGCGGGATTCCGGTGGCACCCTTCACAGCCTCCTCGAAACCCTTCTGCTCCTGTCGAGTACGATCGGCCCTGCTATCGAGCTGATCGATGACCGAATCGAGGTACGTAGCACGGGCCGCGTATCGAGCCCGATCCGCTGCGCTGTCGTAGCTCGACGGCGCGTCGATGAGTTCGCTCCGGCGCGCACGGAGGACGCGTGCGAGTTTCGACGCCGGGTTCGTCTTTCCCGCCGCGAGATTTCCGCGCGAGACCGTCACCGAGAGGTTTCGAACCCGGTTTCGGAGCCCCCGTACGTCGCTGTACGCCCACGACCGAACTTGGCTCGGATACCGCCCCTGTATCGTCACCGGTTGCGTGTTCAGCGTTCCGGACACCGCACGTCGTGCGAGTTCGTCCGCTCCGCCACGGTCGGTGACGAGTCGTTCGATCGCCTTTCCGGGAACGTCGGCGAGGTTCGGTCCGGAAAACGGCCCGCCCGGTTCGTACGCCGTCGGAAGCGGGCGAACCGGTGCGCGTTCGGTCGTCCGATGATCACCCGCGACCCCGAGGGAGACGACGAACTCGTCCGTCCAGTGTTGGGTCGTTTTCGTGGTGTGGCTCTTTCGCGCCGCTCGATCCGCACGGTCCGCACGATTCCTCGAACGACCTCGCTGCGAACCGCTGGACCCGTTCTCGCGTTTCCACCGCCGGATCACCGTGTGTTTTTGCACGACGCGGCGAGCACCCGTCCAGAGGAGGTGCCATCCGCTCGGCGTTCCGGGTGAGTTCGAGGATTCTCCCGCCTTTTCGACGACAGTGTGCGTTTTCGTCCGTTGACCGACGAGCGTCCAGTTCCCTCCGGGCGAGTGCAGTCGTGGTTCGTGTTCGTCGTGGACGTGTCGAACCGTCGTGACCGAGCGGGCGGAAACGCGGTACGCCGACCCGACCGCCGACGCCAGTTCGCTCGACGTTCCGCCGTCGATGAGATCCAGCAACGCTCGGTCCGCCGAGCGATTCACGCCGATTTTCGTCTTCGTCTCGGGAGAATACGCCGAGTTACTCGGCGAAGAAATCGTTCGAAAGTCGCCGTCCCCGCCGGTTGCTGAGTCGGCCGTGTCGAGGACGAGATTCGTCCACAGTTCACCGTGTTGGGTCGTCGGCACGAGGAGATCGGTCAGACCGACTCGTGCGGTAGCGCGCCGAAGACTTTGCCGTCCGCGCGGGTCGCTGACCCCGAACGATTTCCGCTGTTCTTCGAGAACCGCGCCGTTCGCCATCAGTTCGATGTGGCGGTTGCCGAGCACGTTCGCGATCGGCGCACCGCCGTACTGGGCGTACCCCCGCGCCCACGTCACGGCGTACAGTCGCGCGGTCAATCGACGGCCGAGTCCGGGGTCGAGCGGCCCGTTGTTCAGCCGTCGCTCGAATCGCTGTACGCGTTCGTGGAGCGCGAGGGCGGGAGTCTCCACGACGAGCGTTATTTCCTTTTCCGCACTGGCGACGGTCGTACCGTCACGAGTCGCACGGAGCGACACGTTCTCGATTCGGACGCGGAGGCCCGCCTCAGTGGGCTTCCCGACCGGTTCGATGTGGACCCGTTGTTTCGCCCGCCGGAGCGCAACCGCGTTCGGCGTGGCCCGGAGCGACGCGGTCGCACGAACGTCACCGACGTGCACCGAAACGGAGCGTAACCGCTGGCGGGCGGCGAGATATATTCGAAGACGGAGGTAATCGCGGAACGGGGTGGAGTCGTTGATGATCCGACCCGTGGTCGTGTTCGACGGTTCGATGAGTGGTCGAGCGGCCGCCGCTCGCCCGGCCTGCTGTACCGCCTCTCGGAGTGCGGTGTGGGTACCAGCGGTCACGCTACGCATGCTTCGATCGACGTTTTCGTTCACCTGCGGTGACTGTCGGGTGACCAACGCACCCGCGAAGGTGACGCTCCCGACCAACAGCAGGACGCCGATGAGCGCGAACGGAACCCTGCCTCGGGTGTCGTCGGCGAACCTCATGCGGACCACGTCCTGACGACGAGTTCGGTTCGTCCGACGGCGACCGAACGCGCGGCATCGGTCGGCGTCCCGAACGACCTTCGAATGTCCGATTCGATCGTTCTCGCCATCGCGTGGATGAGCGCCCGCCTCGTCTGCTGGCTATCGAGTCGGGGAGACGCCGAATCCACCGCGTCGTACGACCGAATCAACCGTCGAAATCGACGCGCGACGACGATTCCTGTTTCACGGTCTCGAAGGGCCATCCTCGTGGATTCGTTCGGAACCAATCCGGAGACGATTCCGGCGGCGACGACGCGAGCCACGCCGCGATAGCCGTCACGACGGGCGGCGTCGAGCGCTCGCGTTCGAACCCGTGGCATGCCGCTCGGAATCGAGCGAACGGCGGCGTGGACGTCCACGTCGCGGGGTGGTGATTCGCCGAGCGCGAACCGACCACCGAGTTCGGAATCCCGATACGGTTCCCATCGGACGAGGAATTGTCTGTCGGCGGGATATCCGAGTCGCTCCTGCACCCGCCGGGAGACCGCGCGTTCGAACGAATCGCTCGTCGGTGACAACTCGGTTCCGCGAATCGTCGTGTTGGCGAGTGCGGCCTGCCCGAGGAGTTCGGCGAGCGTGCCGTGCGTCGTCGGGTGGGCCGTTACGGAATCGGACGAAATCGTGTAGTTCACGTTCGCCGTGCCCGTTTCGAGGACGTTCGCCGTCGATTCGGCGGTCCGCGTTCGAATCGGCGAGTCGGATGGCTTCGCGCCGACGAGGACGAAGGCGCTGGCACTGACCAACAACAGACACAGCGTCACGTCGACGACGGTACTGATGGCCCTCATGGCCACACCACCACGCGCAACGTGCCCGGGTAGATGTCTCCGGGACCGACATGCACGCTCACGGTTGCCGTCGCTGCATCGGTGGCGTCGGAGTTCTTCGGGGGTATCGGCCCTTCGTGCCATTCGTGTGACCCTGCCGAGAGGGTGACGTTGAGGTGATAGCCGTCGGGATTCGCGGTGGATACGCCTTCGAGACGGTCAGGATGGACGATTTCGTTCGAAGTTATTCGATCCTGGGCCGCCGAGAGTGTCGTCGGCGCAAGCGTTCGCTCGGACCGTGGCATCGCGCTTCCGAGGACGCCGGTGTAGGTGAGCAAACCGAGACAGACGGCGAAGACGGCGACGAGGGCAGCGATCGGTTCGGTCTGCGCCCTAGCCCGAGACCAGCGTCGCATCGACTCCCCCCCACGAAACACAGCGCACGCGAAGCCTGCTTTCCGCCCGTTTCCACGACGGCCGTCGATTTCGAGCGGTACGAACCGCCCGCCGGAACGCATCCGACGAGTCGAATACTGCTGATGGCGGCGTGCCGGACAGAATGCGGCGCAATTTCCCATCGGAACCGTCGCCAGCCCCGAACACGGGGATGACCGGGCCGTATCGAAACGTCGCGTGTGCGGTCCCGCCATCGTCGCGCAAGCCGAGACGGCGGGGACCGAGTCGAATCTGCCGTGCTGTAAGCGGATGTTCCCCAGTTGCAGAGTACGTACAGCCAGCGACGGAATCGACCGTGTCGGCGACGCTGGCGGCGTCGGGAGGCGGCGACGTCGGCAGTTCGATGGCGACGCCGAAGACGGCGAGACTCACCGTTGCGACACCGAGCCAAACGTACCACGCGTCGAGAGGTGCGTCGAACATGGGCCGGAGTCGTCCCGTTTTCGTACTTAAACGCTCGCACGAAACGATTCGTGCTGTACATCGAGAGTTCTACGACGGAATTTCATCGGATCTGGTCGTCGCTATTGGCTTCGTTGGTGTCGTCGTGTTCCTCGTCCGGGACCTTCGTCGGTTCTGGAAACGAAGACGCGAATCGAACTGAACGCCGTTCGGACGACATCCGACCGGCGGACTACGTCAGCGCTCCGGCGAGGACGAACGCGAGGAGATAGACGACGGTCGCCGACAGCAACGATTGGCCGACCCGATACCCGACCAACGTCCGGTCCAGACCGTGTTCGAGTCCGACCGCGAGCGTCGTGATGATGGTCGAAAGGAAGAGGACGTACACGCCGACGGCGAGTCCCAGCACGCCGACGGGAAACGCGCCACCGCCGCCAAACGACCCCCCGACGCTCGCCATCTCTCCGGCGAGTGCGACGGTCGCACCCGAAACCAGCGGCCCGAATATCGCGGCCGTGTGGCGGAGCGTCTCGGTGACCTGCGAGAGTTCGCGCCGCGCCTCCCGTTCGACCCTCTGGAGGTCGTCGATGTGGTCGGCCATCGCCACCACGGCACCCCCGGCAGGTCGCCCTTCGCTGGCGGCGAGCGCGAGGAGCGCGGTCGCGCTCCTCGCGCGGGGACTGGGAACCGTCGAGAGCGCGCCGTACTCGCCGAGAAACGACTCTTTGACCCCCATCCCGAGCTGTCGCTGAATCCGTGTCGCCCGGTCGAAGACGGCACCCGTCTCCCCGGAGAATTCGTCGCCAGCAACGATGATGGCCGCCTCGACTGCTTGTCCTTCGTTCACCCGTCGACCGACGAGATAGAGGGCGTCGGTGAGCCCCGACTCGACCGCCCGAACGTGATTCCTGATGCGGACGGTCGAACGCGTGGATCCGACCGACAGTGCACCGACGAGACAGCCACCACAGGCGATCCAGCGCGTCCAATTCGGTAGCAGTAGCGTCGTAACGATCAGCGCGACACCCGCCGCGCCGAGACCGAGCGCGACGACGGGCCATCGCTCGTCTGGAACGTCGGGATGCGACCGCGACACGTCCGGCGGCGGAAAGGTGACCGGCCGCCGGGTGAGCAGCCAAACGCTTGCGCCCAACAACAATGCGGGGAGCAGAACGTCGTACCCGACGACCAATACGGCAGGCGACATGGGCACTCCCGCCGTCTTCGCCGCCGGAAGTACCGCGACGAGCGCAAGCGGGAGCAGAACCCCGAACGCGTACAGTGCGGTCGCCGGTCCCCGAATTTCGGTCACGAACTCGGCCATCCGTTCCCGTGTGCCGTCGAGAATCGCCGTCAGCGCGCGGTCGAGCGTCCGCTTTCGTTCCCCTGCCGGTGCCTCGCTCGCCGCCGCGATCAGTACCATCGAACGGTGAAGCGCGGGATTCCACGATTCCCACTCCGCCGCGAACGACGTCAATCCGGACGTCGGCGACCCGGCCGCGCGGCGAACGTGGTCGCCGAGACTCGACGCGAGCGACCCGTCACCGGTCCGTGACGCGAACGCGGCGGCACCTTCCGCCGTCGGTTCGATTCGCATCCACAGGACGGCCCTGGCCACGAGGTCGGGCGCGTCGCCGAGCGCCTGCGTCCGTTTCGCGGCGGCGAGGAGTTCGGGAACCCGTCGAAGCGACGCCGAGACACCGACCGCGAGAGCGACCGATAGGCCACCGACCACGAAGCGGAGCGCCGGTTCCGCCAATGCGCCACTGATGACTCCGACGAGGCACCCGAGGATCGCTGCGGCGTTTGCGGCACGGGCGACTTCGCGACTTCCGACGTTTCCGTTCAGAAATCCCATCGCTCGGTCGATGTCGGCATCCGAAGTGACTTGCCACGGATAAAGCCGGGCGAGGGACGAACACAGCGTTTCGAAGGATTCGAGGATCACGCCGGATCACCGACCCCGTTCAAGCGTTTCGTCGTGGCCTCGAACGACGGATTCGTCCGTTCGACCCGTCGTTCTATATCCTCAGTTCGGGCGGCGAGGGCCGCCCGAACGTCGGCATACGTCTCCGCCGATTTCGCGAGCGAGGCTACGAAGATGCTGTTACCGCGCTCGATTCGTCCGGTCGAGACGAGATTTCCGTCCCGTCGTTCGTACAGCGGTTCGAAGCGGACGGCGGTTCCGTCCGCTTCGATTCCATTCGCTTCGGACCCGTTCGTTTCGACCCCACCGCTCGAAACGACCTCCTCGATGCGCTTCACGCGTTTGCCGTGCTGTCCGTCGATTTCGTAGGATTCTGCCGTGACGACGAAGTCCGTCGTCGCGAACGACGACGGCGGGACGCCGAGGTCGGTGACGACCCGCTCGTACACCGCGTCGCCACAGTCGCCGTGGATCGTTCCGAGGACGGCATTACTACTCGCGCCGACTCGCATCGCCTCGTAGAGGACGCTCGCCTCCTCGCCGCGAACTTCCCCGACGACGAGCGCACCGTCCCCCAATCGAAGGGCCGTCCGAAGCGCATCGTCGGGGCGAAGTCCGGGTTCGTCGTCGTTCGCGGTCGTTCGAAGCGCTTGCACGTCGCGCCCACCGTCTTGCAGCGTCTCGATCGGCAGTTCCGGCGTGTCTTCGAGGACGACCGTTCGAACCTCGTGAGGGAGTTCCCGGAGTAACGCTCCGAGAAGCGTCGTCTTGCCCGCGCCACGGGAACCGGCCACGAGTCCGGTTCCCGCACGTTCGACGCCGACCGAAAGGAGTGCGGCGGCGTCCGCCGGAAGCGTTCCGTTGGCAACCAGCGCCGGGAGCGTCCATCGTTCCTCGCCCTGTACGCGGAAGGCGAAGCCGATGCCGTCGCTGACGGGGCGGGTGACGCCCGCGACACGGACGCTCGTGCCATCGACCTCCGCGACGGCATCGAGCGTCGGACTCGCCCGCGAGAACGCTCGCCCGCTCGTTCGACGGAACCGGGAGGCGAGCGAGGCCGCACCGTCGTCGGTGAGGCGAACGTTGGTTCGCATCCGTTCACCGTCGACCCGCACGCGAAGTGGGTTTTGTGAGACCGGAGCCGTTGCGAAAACGTCCGAAACGGCGGGATCCGCGAATAGGTCGGACAGGACGCCGTACCCCTGCGTGTATTTTTCGAGGACGGGGGAGAGGGTATCGACGGCCTCGGTCGAGTCAGCAACCGTCCTGACCGCCCGCCCTGGTGCTCGTTTTCCCCCCGTGACTCCGCCGTCGGCGAGGAGCGTTGCGGCCCGGTCGAGCGTCCCGAACGCATCCTCGTCGAGGGTGTACTCCACCGGTTCGAGATGGTAGGTTCGATGAGCGTCGGTGGCCGAATCCGCCGAGTCGGTGTCGTAGTATCGAACGGTCGCACCGGTCGAAAGCGTGTACTGGTCGTCCAGTCGGGCGTTCGCCGGTGGACGAAGGGTGATTCGGGAACGAGCGATGGTTGGCCCGACGAACGGCCGGAAGAGCGTCGAGTAGTCGGCGAACCGATGGACACCCTCCGCGAACCCGGTTTCGGCGGCGATATCGACCACGGGCGGCGCTCTTCCGACGGCGTCGAAACCCGCCCGGAGTGGGTCCGAACGCGCTCGTTCGGCGAGCGTGGCGTCGTGTGGGGTGACGCGGTCGATGAATCGACCGGCCGCCGAGAGAAACGCCGCACCGTCGCCATCGTAGGTGCGTTCGACGCCCTCGGAGCGTATCACGATACAGTCGGCGTCGCGGTCGGTGAGCGCATCCAGAACCGTCGCGCGGCAAGCGGGGCGGTCTTCGAGCGTTCCCCGTCCCGAGCAGTCGTTCGCATCGACGACCAACGTCGTGCCGTCGAACGAGGGGTCACAGCGGCAGTCACGGTCGTCGGTGGATTTCGACAGTGGGTTCCACATGGTCGCCCGTGGTCGCGTCTTCCGATTTAAATTTCAGCCGCCGGAACGACGAGGACGGTGCGCTTCCCGCGATACTCGACCAACAACAGCGCGATGTCGATTCGGTCGGGCGCGCGAACGACGAGCGGCGTTCCGTCCGGTTCGACCGACCATTCGTGGTCGGCGTCCGTCGTTACGACACGCACGTCGAACGGGACGTGTCGAACGTGGGTCGTGCCGCCGACGCGATAGGCGAGTACATCCCCGGATTCGTCCTTCGGAATTCGTCCGTTTTCGGGAACGCCGCCGACCGCGACGAACTCGATATTCCCGGTCGTCACCGATTCGGCGGGGAGCGATAGCGAAACCACTCTGCGTGCGCCGAGCGAATCGAGAGTGTTCGATTCGCCGTCGTCCCCGAAGGGAACGGCGTTTTCGTCCGCGAGGTCGGTCATCGAACGGGAAACGGTCGTCACCGCCGATTCTGCGTGGTACGTCGCCCGACTTGTCCGCGCGTGGTCGATTGCCGGGAGGGAGATGCTACAGAGTGCGACCGCGAGCACTACGGCGAGAACTGTACGGACGCTCACAGTAGCCCTCGGAGACGCGTCATCAACGAGCGTCCGTTCGATTCGGCGTGATCGTCGGGACGCGTCGATTCGAGGGGCGGAATCTCGGAGCGGGATTGTGGTTCTGTGTCGGTGCCCTGCTCCGGAGGAGTTCGATCGAAATCGATGTGGGAGGGACGGGAATTGCAGGACTCGTGCGTTTCGAGTCGGTCCTGACAGTCTTCGGCCGTCGCAAGCGCGGCGTCGGCCCGTCGTTCCACGTCGGCGTTGACGGCACGAACGTCGCCGACGTAGCCACGGAGCGCCAAAATGGCGGCTTCGAGTTCGTCCTGTTTCGCTTCGAGTTCGTCGAGGCGTGCCGTGAGTTCGGTGGTCGTCCTACGGAGTTCCACGTCGTCCTGTAACTCGGGCATCTCGCCGCCGGTCACCGTTCGTTCGAGAGTGGACACGCGCTCGGAGAGTGTTTCGAGGTCGGGCATCGACGGGATTGGTCGCGGATCGGTATTTAAAATTTCAGGGACAGTTCGACATCCATCGACTTTCAGTGAGGATCGAGGGACACATTTTTTGCCCGAAATCCTCCGTTTGGATTACGTCGGAAAACTTATGGGTCGTGGTTCATTTCAATCCGCCATGAAAGTCGTCCTGATTGGTGTCGGTCAAGCGGGTGGGAAGCTGACACAGAGGCTCGCCGAATTCGACGCGAGCATGGATTTCGATGCGGTGCAAGGTGCGTTGGCCATCAACTCGGCAAAGACGGATTTACAGTCACTCGATTTAGATACCGTTCTCATCGGACAGGACCGGGTGAAGGGGCACGGTGTAGGTGGCGATAACGAACTCGGTGCCGAAGTGATGCAAGACGACGCTGGCGAAGTGATGAACTCCCTCGACGGACGGATCACAGCGCGAGCGGATGCCCTCTTCGTCGTCGCCGGACTCGGCGGTGGCACCGGAAGCGGCGGCGCGCCGGTGTTGATCCACGAACTCCAACAGATTTACGAGATACCCGTGTACGCACTCGGCGTCCTGCCGGGACGGGGCGAAGGTTCGATGTATCAGGCCAACGCCGGTCGTTCGCTGAAAACCGTCGTCCGCGAGGCCGACGCGACCCTCCTCATCGACAACGACGCGTGGCACGAGTCGGGCCAGAGCGTCGGCGAAGCGTTCGAGAGCATCAACCAGCAAATCGCCCAACGTGTCGGCTTACTCCTCGCATCCGGGGAGGCGGTCGAAGGCGTCGGCGAGAGCGTCGTGGATTCGAGCGAGGTCATCAACACGCTTCGCTCGGGCGGCGTCGCGGCACTCGGCTACGCCAGTGCGGGTGCCAGCGAGGACAGCGCCGAGAACATCAACACCGTGACGAGCAACACGCGGCAGGCGATTCTGAGCAACCTCAGCATGCCGAAAGCGACGGACGCCGACTCCGCGCTCCTCGTCGTCGCCGGGGATTCGGACAGGATTCCACGGAAGGGTGTCGAGAAGGCGCGCAAGTGGCTCGAAGGCGAAACCGGGAGTCTACAGGTCCGTGGCGGGGACTTCCCACTCGACAGCGAACGACTCGCGTCGTTGGTCCTCCTCGGCGGCGTCGAACGCTCGCCGCGCATGCAGGAGTTCATGGAACGCGCGAAGGAGGCGAACAAACAGGAAGAGCGCACGGAAGACCCGGCCGAGATGTTCCACAACGACCAACTCGACGACTTGTTCTGAGGAGCTTTTTCCTATTCGCACTCGTCCCGGACCAACGCCTCGATACGGTCCAGACCGAGTTCGATTCGGTCGAGGCTGTTGGCGAAACTCAGTCGTAGATAGCCTTCCCCGGCGGCGCTGAACGCGCCGCCGGGTGCGGTGACGACGCCGTAATCGGACAGGAGGCGCTCGGCGATGTCGAAACTCGATCCGTCCAGTTCGCTCACGTCGAGGAAGGCGTAAAAAGCACCTTCCGGGCGTGGGCAGGAGATGTGTGGAATCTCCGCGACGCGCTCGGTCAGGTAATCACGGCGTTCGCGGAACGCGGCGTACATCTCGCGGACTGGTTCCTGTGTCCCGGTTATAGCCGCGAGTGCGGCCTGCTGGCCGACGCTCGATGGGCAGGCGGTCGTACTCTCTCCGACCTGTGTGGCGGCCTCGACGACGGACTCCGGTCCGACGAGCCATCCCATCCGCCACCCCGTCATGGCGTAGGTTTTCGAGCAGGAATCGACCGTCAGGAGGCCGTCGTAGTCGGTGTACGAGGAGATGCGGCGATACTCGTCGTCGTACGTCAACCGGGCGTACACCTCGTCCGCGATGACGTAGGCGTCGTGTTCCGCCGCCGCATCGACGACCGCTTTTACGGCGTCCTCGCCGTAGACACGGCCGGTGGGGTTCGAGGGCGTCGTCAGAATCACCGCGGCGGTGTCGTCGTTCATGTGGTCGATGATCCGCTCGGCGTCGAGGTCGAACCCGTCCTCGGCCGGGAGCGGGACCTTCACCGGTTCGGCGTCCGCGAGGACGACCTGATTCTCGTAGTTCGGCCACGCTGGCGTCGGGAGGATGACCTCGTCGCCGGGGTCAGCGATGGCCAGAATCGCCAACGCCAACGCTTCCATTCCGCCGTTCGTGACCGTCACTTCCTCGGAAGCGAACGAAACGCCCGTCTCCGACTCCATCCGTTCCGCGATTGCGGCGCGGAGTTCGGGGATTCCCGCCCCGGAGGTGTAATGGGTTTTTCCCTCGCGGGCGGCGTCCGCCGCCGCGTCGATGACGTGTTCCGGCGTATCGAAGTCCGGTTCGCCGACTTCGAGCCTGACGAGGTCGCCGCCCTGCTGCTCGGCGAGTTCGAACATCACGCGAATCCCCGAGCGTTCGAAGGTGTCTGCCCGTGCGGAAATCTTCATGTTTTCGACCGTGGTTGTCCCGTGTCAAGTAGCTTCGTAGTCCCCCCGCGCCTTGCCGGGTTGGGGATGGAAAGGAAACGCGGACGGGAACCTATTAGACCGATCCACCATCAGTTTCGAGTATGGTATCGGAACTGTTCGACGCCGAGCGATGGGAGGAGATTTCGGATTTCGATTTCCGCGACATCACGTACCACCGAGCCAAAGACCAAGGGACGGTCCGAATCGCCTTCGACCGCCCCGACGTGCGCAACGCCTTCCGGCCCGGAACCGTGGACGAACTGTATCGCGCGCTCGACCACGCCAAACGCCAGTCGGACGTCGGCTGTGTGCTCCTCACCGGCAACGGTCCGTCCTCGAAGGACGGCGGCTGGGCGTTCTGCTCCGGCGGCGACCAGCGCGTTCGCGGCGGTGAAGGATACGAATACCAGGGAGAGGACGCCGACAGTAAGGACGCCTCCGAGGCGGGCCGCCTGCACATCCTCGAAGTCCAGCGTCTCATCCGTCACATCCCGAAACCCGTCATCTGCGTCGTCCCCGGATGGGCCGTCGGCGGCGGCCACAGCCTCCACGTCGTCTGCGACATGACGCTGGCTTCCGAGGAACACGCCAAGTTCCTCCAGACCGACCCCGACGTGGCGAGTTTCGACGGCGGGTTCGGGTCGGCCTACCTCGCCCGGCAGGTCGGCCAGAAGAAGGCCCGCGAAATTTTCTTCCTCGGCAAAACCTACTCCGCCGAGGAGGCCGAGGAGATGGGAATGGTCAACGAATCGGTTCCCCACGAGGAACTGGAGGACGTGGCGCTGGACTGGGCCGAAGAGATCAACGGCAAGAGCCCGACCGCGATTCGAATGTTGAAATACGCCTTCAATCTGGAGGACGACGGCCTCGTCGGCCAGCAGGTGTTCGCCGGGGAAGCCACCCGGTTGGCGTACATGACCGACGAAGCGCAGGAGGGACGGGACGCGTTCGTTGAAAAGCGCGACCCGGACTTCTCGGACTACCCGTGGCACTACTAGAACCCACCTTTTTATCGCGAGGGTCGCTTTGCGTCCCTCGATAAAAATCTGGACCAAAAGCCTGCGGCCCTCCCGCCTGAAGAGCTTCGCTCTTCCGTGCTCTCGCTTGCTCGGGAAGACAAACCGCGTCTTCCCTGCCCTCGTTCGCGTTGCTCACGAGGACTTCGCTCGCGGGAACGATGGTCGGGCCTTGGCCCGGTCACAGTTCGAGGCGCTCCACGCCTCGTTGCTCGCGGTGAGTGACTGCCCGCCACGTTTCGGTTAGATTCGATCCGACGTTGTCGGGATACTCGTCAGGTTTGTGCACGTCGATATTCGGCGACGATGGAACCGTTCTCCGTTTAAGTAGTTCTGGTGATAAGGTGAAGATATGGACGGTACGAGGTCGCTTCTACCGGTGTTATTTTTCGATAGCGGTCGCGCTATGACTCCGATTCGTATGATTTCGATTCGGGTCCCAAGCCTGGCGAACCGCTCTCCATTTAAGTAGTTCTGGTGATAAGGTAGAGATATGGACGGAATGCGGCCGGTTCTACTGACGCGACTTCCCGACAGCGGTCGCTCTCTACTTCCCTTCCGAATCCCATCTGCCGTCGGAGGCGCGATTTCTCTTTAAGTAGTTCTGGTGATAAGGTAGAGATATGGACGGAACGAGGTCGCTTCTGTGGTGATGTAATTCCCGGATAGCGACCCGCACGAACGAATTTTGTTCTCAGTCGGCCGTTGGTGAGGACGATTTCTGCTCAGTGTAGTCGTCATCAGTAGCGACCCCGTCATCGCCTTTCTCGATACCGATCTCGACGCCGATTGCGGCGCTGGCGAGTCCGACACCGAAGACCAAATACCAGAGCGCGATCGTGAGGTCCTCGGGAATCGGGAGGTCCATGTGGATACCGAACTGGGCGCCACCGAGCACGACGACGACGAGGAGCGCACTCCACCAACTGCCCCTCGAACGCCACACGTCCCGACGTCGAACAGCGAGCCATCCGGCGATAGCGAACGTGGCCCAGATGAAAGCGACCAACTGCAAGTCCCAGTAACCGTCGAGGTACAGCACCGAAACGGGGAACAAGCCGATGATCACACCGGCGAAGGGGGCGAAAAAGGCGAAGGAGGCGAGCCGAGTTTTCATACGAATACAATACGGTCAAGTGAAAAGTAACTTTGGCTCACGAAAACGTCGTCCCAGAAATTTCCCGACGAGTGTCAAGAATCCTTCCCGAAACCGACCTTTGAACTATATCCACCGAGTAGAAGGGGACGATGCGTCAAACCGACGGCGACTCACACGTCGTCCACTGGCAGTTCGCCACGGGGGACGACGCGGACGACCAACCAGGTCGACTCAGCAGGCGACCGGGGGACGGCACGGTTCGGCGGGCCGACCTCCAGCGCGACCAGTCGGTTCGTCGGTGGGGACCGGTCACGCCGAGCGCGACGGTCATCGGCCGGGCAAACTCGCCGGAATCGGACCTGAGCGAGAACGTCCGCCGACTGCACGAGGAACGCCACTCCGCGATGGCGGGCCACAGCAGTCGAATGCACCAACTGGACAAACTTCGGGTCAGCCACGCGCTGTGTAACGACCTGTCGCTGACGCCGTGGCAGCGCGACTGCGTCATCGGCATCATGACCGAGTTGGACCTCACCGCCTTCGGAAGCCAGCGGGCCATCCCGAAGGTCGCACTGGTCGTCATCCGCCACGTCGTGGACCGCGAGCGCGAACAGTACCTTGGACTGCACGACTCCGACTGGATTCACGAGCAACCCCCCGAGCAACTGACCGACCTCTACGAGACGTTTCAGTCGCTCACCGACGAGGACCGATTTACCGAACTTACCGAAAAACACGGTCTCGACATCACGAGCCTCAATCGACTCCGTCGCGTCCTCAAGGAGCAGTTGGAGGACGGCGACCTGGAGTACGCCGTCCACGGTCGGAACCCCTACCGCGACCCGAACCTGCCCAGTCTGACCGACCGATGGGGCGACCAGGGAAGCGACTGACCGAGCGGCGAGGGGATTTTATTTTGTGGCGACGCCAGCGGTCACGACGGAGACGCTACTCCTTTTCTCCGTCCTCGTCGTGGTTCCGCCCTTTCTCGTCGTTCGTCCCATCGTCGAAATGGATCTCCTCCATCAGGTCCGAGATTTCGTCCACGATTCGTTTTCGGTCATCCTGTGCAGGTTCGTCGTCCGGTTCTGTCCGTGTGTCTTCTTCGGTTCGCGTATTCCCCGTCGTGTCGTCACCCATCGAAATCGTGTACTCCATCCCCTAGTTGTTCGTGCTGGTAAAAACCAGTTCGGAAGACCGACGTTTGGCTCGATCCGATGCCGATTCTCGACGATGACTTACTTCGGAATCGTCCAGCCATAGTGGGCTAACATGGCGAACGTGATGACGCCGAGCGACAGGGAGAGAATCCACGCCGAGGCCGCGATTCGGCCGATCTTCTTGTGCGGCGTGTTTCGCAGTTCGGCGGGCGTGTGGCTGAGTCCGAGGACGATGGCGAACAGTACGACGGGGACCGAGATCACCGAGAGCATGATGTGAATCGCGAGCATGATGACGTAGGCGTAGTAGAGGATGGAGGTGTGCACCAAATCGATGTGTTTCTCGCCGCCGCCACCGCCGACTTTCGTGAGGTAGAGTGCGAGGAAGACGAGGATGAGGACGAACGAGGTGATCATCGCGGCGCGGTGTTTCCTGACTTCTCCGTTGCGAATCCAGTACCACCCGAGCGCGAGCGAGAACGTTGCGATGGTGTTCACGATTGCAATCCCGTCCGAGAGCATGTCGATGGTTCCCCGCCCGATGTGCGGATAGATGGGGAGGATGCCCGCAAACGTCCCGAGGACGAGGATGTATCCGATAACCGAGAGGATTGCCGTCACTTTCAGAGGACTCTCCCGCGCCCGTTCCCGCGCGTTCGCCGTAGCCATGCACGCACGTTTGGACTGCCGGGGTAAGGTGGCTTCGCTTCGTTCTCGATTTGTGGGATTGGTGGCCGTGCGAACCCCCCGAACTACCCTGACCAGTCGCGCCCGCCGTGGGGAGGAAAAACCGTTCCTGTGCGGTATCGATTCGAGAGATCCAACCCGGTTCGCGACGCGTAACCGGCCAGCGGGGTATAACAACCGGACTTGTTTTTTCGCAATTCGTTTTTCACATGTATTTCCGTTAAAGTGAAACCCGAACGCGGGGAAGGGTGGTGTATGAGCGCAGATCAGGAACAGCAGTCGATTCGCTGCCTCGTCGCCAAGGTCGGTCTCGACGGGCACGACCGCGGTGCACACGTTATCGCCCGGGCGTTCCGCGACGCCGGGTTCGAGGTCATCTACTCGGGGCTTCACAACGCTCCCGACGAAATCGTGCAGGCGGCCGTGCAGGAGGACGTGAACGTCCTCGGAATCTCCATTCTCTCCGGGGCACACGACACGCTCGTCCCGAAAATCGTCGAGGGGTTGAAGGAGTACGACGCGTTCGACGACACCCTCATCCTCGTCGGCGGTGTCGTCCCCGACGACGACAAGGCGGAACTCAAAGAACTCGGTGTCGCGGAGGTGTTCGGTCCGGGCACGCCGATGGAAGAGACTATCGAGTTCGTCCGTGAAAACGCGCCCGAACGATGAGCGCGACGCACACGGATCTACTCGCAGACCTCCTCGACGGGAAGCACCGGGCGCTGGCACGCGTCATCACGAAGATCGAGAACCGCGAACCCGGCTATCGGGAACTCGTCTCGGAACTCCACACGCACACTGGCGACGCCGAAATCATCGGTATCACCGGTAGCCCGGGCGCGGGTAAATCGACGCTCGTGGACAAGGTAGCGAACTACTACCGCGAGCGCGGCGAGACGGTCGGCGTCATCGCCATCGACCCCTCCTCGCCGTTCACGGGCGGGGCCGTCCTCGGCGACCGCATCCGGATGGCGAGCAACGTCGGTGACATGGACGTGTTCTTCCGGTCGATGAGCGCCCGCGGCAGCCTCGGCGGCCTCTCCACGGCCACCTCGGACGCCGTGAAGGCACTCGACGCGTTCGGCAAGGACAAGATCATCGTCGAGACGGTCGGTGCGGGGCAGAACGAGATCGATATCGTGAAAACCGCCGATACGGTCGCCGTGTTGGTTCCCCCCGAGAGCGGCGACAACGTCCAGATGCTCAAGGCGGGCATCCTCGAAATCGCCGACGTCTTCGTCGTGAACAAGGCGGACTTGCCGGGTGCCGACCGCGCTGTCTCGGACCTCACCGAAATGGTGCACATGCGCGACGGAACCCCGACGCCGGAGTTCGGCGACGACGTCGAAGGCTACGACTGGGAACCCCCGATCGTGGAGACGATAGCGAAGGACGGCGAGGGCGTCACGGAGTTCATCGAGGTGCTGAACGAACACCACGACCTGCTCGAATCGACGGGCATGCTCGACGCGAAAACCCGAACGAGATACGCGGAGGAGATTCGAGCACTCCTGCGCGAGGACGCCAACCGACTCGTCGCGTCGGAAATCGAGTCGCGTGGTGGAATCGCGGAACTGGTCGAAGCCGTGTTCGAGCGTGAAACCGACCCGTATTCGGTAGCCGACGAGGTCATCACGCCCATCGAAGACTGTATTCACGACTGATTTCTGGCATAACGGATAAACCCGTTCGGGTCGCCCTTTCACGTATGAATCTTCGACGACTTGCGGCGGCGACGGCTGGCGGAGTTGGACTCACAGCAGCACTCAATCGATCGCTCGCCGGAAGTGCGGAACCACTCGACCCGCCGCTCGAAGGGTTTCAGGGAACCTACCGCTGGCGCGGGTTCGACGTAGCCTACACCGAAGCGGGTGACCCGGACAACCCCGACGTTCTTTTCCTCCACGGGATTCACGCCGCCGCATCGAACAAGGAGTTCGATCAGATTTTCAGGCAACTGGCCCAGCAGTACCACGTCATCGCACCCGACCTGCCCGGATTCGGGCGGTCGTCGCGGCCGCCGGTCGTGTACACCGCCTCGCTGTACACCTCGTTCGTCGTGGACTTCGCCGAGGACATGACCGACAACGCCATCTGTCTCGCGTCGTCGCTCTCCGGGGCGTACGCCACGCTCACACAGGTCGAGACGGGCGCGTTCTCCCAACTGGAACTCATCTGTCCGACCGACGACGCCGGAAAGCGTCGGAAGTGGCTTCGAAACCTCGTTCGGTCGCCGCTCCTCGGAACCGCGCTGTTCAACGCCATCGCCAGCAAGCGCTCGATTCGCCGGTTCAACGAACGCGACGGCTACTTCAGCGAGGCGTCGTACACGGAGAAGGACGTCGAGTTCGAGTGGCAGACCGCCCACCAACCCGGTGCCCGGTTCGCACCCGCGTCGTTCATCTCGGGGTATCTCAACCCGGACGAGGACCTGGGCGAGGAACTCGCGCGCGTGGACGTCCCCGTAACGCTCGTCTGGGGGCGGGAAGCGAAGGTCACGCCGCTCGAAGGCGGGAAAGAACTCGCGGACGAAGCCGACACGCGCCTCGTCGTGTTCGACGAGGCGCGACTGCTTCCGCACGTCGAACATCCGGGACCGTTTCTGGACGTCCTATTCGACGAACTAGCGCCGCTCGAACAGCAGTAGTCGGTCACCGTTCGTTTTCGATTCGCCGATAGTCAGTGAAACAGTATCCCCGACCGCCACGTCGTCGGGTGCCATCGCGGTCACTCGAACCGGCCCGAAGTCGGCGATTGCGGTCGTGTACGGCGTGTCGTCCACGAACGACGGTGCCGCGACGTGGACGACGGTGTACGTGTCGATAGTTCCGGTTTCGGGGAGCGGCGTCTCTTCGAGACCGATTTCCCCGCACTCGGGGCAGATTCGACGCGGCGGCAGCGAGCCATGTCCGTTCGAACATTCGAGGTAGTACGCGTTTCCGTCCTCGATGGCGTCCAACCACTCGTCGTACCCCGTGTTTCCGTGCGCGTTTTCGCTCATTCTTCCACCTCCAGAGCAAAGCTCTGGCGTACTCCCGTTCGCTCACTGTGTTCGCTCACGAGACCACCTCCAGAACGTGAACCGTCGCACTCGCGACCGTGCCACCCGCGTTGTGGGCCACGCCGACTTTGGCGTCCGGGACGGCGTCGCTGTTGGGGTGGTCGCCGCGCAGGATGCGCGTCATCTCGGCCAGTTGGCTGGCACCCGTCGCGCCGACGGGGTGACCCTTCGCCTTCAGGCCGCCCGAGAGGTTGATCGGGCGGTCGCCGTCGCGTGTCGTCTCGCCGCGCTTGGCCGCGCCGATTCCCTCGCCGGGCGCGTAGAAGTCGAGGGCTTCGAGCGCCAGCACTTCCGCGATGGTGAAACAGTCGTGCACCTCGGCGACGTCCACGTCGCTCGCGTCGATTCCGGCGTCCGCGTAGGCTTCCTCGGCGGCCTCCTCGGCCGCAGGTGAACGAGCGAGGTACTCGCGTCCCTGGAGCGCCATCCGGTCACCGCCCTGTCCGGTTCCCGTGACGGAGACCGGCGCGTCGAGGCCGTGGTCGGCGGCGTACTCGTCACTGACGAGCACGACGGCGGCCGCACCGTCCGTGATGGGACACGCGTCGAACAGGCCGAGCGGTTCGGCGATCATCGGTGCGTCGAGCGCCTGTTCGAGTTCGATCTCCTTCTGGAACTGGGCGTGTTCGTTCGGCACGGCGTTCGCGTGGTTTTTCACCGCGATGTGAGCCAAATCCTCGCGCGAACCGCCGTACTGCTCGAAGTAAGCCCGCGCCATCAGCGCGTACGCGCCGGGGAACGTTATCCCGGCCCGGACCTCGTACAGGTCGTCCGCCGCGATGGCGAGGGCTTCCGTCGTCTTCTCCGTCCCGAGGTTGTTCATCCGTTCCGCGCCGCCGACGAGAATCGCGTCGGCTTCGCCGTTCCGAACGTCCTTGACGGCCTGCCGAATCGCGACGCCGCTGGATGCACACGCGCTCTCGTAGCGCGTTGCAGGCGCACGAATTCCCGCGGCTTCCGCCATCAGCGGCCCTTGGTGGCCCTGATGCTCCGCCAGTTCGCCCATGAAGTTTCCGTAGTAGAGTTCCTCGATATCGTCGCGGGGGACCTCCGCATCGGCGAACGCGCCCGCGCTCGCCTCGGCGAAGAGGTCACGCCCCGTCCGCTCGGGATGCTTCCCGAAGTGAGTCAAACCGACTCCTGCAATCCGAACACCTGTCATGTGAGAACGTACGAGCGGCCCGGTTAAGAAAGACACTCTTTTCGATTTCAGGCCGAATGGGAGAAATTTCAGCCGGTTGTTTCGGTTTGGAGTGAACGAACGTACAGTTACCTGCCCCCAAATCCTTCATTAATTTTCGAAACTGAACGGTTCACCGGAAAATCGACAGATCGGTGGCGCTGTGTGGAAATAACTAGCGAACGAACCACGTTACCGTCCCACATTTTCGCCGGGTTCGCCACGTTCCGACGGAATCGACTCGCCACCAGCGGTATGACTCGGCGGGAGAACGGGAAGATGTTAGAATCGAACTACTCGACCACAGATCAGTTGGCGGATTCGACGACGTCGACGTCCTCGGCGTCGATGGCGTCCGTATCGAGCCAGTGGGGAACGTAGTTTCGGCGGTCGAAGTCCTCGCGTTCGTCCTCGGTGCCGATGACACACCACAGTTGGGGTTCGTCCGGGCCGTGCCAGTCACCCTGTCGGGTGATGGAGAAACAGACCTGTTCCGCATCGTCGTAGTTGATGATCGCGTCGTCCCGGATTCCGGGGTCCCCGTGGATGATGAGCCGTTTCATACGAGAGGGTTTGTAAGGCGGTCAATTAAGCGCTTTGCAACCGCCGTTCGAACCCGATTCGGGAGCGGATTCGTCTCAGACGTAGGACGGGACGTTGTTCATGTGGTAGACGATTTCGTCGCCGAGGGTGTCGAGATAGTTCGAGTGGTCGTCGCCGACCTGTGAAGTCGCGTCGTACTCGACGTAGTTGGGTGCGGGCGTGTTGCCGTCCTCGTAGCCGGTCTCGCCGAGCGCCTGGTCGAACTCGATGGTGTTGTACACCCACTCCAGCACGTCGTCCTCCTCGTTGTGGTAGTTGAACGTCGCCGTCGTCTGGTTCGTGATGGCGTTGTACGTGTCCATCCACTCCTTGGTGGGCGCTTCGTTGTCCGTCGCCGCGCCGAGCATGTGGGTCGAGTACACCTCGTAACCGCCGTCGTTCCACCACGAGGTCACGTCGAGCGAGCGAAGCGAGCTGAGGAGTACCTGTGCACCGAGCGAGTGGCTAGTGAATCTGAGCGTGGTGTTCGGACAGTAGTATTTGAGATACACCGCGAACTGCGCTAGTTTGACGCCGTTCTTCTGGGCGACGTCCTGTGCCGTCCCCCAGCCATAATCGATGCCGCCACCGGCGTCGCTGTCCCACGAATAGCCGATCAGGGTTCCGTCGTATCCTGCGGCGTCGAGGTTGTTCTTCGCCGAGAGGAACTTGTCCTCCGCCTCCTGTTCGGGGTCGCCGCCCGTCTTGTGCCACCCGTGGATGAACACGGTCAAGTCGTCCACACAGCCGGTATCGACGCCCGGAACGTCGCCAGTGGTGTCGTAGCCCGTCTCGGTGTGGCCCGAAGTCAGGTTACCGTCGTCGTCGAAATGGCCGCGCGTCGAGACGATGGGAATCCCGTATCGATCCGCGCTTACCGTTCCCGTTCCCATTCCGAGCGCTGCGAGTCCCGCCCCTGCGACACCGGTTCGTTTGAGAAATCGCCGCCGATTGACGTTTGTCATGATGTATTCACTCTGTATTTTAGGGAATCGGACTTCAAAATTTTTATTTTCATAATAGAATGAAATAGACTCACGGAGAGGGCTATATATTCCGTCCCACATCCGTCGCAGTGGAAACCAAACGGGTTTTAAGTCCCGGCCCGCAATTTCACCGTAAGGTCGATATCTATGCAGATGCCACGTCGATTTAACACGTACTGCCCGCACTGTCACTCACACCACGAACACGAAGTCGAGAAGGTCCGCACTGGCCGACGAACCGGCATGAAGTGGGACGCTCGCCAGCAGAAACGCGGCAAAGCCGTCATCGGTAACGCTGGTGGTTTCTCGAAGGTTCCCGGTGGAGACAAACCGACGAAGAAGACCGACTTGAAGTACCGTTGCAGCGAGTGTGGCAAAGCACACCTCCGCCCGGGATGGCGTGCAGGCCGACTCGAATTCCAGGAGTAAACACATGGCAGGAAATTTCTACAAAGTTCAGTGTCCAGACTGTGAGAACGAACAGACCGTCTTCGGCAAGGCGTCGAGCGAAGTCAACTGCGTCGTCTGCGGTCACAACCTCGCCACGCCGACCGGCGGCAAGGCAGAAATCAATGGCGACGTCCTCGAAACGATAGCATCCCGATGAAATACAGTGGCTGGCCCGACACTGGCGAACTCGTCGTCGGTAAAGTAGACGAGATTGAAGACTTCGGGGTCTTCATCGACCTCGAAGAGTACGAGGACAAGCGTGGGCTTGTCCACGTCAGCGAGGTCGCCAGCGGTTGGATCAAAAACGTCCGAGACCACGTCAGCACCGGACAGACCGTCGTCTGTAAGGTTCTCGACGTTGACGAGGGGTCCCAGCAGATCGACCTCTCGATCAAGGACGTGAACGAACATCAGCGAAGCGATAAGATACAGGACTGGAAGAACGAGCAGAAGGCCGACAAGTGGATGTCGCTCGCGTTCGGCGAGGACATGGGCGACGAGCAGTACACGCACGTCGCAAACGAACTCCTCTCCGAGTTCGGCAGCATCTACGACGGCTTCGAGCAAGCGGCGATTCACGGTCCCGAAGCGCTCGACAGTACCGACCTTACGGACGAGGAAATCGGACAACTGGTCGAGACCGCACGCGAGAACGTCTCGGTTCCCTACGTCACCGTCACCGGCTACGTCGACCTCCGCAACCCGGGGAAAGACGGCGTCGATGGCATCAAGGAGGCGCTCAAAGCCGCCGAAGGAAACGGCGACATTCCCGACGAAGTGGAACTCGACGTTACCTACGTCGGTGCACCCGAATATCGCGTTCGTGTGAAGGCACCGAACTACAAGACGGCGGAGGCGCAACTCGAAGAGAGCGTCCACCGTGCGGAGGGCGTCATGGACGGCATCGAGGGTACCGCCGACTTCCACCGTGACCGCCACACCGACGACGAATGAAATCGAACATCCGGGTATGTTCCGCGTGGAAGGCGGAACACGACCGCCCGGTGTACACCCTTTTGACGACGTGTCCCGACTGTGGAGCGAACGCCGTAAACAGCGCACCCGCGCCGTTCGACCCGAACGACCCGTACGGGGAGTACCGACGCGCACTTAAGCGGCGCGACCACGAATAAGGTACATGGACGAAATCGACATCGACATCGTCGCCAATCCCGACTTGGAAAGCCCCGTCCTTATCGAGGGACTGCCGGGCGTCGGTCACGTCGGTAAACTCGTCGCCGAGCATCTACTCGAGGAGAAAGAAAGCGAACTCGTTCGACGGGTGTACTCGGAGTATCTGCCGCCACAGGTGAGCGTCGGGGACGACGGCACGGCCGCACTGGTCTGTGTGGAACTCCACGCGTTGACGCTCGACGGGCAGGACGTACTCGTCCTGACGGGCGACTATCAAGCCCAGGACAACGTCGGCCACTATCGGCTGACGAACGCCTTTTTGGACATCGCCGAGGAGTTCGGTGTCGAACGCGTCTTCGCGCTCGGCGGTGTGCCGACCGGCGAACTCATCGAGGAGTACGCCGTGTTGGGTGCGGCCGCGACGACGGAGTTCGTGGACGAACTCGAAGACGCGGGCGTTGAGTTCCGCGAGGACGAACCGGCGGGCGGCATCGTCGGCACCAGCGGACTCCTGCTCGGTCTCGGCGGACGGCGCGGTTTCGAAGCGACGTGCCTGATGGGCGAGACGAGCGGTTACCTGGTCGACCCGAAAAGCGCGCAGGCGGTCCTCGAAATCCTCCAGAAAGTGCTCGATTTCGAGGTCGATTTCAGCTCGCTCGAAGAGCGCGCCGAGGAGATGGAGGAAGTCGTCAACAAGATAGAGGAGATGGAATCCCAATCCCAACAGGCATCCCTCCCGTCGGACGACGACCTGCGGTACATCGGCTGAGCAGTCACGTTTTCCCCGCCGTAACGGTCAGTCAGAACAGCGATCGCTCTTGTCCGTTGTAGATGTGGTACAGCGCGGAGACGAGGAAGAACGTCAAAAAGAACCACGTCCAGAACTCGAAATCGAGCAGTTGGATGGAGAAGAGATGGAGTTTCGCCGCGAAGAGGACGATGAACTCCAGTATCCCGAGACCGAGATAGTACGTCGGCCACGAAACGTCGTGTTCGGCGACGACCTCCATATACACCTCGACCTCGCGCGCGCGGTCGTTGAGAACCAGTTCCTCCGACCGTTGGTCGTACTCCACGATACCGAGGTCGTCCAGTTTCGGGAGGTGTGTCTGATGGAGCGAAACGTAGACACTCTTTCTAACGTTTCTGGGTGGGGGGGACTCCCCCGTTTCCAGCGTGGCTATGTGTTCCGCGAGGTCGTCGACGGCCAGTGAGTCACCCGTTTGACGAAGATACCGAATCGTTTCGCGTCGTCGGTCGTTCCGCAAGACGTTATGAATCTGACTCTCGTCGAGTTCCCCTTTCGTCCCCGGTTCGGTGAGTTTCATAGCTTGGAGGTAAACATGAGATTATCTCCGAGTTCGATACACACGCATATATTATAACCAAGGGTATTAACTTTGCCACCCAACAGGCGTTTTTTTCTAACAGTATTTTCCACGAACCACTTTGCCGCAAGCGATTCGCTCACCGTTGAAATGGGTCGAGTTAACTCGCTTTCTCACACAACGGCTGACGAACCCGCAAAGGAATTGCACCGTTTTTGAACGACTATAACTTATTCGACGTTTGCAACTTCGTAGGCGACACCAACGTCCCGGAGGGCGTCGGTGACGCGCCCGACGCTGTCGGAGGTTGCGACGATGACCACGTCCAAGCCACGCTCCGCAGCCTCGGCGGCGACTTCGCCCGCGGCGAACGTCGTGTCGGGTTCGAGACCGGCGGACTGTAGTGCGACGAACGCTTCGACACCGGTTGCCGCGAGGACTGGAGCGGCGTCACAGACGGCCGCCAGCGCGTCCGAATCGACCGACCGACTACCTCCGGAACGGACCGGCGGAACCTGATACACCGTCACGTGGCCGGGATCGAGGTCGATGATACCTTCGAATTCCGTGACGCCGACTTCCGTGCCCTCCTCGGCGTCCGTCGTGGCGATACCGGTCGCAGGTCCTTCGTCGCCCGGCGTCGCGTGGAGTAATCCATCGGCGAGCGTGAGCGAGACGGTCGTTCCCGCGTCGATGTCGGTCCGTGCGATTGCGGCGTCCTCCCCGACGTTCCCGAGGATATCGTCCGTGACGTGATCCGCGAAGCGCCGGACGTCGGTCGCGGACTGCAACAGCCAATCGACGCCCTCCTTGGTCACCCGATAGCGGGAGCGCCCTTCCTTTTCTACGAGCCCGTCGTCCACGAGGCCGCGAATGTACTCGCTGACGGCTTGGCTCGTGACGCCGACGGCGTCAGCGATTTCGCCTTGACTCACCGCCGGTTGGCGGTCAGCGATCTCCGAGAGGATTCGAAACCGGGTCGCGGCTCGCTTGTCCTCCAACACGTCGGCCATACCCGAACCGTCGGGCGGGACGATAAAAATACCAGCGGTCGGCGAGTGAAAGCGGGAGACGACCACCCCGTGTGGAAACGCATCGGGTGCCGACGTGTCCGGGCGATTTGAAGAGCGTCAACTCTATATTTTCCGAGAACAAGGACGAATCGTGATCGAAGTCGCCCCTGCCGCCCTTTCCGTTCCTCTCTCGCTATCGGTCTCGTGGCTGACGACGACGTTTCCCGATTACCTCGTGTGGGTCGTCATCGCCGCGTTCGTCGCCACCGCCGCGCTCGAAGGATACGACCGCGATTTGGCACGTGGCGTCGGCATGGGAGCATGGGTGCTGTTTGGGCTCTTTTGGGGCGTTCTCTTTCCCCGGTTCGCGTTCGAGATGCGGAGTTTCATCGAGGGTACGTTGTGCCTCGTCGCGGTTCCGTTGTGCGTGTATACGGGCTACCAGTTGTACACCGGACGGGATTCGCTCTTCGTCCTTTCCCGGGGCGTCGCGGCGATGGGACTCATCTACGTCCCGTTCCTGACCATCGAACCGCTCCGTCAGTCGATCGTCGAACTCGTGAGTGCACAGACGAACGCCGTCATCCACCTGCTCGGGTACGACCCCGACTTCACCATCGCGGAGCAGAACGGCTATCACAGCGCGTTCATCTTCCACGACAGCAACGGCCACCGGTATTACACGTATCTCGTTTTGGCGTGTACCGGAATCGGCAGCATGAGCATTTTCGGCGGCCTCATCGCCGCCGTCCGCGCGCCGCTCCGCCGAAAGATCCGTGCGTTCGTGATGGCCATCTCCATCATCTGGGTGCTGAACGTCATCCGCAACGTGTTCATCTCCGTCGCGTTCGGCAACCAGTGGTTCCAGATATTCATCGGTCCCGTCACCAGTCTCACGGGCTACACCGACCCGAAGATGGTCTCGTTCTTCATCGCGGACAGGGTGTTCAGCCAACTGCTCGCCGTGATATCGCTCGTCATCATCCTGTGGTTGGTGGTCCGTATCCTCCCCGAACTGCTGACTGTCATCGAGGACGTCATCTACCTCGTCTCCGGACGGGAGTACGACCTCAGCCAACGTACCCGGGCCGATGGTGGACGCTGAATTCACGGACCGCGCCGTTTTCCTGCCGTCCGTCGACGCGCTCGTCCTCGCCGACCTCCACATCGGCCGGGACGCGACGTCGAACGTTTCCCTGTCGCTCGGAGAGCGAACCGATCTGACCACGAGAGTTTCCGACCTCCTCGACCGTTTTTCCCCGAGCGAAGTCGTCCTCGCGGGCGACGTTCTCCACGCCTTCGACCGATTGCCGGAGGAAGCCGAAGTGACGTTCGCCGACCTCCGAGAACTCGTGGACGAAGCGGGTGCCACGCTCGTCGTCGTGCGAGGCAACCACGATACGTTGCTCGACGAACTCGCCGACCCACGGGACGAGTACCGCCTCGCGGACGGGACGTTGGTCTGTCACGGCCACGAGGAACCCGACGAGGACGCGCCCCGATACGTCGTCGGTCACGACCATCCGGCCATCGAAATCGAGGGGAAGCGTCGTCCGTGCTACCTCTGGGGGGAGGAGACCTACCGAGAGTCGGACGTTCTCGTCCTCCCGGCATTCACCCGTTTCGCGAGCGGAATGGTCGTAAACGACCTGCGGGGGAGCGACTTTCAGTCCCCGCTCGTCACGCGGACGAATCCGCTCCGACCCATCGTCCGCGACGAGGATGCCGACGAAACCTACCGGTTCCCGCCGCTCGCCGAGTTTCGGAAACTGCTGTAATCCGTAGTTCGGAGGAGGAGTTGCCGAATCGTGTATTCGATGGGAAATCCTATCGAAGTGTTCAGCAAGCGTCGATTCGGAAATCGAACTGCAAGGGAAAATTCGGTCGGGAGCACCGGAAATTATAGATTTTCGATCAGTTTTATCAGTCGGTTATTCGAGACCGATACAAAGATATCCACGACTTTTTGTCCTCGTTTGTACGTTTTCTCGAACGAGCGAATCCGTTCGAGATCTTCCCTCGCACGCTCATCGTCCACCCCTTCGAGGCGGTTCTCGGCGGATTCGAGCGCACGAGTCATGATGTCCAGTTCGCGTTGAACTTCCCGACGGAGAAATTCCTGGACGATGCGCCAAAGATCGGTTTCGGCCTCGTAAAACGCCTTTTTCCCTTCACCCGGAATCGAGCGACGGTGCACGACGTGAAATTGCTCCAGACGTTTCATCGCCGTACTCACCGTGGATTTCGCATAGCCGCTCTCTTCAACGATTTCGTCGAGTGAAACCGGTCGATTTTCGAAAAACAGTATCCCGTACAGGCGTCCGTAACTTCTGTTGAACCCGTACACCTCAGCGCTGTGTTCTAACGCTTCGATGACCTCCTCCCGAGCCTCGGTTACCGGATCGACGTCGTTGCTCATGTGTTCGTTATAATCGGTACGTAGTAAAAATAGAAAACGGTTCCCCGAACCCCACGACACCGATTTTTCCACTTTCAGACGAAGGTGGTACCCACGAAACGCGAAAATATAGAAAGAGTTATCGTTTTTAAATCGTAATATTCGGTATATGCCGAATATAGAAAACAGGGAAAGGGACCAACCGCAAGCAAACCGACAACGGGTTCTCATCTGTGGTGCGGGAATCGCCGGGCTAACGCTAGCATGGTGGCTAGATCGGGATGAATGGGACGTCTCGTTGATCGAGAAGGCGGCCGGATTGCGCGAGGAAGGATATATGATCGATTTCCTCGGCTCCGGGTACGACGTGGCGAAACGAATGGGCATCCTCCCACGACTCGAAGGGGTCCAATACCCGATTTCAGAAATCATCGATGTCGATTCGAACGGGAACACCGTCTCTACGATCGATTACGAGTTGTTCAGGCGTCTGAAGGACGGAGAACTGCTCTCACTGATGCGTGGGGATTTGGAGCGTGTGCTTTACGAATCCCTCTCGGATGACGTCGAAATTCGCTACGATCTCACTGTGGACGAGGTCGAGCAGAACGGACGCGAGGTAACTGTCGATCTCACTGATGGAACACGGGAACAGGTGGACCTACTAGTCGGTGCAGATGGGATTCATTCCCGCGTTCGGGAACTCACGTTTGGGGAGGAGGAGAAGTACCGTCGCTATCTCGGCTATCAGACTGCAGCGTACATTTTCGAAGACGATGCATTTAGACGAAAGTTGGACGGCGGATTTCGGGATATCACAGTGGAGAATCGGACCGCTGGTTTCTATCCGATTCGAAACGGAAAAGTCGCCACCTGGTTCGCTCACGATGCGCCGGACGAGAAATTACCGGCGTCTCCCTGTGAGGAGTTGCGCAGGACGTTCGGCGACATCGGATGGATCGTACCTGATGCGCTCGATCACTGTGCGGATGTCGATAGTATCTACTACGACCAGGTCGCACAGATCGAGATGGATCACTGGTCGAAGGGACGAGTGACATTAGTGGGAGACGCCTGCTACGCCGTTTCGCTCCTCGCGGGACAAGGGGCATCCATGGCGATGGGTGGTGCCTACGTTCTCGCTCGTAAGCTACGCGAAGCTTCCGTTATCGAAGAGGGATTGGCTGAATACGAGGCCAAGATGAAACCGGAGATCGAGAAAAAGCAAGCGTACGGGAGGCGCACTGCGAGTTTTCTCATCCCCCCTACGAAGTGGCACGTCAAAATGCGGGATGCAGTGCTCAACCTCTCCCAACTTCCCGGACTGTACTGGCTCCTTCGACCCGTTGTAGCGGGGACCGACAGCGTCATCTCGACAAAATAGGCACCGTGTGTCCCTTCGAAGCGTCCATGGCATCCTGTAATTGTTCCGATATGGTCGCATGTACACCTGAAGGATTACCGCTCTATCTTCCGCTCCGATTCGGAACGTACCGTTCTCCGACCGCGAATCGCATCGCGTTCGGACGGCAGCGAACGTCCATCTCGGCGCGTTGAATCGTCTCCCCGTCGAGGCTGAACTGCACCGGTTCCCCGTCGTGTTCGAGATGCAATCGAGGAACTTTGAGTCGTGTGAGATACGTCGAATCCCGGCGTAACAACACTTCCGCGGCACCGGCCGAGAGGTAATCGAGCGACGGCGCGCGCTCGATGATGACCACGTTCAGCAGGCCGTCCTCGACGTTCGCCCGACGCTCGCGCTCCCCGGGAAATCGTCGAGCGTTACCGATGAGGAGCATTTCCGCCTCGCCCGACCATACCGGGTCATCCCGTGGTCCCGCTCGAATGTCGAGTCGAAGGCCGTCGAACTCCCGCGCCTCATGCAGCGTGCTCAGCACGTAGGCGAGGACGCCGAGCCGTCGCTTTCGCTCCGGCGTCGTTCGAGCACTCGCCTCGGCGGTCAACCCGCCGACGCAGGAGTTGACGAACGGCCGGTCGTCGGCCATCCCGAGGTCGAGCCGTCGTTCCTCGCCGGATTCGACCACGTCGAACGCGTGGGTGAGCCCTCGAATCCCGAGGTTGTCCGCGAAATCGTTGCCGGTCCCCGTGGGAATCACCCCGAGGCGAACGTCGTCGAGCGCGCCCGCCGCATCGACACCCCTGACGACTTCGTTGAGGGACCCGTCGCCGCCACAGGCCGCGATAACCGACGCACCGTCTCTCGCCGCCGACTCCGCGAGCGTCAGGGTTTCGCCGCGAGCCGTGCTGTTCCGAACGTCGTAGCCGCGACGACGTGCGATGTCACGGGCCTTGACGCTCTTTCGTCGGTCGCCGCCGTTCGGATTCCGAACCAGGACCGGCTTTGTCATCGTTTCGGATTGATTTCGACCGGGAATCGACAAAATCGTATCGCCCGTTTCCGAGGACGGTGACGATCACAGATCGTCGTACACGGCGAGCGCGGCTTTTCGCCCGCTCTCCATCGCGGCGTTGAGCGAGGACGCCTCGGTGTAGTCCCCCGCGAGGTACACCGACTCCCCGTCGGTTCGATTAGTCGGAAGCGTGTCGAAGACCCCCGGGGGTTGGGCGAACTGCGCGAACTCGATGCGGTCGGTGTGGAGGTGTTCGAGCGGGGCAAAATTCCGGTCGGGATACCACCGCTGTAGCGTTTCGACCACCGTTTCCGCCAGTTCCTCGTCCGACTCTTCCGGCAAGCCGAGGTACGTCGCGGAGAGGAGTTCGCGCCCGTCTGGCGCGAACTCCGGTGCAATCGTGGACACCGGGACGATTTCGTTCGGCGCGTCGTCCCCGACGTTGAGCAGGATTCGGTTGCCGGTGTCGAGCGGTTCGTCGTGGACGAAATACTGGGTGACACAACTGCGAGCATCGGTCGGGATCGAATCGACGCCCGTCAACTCTCGGGCGGCCTTCGGGTCGGTGGCGACGACGGCTACGTCGCCGGTGATGGTTTCACCGTCGATCTCGACGCGGACTTCGTCGCCGTCCGATTCGACCGCCGAAACGACCTCTTCGAGGTGAATCGTCGCCCCGGCCGTCCGTGCCTTCCGCGCCAACTGTTCGGAAATCGCGCCCATGCCGTCGGCGGGAACGGCGATCCGCCCCGTGGACAGCATCTTGAACGTGAACTCGAACACCTTCTTCGAGGTCAAAAGCGACCGATCCAGCGTGATACCGCCGTAAAACGGCCCGACGAAGTTGTCTCGAAACGATTCGGAAAAACCGCGTTCGCGGAGGTACTCCTCGATGGACTCGTCCTCCCCGGCGAAGATTTCACGGTTCGGTTTGCGGGTCAGTTCCCGCCGGAGTTTCAGGGTTCGAACCTTGTCGCCGAGGTGAACCTCGGGGTTCGCCATCGACTCGAACAGCGTTCCAGGGTCCCGAAACGGGTCGCTCAGTGTGGATCGACTGCCGGGACGGGCGAGCACCGCACCGGGGTCGAAATAGCGCAGATCGAGTTCGTCGAAGTCGAGTTCGCGTCTCGCGGCGGGGTAGGAGGTAAAGAGCACCTGAAAGCCACGGTCGAGGACGAACCCGTCTTTCCGCTCGGTTCGGACCCTCCCGCCGACCTCATCCTCGCGTTCGAAAACGTGAACGTCCACCCCCAACCGGGCAAGGTGCCGGGCGGCGACGAGGCCCGCGAGTCCCGCCCCGGCGACGATGACTGTGGTCATGGGGGAAGGTCGGTCGTCCTCCGTAAACCTCTCTCGGCCCATCAGGTTGGGGTTCGACGCTATCGGGACGGTGCCAACGATCCGATCTCCGCTTCGAACTGCGTTCCGTCCGGCAGGTCAGAAATCGGGAGCCACGCCGCTTCTTCGATGGCGTCCTCGGTCGTTCGAATCTCGCCGCCGACTCGCCGCGCGACGAATCCGGCCTGCAACACGGGGATGAGGACGGACTCGCCGTAATCGAATTGGAGCGTTTCGGTGAACAGCAGGCCGGTGATTTCGCACTCGATGCCCGTCTCCTCGCGGGTTTCGCGCCGAGCAGTTTCGGAATACGATTCACCAAGTTCGCCTCGTTCGCGGTATTCACCGCTTACGTTTTTCGAGGCGCTTCGCGCCTCGCCCTGCTCGCGGCATTCACCGCTCGCTCTCTTCGAGGTTCTTCGAACCTCGCCTTTCCCCCCTGGTGGCTCCCACACGGACAAGTGGCCCGAATCCTGTACCAGCAACACCCGTCCGTCCGCTACCACGAAGCAGACCGAAACCCACGGGAAGATGTCGTCCGGCGTCGTCGGGAAATCGTACTCCGGTACCGAAATTGGGTCGCGCACTCGATGCGGAACGTCCTCCCAGCGAGCCGTCAACGACTCACGGTGTCGCTCCACCCAGTCGGCGAGGATCGACTGAACGGTTTCCGGTTTCATATCCGACAGTCGGCGAGCAGGGGCAAAAGGGACGGGGGATGAACAGGGCTTAGTGGTCCCCCTTCCCACCTTCGGGCATGGAGACGACGGACGCATTCATCGGACTGACGTGCGTAGACTGTGGCGAGACGTTCGACGCCGAAGTGGGGACACACCGCTGTCCCGACTGCGACGGCATCCTCGACCCGGAGTACGACTACGACGCCATCGACGTGTCGCGCGAGGAGTTCGAATCCCGACCGTTCGAGACGATGTGGAAGTACGCGGAACTCCTGCCGTTCACCCGCGAATCGGCGGTGACGATGGACGAAGGTGCGACGCCGCTCGTCGAATGTCCGAAACTCGCCGAGGAGATGGGCGTCGGACGCGTTCTGTTCAAGGACGAGGGGCGCAACCCCACCGGGACGTTCAAGGACCGCGGCCAGACGATGGCCGTGACCGCGGCGGCCCAACACGGCGCGACGGACATCGCGCTCGCGTCGGCCGGAAACGCCGGACAGGCGGCGGCCGCCTACGCCGCCCGCGCCGACCTCGAATCGCACGTCTTCCTCCCGACGCGCGCCGGGTTCACGAACAAGGCGATGGTCAACGTCCACGGCGGGGACATGACCGTCGTCGAAGGGAGGATCGGCGACGCGGGCGCGGCCTACGCCGACGCGATGGAGGAAGAAGACGACTGGTACTCGGTGAAGACGTTCGTCACGCCCTACCGCCACGAGGGCAAGAAGACGATGTTCTACGAAATCGCCGAGCAGATGGACTGGGACGTCCCCGACGCCATCGTCTACCCGACCGGTGGCGGGGTCGGCCTCGTCGGCATGCACAAGGCCGCAAAGGAGTTCCGCGATTTGGGACTCACCGACGACCTTCCAGCGATGTACGCCGCGCAAGCGACGGGATGTGCACCGATCGTCAAGGCATGGGAGGAGGGCACGGACGTCCACGAAGCGTGGGAGACGCCGGACACCATCTGCGGCGGTATCGAGATTCCCGACCCCGGCGCGAGCCCGATGATCCTCGACGCGCTCCGCGAGAGCGACGGCGGCGCGGTGGCGACCAGCGACCAAGACATCCTCGATTCGGCGGTCGCGATCGCACAGAAGGAAGGGTTGGAGATGGGCGCAACCTGCGCCGCCGCCGCAAGCGGCGCGTGGGAACTCGCCCAGCAGGGTGAGTTCGACGAGGACGACACCGTCGTCATCCTCAACACCGGCGAGGGTAACAAGGACGACGACGTGCTCCGAAGCCACCTGATGGGCATGGGCGTCTAAGGAGGAGAACGCATGGTTTCCCCTGCTGGCAAAACCGCACTCATCTCCGGAGCCATCGGGTTCATCGCGGTGTTTCTCGTCGCGCTCTTCGCGCTCGGGTACAACCCCCAGCAATCCGTCGTTGCTTCCATCTCACCCGCAATCGGGGCGGCCATCGGCATCTACATCGCCAACCGATTCATCATCGGACGGAACTGAACGACGGGAGACGACCGGGCTACTTTTTCGCGTAGGTTTATATCGAAAGCCGGGACCAATGCGGTTTGAGGTGGTGAGTTCCCGGAAGTACGAAGCGATAGCTCGGTCGTTCACTCGAAAATAAAAACGCTGTTTCCGTTACAGCAGGTCTTCGTCGGCCAACCGTTCGACCGCTTCCTCGATCCGCTCCAAGC
Organism: Haladaptatus sp. AB643; assembly: GCF_024136975.1. Taxonomy (NCBI): domain Archaea; kingdom Methanobacteriati; phylum Methanobacteriota; class Halobacteria; order Halobacteriales; family Haladaptataceae; genus Haladaptatus; species Haladaptatus sp. AB643. The sequence continues at coordinate 64,418 of NZ_JAMYJW010000011.1, forward strand.
CCGCCGCATACGAGACCCGCGCGTAGCCGGGCGCGCCGAAGGCGCTGCCCGGTACCGTTGCGACGTGGGCCTGCTCCAGCGCGTCCTCACACCACTGCTGGTCGTCCTCGGCCACGGGGATCATCATGTAGAACGCCCCGTCCGGCGTTCGAACGTCCACGTCGTGCTGTTTCAGCAGGGCGACGAGTCGGTCGCGGCGCTCGTGGAACGCCTCGACCATCTCGCTCACGTCGTCCTCGGTGTTCGCCAGCGCTTCGACGCCCGCGCGCTGGACGAAGTTCGTCGCGGAGGAGACCGAATGCGAGTGGAGTTTGGCCGCCTGCGAGACGAGTTCCTCCGGCGCGGCGAGGTAGCCGAGCCGCCAGCCGGTCATCGAGTAGGCCTTCGAGAAGCCGTTGACCGTTATCGTGCGCTCGAACATCCCGTCGAGGGTGCCGAGGCTGGTACACTCCGCGCCGTAGGTGATCTGCTCGTAAATCTCGTCGCTGATGACGGTGATATCGTGCTCGACGGCCAAGTCCCGGACGCCTTCGAGTGCCTTGTCCGAGTACACCGCGCCGGTCGGGTTCGACGGCGAGTTGACGATCAATAGTTCGGTATCGTCCGAGACGGCCTCGGAGAGGTCGTCGAGGGCGGGTTCGAGTTTGAAGTCGTGCGGTGCGAGGTCCACGCGGTTCAGGTCGCCGCCCGCGAGTTTCACCATCGCCTCGTAGGACACCCACGCCGGGTCGAGGAGGACGACTTCGTCGCCGTCGTCGACGACGGTCTGCACCGTCTCGTAGAGCGCCTGCTTCGCGCCGGGCGTGACGATGACGTTGTCCGCCTCGTACGGGAGACCGTCCCCTTGTAGCTTCTCCGCGATGGCCTCGCGGAGTTCGGGGACGCCGTTGGACGGCGGATAGCCGGTGTGGCCCTCCTCCATCGCTTCCTCGCAGGCGTCCACGATGTTCGTCGGCGTCGGGAAGTCGGGTTCACCGACGCTCAGGTCGATGACGTCCGCACCATCCGCTTTCAGTTCCGACGCCAAACTGCTGATCGCGAGCGTTGCGCTCGGTTCGACACGTCCGATTCGTTCCGAAAATTCCATCGTCATTGTAGTTCTTCCACCAAATCGAGTGCACCTTCGACCGCTCGTGCACCGTAGTCGGTACGCTCGCGTGCTTCCGCCGCCGACATGCCCGGTCCGGTGATTCCGAGGGCGACCGGCGTATCCCGGTCCAAGCTCACGTCGGTGAGCTTCTGTGTCGTTGCGGTCGTGATGACGTGATCGTGGTCGGTGTCGCCGGTGATGACGGCACCGAGCACCGCGACCCCGTCGATGTCGTCCCGTCGCGCAAGCCGGTCCGCCGCGAGGGGAGAATCGTACGCACCGGGAACGTGTAGCGTTTCGACGATTTCCGCACCTCGCTCGGCGGCAGCCTCACGCGCCGATGCCTCCATCTGCTCCGTTATCGGCGCGTTGAACTCCGCGACGACGAGTCCGAGCGTTACCATGTGTGGCGGGAGGCCACCCCGGCTAAAAGAACTACCGCTCTCCGCAAGGCTTGTATCCCCGCTCTGTCTTGAGGCAAAACAATGAGTTCAGGCGAACACCCGCTGACCGGGTGGACGGCCCGAAATCGGGGTTTCGCTTTCATCTGTGCCATCACGGTGCTGGCGCTGGCGCTCCGGCTTGTCGGTCTCGGCACCCGGTTCGCCCATTGGGACGAAGCCCGCGTCGGCTACTGGATACTCCGCTTTCAGGAGACCGGCGTCTGGAATTACTATCCGCCGATTCACGGACCCTTTTTCCCGCAGGTGAACAGCGTCCTGTTCGAACTGTTCGGCGCGAGCGACTTCGTGGCGCGACTGCCGGTGGCACTCGTCACCGGACTGGTACCGCTGGCCGCGTGGCTCTACCGCGACCATCTCAGCGACTCCGAGATGGTGGCGTTCGCGTTCTTCCTCGCCGTGAATCCCGTCGTCCTCTACTACTCCCGTGTCATGCGGTACGACGTGTTGCTCGCGGCGTTCATGGTATTCGCGCTCGGTTTCTACCTCCGCGCACAGGCGACCGGGAAGGCACGGTACCTCTACGCCGGAACCGCGGCGTTGGCGCTCGGCTTCACGACGAAGGAAAACGCCATTCTGTACGTCCTCGCGTGGCTCGGAGCGCTCGTCCTGCTGTTCGACCACCGACTGCTCCTCTCCCGGAATCACGACCGGGAATGGACCGAGACGTTCGTCGAGACGACCAAAGAAACCGGTCGGGGGCTCCTTCGATTCGCTCCGCACATCCTCGTTGCGCTGGTGGAGTTCTTCGTCATCATCGTCTACTTCTACGCGCCCCGGACGAACGGAACCGGCGGGCCGGGGTTGTGGAAGGCGTTCGGACAGCCGTCGATGTTCGGTGCGGTCGTCGGGGAGGCAACGCTCGGGACGTGGGACAAGTTCACCGGACAGTGGGTGACGAGTCAGGGGCACGCCTACCTTCCCTATCTTCAGCACTTCATCACGGTACTCGAACAGGGCGCAATCGTGGTCGTCCTCCTCTCCGTCGTCGGTTTTATCGCGGCGCGATACGTCGACGACCGCCCCCGCGACCTCGTCTCGTTCGCGTTCTATTGGGGCGTAGTGAGCATCCTCGGCTACCCGCTCGTGACCGACATCCAGGCCGGGTGGGTGACGGTGCACGCCATCGTCCCGCTCATGATTCCCGCGGCCGTCGGCGCGGGGGTCATCTATCGCTGGGGGATGGAGGCGTACGAGGACGACGACCGGGTCGGAACGACCGCGACGAGCGTCATATCCCTCGTTCTCGTCGTACTGATCCTCTTTCCGGCGACGACCGTCGTCTACATGCACCCCCAAGACCCCGACACGCCGAGCGTGTTCGGCGGACAGCGCCACAACGACATCGTCCAGTGGGGACAACCGGCCGCCGGTATCAAACCGACGATGGAAAAGGTACAGCAGGTGTCGAAGGCGAACGAAGGAGGGACCGACGTCCTGTACTACGGTTACGTGGACGATCAGAGTAACTACGTGTTCTACGTCCCGGACGAGACCAGCAACGACGGCCCACCACCGGCCGCGAGCGGCTGGTACAACCGCCTCCCGCTACCGTGGTACACCGAGATGGCGAACGCGAGCGTCGATAGCACGCTGGACAACGAGAGCCTGAAGACCCGACAGCCGCCGGTCGTCATCACCCGAACCTCACGCGAAGGGGACGTGGCGAAGTATCTCGACGGCTATCGTGCGTATCGACACGACCTGACGCTCTGGGGTGCTCCGACGACGATTTACATCAAGAAGAGCGCACTTCGGAAGGCGAACCAGGCGGAATAGTCCGAGATACGTTGCACGTTTGTGCGTATTTCTCGTCCAAGTTGGCAAATCTTATGCACCCACAGGGATAGCTTTCGGGCAACATGGTTACGGCATCACCGCTTACCCTTGGCGTCGTCGGCGGCGGCCAGCTCGGCCGGATGCTCGCGGAAGCGGCATCCCCGCTCGGCGTCGAACTGATCGTCCTCGATCCGACACCCGACTGCCCGGCGTCGCTCGTCGCCCGCGACCAGATCGTCGGCGACTTCGACGACGAGGACGCGATTCGAGAACTCGCGGAGCGAAGCGACGCGTTGACGTTCGAAATCGAACTCGCCGACCCCGACGTGCTCGAAGCCGTGAGCGACGAGTTCGACGTCCCGGTCCACCCGGACCCGGCGACGCTCCGCACCATTCAGGACAAACTCGTCCAGAAGCGCGCGCTGCAGGACAGGGGCATTCCGGTCCCGGACTTCCGCCAAGTCGATTCCCGCGAGGACCTGCTCGAAGCGGGCGAGGAGTTCGGCTATCCGATGATGTTGAAGGCCCGCCGCGGCGGCTACGACGGGCGCGGTAACGTCCCCGTAGAGGACGAGGACGACGTGGACAACGCGATGTCGCAAGTCTCGGGCGAACTGATGGTCGAGGAGTTCGTCCCCTTCGAGCGCGAACTCTCCGTTATCGCCGTGAAGGGCGACGACGGGGTGGCGACGTTCCCCGTCGGGGAAAACGTCCACGAGGACGAAATCCTTCGACAAACCGTCGTCCCCGCGCGCACGTCAGACGAGGTTCGAGAACGCGCGGAGGAAGTCGCACGGGAAGTGCTCTCGGCGCTCTCCGGGAGAGGGACGTACGGAATCGAGTTGTTTGAGAGGGAAGATGGAAAAATTTCGGTGAACGAAATTGCCCCGCGCCCGCACAACTCCGGACACTACACCATCGAAGGCGCGCTCACCTCGCAGTTCGAACAGCACGCCCGCGGCGTGCTGGGGTACCCGCTCGGGGCGACGACGCTCCGCGGTTCCATCGTGATGTCGAACATTTTGGGCGACGTGGACGAACCCGAACCCGCCGACCTCTCGGGCGTCGAAGGCGTGCTTTCGACCCCCGGCGCGTCGTTCCACTGGTACGGCAAGCACGACGTGCGACCACTCCGGAAGATGGGACACGTCACGCTCGTCGGCGACGACGACCCGGCGACGGTCGACGAACCGACGCTCACCGACCTACACGGTGACGCAAAAGACCTCACCGACTCACTCACGTTCCAATGACCACCGCAGAATCAGTCACGAGCCTCATCGAACAGTTCGAAGCCGAAGCGAACCGCGACCGGCCGACGGAGGAAACCCCCGAAATCGGAATCGTCATGGGAAGCGACTCCGACCTGGACGTGATGTCGGGGGCGTACGACGCGCTCACGGAACTCGGTTTCGAGGAAGTGACCGACAACGAGAACCCGCCGGACGCTCGATTCACGTTCGAAACGTACGTCGTTTCGGCCCACCGCACGCCAGAGTTGATGTACAGTTACGCGAAGACGGCCGAAGCACGTGGATTGGACGTCATCATCGCCGGGGCGGGCGGGAAGTCGGCCGACCTCCCGAACATGACGGCGTCGCTCGCGTACCCGATTCCCGTCGTCGGGGTTCCCGTCCAGGAAAAGTCGGTGTCGTCGGTCATCGGGATGCCGACCGGCGCGCCCATCGTCGCTGTGGACGCCGGTAAGTCGTTCAACGCTGCGCTCTCGGCGGCACAGATTCTCTCTCGAGAACATGACGAGTTGCGGAAAAGACTTGTCACGTACCACGACGAGTTACAGACCGACGTCGGGAACGTCTCCCGTCGTCTCCACGAGGAAGGAACGGATTCGTTCCGTAACGAACAATAATATATAATTTTATATACTAGTATCCCCATTGGTACAGTTCAATTCTCTATGGGAACGGGGGACGTTATCGAAGAGAAAGCGTTAGTTGCCCGAATACCGGCGAGAGAGGGGTTTCAGGCCCAGAATCCCAAGAATCAACGCTTATAGGTGTGGGCTCACAAATTACCACTTGCTAGGAGAAATCGGTAATGAATCCATGGGTAGCCATCGGCGCGTTGGCGCTGGTGGGGATTGCGATACCATCTAGTATGATGATGATATCGAGTCTCCTCAGACCAACAGTGCCCGAACAGGGAAAATCCGCCACCTACGAGAGCGGTGAAATTCCAACCGGGACGACGCGCATTCGGTTCAACATTCAATACTATATGGTTGCGCTGTTGTTCGTCGTCTTCGACATCGAGACGGTCCTCATCTTCCCTTGGACCGTCATCTATCGCAACGCTATCGACAGCGGCGTCGGCCTTGCGACGGTGCTCGTCCCGATGTTGGCATTCATCGCGGTTCTCGTCGTCGGCCTCGCGTGGGCTTGGCGTAACGGTGCGGTGCGGTGGGTTCGTAGCCCCCGCGGAACGAGACAGGGTATGGAACAATGAGTAACGAACCACGGGAGTACATTCAGGGTAGTACAGCACCCCAGACGAAGACCCAAGACGCTCGGATGGGCACGGGGGTCGACGATCGTTTCAACTCGAAGCTTCGGGAGGCGTTCGGCGCGTCACCATTCATTCTCACGAAGTTCGACAAGTTCATGAACTGGGTTCGGGGGTCGTCCATGTTCATGCTGCAGTTCGGCATCGCCTGCTGTAGCATCGAGATGATGCACACCTACGCCGTGAAACACGACTTGGACCGATTCGGTTCCGGCGTCCCGCGTGCATCGCCGCGACAGGCCGACGTGATGATCGTTCCCGGGACCATCGTCTCGAAGTTCGCGCCGCGGATGAAGCGCGTCTACGACCAGATGCCCGAACCGAAGTTCGTCGTGAACATGGGGTCGTGTTCGATCAGTGGCGGCCCGTTTCAGGAGGGCTACAACGTCATCAAGGGTGCGGAGGAGGTCATTCCGGTCGACATCCACGTCCCCGGATGCCCGCCGCGCCCGGAAGCGCTCGTCTACGGTGTCGTGAAACTCCAAGAGAGCATCGCGCACGGTGAATCGAACCCGGTGACTGTCAAGCCGTACGAACTGGAACAGTTCGGCGACTTGGAGCGCGACGAGTTGGTACAGTCGCTCGCGGACGAAATCGACGAGGACTCGCTCGTCATGCGCTACAACTGGGCTGATTCGCCATGAGTTCCCAGGAGGAAGTCGAATCGGGAGCGGAAGAGTCCGCGTCCCCCGGAGACGAACTCGCCGAATTGCTCGGCGATCACGTCATCGGGCGCGAACAGCACCTCAATGCGCCCGGATTCGTGGTCCGACCGGACGAAGTGCAGGAAGTCTTGACCATACTGCGCGACGAGGCCGGATTCGACCATCTCTCGAACGTCACGGCGCAGGATTACGAGGACCGGTACGAGAGCATCTACCACCTCAAACAGTACGACGATCCGACGCAGGAGGTAAGCGTCGTCGTTCCGACGCCATGGGACGCCCCGAAGAGCCAGACGGCCGAACCGGTCTACCGGACCGCCGACTGGCACGAACGGGAAGCGTACGACCTCATCGGCATCGAGTACGAGGGACATCCGGATCTGCGACGCATCCTTCTCCCCGAGACGTGGCAGGGTCACCCCCTGGCGAAGAACTACGATCAGGACCGACCACAGATCGTCCCGTTCGAGGAGCACAAAAATCCGCTTGAGGACGACCGCTACGATGCGGAGTCGGACACGATGCTCCTCAACATCGGACCGCACCACCCGGCGACACACGGCGTATTGCACCTGGAAACGGTGCTCGACGGGGAACAGGTGGCGGACGTCGAACCGGACATCGGCTATCTCCACCGCTGCGAGGAACAGATGGCCCAAAACGGTACGTACCGCCACCAGATCATGCCGTATCCCGACCGCTGGGACTACGGTTCCTCCGGACTGCTCAACGAGTGGGCCTACGCCCGCGTGGCGGAGGACCTGAACGACATCGACGTCCCCGAGTACGCGCAGATAATCCGGACGATGGGTGCCGAACTGTGCCGCATCGCATCCCACATGCTGGCACTGGGGACGTTCTGTCTCGACATCTACGGCGACTTCACTGCGATCTTCATGTACGCGATGCGCGACCGGGAACTCGCCCAGAACATCCTGGAGGACCTGACCGGTCAGCGCATGATGTTCAACTACTTCCGCCTCGGCGGCGTCGTCTGGGACATTCCCGAACCACGGGAGGAGTTCTTCGACGAGACTCGGGATTTCCTCGACGGGCTTCCGTCGGCGCTCGACGAGTACCACGACCTCATCACCGACAACGAGTTGCTCCAAATTCGGACCGTCGGCACCGGCGTCCTCGAACCCGAGGTCGCAAAACAGTACGGCGTCACGGGACCCGTCGCTCGGGGGTCAGGGATCGACTACGACCTGCGCCGCGACGACCCGTATGGCTACTACGACCAACTCGAATGGGACGTCGTGACCGAGGACGGCTGTGACAACTACTCGCGCCTGTTGGTTCGAATGCGCGAGGTCGAACAGTCGGCGAAGATAATCGAGCAGTGTCTCGACCTGCTCGAAGACTGGCCCGAGGACGAGCGCGAGATTCAGTCGAACGTCCCCCGGACGCTCAAACCGGACGCGGACACCGAGACCTACCGCGCCGTCGAAGGTGCGAAGGGTGAACTCGGGATTTACATCCGCTCGGACGGGTCGGACAAGCCCGGCCGATTCAAGATTCGGAGTCCGTGTTTCAGTAACCTGTCCGCGCTCGGCGAGATGTCCGAAGGGGAGTACGTCCCCGACCTCGTCGCGACCCTCGGTAGCCTCGACATCATTCTCGGGGAGGTCGATCGATGATTCCCGGCCTCACGAATATGGCGCTCTTCCCCGATGAGATCGCCCACGCGATCGGTGGCAACAACCCCAGTGCGCCGATAGAACTACTTTCGGCGCTCATCGCGGCGGCCGTTATCGGCACCATCATGCTGACGATGACGGCGTTCGCGGGGCCGTGGGCCAAGCGGAAGATCACCGCCGCGTTCACGGACCGCATCGCGGTCAATCGCCTCGGACCGGCCGGCGTACTGATCATCATCCCCGATGCAGTGCGACTGTTGTCGAAGGAACTCATCATTCCGGACGGTGCGGACCGTCCGGCCTACGACATCGCTCCGATGGTGATGGCGGGGTCGGCGTTGCTCGGTTTTGCGGTCATTCCGATGGGTCATATTTTCGGTCTCAATCTGCAACTCGCCGATCCCGAGATCGGGTTGGCATACGTGTTCGCGGTCGCCTCCCTTGCGACGCTCGGATTGACGATGGGTGGCTACGCGTCGAACAACAAGTTCTCGCTGCTCGGGGGACTCCGTGCGGTGGCACAGAACATCGCGTACGAGATTCCCCTCGTCGTGACGGCGGCCTCCGTTGTCATCTTCGCGGGATCGCTTCGGACGAGTCAGATCGTCGCGGCTCAGCAGACCACCCTGCTCAGCATCGGCGGGTTCCACGTTCCCTCGTGGTACGCGTTCGTGAACCCGTTCGCGTTCGTGTTGTTCCTCATCGCGAACCTGGCCGAGGTCGGACGGAACCCGTTCGACCTACCCGAGGCACCGACGGAGATCGTCGCCGGATACATGACCGAGTATTCGAGCGTCTACTTCGTGCTGTTTTACCTCGGAGAGTTCCTGCACATCTTCCTCGGTGGGGCCATCATCGCCACCGTCTTCCTCGGCGGCCCGGACGGCCCCGCACAGCACTGGCTCGGTTTCGTCTGGTTCACGATCAAGATCTGGGCCGTGTTCCTGTTCACGCAGTGGGCACGCTCGGCGATTCCGCGCGTCCGTATCGACCAACTCATCGAGATCGGCTGGAAGGGCATGCTCGTCCTTTCGTTCGCTAACTTGGTGCTCACGGCAGTTATCGTAGGGGTGACACTATGATTGGAGTTCTCAAATCGATGGCAACCACGATGAAGCACGCATTGGGCGGGACGACGTTCACGGTCGAATATCCCGACGTCGCTCCCGAAGTAAGCCCACGCTTCCGTGGGATTCACAAGTTCAGCCAGGAGCGCTGTATCTGGTGTCGCCAGTGTGAAAACGTCTGTCCGAACGATACGATTCAGATCGTGCAGGACGACAAGCGTAACGGCGAACAGTACAACCTCCACGTCGGCCAGTGCATCTACTGCCGACTGTGCGAGGAAGTGTGCCCCGTCGATGCCATCCTGCTCACGCAGAACTTCGAGTTCACGGGTGACACGAAGAGCGAACTGGTGTACAACAAAGAACAGCTGAGAAACGTTCCTTGGTACAAGGATATCGACCCCCTCGAATCGCGCGAACCCGACCGGAGCGCATGGATCGGGGAGGGCGAAGGAGCGGTCGACTACAACTGAAACGCCCGTCTCGAAATCTTAAAAGGGCGTTTACGCAAACCCAAAGGTGACTCAAATGGCATATGAAATGATCGCGTTCGCGCTGTTCGCCATCCTCACGGTGGCGAGTAGCATGGGCGCTGTCCTGGTTCAGGACGTGTGGCATTCGGCGCTCTTGCTCGGCGTTTCGCTGCTGAGCTTCGCCATCCACTACGTTATGTTACAGGCGGAGTTCGTTGCTGCGATGCAGATTCTCGTCTACGTCGGCGGGGTTCTCATCCTGATAACGTTCGCCGTCATGCTCACACGTCGTTCAAGTACAGAGGAGGTGACTAACGCATGACATCACGGCCACGAATGCGCGACCCGAGTACGATGCTTCCCGGCCTCGTCGCGGTTGCGCTGTTCGTCGTTCTCGCCGTCGTGTTCCTCGGTGCGTCGTTCGGCGACGCACGCGGCTTCGCAAGCGGGGCCAACATCACGGCGAGCATCGGCTATTCGATGTTCAATATCGGCACCGTCGGCGGGGAGACCCTCGTCCACGGCGAGGGATTCCTCGCCGCGTTCGAGGTTATCGATCTCGTGCTCGTCGCGGCGCTGGTGGGCGCGGTCATGCTCGCCAGCCGCGAGGACAGTGGCATACTCACGACCGCCACCTCGGCGCTTCGAACCGACGGCGGCCGGACGAAAGGAGGTGACGAGGAATAATGGCAGCAGTACCTGTCCAATACTACCTCCTGCTTTCGGCGGCCGTGTTCTGCACGGGGTTGTTCGGCATCCTCACCCGGAAGAACGCGATGATGTTCCTCATCAGCGTCGAGTTGATGCTCAACGCGGCGAACATCAACCTCGTCGCGTTCTCCCACTACTACGGCAACGTGACCGGCCAGACGTTCAGCCTGTTCACGTTGGCGCTCGCGGCCGCGGAGGTCGCGGTCGGGATCGGCATCATCCTCGTACTGTATCGTAACTTCAACGACGTGGACGTGACCCAAGCGACGACGATGAGGTGGTAAAATGACGGCAACAGCATTCCAACTGGCACCCGTCATCGCACTCCTGCCGTTCATCTCGTTCCTGATAGCGATGCTCGGCGGCGAGTTCGCCCGCAAGATGCTGCCGAAAGGCGGCGCGATTCCGGGTATCATCGCGACCGGCGGGTCGCTTCTCCTGTCGCTGTGGGCGTTTCTCACGGTGAGCGGCGGAAACACCTACCACGAGATGATCACGTGGGTGCCGGGTGACGCGTACGATACCTTCACCTTCCACTTCGGTATCTTCATCGACCCGCTGTCGGCGTTGATGCTCGTCATCGTCTCGCTCATCGCGTTCCTCGTCCACATCTTCAGTCTGGGGTACATGAACGACGAGGGCGAGATCGGACTGCCGCGCTACTACGCCGGCCTCGGACTGTTCGCCTTCAGCATGCTTGCGTTCGTCTTCTCGGACAACCTGCTGATGTCGTTCATGTTCTTCGAACTCGTCGGGTTCTGTTCGTACCTGCTCATCGGGTTCTGGTTCCGCGAACAGGGACCGCCGAGCGCCGCGAAGAAGGCGTTCCTCATGACGCGTTTCGGGGACTACTTCTTCTTCATCGGCGTGGTGGCCGTGTTCGCCACCTTCGGCACGGCCCAGTTCGCTGGAAGCAACTCGTTCGCGCACATGGCCGACCAGGCCATGTCGGGGAGCGGAAACGCGACCCTCCTCTTCGGTCTCGATCCGAAGACGTGGTTCTCGATCATCGGTCTCCTCGTGTTGGGCGGCGTGCTCGGGAAATCCGCACAGTTCCCACTCCACACGTGGCTTCCCGACGCGATGGAAGGCCCGACGCCCGTCTCCGCGCTGATCCACGCCGCGACCATGGTCGCGGCGGGTGTGTATCTCGTCGCGCGGATGTACGGCTTCTACGCCCTGCTCCCGCAGGTGCTCGCCATCATCGCATTCATCGGTGGCTTCACGGCGCTGTTCGCGGCGACGATGGGCGTCGTCAAACAGGAACTCAAACAGGTGCTCGCGTACTCCACCATCTCCCAGTACGGGTATATGATGCTCGCGCTGGGGTCGGGTGGGTACGTCGCGGCGACCTTCCACCTGATGACCCACGCCTTCTTCAAGGCGCTCCTGTTCCTCGGAGCAGGGTCGGTCATCATCGCCATGCACCACAACGAGAACATGTGGGACATGGGCGGTCTCAAAGACCGAATGCCCGTCACGTACTGGACGTTCCTCGCCGGGTCACTCGCACTCGCGGGCATCGTCCCATTCGCCGGGTTCTGGTCGAAGGACGAGGTGCTCTACGAGGCGCTCGTCCACGGCATGGGCGGCAACCCGCTGTTGCTCGTCGCGTACGCGATGGGTCTCATCGCCGTGTTCTTCACCGGGTTCTACACCTTCCGGATGGTCTTCTTGACCTTCCACGGCGAACCGCGGACCGACACGGCGCGTGACCCCAAGGGCGTGGGTTGGAACGTGAAGTTCCCTCTCATCGTCCTCGGCATCCTCGCGACGGTCGGCGGCCTCGTCAACATGGGACCGGTCGCGAACCTGCTCGACGCGTCGAACATCGAGTTCTTACACGCATGGCTCGACGGACCGGTCGCCTCGACCAGCGTCCATCACTACGAGGAACTCATCAACGCCACGTACGGCGAACCGGCGTCGTTCTCGTCGCTGATTTCGAGCCTCGTGTCGCTCGCGTTCGCGCTCGCCGGCCTCGCGCTCGCGTGGGCGCTCTACAACGTTCCCGAACCCGTCGAGCACACGGACAAGTTGGGCAGCGCGAAGACGCTGCTGTTCAACAACTACTACCAGGACGAGTATCAGGTCTGGCTCGCGACCGGAATCACGCTTCCGGTGGCACGCGCAGTGGACAAGTTCGACCAGGGCGTCATCGACGGCGTGGTCAACGGCGTCTCCAGCGTGAGCCTGTTCGGCGGCAGTCGAGTGAAGCGGGTACAGGACGGCATCGTGACGAACTACGCGCTCATGTTGGTGCTCTCGTTCGTCATCCTGCTTCTCATCCTCGGCTTCACCGGAGGTTGGTTTTAGATGATAGTCGAAGCACTTCTCGCGGTAACGTTGGTCAGCGCGTTCGCGACCTTCCTCGCACCGGACAAGGTCGCAGGGAAACTCGCGTTCGTGCTGAGTCTGCTCCCGGCCGCCGGGAGCATCTGGATGTACAGTGCCTTCGATGGCAGCGGTAACGCCCTGTTGGGCGGGACGCTCGCCTTCGAAGAGACGTTCAAGTGGGTTTCGTTCGGCCAATACGCGCTGAACTGGCACGTCGGACTCGACGGCATCAGCATGCCGCTGTTGCTGTTGACGACGATTCTCACGCCGCTTGCGATTCTATCGGCGTGGACGCCGATTCAGTCCCGTGAGAGCCAGTTCTACGGCCTGATGCTGTTCACCGAAGTGTGTCTCATCGGCCTCTTCTCGGCGCTCGACTTCTTCGTTTGGTTCGTCTTCTGGGAACTCGTGTTGGTCCCGATGTACCTGCTCATCGGCGTGTGGGGCGGCCCACGGCGCAAGTACGCGGCGATCAAGTTCTTCGTCTACACGAACGTCGGATCGCTGCTGATGTTCATCGGGTTCATCGGCCTCGTCTTCGGACTGGGCGACTCCATCCACTCCCTCAGCATGCCCGCCATCGCGCAGGCGCTGAACAGCGGACAGTTGGGAAGCCTCGGCGGCATCGCCCCGAGCACGCTGAAGACGCTGGCGTTCTTCGCCATCTTCATCGGATTCGGTGTGAAGGTGGCCGTCATTCCGCTCCACACGTGGTTGCCGGACACCTACGCCGAAGCGCCGACGCCGGTCGTCATCATGCTGTCCAGTCTGCTCCTGAAGATGGGGACGTACGCGCTGTTGCGCTTCAACTTCACCATGCTTCCGGACGTGGCGAAACAGTACGCGTTCATCATCGCCCTCGTGGCCGTCGTCACCGTCATCTACGGTGCGCTGCTCGCGCTGGCACAGTCCGATTTGAAGCGGATCGTGGCGTACTCCTCCATCTCGTCGACGGGGTACATCGTTCTCGGACTGGTCGCGTTCACGATGTACGGCATCGGCGGCGCGACCCTCCAGATGGTCGCCCACGGCCTCATCTCGGGACTGATGTTCATGGCCGTCGGCGTCATCTACAACAAGACTGGGACCCGGATGGTCTCGGACATGTCCGGGTTGGCCGACGAGATGCCGATCACTGTCACCCTGTTCGTCGCGGGTGCGTTCGGCTACATGGGCCTGCCGTTGATGGCCGGTTTCACGGCGGAATTCTTCATCTTCGTCGGGTCCTTCCACTCCACCGTTCTCGCGGGAACCGTGGCGGGGACCAACGGCCTCGCACTGTTCACTGCGGTGGCGATGTTCGGCATCGTCATCGTGGCCGGTTATCTGCTGTTCGCGATGCAACAGACCCTCTTCGGGCCGTTCAAGCTCGAAAACGGCACGGAGGTCAGCCGTGCGTCGTTCCACGACGTCGCACCGCTCGTCGTGCTCGTCCTGCTCATCATCCTGCTCGGTGTGCAACCGAACATCCTCTATCAGATGATTCAGGACGCCGTGGGTAAGATGGCGCTCGTCACGGGAGGTGGGTTCTGATGGCGTTCGCGTTGCCCGACTGGGCTGCACTCGCACCCGCCATCGTCCTCGCCCTGACGGCGCTGTTGTTGCTCGTCGTGGACAGTGTTCACCCACACACGTCGGACAGACCGCTTCTCGCGGGTATCTCGACGGTCGGTTCGGTCGTCGCTGGCGGCCTCGCGCTGTGGTTCATCACCGCCGGAACCGGCGACGACCCGGTTCATCTCTACGGCAACGCGCTGGTCGTCGATACGATGAGCCTGTTCTTCGTGGTCATCTTCACCAGCGTCACCGCGCTGGTCTCCATCGCGAGCTACGACTATCTGCAGGACAACCCGTATCAGGCGGAGTACTACACGCTGGTCGTCCTCGCGGCGACCGGAATGGCGCTGATGGCGAGTTCGAACAGCCTCGCCATGGTGTTCATCAGCCTCGAACTGGCCAGTCTCCCGTCCTACGCGCTCGTCGCAGTCCTGAAGAAGAACCGCGGCAGCGTCGAAGCGGGTCTCAAGTACTTCCTCATCGGGGCGCTCTCGTCGGCAATCTTCGCCTACGGCATCAGTCTGGTGTACGGCGTCACCGGCCACCTGCAACTGAACGCGGTTGCGACCGCACTCGGAAGCGGTTTCGACGGCATGAGCGGCATCCTCGGCATCGGCGTGCTGATGGTGCTCGCCGGGTTCGGGTTCAAGACGGCGTCCGTTCCGTTCCACTTCTGGGCACCGGACGCGTACGAAGGCGCACCCGCACCGATTTCGGGCTTCCTCTCGTCGGCCTCGAAGGCCGCCGGGTTCGTCGTCGCCTTCCGCGTGTTCCTCACTGCGTTCCCGTTCGCGGCAGTTTCGGGAACGGTCGACTGGGTGCTGGCCTTCCAGATTCTCGCCGTCATCACGATGACGCTCGGGAACTTCGCGGCCGCCACGCAGGACAAGGTCAAGCGGATGCTCGCGTACTCCTCGGTCGGACAGGCGGGCTACGTGCTCATCGGCCTCGCCGCCCTCTACGGCGGCAACAACGACGGTGTGCTGAGCGGTGCGATGTTGCAACTGTTCGTCTACGGCTTCATGAACACGGGTGCGTTCCTGTTCATCGCGCTGGCCGAACAGTGGGGCGTCGGCAAGACGTTCGAGGATTACAACGGACTGGCGGAGAAGGCTCCGATGGCCTGTCTCGCCATGACGGTGTTCCTGTTCAACCTCGCCGGTCTTCCGGTCGGCGCTGGCTTCCTGAGCAAGTACTTCCTGTTCGGTGCCGCGGTCGGTGCCGGATTCTGGTGGCTCACCGCCATCGCCGCCGCGAACAGCGCGCTGTCGGTGTTCTACTATAGCCGTGTCGTGAAGGCGATGTGGATCGAGGACCCGGACGACGAGTTCACGATTCGAAGCAGGCCGACCGGCCTCTACGTGGCGATTCTCGCCGCGGCGGTCGTCACGGTCGTATTGCTCTTCGCGTTCGGTCCGCTCTCCCACGTGGCTCACAACGCCGCCGCCACCCTTCTCGCCTGAACGGTCGCGTTTGGGCTCGAATTTGGGTTTGCGTTTTCTTCCGATTCGCCGTATTTGGTCCGTTTTCGTGACTTCGAGGCGATCGACGCCGATTCAAATTTCCCGGAATAGAACGTCTTTACGTCCATTATTCGGTACAATCAGTGCCTGAACGGATTCCCAACAAGTTTTAGGTGTCAGACTCTGAATCGGGGATAAGATGGTTTCGCGGCTCATGCTCGGCTGTGGTTCCGTCGGGCATGCCATCGTTGACTCGGTGGCCGACTGGTCCGGTGCTCTCGTCGTCGTCGATGAGAGCGAGAGTAGAGTCGAAACGCTCCGCACGGAGGGCGTCTCGGCCACCCGTGGTGACCCGACGGACCGCGAAACGGTCGCAGGGAGGCCACACGTTGATATCGCCTTCGTCTGCGGCGACGACCCGGAGAGAAATCGGGAGGCCGCACGGGTGGTACGGGAGGTACATCCGGACGCTTATCTCGTCTCGTACGCGGGTTCCCGTCCCTCCGAAGAGGTTCAAACGGAACTCGACGAGTTGTCGGACACGTTCATCGACCCCGGTCGGGCGCTCGTGGAACATCTGCTCCCGCTGACCGACGCCGACACCGCGTTTCGAACGCACGAACTCCAGCGCACACTTCGGGACATCGACGGCAAACTCGGGATTTTCATGCACGACAACCCCGACCCGGACGCCATCGCCAGCGCGGTTGCACTGGAGGGGATGGCCGAATCCGTCGGAACCGAAGCGGAAACCTGTTACTACGGGGCGATTTCCCATCAGGAGAACCGTGCGTTCGTCAACCTGCTCGATCTGAACCTCAGAAATCTGGAGGAAGGTGCGGACCTCTCCGAGTTCGCCGGACTCGCGCTGGTGGACCACTCCAGTCCGGGCGTCAACGACCAACTTCCAGAGGAGACGCCCATCGATATCGTCATCGATCACCATCCGCCGAACCACCCTGTCGAAGCGCGGTTCGTGGACCTGCGAAGCGGTGTCGGTGCGACGAGTTCGCTGCTCGCTGACCACTTGGAACAACTCGGAATTCACCCCAACGAACGGGTTGCGACGGGCCTGTTGTACGGAATCCGCGTGGACACGAAGGACTTCACCCGCGAGGTGTCCGAGGCGGACTTCGAGGCGGCGGCGTTCCTGCTCCCACACGCCGACACGAGCATCCTGGAACGCGTCGAGACACCGTCCATCAGCACCGATACGTTCGAGACGATTTCACGGGCGATCCGAAACCGGGAACTCGACGGAACGGTGCTGGCCAGTTGCGTCGGGTCGCTTTCGGACCGTGATGCGCTCGCGCAGGCAGCGGACCGGTTGCTCAACATGGACGGCGTGACCGTCACGCTCGTGTTCGGCTTCATGGACGGTACGGTGTACGTCTCCGCACGCGCGCGTGGGACCGACGTCGACCTCGGCGAGACGATGCGGGCGGCGTTCGGTCAGATCGGAAGCGCAGGCGGGCACGCCGACATGGCCGGTGCACAGATCCCGCTGGGCTTGCTCGGGGAAGTGGAGGACGACGAGGAGGAGTCGCTTTCGACCATCGTCGGCGAAATCATCACCGACCGGTTCTTCGAGACGGTTCGCTCTCGACCGGGGCCGGGGGATTTCGAAACCGACCGCGAACGGGTCGCGGCGTTCGACATTCAGCTCGCGGAGAACGACGAGAGCTGACGTCGGGAGGTTTTTCCCTCGGGGGGGGCGTCGATACTCTGCATGGACGAGACCGAGGAGGAAACGGAAAGTCGCACGTCCTCCAACGTCGGTATTGCGCCCGACGGCGGAACTGAGGGCCTCAAAGCGAAGGTCAAGGAGTACATGACTCGCGACGTAGCGACGGTCTCCCCCGATGCGACCGTCGAGGAAGTCGCTCGGCGGATCGCCGAAAGCGACGGGCACAACGGATTTCCGGTCTGTGACGGACGGCGTGTCGAGGGATTCGTCAGCGCCCGCGACCTGTTGCTCGCCGACGAAAAGGAACCCATTTTCAAGGTGATGACGCAGGAACTCATCGTCGCACACCCGGACATGGTGGTCAACGACGCCGCGCGCGTCATCCTCCGCTCGGGCATTCAAAAACTCCCGGTCGTGGACGACGCGGGTAACCTCGTCGGCATCATCACCAACACGGACTTCATCCGCAGTCAGATCGAGCGCGTGACGCCGGAGAAGGTCGGCAAACTCATGCGAACGCTCGAATCCATCCACGACACCGAAGTGACCCAGCGACGGCGAAAGGTACGGCTCGCCGACCTCGTGCCGACACAGGGGAAGGTGTACGCAGACGAGCTAGAAGGACGCGTGTACGAGATGGAACGCGGACTGGCTGAACCGCTCGTCGTCATCGAAAACGGTCACACGCTCCTGCTGGCGGACGGCCACCACCGGGCGAAGGCCGCGGACCGACTCGACATCGAGGAGATGGACGCCTACGTCATCATCACCGACCACCGGGTCGAACTCGGGATGGCCGAGACGGCGCGCAAGGAAGGGCTCGAAAGCATCGACGACATCCAAGTCGTCGATTACGCCCGCCATCCGCTGATGGAGACGACGAAACGGCTGCAGTAATCACTCTACATCCACGACGTTCAGCTCCTCGTCGAGCGTGAGCGTCGGTGCGTCCTCCTCCGGTCCGACTTCGATACGAATTCGGTACGGCTCCTCCGAGACGACGTCCGTCTGAGCCTCGCTGCGAACGAAATCGAACGAGAGAAACGGGACTTCCCGCACGTCGATTCCCTGTTCGTAAAAGTACGAGACGATAGCGGGATGGCGGATGACCGAACTTTCGACTGGCAAGTGCATTCGCATCCAACAGGAATCACAGTCGATTCGTGTGACGAGGCTGTCGCCGTCCGTCCAGTGAGGTTTCTCCACGGACATCGACCCGCTACAGAGAAAACACGTCCCATCGACCGCCTTCTGAATGTGGTGTTGTGACTCCACGTTGGCGAACGCGACGATTTCCGAAACCGATCGGTTCGCGGCGGCCTGCGGCGGAACGCTCGTTTGGAATACCATGTCGTGTTCGTCACATTCGGTTCGCACGAGACCGTTCTCGTAGATGCCCGTCAGCGGGCGTTCGCACTGGGGACACGTGTGTTCGAGCGTCGCTGACCGCGACTCCGTTCGTTCGGTGAACGCCCCTTCCCGTATCGCTCCGACGAGTTTGAGTGCGGCGTATCGAGGATAGTACTTCCCGTCGCGTTTGACGACGAATCGATCTCGGAGTTTCGAGAGATGATAGTTGAACTGTCCAGCATCGGAAACGCCAACCGCTCGCCTGAGTTCCGCAAACGAAGGGCCGTCAGTTCCTTCGATACTTGCCTCCTCCGCGAGCGCCTCGACGATGGCGACTCGCGTCTCGTCGGCGAACAGCGCGAACGCCTCTGCCGGTGGGAGCGACTCGGAATCGTCGTCGGTCACGGTTCACGGTTTTCGATCTTCTCGCATAACATTTTCGTGTCAGAAATAATGCTGAAAGGCCGTTCTGGAAACGATTATATTGTCATCACAACAGGAAGACGTATGAGCATCGAATCGCCCCGAACGGAGTCGAAAGCCGACGAGGCGACGGGAGCGAACGGAGAAGCGGCAACGGGAACGACAGAGGGCGAGACGGAATCCATCCTCCGCGTCGAAAACCTGCAGAAACGATACGGGGACGGGGCGGATGCGGTCACTGCCGTTGACGGCGTCTCGTTCGACGTGGAGCGGGGTTCCGTCGTCGGACTGCTCGGTCCGAACGGGGCAGGGAAGACGACGACCATCAAATCGATCCTCGGACTGATCATTCCCTCCGGCGGTCGGGTGATCGTCGACGGTATCGACGTACACGCCGACACGAAGCGCGCATATCGTCACGTCGGCGCGATGCTGGAGGGCGCACGCAACGTTTACTGGCGACTGACCGTCCGGGAGAATTTGGAGTTCTTCGCGGCGCTGGCCGGGCAACGTCCCGCCGATACCCGCGAGCGTCACGACCAACTCCTCGACCAGTTCGACCTCTCGGACAAGGCCGACACCGCGGTTCGGGAACTATCCCGCGGGATGAAACAGAAGGTGTCGCTCGCCTGCACGCTGGCCCGCGACGTGGACGTCGTCTTCCTTGACGAACCGACCCTCGGGTTGGACGTCGAGAGTTCGCTCGAACTGCGGGCCGAACTCCGCAATCTGGCCGACGAAACGGGGACGACCGTCCTCCTTTCGAGCCACGACATGGATGTCATCGAAGACATCTGCGACCGCGTCATCATCATGAGCGACGGTCACGTCGTCGCCGACGACAGCCCCGACAACCTGCTCGATCTATTCCACACACAGGCCTACGCGGTGCAGGTGGCGAGCGAGATTTCCGCTGCGACGCGTCGCCATCTCGAAGACGCGTTCGACGCGACGGAGTTCGAACGGCAGGCCGACCGCGAGCGGTTCGTCGTCTCCGTAACGGGCGACGAATTCTACGAGTTGGCCGACTGCCTCCGCGAGAACGGTCTCACGGTCGCGTCGATGGCGTCCGTCGAACCCGATCTGGAGGACGTGTTCCTCAGCATCACCGACGACACAGGAGGTGAGGGCGCGTGAGCTACGGGTCCGAAGGGTCGAACGCGGCGTCGGATTCGGACGTCGCCGGGGTGCTGACGCTCTTCGCGGCCGTCCTCCGCAAGCGCGTGCTTCTCTTGGTTCGCTATCCGATGAACACGCTCGCACAGATCGTGACCGTCTACCTCTTCTTCGCCGTTATCTTCTTCGGCGGGAAGGCGGCCGCCGGGAGCATCGGCGCTGCGAGCGCACTCTCCGGCACGTTCGGGGGTCTCATCGTCGGGTGGTTCCTGTGGACGATGGCGCTGGCGGCGTACTTCAGCCTCGCAACGAGCATCACCCGCGAGGCACAGTGGGGCACGCTCGAACAGTTGTACATGTCCCCGTACGGATTCGGGGCGGTGATGGTGTCGAGCGTCGTCGCGTACCTCCTCGAAAGCATGCTGTGGGGCGCGATCATCCTCCCGCTGATGCTCGTGACGACCGGGCAGCACCTCGCCGTCGATCTGCTGACCGTCGTTCCCATCGTCGTCCTGACGCTGCTTCCCGTGGTCGGCATCGGGTTCGTCTTCGCCGGACTCGCGCTGTTGTACAAGCGCATCGAAAACGTCTCGCAGTTGATGCAGTTCGTCCTCATCGGCCTCATCGCGGCCCCCGTGGCCGACTTCGAACCGCTTCGCTACCTCCCACTGGTGCAGGGAAGCGCGATGCTTCAGCGAGCGATGCAGAACGGGGTCCGTCTGTGGCAGTTTCCCGCGACCGACCTCGCTATCCTCGTCGCCGCCGCGGTCGGTTACTGTCTGTTCGGCTTCTACGTCTTCACGCTGGCCGCGCGCCGCGCTCGACGACAGGGCGTGTTGGGCCACTACTGACCGTTCCCCCTTCCTGCCGACACATCGTTCCCACCGTTCCGTCACGTCATCGTCGACAGGTACAACTCCTCTCGCTCCCCACCGAAATTCATGCCCGGCGAGAGCGACGACCCGAGGGCCATCCGTGCCGTCGCGGTCCACGCCGACGACGTGGTGACCGCGCTCGAAGCCACCGAGCGCGGCCGGGAGGCGGTGCTCCGGATCACGGCCCCGTTCGCCGGACGGGTGCGCGCCCGTCTCCACGTCGTACAGGCGACGGAACCGGCGGACGACGGCCACGGCGGTCCTGCTCCGATTCGAATCCCACCGCGAAAGCTCGTGACGGCGGACGCGCCACCGTATCCACGGGTCGATGATACCGACCCAAGTATGGACGATTCTTCGCCCGAGTACGACGTGGAAGCCCACCACGAGCGCCACGCGGCGGCGGTAGACGGGTGGCGCGAGGACGTTCGTGGGTGCTTCGTCGATTCGGTGGCGTTGACGACGGAAACCGGACCGCATCGCGTTCGCGTCTCCGTTCTCGGGTGAGGACTCATCTGGGGCGACGTCGTCGAGAACGACCCTCCTCACGTCGCACGAATCGCTCACCGAATCCTTAATGAATTCCCCGGCAGAAATTACGACCATGTACGACGAGGATGACCTGCGGGAGATCCGGCAGGGAAAAGAGGAGTGGGAGGAGGATACTCGTTCTCCTGTATTGGAGCGGTTCGGCGAGCGGAAGGAGCGGTTCGCGACCGTCTCGAACCTCGAAGTCGAGGACCTGTACGACCCGACTGACGTGGGCGACATCGACTACGAGGAGGAGTTGGGCTACCCCGGCGAGGACCCCTACACGCGCGGCGTCTACCCGACGATGTACCGCGGTCGGACGTGGACCATGCGCCAGTTCGCCGGGTTCGGGACGGCCGAGGAGACCAACGACCGGTTCCACTACCTCATCGAGAACGGCCAGACCGGCCTCTCGACTGCCTTCGACATGCCGAGCCTGATGGGCAAGGATTCGGACGACCCGCTATCGGACGGGGAGGTCGGCAAGGAGGGCGTGGCGGTGGACACCCTCCGCGACATGGAAATCCTCTTCGACGGCATCGACCTGGATGAAGTTTCGACCAGTTTCACCATCAACCCGAGTGCGCCCGTCATCTTCGCAATGTACGTCGCGCTGGCCGACCGGCAGGGCGTCCCGCGCGACGAGATTCGCGGCACGTTCCAGAACGACATGCTGAAGGAGTTCATTGCGCAGAAGGAGTGGGTCATCCCGCCGGAACCGTCGCTCCACACCGTCACCGACACCGTCGAGTTCGCGGTGGAGGAGACGCCGAACATCAAACCCATCTCGATTTCGGGCTACCACATCCGCGAGGCCGGTTCGACGGCGGTGCAGGAACTCGCCTTCACCCTCGCCGACGGGTTCGCCTACGTGGAGGACGCGATGGAGCGCGGGTTGGACGTCGACGAGTTCGCGCCCCAACTCTCCTTTTTCTTCAACTCGCACAACTCCATCTTCGAGGAGGTGGCGAAGTTCCGGGCCGCCCGTCGCATCTACTCGACCGTGATGGACGAGTGGTACGGCGCGGAGTCCGAAAAGTCGAAACAGCTCAAGTTCCACACCCAGACGGCCGGGCAGTCGTTGACCGCCCAACAACCGCTGAACAACATCGTCCGCGTGACGATCCAGGCGCTGGCTGGCGTCCTCGGTGGCACCCAGAGCCTCCACACGAACAGCTTCGACGAGGCGCTGGCGCTCCCGAGCGAGCAGGCGGTCCGCGTCGCCCTGCGAACCCAGCAGATCATCGCCGAGGAGAGCGGCGCGGCGGACATCATCGACCCGCTCGGCGGCAGTTTCGCCGTCGAGTCGCTGACCGAAGAGGTGGAGGAAAAAACGATGGCCTACATCGAGGAGATCAAGGAGATGGGCGACGGTTCGGTGCGAGACGGCGTCCTCGAAGGCATCGACCGCGGCTACTTCCACCGCGAGATTCAGGAGGCCTCCTACGAGTACCAGGAGCGCGTCGAGGACGGCGAGGAGATCGTCGTCGGCGTCAACAAGTACGACATCGAGGAGGACACGAAACCGGATATCCTGCAGGTGGACGAGGAGACCCAGAACCGCCAACTCGCCCGATTGGAGGAGGTCAAGGAGGAGCGCGACGACGGCGCCGTCGAAGCGGCGCTCGACGACCTCCAAGACGCCATCGACGACGACGAAAACGTCATGCCAGCCATCGTTGACGCGGTGAAGGAGTACGCCACGATGGGCGAGATCATGGACGTGTTCGAAGCCGAACACGGCGCGTATCAGGAGAAGATCGGGCTGGCCTGAGACGCGGTACGAGCGAATCGATCCCGGAAGGTTCATTTTATGTAGATTTGTCGTGATATCATGGACGTTGATGAGCTCTTGATGCCGATCATCGGACTCCAATGCACGCTGCTCGCCATTTTCTTCGTCGTCGCGTTTCCCCATACACTGTGGGTGTGGCTCTCCTTTCTCCTCCTTGTCATCGGGACGGTGTTCACGATAGGATGGGCAGTCGCACCACGGGATTCCGACGGAGCGTAGTTTCGACCCTGTTCGGCGGGACGATTTTTATCCATCGAGTGCCATAGGTCGAACCCATGGAAGTCGCGATTCTCACGGTCGGCGACGAAATCCTCGCGGGGGACACGGTGAACACGAACGCGACGTGGTTGGCGGCGGAGATCCACGACAGGGGTGGGTCGGTTCGCCGAATCATGACCGTTCCCGACGACGTCGAAATCATCGTGGACCGGGTCCGCGAGTGGCACGAATCGTTCGACGCCGTCATCGTCACCGGCGGTCTCGGCGGAACACCTGACGACGTGACGATGGACGCAGTGGCGATGGCGCTCGACCGAGAACCAGTCCTCGACACGGAGGTGCGGGACGCTCTCAGGGAGAAAACACGGAAATTCGTCGAGGAAAACCCCGAGTTGACCGACGAGTACGAACTCGACCTGAGTGCCGACGAGGCGGCCGAGCTTCCGAAGGGTGGCCGACCGCTCGTGACTGACGCGGGGTGGGCACCCGGCTGTGCGGTGGCGAACGTCTACGTCTTCCCGGGCATCCCGCGCGAGATGAAGGCCATGTTCGAACTCGTCGCGGACGAGTTCGGCGGCGACGTTGTCTCCGAAACGATGTACACGCCCGCGCCCGAGGGCGCACTCGGCGGGACGCTCGAAACGGCACGGGACCGGTTCGACGTCGCCATCGGAAGCTATCCGGGCCGGGACGACGACCCCGGACGCCTGAAAGTGACTTCGACGGACGACGACGAGGTTGCCGCCGCTGCCGCGTGGTTGCGAGCAAATATCGAGATGGTGACATCCACGACGAATCCGGATGAGGTGGCCGATGAAGGGGGAGTATTGGACGACGAAAACGGTGGAAAATCGAGCGAAGCGACAGAGTCGAAGCGACAGTAGTTTTCATCGTATTTCGAAGCCTGAATTTTACTTTCTCTTCCCGAAATGGTCGGCGAACGTAGCATATCTTTATACCACTCCTTAAAGCATGCTAGCATGGGCATATGTCAGACGATACCGTGGAACTCGAAGCGCGGCTCGAAGAGGCAGAATCGTTCGAGCCACCGGAATCATTTGTTGAACAGGCAAACGTCTCGGACCCCGAGATTTACGACGAGTTCGAGGAGAACTGGCCGGGGGCGTGGGAGCGTGCGGCCGACTTGCTCGATTGGTACGAGGACTACGACACCGTTCTCGACGAGAGCGACGCTCCATTTTATAAGTGGTTCACCGGCGGGTCGCTGAACGCCTCCTACAACTGTCTCGACCGACACCTCGACGAGCGGGGAGACGAGACGGCGATCGAATGGATCGGAGAACTGGGTGAGACACGAACCTACACGTACGAGGACCTCCACCGTGAGGTGAACGAGTTCGCGGCGGCACTTCGTGAGGTCGGCGTCGGCGAGGACGACGTCGTCACGATGTACATGCCGATGATTCCCGAACTCCCCATCGCCATGCTGGCCTGTGCGCGAATCGGCGCACCACACAGCGTCGTCTTCGCGGGCTTCTCGGCCGACGCGCTCGCCACGCGGATGAAGAGCGCGGCTTCGGAGCACCTCATCACCTGTGACGGCTACTACCGCCGTGGGGACCCGCTCCACCACAAGGAGAAGGCCGACAAGGGTCTCTCGCAGGTCGGTCACGACGTGGATACGATCGTCGTGGACCGACTCGGCGACGAGTACGACCACCCGATGAAAGAGGAGGAGTACGACTACGACGACCTCGTGGACGAACAGGAAGGTGCGGAGGTCGAACCCGTCCAGCGTGACGCCGAGGACATGCTGTTCCTGATGTACACCTCCGGGACGACCGGCGAGCCGAAAGGTGTCAAACACACTACGGCGGGTTACCTCTCGTACGTATCGTGGACCTCGCACGCCGTCCTCGACATCAAACCCGAGGACACCTACTGGTGTGCGGCGGACATCGGGTGGATCACCGGTCACTCCTACATCGTGTACGGGCCGCTCTCGCTCGGGACGACAAGCGTGATGTACGAAGGAACGCCGGACTACCCGGAGAAGGACCGCCTCTGGGAAATCGTCGAGGACTACGGTGTGGACATCTACTACACCGCGCCGACGGCGATTCGGTCGTACATGAAGTGGGGAAGCGAGTACCCCGAACAGCACGACCTCTCCAGCCTTCGACTGCTCGGAACGGTGGGCGAACCCATCAACCCACGCGCGTGGAAGTGGTACTACAAGCACATCGGCCACGAAGACTGCCCCATCGTTGACACGTGGTGGCAGACCGAGACGGGCGGGATGATGATAACGACGCTCCCCGCCCTCGGAACGATGAAACCCGGCAGTGCCGGACCGCCGCTACCGGGCATCGACGCGCAGATCGTGGACACGAAAGGGGAGACGATCCAAGCGGGACGGGCGGGCTATCTCACGGTCCAGAAACCGTGGCCGGGAATGCTCCGCACCGTCTACAAGAACGACGACCGCTACATCAGCGAGTACTGGCGGGAGTACTCCGACCCCGACGCCGACGAGTGGGTGTACTTCCCCGAGGACGGCGCGAAACTGGACGAGGACGGTTACATCACCGTTCTCGGGCGCGTCGACGACGTCATCAACGTCTCCGGACACCGTCTCGGAACGATGGAGATCGAGAGCGCCATCGTCGGCGTGAAGGGCGTGGCGGAGGCGGCCGTCGTCGGTGGCCACCACGACCTGAAAGGCGAAGCGGTGTACGCCTACGTCATCACCGAGGAGGGCTACGACGGTGACGATGAACTCTACGACCGCATCGTCGAAGGCGTTGAAGACGGCATCGGACCGATCGCACGGCCCGAGGAGATCATCTTCACGCCCGAACTGCCGAAGACGCGGTCGGGCAAGATCATGCGGCGCTTGCTGGAGGACATCGCTAACGAGGACGAACTCGGAGACACCTCCACGCTCCGGAACCCGGACGTCGTGGAGGACATCCAGGGCAAGGTCCAAGACAGTTAAACGGCGTCGTAGTCGCGGCAAATTTCTCGATTGTTTTCCGGTCGTGTACTCCTTCTTAAACAAACATTATATATGAATTGCGGATAACAACTAAAGGAGTGGTGCTAACGAATGTCATTCGCACATCAGACAACGACACAGAGAACCGGTAGGAAACATCACGGCGATAACGGGTTCGGAGGTGGCAGATAGATGCCCGCAGACACGAAGACTGGCAATCCGGCTCCGCTCGGGCTCGTCGGCTTCGGACTGACCACCGTCCTGTTGAGCATGATAAACGCAAAACTGCTTCCTCCGGACGGTGAAGTGGTGGTCATCCCGATGGCGTTGGCGTTCGGTGGGACGATCCAACTGTTCGCCGGGCTGTTGGAGTATCGGGAAGGAAATACGTTCGGCACCGTTGCCTTCACCAGTTACGGGGCGTTCTGGTGGTGGTGGGGACTGCTCGTCATCTTCAGTGGGAACGGCTGGATCAGTTTGGATGGTGCAACTAGCACGATCGGCATGGCGCTCATCATGTGGGGCGTCTTCACGACGTACATGTGGTTCGCCACGTTCAAGCTCAACTGGGCGCTCTGGAGCGTGTTCCTCCTGTTAGCGGTCACGTTCTTCCTGCTCGGCTTCGGCGATTACCTCGGTATCGGCGCGCTCGTCACCGCTGGTGGCTGGGTCGGCCTCATCACGGGGCTCGACGCGATGTTCGTCAGTTTCGCCGAAGTGGCCAACTGGGCGTACGACCGGGAAGTCATCCCGTTGGGAGGTGCCCCGCTCAAATCGAAGTCGGGACGAAAGACCCAACCGGCGGACTGACGACCGCAACGGGTTCAGCGATTCGGAGATTTTTTGGTTGTAATTGGTCGGTACAGATGCTGAGTCATCCGCATTTTCGCACTTAACAATCAGACAACAGTTATACTCACGGACATGGTGTGAATCCGTGTAGCATGTCACAAATTGGCATCGAATGGTGGGGAGGAGTACGGTATCGCGGAGACGGTTTTCACGGACGAAGCAAAGAGGTGAGAACCGATGCCCGCTGATACCGAGTTCGGCAACCCGGCACCGCTCGGACTCGTCGGCTTCGGACTGACGACGGTGTTGTTGAGCCTCGTCAACGCTGGGATTTTCGGCAGTAGCTTGGAGATGGCAGTCATTCCGATGGCAATCGCCTACGGCGGGACGATTCAGCTATTCGCAGGCTTGTTGGAGTACCGAAATGGGAACACGTTCGGGACCGTCGCGTTCACTAGTTACGGCGCGTTCTGGTGGTGGTTCGCGCTTCTGGTCCTCTTCGAATCCAACGGCCTCATCGATACGGTGAGTCCGGGTGCGCTCGGGATGGCCCTCATCATGTGGGGCATCTTCACGGCCTACATGTGGATCGGGACGTTCAAACTCAACTGGGCGCTCTGGAGCGTGTTCCTCCTGCTGGCGGTCACGTTCTTCCTGCTCGGCTTCGGCAACCTGCTCGGTATCGACGCGCTCGTCACCGCTGGTGGCTGGGTCGGCATCGTCACCGGTCTCGACGCGATGTACGTCAGTTTCGCGGAAGTCACCAACTGGTGTTTCGACAGGGAAGTCGTTCCGCTCGGCGGCGTCCCGTACGGCGGACCGGCGACCGAACCGCAAACGGGAACCGCAGACTAACGGTTCCGGCCGCAACACGCCTACTCGGCGTGTTTAGCCCCTGCGACGAGTACCGGTCGGTCGGCGTTGAGGATGACCGATTGTGACACACTGCCGAACAACGCCTTCCCGGCGGGCGAGCGCCGCCGACCACCGACGCAGACGCAATCGACGTCCCGTTCCTCGGCGACGTCGAGGATTACGTCGGCCGGGTCCCCGCTCGATTCGACGATGTCCGTTTCGATGCCAGCGTCGTCGAGTACCTCCATCGCCCGTCGGATACCTCCGACTTGCAATGCGGAGCCACCGTTCGGATTGTCGGTGAAACAGTAGAGCAGCGTCGCCTGTACTTCGGACGATGCCTCGGGAAGGTCCACAACGGCGTTTACCTGCGCCATCGCGCGCGATTCGGTTTCGTCCACTGCCAGAAGGACGTGATACATGGTAGCATGTCGAATGGCGTGAACTTAGTCCTTCGGCTGAGCGTCGTCGTATCGCTCCGCGACGAAGATAACGAGCGAGAGCAGGATACCGAGGAAGAGACCGATCGTTACGATGCCATAGATGGCGAGTTCGACCGGCGTCGGTTTCAACTCGATGACGCCGAACAGGTGGACGGGGCGCATACCGTCCGGACCGAACGCGCCGAGGAGGACTCCCACGACTCCCGCAAACGTGACGATGAGGACGTACAAGCTGACGACGAGCGAGCGACCTTGCAGTCGAGATGACACGTATTACCCTTTCGGCAGGCCAAGGATTAGCCTTTTCATCCAGACGTGCTTAGTGGGTGTATGTCCGAAAAAGAACTGCTCTTGCTCGTCCTCGCCGGCATTGCTGCACTGATGTTCGTAATGGGTATCGTGCTCGCTGCGACGTAACGAGCATCGGTTCGACGATTAAAAAAGCGGGTTTATTCTACAGCGGACTATTCGTTCGAGGTTCTATTACGGAAGTTATTCTTCCGCAGCGGGCGTTCCTTCGTCCTCACCGCCGTCGGTGAGTGCCGTTTCGCGCTTCTTCGCGAACCACGTCCACTCCTTCGAGAGCATTCCGTCCTCGCCGAGGTTCCACGGGTCGTCGGGAGCGACTGGGCCGTCGAGCCAGGACTGTGCGAGGTTCCAGACGAAGAGGAGCTGGCCGATACCGAGGATGAACGCACCGATGGTGGTGATCTGGTGCCACGTGGTGAACTGCGGGAGGTAGGTCGCATACCGGCGCGGCATCCCACCGTAGCCGAGGAACAACATGGCGAAGAACGTCACGTTGGTACCGATCATCGTCAGCCAGAAGTGCCAGTGAGCGAGCGTCTTGTTGTACATCTTGCCGGAGATGACCGGGAACCAGTAGTAGATACCAGCGAAAACGGCCGTACCGATGGCACCCATCACGATGTAGTGGAAGTGACCCACGACGTAGTAGGTGTCAGTGAGCACGAGGTCCACGGGAATCGCGGCGAGGAAGACGCCGGTGACGCCGCCGATGATGAAGTTGGAGACGAAGCCGATACAGAACAGCATCGGCGCGGTCAGGCGAAGCCGCCCGTTCCACATCGTCGTGATCCAGTTGAACGTCTTGACGGCGCTCGGAATCGCGATGGCCATCGAGACGGCCATGAAACTCGCACGGAGGCGCGGGTCCATCCCGGTCGAGAACATGTGGTGGGCCCAAACGCCGAACGAGAGCACACCGATAGCCAACGTCGAGTAGACGACGAACTTGAACCCGAACAGCTTCCGTCCCGAGAACTTCGGGAGAATGAGGCTGATGAGTCCCATCGGCGGTAGGATGAGGATGTACACTTCGGGGTGGCCGAAGAACCAGAAGAGGTTCTGCCACAGCATCGCGCCACCACCGTCGGCCGCGAAGAAGGTGGTGCCGAAGTTACGGTCGAGCAGCATCATGATGATGGCGCTGCCCAGGAGGGGGAACGCGAACAGGATGAGACCCGACTGGGTGAGGATGGTCCACGAGAAGATGTCGAGTTCCGGCCATCCGATGTCGTCACCACGCTCGGTGAAGATGGTAGCGATCATGTTGATCGCACCGAGCGTCGTGGCGATACCGGAGAGGTGCAGTCCGAGGAGCATCATGTCCACGGCGGGGCTCGCCTGTGCCTGACAGGTTGCGCCGGCCGCCACGGCCGATTGCCCACAGGACGCCAGCGGCGTGTACATCGTCCAACTCGTCTGTGACGGTTGGATACCGCCGAACATGAACAACGGGAATCCGATCCAGATGAGGATCGCCCCGGGCGGCAACAACCAGAACGCGACGGCGTTGAGACGCGGGAACGCGACGTCGTCCGCGCCGATGAGCAAGGGCATGAAATAGTTCGCGAACGCCGCGATGATGGGCGTCCCGAACAGGAAGAGCATGGTAATACCGTGCGTCGTCATCAGGCTGTTGTACATGTTCGCACTGAGAAAGTCACCGCTCGGCGTGAACAGTTCTATCCGCATGAGAAGCACGGAAATGCCACCCCACGCGAACGAGAGAAGACCGAACGTCCCGTACAACAGACCGATGTCCTTGTGGTCTACTGTCGTGATCCAACGAATGATTCCAGCAGGCTTCTCGTGAGTCTGCGTGTTCGATTCTGCGTATCCGTAGCCACCACTGCTGCCAACGGGTGCGTACGACCGCCAGTCCTCGAAACGAGCGAGGAACGAAGCGACCGCGAGCAAAAGTACCCCCATGACAACGGTGAGAGCCAGCTGCGCAGTAGCTGCCATGCGAGAGGGTGAGAACTGCAAGGTAAAGAAAGGTTATGTTCCAGTTGCGACCTCGATTTTCTGGGCTGCAATATACGTCAACGCGGCGAGGGCGATGAACGGGAGGACGAGGAGTGCGATGCTAATCATGCCGCCGAGCCCGCTGTTGCTCCACGCGTTGAAGCCAACGAAAGCGACGAAGAAACAGACGATTATCCCCAGGGGAATGATGTTGACCATCAAGTTGAGGAGGGTTTCTTTGCTGAAGACGCTTTGTGCCATGGTACGTAAACGTAGCAAGCACGAGCTAAAATAGGTTAGTGGTTCGTTGCCGACCGTCCGACCGTCTCAGATGGGGTCCGGTTGCCAAAGCGCGCCAGCAACGCCGCCGAGGAGGAGGATGACCCCTCCGATGAGGATTGCCGTGCCACGAAGTTGGATCGAACCCACCGTCGTCAACCAAATCGCGCCGCCCACGACGAGCGACACGCCCGATGCGGCGATGAGTGCTTTCCACGGGTTGTTGATGTACTCCGATTCGCGGAGGATGCCGACGATGCTACCGACGAAGATCAGCATCCCGCCGACAGCGACGGGAAACAGGATGTTCGCCATCACGATACCCGCCTCGAACATTGCGAGACCGAACGCGACGAACAGCGGCCACGGACTGGATTTTCGGTACTGGTCGGAAAGCCCCGGTTGCTCGTCCATACTGACGCTTCGGGCTTCAGTGGTTTCATCGTTACGTCTTTCCAGTCGACGCACGGGAGTCGTAGCTCGAACGTTCAATCCCCACCGACCGCATCGACGTGCTCGCCGGGCGCGGGGTCGGTGCTGTAGAGCATGGCGAAAACGAACGACGAAACGATGATGAAACCCGACGCCGCCCAGAACGCGACGAACACGCCCGTGGCGTCCCAAATAGCGCCGATGAACACGGGACCGCCGACCTGTCCGACCTTCCACGCGATAGAGCGCAGGGAGAGGCTCGACGCCACCGCCTCGAACTGCTCACCCTCTTCGACGAACAGGGCCATACTCGCCGGGAGTCGGAGGCTATCACCGATTCCCAACACGGCGTAGGCGGCAAAGAGGACGAAGAACGCGCCCGGTATCACCATCGACCCCCCGAACGCGGAGACCGTCACGCCGGGGATGTAATCGTCGGCGAGGTCGGCGAACGGGATGAGCGCCGTCCCGAGCGCGTACACGAGCGCCCCCGCGAGAATGAATCTCTCTTTCTTCCCGACCCGGTCGGTCCAGTCGCCGACTTTTCCCTGCGTAAGCGACTTCGTCAACTTCCCACCGGCCATGATACCACCGACAACGAAGGGATTGATACCGAACTCCGTGTGTGCGTAGATGGGGAGGAAGGTGATGACGGCCATCTTCCCGACGCTGAACGAGAGGCGGAAGAAGACGAGCGCCTTGATGGCCGAGCGACCGAGCAGGGTCTCGAACGTTTCACGGCTACTCGACTCATCCGGGTCCTTCCGTCCGCCGGGGTTGTCCCGAAGGAACAGGAAAATGGCCAGAAACGCGCCGATGGTGATGACGCTGAGTGCGGCGTACGTCGCTTCGAACCCGTACAGGTACAACAGCAATCCGCCGAAGATGTCCCCGAACAGGCTGGAGAACGCGCCGACCTGATTGTACGTCCCGATCCACAACCCGCGGGAGTCGTCGTCGCTGATCTCGCCGATGACGGTCGTTCCGGTGAGCCAGAGGATGCTCGCGGCGAACCCCTGCACGACGCGCATCAAAATGACGCCCGTCACCGAATCCACGAAGCTGAATCCGATGAACACGAGGACGTTGACGAAGAGACCGAACAGCAGGATCCGCTTGGAGTTTCGCGTGTCGATGTAGCGGCCGAGCGGGAGGACGATGAGCAGTTGGACGACGGCGAACGCCGTCCCGAACAGACCCTCGACGGTGCTCGACGTGTGGAACATGCCCGCGTACAACGACAGCGCGATGAGGATCGTCGAATACGCTTGGCTCCTGGCGAACGCGGTGCCCGCCAAGGCGATGAACTCGCGGTTCCGAAAGAGGCTGGTCGACCCGCCGCTCGTCTCCTCAGTCACGGTTACGAATCGAAATAGTGGGCGAAGTATAAGAACTTCCGGCTACGGTCGGTGATTTGCCGAAAGAGGAAGGGGATTACTCTTCGAGCGCGTCGGCGATGCGCTGAAGTTGTCGCGTCGCGTCCCGAACCTCGTCGCGTAGCTGACGAACTTCGCGGACGAGGTCCTCATCACCGCCGCCGCGCTCGCGCTGGCCGCCCATGCCGCCAGCGCCCGGACCGCCGCCCATCATGCCGCCCATCATCTGTGCGAACGGATTACCGCCCATTCCACCGGGACCACCGCCGCCCATGGCCTCCTTCAATCGTTCGTCGCGGTCTTCATCGCCCTCTTGTGCGCGTTTCTCTCGGATTTCCTCGACCCGCTCCTGGAACGTCTTCTCTTGTTCGTCACCGTTGTCGCCGTTTTCGTTGGATTCCTCGTCTGCCATGCATACCCGTTCTTTCGCACAACCGAAAAGGGTTGTGACCCGTGGAAAACGAGACGATCCGCGGGGTCTCGTCCACCTTACATCGTCACAAAACTGACGACGCCGTTGAACGGTTGCTTATCCCCCCGAACCGGTCGTTACCGACGAACGACGTGTGACGAAAGGCTCACATCTCGAACGACACGCTGGAGCGGTCGGGGACGACGACCACTACCGCGGAACTGCGCTCACGTTACGGCGGGTGAACGATGGAAACGGTTGGCAGGGTTGAGATTCACCGGGGACGATACTGGAAGGGAGTTCGATGCCACGGGGAACAGTCGCTTCGGTGCTCGCGAGCGTGCCCGAGCGTCGCAACCGACTCGTTCTCTATGCCCTCTCCCGACACGCGGAGACGGCCCCGGTCGAACTGGAAGTCCTCGTGCGGGAGGTCGCGGCGTGGGAACGAAACCAATCCACCGAGTCGGTCTCCGACGAGGCGTTCGAAACGGTGCTCGAAGACCTCACACAGACCCGGCTACCGACGCTTTCCTCCCGTGGACTGGCCGATTTCGACCCGTTGAGTGGATTGGTCGGACGTCCCACCTACTCGATGTCCGCAACCACGCTCGTCGATTGTCTCGCCCGTACCGAGTTGGGCGCACCGTTTCTGAAGCCTTAAACGCGAGGAAGGACTTACGAACGTATATGACCGAGGAGCAAGCCGCCCAAACGGTAGACGAAGAGCCAACCGAAGGGGAATCCCCGGCCGAAGGGAACGTCGAGACGGACGAAAATACGATGGACGAAGAAACGCCGGACGAGGACGTTCTCGGCCCGGAAGACACGAGCCTCATCGCGCGGGTTGCCATCGCGGACGAAGGCCTCGCCGCGGACGTCGAGGATCGACTCGCGGCTATCGAGTCGGAACGGCAGGAACTGGACGACGAAGTGGACGACCTCGAAGCGAAACTGCGGCGCAATCGTGCCGACTTCCAGAACTACAAGAAGCGCGCGAAAAAGCGGCAGAAACAGCTCGAAAAGCGTGCGACTGAGGACCTCATCGACCGACTCATCGACGTGCGCGATAACCTCCAGCGCGCGGTCGAAGCGGAGCACGACGATGTCGAGAGCCTGCGTGAGGGCGTCGAACTTACCCTGCGCGAACTCGACCGCGTGTTCGAGGACGAGAACGTCGCACGGATTCACCCCGAAGAGGGCGACGACGTGGACCCACAGCGCCACGAAGTGATGCTCCGCGTCGAGAGCGACCACCCCGAGGACACCATCGCCGACGTGTACCAACCGGGCTACGAGATGGGGGACAAAGTGCTGCAAGCCGCGCAAGTGACGGTGAGCGACGGAAACGGCGACGAAGAGTAACGTTCTTTCTCCATCTATCGCCATCGGAAGGGGACACGCTCGGGTGCCGCGTGGCCGATCCTCGCAGCAATCTGCCCGGTACGGATTTTCCACCTCTTCGTGGTTACCTCCTTGCACCTCAGTCGTCTTCTGGTGGACGACCGCCCCCGTTCGAGTGTCGCGTCGTCCGGAAACGGGGGATAGAATATCGGTTCGATAAAAAGCTCCCGAAGCGCGAAGACGGCGAAAACAAAAACCGCATGACTGCGGAGGGGTGGGATTCAGCGTATCCTCGTGACATCTAGTAACCTTTAACCGGCGCAAACGGGTAGGTTGCCCCAACAATGACGAGCAACAAGATACTGGGCATCGACCTCGGTACCACGAACAGCGCGTTCGCGGTCATGGAAGGTGGCGACCCGGAGATCATCGTCAACGGCGAAGGTAACCGGACCACGCCGTCCATCGTCGCGTTCTCCGACGACGGTGAGCGTCTGGTCGGGAAACCAGCCAAAAATCAGGCTGTTCAGAACCCCGAAAAGACGATTCAGTCCATCAAGCGACACATGGGCGACGAGGATTACACCGTCGAGATCGAGGGAGAGGAGTACACGCCGGAGCAGATCTCGGCGATGATCCTCCAGAAGATCAAACGCGACGCCGAGGAGTACCTCGGCGACGACGTGGAGAAGGCGGTCATCACCGTCCCCGCGTACTTCAACGACAAACAGCGACAGGCGACGAAGAACGCCGGAGAGATCGCCGGGTTCGACGTGGACCGCATCGTCAACGAACCGACGGCCGCGTCGATGGCGTACGGACTGGACGACGAATCCGACCAGACCGTCCTCGTCTACGACCTCGGTGGCGGGACGTTCGACGTTTCCATCCTCGACCTCGGCGGCGGCGTCTACGAAGTCATCGCCACGAACGGGGACAACGACCTCGGTGGTGACGACTGGGACCAGGCCATCATCGACTACCTCGCCGACGACTTCGAATCGGAGCACGGCATCGACCTCCGCGACGACCGGCAGGCGCTCCAGCGCCTGAAGGACGCTGCCGAGGAAGCGAAGATCGAACTCTCCTCGCGGAAGGAGACGGACATCAACCTCCCGTTCATCACGGCGACCGACAACGGTCCGGTCCACCTCGAAAACAGCCTGACGCGGGCCAAGTTCGAGTCCCTGACGAAGGACCTCATCGACCGCACGGTCGAACCGACCGAACAGGCGCTGTCGGACGCGGGCTACTCGAAATCCGACATCGACGAGGTCATCCTCGTCGGCGGGTCGACCCGCATGCCGCAGGTTTCGGAGAAGGTCGAGGAACTCACGGACCAGGAACCGAAGAAGAACGTCAACCCCGACGAAGCCGTCGCGCTCGGCGCGGCGATTCAGGGCGGCGTCCTCTCCGGCGACGTGGACGACATCGTGTTGCTCGACGTGACGCCGCTCTCGCTCGGTATCGAGGTGAAGGGTGGCCTGTTCGAGCGTCTCATCGACAAGAACACGACCATTCCGACCGAGGAGTCGAAGGTGTTCACCACCGCGGCGGCCAACCAGACCTCGGTGCAGGTCCGTGTCTTCCAGGGTGAGCGCGAAATCGCCAACGAGAACGAACAACTCGGCGAGTTCCACCTCGCGGGAATCCCGCCCGCACCCGCCGGAACGCCGCAGATCGAGGTGACGTTCGACATCGACAAGAACGGAATCGTCAACGTCTCCGCGGAGGATCACGGCTCGGGTAACAGCGAGGAGATCACCATCGAGGGTGGCGCTGGCCTCTCCGACGAGGAAGTCGAGCGCATGCAGGAGGAAGCAGAACAACACGCGGAGGAGGACGAGGAACGCCGCGAACTCATCGAAGCGCGGAACGCCGCCGAAGGTGCCGTTCAGCGCGCCGAGACGCTCCTCGAAGAGAACGAGGAGAACGTGGACGACGACCTCGAATCCGAGATCCGGGACGAGATCGAGGACGTCCAGGAGGTCCTCGAAGACGAGGACGCGACGAAGGACGACCTCGAAGACGCGACCGAGAACCTGAGCAAGTCGCTGCAGGAGATCGGCAAGCAGATGTACGAACAACAGGAGCAAGCCCAACAGGCCGGTGCCGCAGGCCCCGGCGGAATGGGCGGCGGCATGGGTGGCATGGGCGGCGGCCCGAACCCCGGTGCCGACGGCGGTGCTGACGAGGCGGACGACGAGTACGTCGATGCCGACTTCGAGGACGTGGACGATTCTGACGATGACGACTCGTCAGAATCGTCTGCCAGCCAGACGTAGTCTGGCGACGTTCACGACGACGAAGACGAAGAGTCGTCGTGAGCCAACCAGAACGTTCCGCGTTCTGGTGACGTGGACGATTCGGACGACGAATAGTCAGAATCGTTCGCCAGCCGGGTGTAATCCGGCGACGTTGACGATGACGACGAAAACGAACTCGTCATCCGGTGCTGACGGGAACTGACTCGTCGGCATCGCGTTCGCCGCTCGCGGCGAACGCGTGACGAACGGTAGACGGACGATTCAAATACCATCCTACATTACAAAACGATAACTGATGAGCGAGGACTTCTACGACGTACTCGGTGTAAGTCGGGACGCCGACGAGGACGAGATCAAGAAGGCGTATCGCAAGAAAGCCGCCGAGTATCACCCGGACGTGAGCGACGACCCGGACGCCGACGAGAAGTTCAAGAAGGTGAAAAAGGCGAAAGAGGTGCTCTCGGACGACGAGAAGCGCCAAGCCTACGACCAGATGGGTCACGACCGGTTCGAACAGGCCGAGAAGCGCGGCGGGTTCGACGGCGGTCGCGGACCCGGCGGTGCCGGTCAGGGCAACCCGTTCGGCGGCGGCGGTGGCATGGGCGGCATGGGAGACATCTTCAACGAGTTCTTCGGCGGCGGCGGTGGTGGCCGTCGCAACCCGAACCGCCCTCGACAGGGCGCGAACCTCCGAACCGGCATGGAGATCGACCTCGAAGAGGCGTTCGAGGGCGTGACGAAGCAGATATCGGTTCGACGGCCGGAGCGTTGTGCTGCCTGTGACGGCGAGGGCCATCCGCCGGACGCGGACGTGAACACCTGTCCGGAGTGTAACGGACAGGGGCAGGTTACGCAAGTACAACAGACGCCGTTCGGTCGCGTCCAGCAGTCCCAAACCTGCCCGCGCTGTAACGGCGACGGCCAACAGTATTCGGAGACGTGCAACGACTGTGGCGGCGACGGCGTCGTCCAGCGGGAGGCGAAACTCAAAGTGGACATCCCGGCAGGGATTGCCGACGGACAGACCCTCCAGATGGAACGCGAGGGCGCACCGGGTGAGAACGGCGGCCCGAAGGGCGACCTGCTCATCGAAGTCAGGGTGCGCGAGCATCCCGACTTCGAGCGCGACGGTGCCGACCTGTACTATCGGACGGCGTTGTCGTTCCCGCAGGTCGTTTTCGGTGACAAGATCGAAGTTCCGACGCTCTCGGGGTCGGTCGAGATGGATGTACCGAAAGGGACCCAGAGCGGCGAGACGTTCCGCTTGCGGGGCAAGGGGATGCCCCGTCTCCGACGCCGCGGGAACGGCGACCTCTTCGTGAAGGTGCAGGTCGTCACGCCGGACTCGATGAACGACGAACAACGCGAGGCGTTGGAGCAGTTCGCGGAGGCAGGCGGCGAAGAGGTGAACGTCGAGAAGGGCTTCTTCGAGCGAATCAAGAGCAGTTTCTGACTCCGCAACCGAACAAGCTAAGCATTTCTGTGGTGATATTATAGATAGCTACGGACATTCCTCGTATGACCGGATCGAAACTCTCTCGTCGGCGGTTCGTGCAAGTAGCCCTCGGAACGGGAGCGCTCGTCGGTCTCGCACGCGGGCAGACCGCGACGTTCGAACTCGGCGGACAGGTCTCCGGTTGGTTGGGACAGTCCCCGGAACCCCTCGCGGACAAGACGAATCCGACGATCCAGATGGTGGCCGGAAAGGACTACGTCATCGGGTGGGAGAACCTGGACGGCAACTCCCACAACATCGCCATCGGTGACGGGAAAGGGAACATTCTCAAGCGAACCGAAGTCATCGAGATGAAGGGGGCGACCCAAACCCTCGAATTCACGGCGACCACGGAGATGGAGACCTACTTCTCGGAGTTCGATCCGGAGACGATGCGCGGCAACCTCATCGTGTTACGGCCGACGACCACGATGAACGGAACCGCAAACGGTACCACGGGGACGATGGGAGAGATGGGAACGTCATCCACGACGGGCGCAACGACATCGCCACCGTCCACGTCGTCACCCACTGCCTCGACCTCGCCATCGACGACAGAGACGACGACGACGGCATCCGGGGATACGAGTTCGTCCACGACGGACGGCGGCGGGTTGCCGGGATTCGGATGGCTCGCCGCGCTCGGCGGCATCGCCGCGTTCGGCTATCTGCTTCGACGGAAGGAGTAGAGGGCGTTTTTTCGAACCTCGTTTCGACGAGGTGGACCGCGAAAAGTGAATTCACATCGGTAGGAACAACAGTCCGAGACTGATGATGACGCCGCTACCGAGCAGCACCAGCACGCAGTAGCCCATGATGTCACGAACCGAGAGGCCGCTGATGGCGAGCAGTGGAATCGCCCAGAAGGGTTGGATCATGTTCGTCCACGCGTCGCCCCACGCGGCAGCGATGGCGACGCGGGGGACGCTCGTGCCGCTCGAATGGGCGGCCTTCACGAGCGTTTCGCCGACGACCGCCCACTCGCCGCCGCCGCTAGGGACGAAGACGTTGACGATGCCTGCGGTGAGGAACGCGACCACGGGGAGCGTTCCGTCGGGCGAGACGTGGACCATTCCCTGTGCAATCTGCGTCGCGAGGCTGGCCGACCCCTCCGGCGCGTAACCCATGATACCCATGATGCCTGCGTAGAAGGGGAACTGGAGGATGATCCCCCAGACGTTCTCGACGGCCTCCTTCATCGCGCCGATGTACGCCGCCGGGGTGCCGTGAAGGACGACGCCGAGGAAGAGGAACGTGAAGTTGACGATGTTCAGGTTGAGGTTGTTCCACGGCATCGTCCCGTCCACGACTCCGCGGACGAAGTAGCCGACGACGGCCAGCAACCCGGCGAAGCCGATGGCGTACGCGACGAACGACGAGTGTTCGATCCGCTCCGCGAGCGTCATCCCATCCGTCGTCGTCGGCGGTGCCGTGACCGTTTCACCGCCGTCGGTCGCCGTCTCGACCTGTTCGGGGTCGAGCGGGTGTTTTTTCGCCTCGCTCTCGGGGTACATCAGCAGGAACAACAACGGGAGGAAGACGAGGCCGACAAGGACGAAAATGACGATGTTGGCCGCCGTGAAGATGGTCTGTCCCGTCGAAATCGTGGAGTTCAGGACGCCGCTTGCGAGGAGGAAGTTCCCCT
This sequence comes from Haladaptatus sp. AB643, assembly GCF_024136975.1. Classification (NCBI taxonomy): domain Archaea; kingdom Methanobacteriati; phylum Methanobacteriota; class Halobacteria; order Halobacteriales; family Haladaptataceae; genus Haladaptatus; species Haladaptatus sp. AB643. The sequence continues at coordinate 104,747 of NZ_JAMYJW010000011.1, forward strand.
CGTCCGCAGTCGAGTTGAGTACCAACGGGATCGATCCCGCGAGGCCGCCGTGCCAGACGATGAACCCGGAGTAGGCCCCCGCCACGATGATGGGGAAGTCGATGGTTCTGATCTCCTCCGCCACTTTTCGTGCGAAAATGGCACCCACGACGAGACCGAGGCCCCAATGAACGAACGAGGCGACGGCGGCCACGACCGGTACCAACGCGGCGGCGCTTCGTTCGCTCGACGGGACCGCCGCCATCCGAGAGAGAAAGCGGTCCACGACGGCGGACTGTGCGAGTGCATAGCCCGTCATCAGGATGAGCGTCATCTGCATCGCGAATTCGAGCAGTGCCCAGAATCCACCGTACCACCCGTCGAGAAGGATGTTCGTGCCGTGTTCCAACGGTCCGCCGCTCGATCCGACGAACACGAACGCGAACCCGTACGCGACGAACGTCAGAATGATCGCGAACAGAAACGCGTCCGGGAGGTAGCGTTCTACGAGCCGTGAACTGCCTTCGGCCATCCGTCTGATTACGTTTGCCATGATTGCGACTGAGAGTATCTAGCACCCCAGTATAAACGTTCGTCAGACGCTCGGTGGTGGACCGTCGGGGTCGGTCCGTGTTCACGGGAGACGATATCGTCCCTCGAATTGACGTCCGAAGATCCGGTATTCATTCGATTATAAACCAACCTGCTACTCGGAATCGTCGGGCTTTTGCGCTCACCGGGACGAGAGTCGGCATGCAGATTCTGGGCGATCTCGTTGTCCGTTCCCGACGAAGTGACGATCCGGCGCTTGGGGTTTCCGGCTCCGGAGGGTACGATTATCATCGCCTCTGTACGACGGCGTGGAAGACGGGGAACTTCTTCCGGCACCTCGGCGTGCGCGAGGGAGTGACGGTCGGCATCCGTGTAACACCCGCGGCGCAACCGATACTCGGCTTCTTCGGTGCGGTTCTGCTCGGCGCGAGCGTGCGCTTCGACCCGCCGAACGACATCGACGCGCGTGTCCTGCTCGCGCCGACCGAGCGGGTTGGCGAGTACGAGCTACCACCGGGTGGACAGTACGTCGCCTACGGCGATGCCCCTGCCGATCCGACCGTCTCGCATTTCGAAACCGACGTGTGGAGCGAAAATCCGGTCTTTCCCGAGACGCCGCTTTCGTCCGAAACGCCCGCACTCACCGGAGAGCGTGAGGTGTCCCACGCCGAGTTGCTCGACGCCGGAACCGCGGTCGCCGACGAATGGGGATTCGGCCCGTCCGATTCGGTCGCGGTTCGTACACCGTTGTCGGACCCGCGGACGATAGCCGCCGGACTCGTCGCGCCGCTCCTCGTCGGCGGGGAGTGCGTCCTCGATACCGAACGGACGGCAGATTTCGCGGTCGTGGACGACGATTCGGGCGCATCGAACGCGCCCGAATCGTCTGCGATCACGCTGGACGACGTTCCGCTGTGATCATCGGGATACTGTAATCCTCGTTCCTTCGACTTCCGCAACCACATGGATTAGGACCCCTCTCCACGAATCCCGACTATGACCACGACGGACATCGACGACGGTTCGGCAATCGGTCTCGGCACGATGGGAATCGACGATCCGGAGCGAATCGCCAGCGCCATCGAGATGGGGTATCGCCACCTCGATACGGCACAAATTTACGACAACGAGGCGGTCGTCGGCGAGGCCATCGAACTCGCCGACGTCCCGCGCTCGGACTTGTTCGTCGCCACCAAAGTCTGGGCTGATAGCCTCGCCCCCGACGACGTGCTATCGAGCACCGAGGAGAGCCTCGACAAACTCGGCCTCGATACCGTCGATCTGCTCTACGTCCATCGACCGATTCAGACCTACGATCCAGAAGCAACGCTTCCGGCCTTCGACCGACTTCGGGACGACGGCCGTATCGAACACGTCGGGGTCAGCAACTTCGGCGCTAAGGAAATCGAGGGCGCCCGCGACGTGCTCGACGCGCCGATCGTCGCCCATCAGGTCGAGATGCATCCGCTCTACGAGCAGTCGGAACTCCTCGCGGATGCGGCGGCACACGAAACCACCCTCGTCGCGTACTCGCCGATTGCCCAAGGCGAGGTGTTCGACCTGCCGGTAATGACGGATCTCGCCGAGAAACACGACGCGACCGCGGCACAAGTCGCGCTCGCGTGGGTCGTCGAAAAAGGGGCAGTCCCCATTCCACGCTCGGGGAGCGACCACCATCTGCGGGAGAACTTGGCGGCGGGGGAGATCTCCCTCGATGCCGAGGATATCGCGCGAATCGACACCATCGACCGCGAGGAGAAGCTGTTCGAGTAGTTCGTGTGGGAGTGGGGGGGCTCGCGTCGCTCGCCACCGTTAGACGGTTGTACGAGAACGCTTTTGCCCTGGCCGTCGAATCGCACTCGGTAGCTCATGGCGATACGCGCGGACGAGATAGAGTTGGTCGTTAGTCTCGGGATACTGCTCGTTAGTGTGGGATTGGGGACCTTGACGTACCTGACGTGGCGGCGCGAGCGCGAGCGGCGGTTGGCCGTCGTCACCGTCGCCTACGGCCTGTTCGCCTGCCGTGGACTGGCGGTCGTCTTCGAGGAAACGGTCTTTACCGGCGTACAGCCCGAACTCGTCGATCATCTCTCGTCCCTGTTCGTCCTGTTCGGCCTCCTGCTGTTCTTCGTGGCGATAGTGCGGGAGTGAAATGGACGAACTCGAACTCGACTCACGGCGGGCCATCTTCGGCGAGATTCACGCGACGCCGGGGATTCATTTCCGTGAGTTACTCCGCCGACACGAGTACGCGCAGGGGACGATTCAGTACCATCTCCGATGGCTCGAAGACGAGGGGTTGGTCGAGTCCTCCGACGACGGGAACTTCACCCGTTACTATCCTGCCCACTCGTTCGAATCGGGGGACAAAACGACGATGAACGCCCTCCGACGGAAGTACTCGCGGCGAATCATCGCCCAACTCGCGTCGGAGGACGAACTCAGCACCGCGACGTTGAGCGACCGTGTCGAGAAGTCCCGTTCGACCGTCTCGTGGCACCTCTCCCGGCTTCACGAGGAAGGAATCGTGGAAAAGGAACGCGACGGGCGTACCGTGTTGTATTCGCTTCGGGACCGCGACCGGGTGATGCGCCTCTATGCGACCTATCAGGCGAGTTTGCACGACCGGCTGCTCGACAAAGTCCTCGACCTGTGGGACGTGTACTGAGTTCGTCGTTTACCCAGTTGGGTTGACGAGGCTCGTTCCTTCGAGGAGCTTCAAGGCCAGCGCGAGTATCACGAAGACCACTGACCCGACAACGAGTTGGCCGAGGAGGCCGGTCATATCGCTTCCGATGGCGACTGCGTGGACGATTCCGAACGCGAATCCACCGTATGCGAGGGTGTGAACCGCCCCCGGATTGTCGAACCGCCGCGGTTCGAGAAAGCCCAGTGCGGCGAGGACGAGCACCACCAGTGAGACGGCTCCGACACCGACACCAGCGAGGAACAGCGAGAGCGGGTAGTTCGGCGCGGGTGCGCTCCCATCGACGACCAACCACGCATCGACGGTTCCGACGATGGCGTGAACCGCCATCATGCCGATGCCGAAGACGGCGAGTTCGATGTGTATTCGACGGGAAAGTCGGTGTATCAGGCCGAACCCTCGGGCGGTGAAGAAGATGCCCGTCAACACGGTCAGCCAGAGTGCCGGAAAGAGCACCAGCGCCGATGCGCGGTCGAGATACCACAGCGTGAGCGTGACGAACCCGTTCATGATGCGTGGGTCGTCGTCACGACGGGACAACCCAAATCGTCACCCTGACCGCGCCCCGCCTTGGACGGACATTTGTCGGCGCTGTTCGGGACACCGTCCCGGTCGTCGTCGCGTTGTTGGGTCGTCGTCCCGGTCCCGGTCCCGGTTCCGGTCCTAGTTCCGGAACTCGTTCCAGTCCGGTGATGATCGGTCGTTGGCGGCGTGTAGTGGACGGTCGGTTTCGCCTGCGTCTCCTTTTGATGGGTCGTTCGATACGCCATAACCCCCGACGCGAAGACGAGCGAGGCGACCACCACCACCAGCGCGATCAGCGTCCGACGACGCTTAGCGGACGTGTCCATCGAATCCCTCCGTTTCGTGAAAGACACCCTGTTGGATGACAAGCGCCTCCGCACCCTCCCACTCCTCCGCCAAACGAATCGCCGCGTCCGGCCGAAGCGCGGCGAGCGTGGTGGCGAGGGCGTCGGCTTCCATGCAGTCTCGACGAGCGACGACAGTCACGAGGTCGTTTCGTGATCGGGTTCGTTTCTCGTTCGGGTTGTAGATGTGCTCGATACCGTCGCGGTTGCGTCGATAGCCGCCCGATGTGGCGACGTTCCACTCCGTCGAGAGGACGCGGAGGAACGTCCCGACATCGTCCGGGCTCTCGATACCGACCGGTCCGGTCGGCCGTGCGATGTCGCCACCTCCGTCCACGAATCCGCGTCGGCCGACGCCCGAAAGCGCCTCCTGTGCTCGGTCCACGATGTAGCCTTTGGCGAGCCCGTTACAATCGAGCGGTCCGTCGGTCCGCACGGTGTCCCCATCGACCGTCACGGACGACGGGTCGAACGTCGGGTCCGGTGCTGTCGGATCCTCTCCCCGAACGTACGCTTTCACCTCGTGTTCGACGGCACCGTGACGGATGTCGAAGACGCCGTCAGTTCGGTCGTAGTACTCCAATCCACGGCGAACGATTCGCGCGACGTGACCGTTCGTGACGCTCCCCGTTCGATTCAGCTCGGCGATGTGACTCGATTCGTCGAATGCGTCCAGTTCCCGCTCCAGTCGAAGCGCCGATTCCTTCGCACGCTTACAGGCGGAGGTCGCACGGACGCCGTCAGCACCGATTCGAAACGTCGTATCACAGCAGTCGAAGGACGTGCTGGCTCCGCCGACCGTTCCGTACAGTCGGTCCGTGGACGCCGCCAGCCGAGCGCGTATCGGAGGCCGATGCATGTCCAAGTATTCAAAAGCTGGAATGATATCGATTCGCGTCCATTCATCGAACCGTCAAGCGGCGTCAGTCCACCCAAGAGCGACGTCCATCCGCCGAATCAGCAATCGTCCATCCGATCATCGACCATCCGTCGAATTTCCACCCTCTATCCGATCATCGACCATCCGTCGAATTTCCACCATCTATCCGATCATCGACCATCCGTCCGATCACCGAAACAGAACCTGTGCCCGAGAAGGAAATCAGTTCGCTTCTTCGAGCCTATCGAGCGCGTCGGGGTTCTCGATGCTGGACATGTCTCCCAAGTCCTCGCCCGTGTAGGCCGCCTCGATGGCCCGGCGGATGATTTTCCCGGACTGCGTTTTCGGGAATTCGTCCACGAAGAGGACTTCTCGGGGACGGAACGGCTTGCCGAGTTCCTCGCCGACCTGTTCACGGAGTTCGGCACGCAGGTCGTCGGATTCCTCGACATCCGATTCGAGGATGACGTAGGAGACGACGGCCTGTCCGGTCGTGTCGTCCGGGACGCCGACGGCGGCGGCCTGATTCACCGCGTCGTGGTCCATCAGCGCGCCCTCGACTTCCGCGGGACCGACCTTCCGACCGGCCACGTTGATGGCGTCGTCCGAGCGGCCGTGGAGGAACCAGAAACCGTCCTCGTCCTTCTGTGCCCAGTCGCCGTGGTTCCACATGTCGTCGAACCGCGACCAATAGGTGTCTAGATAGCGTTCGTCACCCGACCAGAGCGACTTCGTCATCGACGGACAGGAGTCGCGGGCGACGAGGTAGCCGCGTTCGTGGGCGTCGGCGACGGATTCGCCCTTTGCGTTCACGATGTCGATGTTCATGCCGAGACCCGGCCCGCCGAGCGTACAGGGTTTGAGCGGTTGTGTCGGCATGGGCATCAGGAAGCAACCACAGATTTCGGTGCCGCCCGAGATGTTGATGATGGGTGCTTCGCTTCCGCCGACGTTCTCGTAGAACCACAGCCACGATTCCGGGTCCCACGGTTCGCCGGTCGAACCAAGCAGGCGCAGCGAGGAGAGGTCGTAGTCGTCCAGCCACTCGTCGCCGTACCCTCGAAGCGCGCGAATCGCGGTCGGAGAGATGCCGAAGACGGTCAGGCCGTGGCGGTCGATCATGTCCCAGAAGCGGTCGGGTTCGGGGTAGTCCGGTGCCCCTTCGTACATGAATATCGTGCCGCCGAAAGCGTGGTTGCCGATGAGCGTCCACGGACCCATCATCCACCCGATGTCCGAAACCCAGAAGAATCGATCAGCGTCCTTGTGATCGAAGCCGAAGTAGATCTCCTTCGCACACTGCATCAACTGTCCGGCGTGCGTGTGGACGATGCCCTTCGGTTTCCCCGTCGTCCCCGACGAGTACAACAGCATCGACTCGTCGCTCGAATCGAGTTCCTTCGTCTCGTACTCGTCGTCCTGTTCGAGGACGGCTTCGTCCCACCGTTCGTCGCGGTCGTCGTTCCAGGGAATCTCGAGTTCCGAGGCACTGTGTTCCTCGCTGCCCAGTCGCTCGTAGACGATGGTGTGCTCGACGTGGCCCGCTTCCGCGATGGCCTCGTCGGCGGTGTCCTTCAGAACGACCTCGCTGCCACGACGGTAGAAGCCGTCGCCGGTGAACAGAACGGAACATTCGGAATCATCGATGCGGGTCGCAGTGGCGTCGGTTCCGAACCCGGAGAAGATCGGCACCGCGATCGCGCCGACTTTGAAACAGCCGTAGAGGATGGAGATGACCTCGGGAACCATCGGCATGTACAGGCCGACGGTGTCACCTTTCTCGATGCCGCGTGCTTCGAGCGCGTTGGCGACCATGTTCGCCTCGCGGTACAGTTCGTGATAAGTGATCTCCCGCACGTCACCCGGCTCTCCCTCCCAGATGCAGGCGACTTTGTTCCGGGTCGGGCTATCGACCCGCGCGTATCGATCGAGGGTGTTGTGCGCGATGTTGATCTTGCCGCCGGGGTACCAGTCCGAGAACTGTGGTCCCTCGCTGTCGTCACGAACCGTGTCGTACTCCTCGTAAAAATCGATGTCGAGGTAGTCCACCAGTTCGTCCCAGAACCAATCGACGCCAGAAGACGCGTCTTCCGAGCCATCCGTACAGGTGCGCTCGATGAGTTCGTCGTAGTCATCGATGTCGTGTTCCTGCATGAATTCCCAGACGTTCGTGGATTCCACGAACTCCCGTGACGGTTCGTGGACGATTTCGTCTACGTCCGCAAGTGTGTCCATATCATGACCTCCGTGTGGCAAGGATTGCGCACCCGCCTCAAAATAGTTTGTTACCTCCTCAGAGCAATTCGCTCGCGTTCCCCTCGTCGAGTCGGGAGACGACTTGCTTGAGGTCGGCGGATTCCTCGATTTCGTCGCGGACGCGCTCGCGCGAGCGTACGTCGCTCGAATCGGCATCGTAGGCGCGGACGTACTCGGCCCGGGAGTGTTCGTCGAAGGCGTGGCGGATGGCGAGGTATCCGTCCGGGACGACCGTCCCGCAGACTTTGCACTCCCGTCGTTCGTGCTCGGTCGTCTGATGGACGATGGCGTCCTCGACGCTGGCGAACCGTTCCCCACAGCCGTCGATGTCACATTCCCATGCGCTCATGTGTTGATTCTCTAATTCCCATGATATAATTGTTTCTTGCTCGTCATCCGAAGGTCGTTCGGCTCGCCGAGAACGGCTCGATTGTACGTCCTCCCGAGAATCCCACTATTTCGAGGATGACGCACCGACGAACCCGGAAACCGACGCGGGGAGAACTCATCACTATCGTTCGTTCGATCAAGCAGATGATACCGAAACCAGAACCACTATCGTTCGACCGCCGAAATATCCTTTCGTGACCGACCGCGACGGATTCAGGGTGGACATGCACGTCAAAGTGCTGGACGAAAAGGTCGTCAGACGGGCGAAAGAACGCGGCCTCGACGCGCTGGTGTACGCGCCACATTTCATGCGACTCCCCGAAATTCGTCAACGTGCGGAAAAATTCTCCGACGACGAGTTGCTCGTCGTCCCCGCTCGCGAGGTGTTCACCGGAACGTGGAGGAACCGAAAACACGTCCTGGCGATCGGATTGGACGACCCCATCCCCGACTTCATCTCGCTCACGGCGGCGATGGAGGAGTTCGATAGACAAGACGCGGCCGTCCTGATTCCTCATCCGGAATTTCTCAGTGTGGGCGTCACGGAGGCGGACATCCGCGTTCACGCCGACGTCATCCACGCCGTGGAAACTTACAACCCCAAACACTGGGACCGACACAACCGCCGAGCAAAAGAGATCGTCAAGAACACCGGAAAGCCCGCGTTCGGGTCGTCGTACGCACACCTCCGTGGAACCATCGGGGAAGTGTGGACGGCGTTCGGTGAGGACATCGAAACCGAGGACGAACTCGTCGAACTGCTTCGGGCGGGGAACACGACGCGGGTCCTCCATCGGACGGGACGGAGCCACGAACTCCGTCGCCGATTGGAATTCTCACACCTCGGGTACGAAAACTCGTGGAAAAAGATCGATCGCCTCGTCCTCTCGGGCATGGAAGCCACGCATCCCGACCACGAAACGTACGGCGGGAAGTTCGACGACAGAAGCGTGTACTGAACGGTCGTTTTTCGAACGCTATTGAAGGCCGACTGCGGTCATCCCTGTGTCGATGAGGAATTGCCCGTTGACGATCACTGCGGCGACGATGAGTTCGAAGACCGTCACCGCGAGCGTGACCAACGTGGCGGCGCTGCTGGAAACCGAGACACCGAACGGTGCGCCGAACTCGCGTTCGTACGGGTAAAACAGCGCCAGACCCCGTTTGCTCCCGAGCATGTCGAGGGCGTAGTGGGTGAGGACGCCGATCCAGACGTATTGCAGGTTGCCGAACACCATCGGGAAGACGTAAAACAGCGCGAGGATCGGGAGGTTGTGGAGCGTTTTCCGGTGTTTGCCGAAGGCGGTGTCCACGTCCGGAAAGAGCGCGCCGAGGATGACCGGAACGCCAACTGCCACGATTGAGTAGAACGTCTCCACGTCACCCGACGGATGGAGAACGTATCCGAGCCCGATGCTGAGAAGTGCCGCATTCAATACGTGTTCTTTTCGATTCATTTGGTTGCAGGTCCCACCCCGCAATATCAAGGTTTTCCCTTTTACTCCAGTTCGTCGAGGAGGTCCGAAAGGGCTTGGTTCGCTATTTTACGCTTGATCTCCTGTCGCGAGCCGTCGAACTCGTACCGGGCGACCACCGAGTAGGATTCCTCGCTTCCCCACTCACCCGCGTAGGCCACGCCGATGAAGACCGTTCCGACGGGCTTTTCGTCGGTACCGCCAGTCGGTCCGGCGATTCCGGTCGTGGCGACGCCCCACGTGGTCCCCGCGACGTCGCGCACGCCGCGAGCCATCGCGCGGGCGACGGGTTCGCTGACGGCACCGTGCTCGTCCAGCGCTTCGCGGGTGACGCCGACGTGACGCATCTTCGCGTCGTAGGAGTAGGTGACGAGACCGCTGTCGAAGTAGTCGCTCGACCCCGGAACGTCGGTCAGGAGCGACCCGATGAGGCCGCCAGTACAGGACTCGGCGGTCGCAACCGTCGCGTTCGATTCACGGAGGGCGTCCCCGACTCGCCTTTCGATGGGTTGGTCGTCCGTGCTCATGGGGAGGGAAAGGAGGCGCGAAAAAAAGAAACCCGCGGGTCGATTTCCAACACGAGACGGAAAGCAAGACGATGATTACCTGGCCGGAATCTCTTCGAGCATCCCGGCTTGGACGCCCCAGAGGTCCGCGTACAGGCCGTCCTCGGCGAGCAGTTCGCCGTGCGTTCCTCGCTCGACCACGCGACCGTCTTCGAGGACGAGGATGGTTTCGGCGTTCTTGATGGTCGAGAGACGGTGCGCGATGGCGAGCACGGTTCGATCCGCCAACAGCGCGTCGAGACTCTGCTGGATGCGGAGTTCGGTTTCCGTGTCCACGTCGCTGGTCGCCTCGTCGAGGATGAGCACGGCCGGGTTCTGAAGCAGGATGCGGGCGATGCCGACGCGCTGACGCTGACCGCCGGACAGTTTCACACCTCGCTCGCCGACTTCCGTATCGTAGCCGTCCGGCAGTTCCTCGATGAACTCGTGGGCCTGTGCGGCTTTCGCGGCCTCGATGACTTCTGCTCGGGTCGCGTCGAACGTCCCGTACGCGATGTTCTCGCCGACGGTCCCGGCGAAGAGGAACGTCTCCTGGCTGACGTAGCCGACCGATTCGCGGAGACTGGAAAGCGACACCTCCGTGATGTCTTGCCCGTCGAGTCGAATCGTCCCGTCGTTCACGTCGTAGAGACGCAAGAGGAGTTTCAGTATCGTGGACTTCCCCGCACCCGTCGGGCCGACGAGCGCGAGGGTTTCGCCGCCGCCTACCTCGAGGCTCACGTCCTCGATGACGGTCTCCTCGTCGTCGTAGCCGAACGTCACGTCCTCGTACTCCACGACGCCCTCCGAAACGTCTATGGCTGGCGCGTCGTCATCGGTTTCGAGGGCGCTCGGTTCGTCCATCAGTCCGAAGATGCGCTCGGAGGACGCGACCGCCTGCTGGTACATGTTGATCAGCTGACCGAACTGCGCGAGCGGCCAGATGAACCGTTGGCTCAGGACGATGAACGTGACGAACGCGCCGGGACTCAGATCGCCCGAGAAGACGAACGGCGCGCCGCCTAGCACCCATAGCCCGCCGACGGCGAACGTGAGGATGAAACCGAACCCGGCGCTCAACTCCAGTCCAGGGAAGAACGTGATCCGGGTTCGAATGGCGTCCCAGTTCGTGTCGTAGTACTCCCTAGACGAATCCGTCACGCGGTCGAACTCGTAATCTTCGGCGCTGCTCGCCTTGATAACCTCGATACCACCGAGGTTGTTCTCCAGTCGGGCATTGAGTCGGCCGACGGTCGAGCGCACCTCGGAGTACTTCGGTTGGATGATCTGGACGAACTTGTACGTGAAGAGCGCGACGAGCGGCACCGTCACGAGTGTCACCAACGCGAGTTGGAAGTTTTTCGACGCGAGGATGACGGTGACGCCGACCACGGTGATTCCGATCTGAGTCATCACGTTCAGTCCGCCGTTGAGGAACTGTTCGAGGCGGTTCACGTCGTTGTTGAGGATGCTCATCAGTTCGCCCGTCTGCTTCTCGGCGAAGAACCCGAGGTCCAACCGCTGCATCGCGTCGTAGGTATCGCTTCGCACTTCGTGCTGGATGGACTGGGCGAACTCGTTGAGACCCCACCCTTTGGCCAATCCGCCGAGCGCACTCCCGATGAAGGAGAGGGTTATCAGTCCCACGGTGAACCAAAGCTGAGCGAAGTGGTCCGTTGGGATCCACGACTGTGGTATCAAGGGCAACCGATACGGTTGCGGGTTCTGTACCGGAAATATCGCATCGAGTGCAATGCCGAGGAGAACCGGCGGCAGGAGCGAGAGCAGGTGCGCGGCGAGGCTGGCCACGATTCCGACTGACAGGGGAAACCAGTGTTCCCGGCCGTAGGTTCCGAACAGTCGTCGAATCGGCGAATCGACGCGGTCGCGTTGCTCGCTGAACTTTTCGTCTTCATCTGTGTTATCCATCATTTCGTGTGTCGTTGTGGGTGGTGTGATTTGCTGTTCGTTGCCCGTCCAGCGCCCACGGGATGTGATTCCGCGAATCGGGCGGATGGACGACGGCGTTCGATGCGGAGACCTACCCGTGACCGTCGAATCGGATACCCACGGATACGCGGCAGATCTATCGGTTGTCTGTCGGACCGATGCCGTGGCTACGGCGTGCGAACACGCGATGAGAACTGTCGCCGCCACGGAGTGATTACGGACGCCGTCGAGCGGCGCCGACCACTGTCAGTAGAGGATACGAACCGGCATCATCTTTCTTCATTCCTAATGAATTTCCTGACAACATAAAGTCCAGTGTGACTATGGGATGCATACTCATGCCCATCACCCATCGAACGAATCCCTTCCCGCGTTCGTCGCACTCCTCGTTGCGAAAGAAACACTTGCCAGTGCTGCGACCCTGAAGTATGGACTACGACACCCCCCTGTTCTTTCACGTCATGACCTACGCGGCGGACGCCGACCACGACGTCGTCGATATGGTCAGCGGAAATCCTGACTGGGGGTCACCGCCCAGTATCGCCGAGGGGCTTCACGCCTACGCCGACCTCGGCGGGGATGATTTCCAATACCCGCCGAGCGAGGGACTCCTCGAACTGCGCGAGGAGATCGCCGCACGGCGGGATGTCGATACCTCGCAAGTCGTCGTGACCTGCGGTGGCGGCGAAGCCAACTATCTGGCGATGGCCCGGGCGATGGAACGCGAAGCGGGCGACGAGTTCATCCTCACCGATCCGGTGTACCCGTACTACCCCGGCAAGACGACGATGCTCGGGGCAAAGCAACGCTTCGTCGCCACCGCGGCGGACGGGACGCTTGACCCTGACGACGTGCGAGAAACCGCGAGCGAGGACACCGCCGCAATCGTCGTGAATTCACCGAACAACCCGACCGGCGCGGTGTACGACGAGAAAACGATGCGCGAACTCGTCGCTATCGCCGAGGAGTACGACGCGCTCCTCGTCAGCGACGAGGTGTACGACCACTTCGACTTCTCCGGCGAGTTCACCAGCGCGTTGGCGTTCGACTCCGACCACCGAATCGTCACCAACTCGTTCTCGAAGTCGCTTGCCATCACCGGATTCCGCGTCGGCTACGCCATCTTCCCGCCGGAACTCGTGGACGTGGCCAAGACTCGCCACATGCTGACGAACGTGGCGACGGGCCGTCCCGCACAGTACGCCGTCCTCCACGCGCTCCGCGAGACGACGCGGGAGTACTACGAGGAGAACCGCACGCTCCTCGAATCACGCGTCGAGATCTTCACCGACGCGCTCGACGCCGCCGGTGCCGACTACACCACCCCCGACGGCGCGTTCTACGTCATGGCTCGCTTCCCCGACTTCCCCGGCACGCTGTCGAACGTCGAGAACCTCATCGACGAAGCAGGCGTCGCTGGCATGCCCGGCGAAGCCTTCGGCTCTTCGCGCGACGACTGGATCCGGTTCGCCCTCGTCTCTCCACGCGTCGAGGAAGCGGCCGACCGACTCGCGGCGCACTTCAGCTGAGAAACGGACAGCAATGTTGCTGTATCGCTTTTGGCGCACCCTCCCGGGTTAGGCAGACTGTGGGTTGCGAATCGATGGGACGAGGCGTTCGGCAACCCGAAACGTCCACCGTCGTTGGTCCCGGTTTGGTATTTAAAATTGCGTGTGAGTCACTCCACCGAAAATCCCGTCTCGCGTTCGAGAGCTTCGTCGATCGCGTTGACGAGCGCCTTCCCCTTCGCCAACGTCTCCTCGTATTCGGCTTCGGGGACCGAATCGTGGACGATTCCCGCGCCGACGCGGAGGTGGTACTCGTCACCGTGGCGAACGAGGGTGCGGATGACGATGTTCAGGGTCGCACGCTCGTCGAATCCCAGCATGCCGATACTGCCGGTGTACGGTCCACGGCGGGTGGATTCGAGTTCGTCGATGATCGCCATCGTTCGGGGTTTCGGCGCGCCGGTGATGGTGCCGCCGGGGAAGGTCGCCGCGATGGCGTCGGTGACGGAGACGTCGGGTCGTCGTCGCGCCGTGACCTCCGAGACGAGGTGCATCACCTCGGAGTAGCGGTCGATTCGGCGGTAGTCGGTCACCTCGACGCTGCCGTACTCGGCGATCTTTCCGAGGTCGTTTCGCTCCAAATCGACCAGCATGGCGTGTTCGGCGCGCTCCTTGTCGTCGGAGAGCAGTTCGGCGGCCAGTTCGTCGTCGGCTTCCGGGGTCGCGCCACGCGGGCGCGTTCCGGCGATCGGCTCAGTGCGAAGGTGGTCGCCATCCACGTCGAGCAGGAGTTCGGGACTGGCGCTGACCAAGTCCACGCCCGGGAACTCGACCAGCGCGGAGTAGGGCGCGGGGTTGACCTGCCGGAGCGCGTCGAACGCCGTGACGGGGTGGACGCTCGCCGGTGCTTCCAGTCGCTGTGAGATGTTCGCCTGGAACGTGTCGCCGTCGCGGATGTACCCCTTGACGGCGTCGACGCGCTCCGCGAACGCCTCGCGTCCGCAACTGCTGACGAACGGTCCTCGTTCGTCCGTCGGCGGTGGACCGACCGATGGGTCGCCGTCGATAGCCGACTCCGCGAGCGACAGCGCCGTTTCTCGGGCTTCGTCGTACGTCGTGTCGGGGTCGTCCGGGTCGCGGAGTTGCGGACACGCCGTCACGCGAAGCGTGTCCTCGGCTCCCGTTTCCCACGCGGCCACGCAGTCGTACAACCCGAACTGCACCCGCGGGAGGTTCCGGTCGTCGGTCGCTTCGCTGGGGAGGGATTCGAGTTCACGAACGAGGTCGTAGGAGAGCCAGCCGAACAACCCGCACGGGTACGGTACCTCACAGTCGCCGCGGACGAGCGTCTCGTCGGCGAGCACCGTCTCGACGATGTCGAGGCTCGATCCGTCCGCGTCCGATTCCCCGGTCGAATCGATTTGGAGGATACTCGCGGGTTCGACGCCGAAATATCCCCATCCCGATTGCCCACCCGTCGTTGCACAGTAAAAGCCGCCGGTACCGTCGCGTGCCCGTCGATACGCCCGAAACGGGTCCGTAACACTCACACGCACTTCGACGGGGATTCGAGCCGCTCGGGGTGCAGTTCGTGCGGTTTCGCGGAACGCAGCCCGCGAGGTGACAATCTCCGGGTCGTTACATCGATTCCGCACGTTCCATCCAGCCTTCGATGCGCTTCACCGAGAGGTCCGTCTCCCGGGCGAGTTCCGCCGAGTCGGCAGTCGCCAACTGCGCCGCGTTTTCGACGCCCGCGTTCCGAAGTCGCTCGGCGTAGGCCGGGCCGATGCCCTTCACGTCTTCGAGCGGTCGCCCCTCTTCGGGTTCGGGTTCGGGTTCGGACTCCGATTCGTCCGCCGTTTCTTCGACTGTTTCGTCAAGTTCTGGTTCTTCAACCGTTTCCGGTTCTTCGTCAGCTTCCGATTCTTCGTCCGCTTCCGGTTCACCGACTTCCTCCTCGTCCGAAACAGCGTCGGGCTCCGGTTCCGGTTCGGTTGCTTCGGTCTGTGCCGGTTGCCCAGCTTCGGCGGACGGTCCGGTCGCCTCCGCCGGTTCCGCGGCCGTGTCTGGTTCCGCAGTCGTCTCGGATTCAGCGGTTGTGTCTGGTTCAGTGGCTGTGTCTGGCTCTGCCTCCTCGATATGGTCGGTCGGTTCCCCCGTATCGACCGGCTCCTCGGTCGAAACGGTCGTGTCTTCCGCGGGGGACTCCTCGGACATTTTCACTGCTTTCTCTGATTCCACGTCGGGCTGTGCTCTCGTCTCGGTCGGTTCACGCTCGATTGTCACACCGTTGTCACGGTTGCGCGTTTTCGACCGCTCATCGCCAAGACCGAGCAGCGATTTCAGCCGTGTGATAAGCCCCATTACAGGACTGTACAAAGTCCCTTCACTTAAAGCCGTCTTCGCAGGGCGGCGTCCATCCGCTCGACCGGTGCATCTCGACCGGTCCATAGTTCAAATGCGACGACCCCTTGAAACAGAAGCATCCACGCGCCGTCGATGGTCGTCGCCCCCCGCGCGGACGCCTCGCGGAGCAGGCGCGTTTCGAGCGGGCTGTACACGGCGTCCATTACCGCGAGGTCGGCGTGGAGCGCGTCGGCGGGAACGGGCGTCTCGTCCGAGTCCATCCCGACGCTCGTCGCGTTGACCAGCACGTCCGCGTCCGCAACGAGTTCCGGGAGTTCGTCCAACCCGTGTGCCGTCGCGGTTTCCTCGCCACCGACGCCGTTCACCGCATCGGCCAACGACGTCGCGCGCGCTACGGTCCGATTGGCGATAGCGACGGTCGAACCCTCGTCGGCGAGCATGAACGCGACCGCTCGCGCCGCGCCACCCGCACCGACGAGGACCGCGGATTTCCCGTCGAGTGAAACGTCGTGCCGTTCGAACGCTCGCCGCGCACCCGCCGCGTCCGTGTTGTGACCCGTCGGTGGGGATGTTGAGAAATCGATGGTGTTCACCGCGCCGATGCGTCCGGCGAGCGAATCGGGGTCGACGTGCGCGAGGACGTCCTCTTTGAACGGGATCGTGACGTTCAGTCCGCGAATTCCGAGCGCCTTCGCGCCCTCGATTGCCGGGGCGATAGCGTCCGGTTCGAAGGTGACGTAGCGGGCGTCCATGTCGAGTTCGTCGTACGCGGCCTCGTGCATCGGCGGGGAACGGGAGTGACCCACCGGGTTGCCGAGCAGTCCGTAAACGTTCATGGCGGCAAAAGGAAGGGGAGGGACTTAATCGGACGGTCGAATGGACAAGAGGTGTACGAATCGGGGGACGGTTACGCCCCGAGCATGACGAAGTAGACCGCCAGTGCGAGGAAGACGACGTAGAAGGCGCCGCTTCCGAGGAACGGCGTCGGGTTGAAGTCTCCCTCGCCGACGCGCCGTGCACGGAAGAGGACGATGCATCCGGCGGCGATGGCGAACAGCACGGAAATCGCGTTCAGGAACCCCGGCGTCCCCCACGTGAGGTTCAGGTTCCACGGGGTGAACAGGATACCGAGAGTGACGGGCAAGGTCCCCTGAAACGCCATCGCGCCGGTGATGTTGTTGAGCGCGAGGGTGTCCTTGTCACGTGCCAACCAGAGGACGCTGTTGAACGCTTCCGGAAGTTCCGTCGCGATGGGTGCGATGATGAGCGCGACGATGGCGTACGGGATTCCGATGGAACTCGATACCCACTCCACTTGATCGACGAACAACCGAGCACCGATCACGATGAAGGTGAGCGCGATGAGCGTTTGAAGCGCCGTGAGGACGAAGTGCGGATCGGAACTGTGGTCCTTGTCGGGTCCGCTGCCGAACCGTTCGAGGATTCCTTCGACGGCCAATCCGACGTGGAGGTCGTCCATGTCGTCGTCGTCCGCGAGTTCGCCTGCCCGAAGAGAGAGATAGAGGTAGCCGAGATACAGCAGAACGAGGAAGATGGCGATGAAGTCGCGGATCGGAATCGTGGCGATTTCGGTGCTTTTGGGGATGAGCGCGGCGATGAACGCCAGCGAGTAGCCGATGAGGAAGAACGTCAAATCGCGCTTCGTCGACCCCTGGTTGAACTGAAGGTCGGTGTCGTTGGAGCGGCGGTCGGCGAAGTAGTAGACGCTGGCCCCGACGAGGAACATGGCGATGGTGGCGAGCATGAACGGCGCGCCGAGGATGGCACCGACCCCCACGTCGGAAGCCCCTTCTCCACCCTTCAGAATCGCGATGACTGGAATCGTCGTCTCAGGGAGCGCGGTTCCCATCGCGGCGAGGATGCTCCCCGTCGCGCTCTCGGAGATTCCGAGGCGATAGCCGAGCCATTCGACGCCGTTCGTGAACACCTCCGCACCCAGTAGAAGAAGACCGAAGGACGCGAGCAGTAACAGTCCTTTCGTCCACGACTCCGAAAGCGCGAGCGGCGGCATATAGCCTGTGACTGGAAGAGACATTATGGATTGTAGTTCCGATGGGGGTCAATTAAGCTATTCCATCTGACCAGACTGGTCAGTGACCTGCGATACCGCCGACGTCGAGGACCACGACGTGGTAGACGACGATGGCGATGAACAGCAGGTAGAACAACCCGCCGACGAGGAACGGTCGCGCCGTCATCTTCTTCCCGTTGATTCGGCGTGCCCGGAGGTACAGCAGGCCGCCGCTGACGATCGCCAGGATCGCGGAGAGTCCGTTCAGGAATCCCGATGTTCCCCACGAAAGACTGAGGTCCCACGAAGTGAAGAGGATGCCGAACGTGACGGGAAGCGTCCCCTGGAACGCCATCGCACCGGAGATGTTCCCGAGCGCGAGGGTGTCCTTGTCGCGGGATATCCAGATGATGCTGTTGAACTTCTCGGGGAGTTCGGTCGCCAGCGGCGCGATGAGGAGCGCGACGATGGCCGTCGGAATGCCGAGCACCTCCTCGGAGACCCACTGCGTCTGGGAGACGAACACCTGCGCGCCGCCGATGATGAGGCCGAGCGCGATGAGCGTCTGCACCGCGACCAGGATCGAGTGAGGGTTGCCGGAGTGATTTCTATCCGTGTTCCGTCCGGGGAAACGGTCGATGACTCCCTCGATCATCAATCCGAGATGCAGGTCCTCCAAGTCCTCTCCCTCGACCAGTTCGCCGCTCTTGAGCGAACGGTAGAGGTAGAACAGGTAGAGGAGGACGAGCACCGCGCCGATGCCGTGGGAAATCGTGTCGTTCGGAATCAACGCGGCGAGAAACGCGAGCGTGTAGCCGACGAGGAAAAAGGAGAGGTCTCGGCGGGTGGACTTCTCGTTGAAATGCATCTCCTGACCGTGTGTCCGGCGCGTCCCGAAGTAGAGAACGCTGCCCCCGACGAGGAACATGGCGATGGTGGCGAGCATGAACGGCGCGCCGAGGATGGCACCGACGCCGACTTCCTCGGCGGCCTTCGTCCCGCCGCCACTCCCGAAGACGGCGATGATCGGGATCATCGTCTCGGGGAGCGCGGTACCCACGGCCGCGAGGATGCTCCCCGTCGCGCTTTCGCTCACGCCGAGTCGGCGGCCGAGCCACTCGACCGCGTTGGTGAACACCTCCGCGCCGAGGAGGAGTAGGAGAAACGATGCGAGAAGCAGGAGGGAATTTTCCCACACTGGTGGTAGAATTGCCATCGAAACTGTGGATAGCGGGGTCATCGTGGTGGTATTTTCAAAATGGCTCTAATTAAGTGGTTCCCTCTGCGCCGGATGTGATTTTTTGGCCGAATTCGTCCGACGAAAGAACCACAGATAACGGCATCAGGGAACGGTCGTCACGGGAACGTCACACGATTCGAGGACGGTCTTCGCGGCGCTTCCGAGGAGGAACGCCCCGATGCGTCCGGTGCCGTGGTGGCCCATGACGACGTGGTCGTAGTCGTCATCCTCGACCACGGCGATGATGTCCTTTCCGATCCGGTCCGACACCTTCAGGCTCGCGAGGTGGACGTCCACCGACACGGACGTGTCGCTCTCGACCCCGGAGTCGGCCAGTTTCTCGTCGATTCGCGTTTGCAACCGGTCGGTATCCTCCCCGCGAACGTCCGTGAAGTGGACGACGCTCAGGTCGGCATCGTATCGTCGTGCGAACTCGATGGCGAAGTCGAGCGCGCGCATGCTACATTCGGAGCCATCGACTGGAGCGAGAATCTCCATGGTCGAACACACTTTCCCCCCGGGCTTAACGCTTTCCGGGTTCGACGGACTTTTTCGCCGTGCGTTCGGAGGGTCGTTCGTGATTGCCGTCGTCGTCAGCAGGGCCGATTACGCCTCCGAACACATCGGCGAGTTCCTGCTCTCCGAAACTGAGTGGAACGTGCACGAAGACGAATCCCGCCCCGACGCCGAGGGTGGTGGCACCTACTACCGAACTGACGGGTTCGAACTGCGGGAATTCGACGCGCTCCACCTCGACATCGAGGACGCCGCCGAACCGTTTTCGGACCCTGAGATGCTCGTGTTCGCCTCGCGCCATTCGGGGGACACCGGCCCGCTGCTGACGGGCCACTTCACGGGCAACTTCGGCCCGGCGGAGTTCGGTGGAACCGACAGAACGGTGGCCGAGGCCTGTCCGAACGCCCACGCACGACTGCTCGAAGCGTTCGACGAGCACGCGCCCGAGGGGTACGACGTCGGAATGGAGTGCACCCACCACGGGCCGAGCGAAGTCGGCGTTCCCTCGATGTTCGTCGAACTGGGAAGCGACGACGAACAGTGGGGCGACCCCGATGCGGCCCGCGCCGTCGCCCGCGCCATCCTCGACCTGCGCGGTGTCGCCCCCCACCGGGAGCGCCAACTGGTCGGTTTCGGCGGGGGCCACTACGCCCCGCGATTCGAGCGAATACTCAGGGAAACGGACTGGGCGGTCGGACATATCGCGTCCGACTGGAACCTCGAAACGTTGGGATTGCCGGAGGCACATCCGGAAACGATCCGACAGGTGTTCGAGCGAAGCGGTGCGGAGTACGCCGTCTGCGAAGGGAAAACGGACGACATCGCCGAGGTCGTCGCCGACCTCGGCTACCGCGTGGTGAGCGAGACGTGGGTCCGGGAAGTGTCGGGCGTTCCGCTCGCGCTCGTCGAGGAACTGGAGTCGGAACTGTCGTCGGTGGAGTCGGGGCTACGGTTCGGCGAGAAAGCGCGTGAGATGCCCGCAACGGAGCCGTTCGAAATCGTTTCGCTCCCCGGGAAACTGCTCGACGCCGTTACGGGAATCGACAGGGACGCCGTCTCGGAACTCGTCGCGGCGCGGACGGTCGCGTTCGAAACCGACGAGGGAGGAACGCAGGTCGCCGGGCGTGCGGCGGTTCTCGATACGGCGGACTTCGAGGCCGTCATCGACGGACTGGTCGAACTGCTCGACGGAAAGTACGACGATGTGAGCCGGAACGGGGACGAAATCGTCGTGCGTGACGTGGGGTTCGATCCCGAGAAGGCTCGCAAATTGGGCGTTCCGGAGGGTCCGGCGTTCGGAAAGCTCTCGTCCGGGGTCGCGGTGGAGGTGAACGGGACGACGATTCCACCCGGCGAGGTGCAAACCGAACGGACACGCGTCTTCCCCGTTCGGTGAATCCCGGGGATGAATCAGTGCTTATAGCTTTTTTTCACGGTGGAGTGATATGAGTCAGACAACCGTCGCCCAGAGGGGAAAGATAATTAATGTGCGTTCGTAAAAGAAGCTTCAAGGATGGATTCAATCGTTGAAGACGCCATTGAGGAGGCGGAAGGGCAACAACAGGATGCCCCCCAATCGCAGGTCGGTGGTGTCTCGCAGGACACTAGTCTCTCCGGGACGATGACCGACGAGGAACTACAGGACGTACTCAAGGAACTCCAAACCAACATCACCGTCGTCGGGTGCGGCGGCGGTGGCGGGAACACGGTCAACCGAATGGCCGAAGAGGGGATTCACGGGGCGTCACTCGTCGCCGCGAACACCGACGTTCAGCATCTCGTCGAAATCGAGGCGGACACCAAGATTCTGATGGGCGAACAGAAGACGAGCGGGCGCGGTGCCGGGTCGCTCCCGCAGGTCGGCGAGGAGGCCGCCCTCGAAAGTCAGGACGAAATCTACGACTCGATTCAAGGCTCGGACATGGTGTTCGTCACCGCCGGTCTCGGCGGCGGCACCGGCACGGGGAGCGCCCCGGTCGTCGCCAAAGCCGCGCGCGAGGCTGGCGCGCTCACCATCGCCATCGTCACGACGCCGTTCACGGCGGAGGGCGAGGTCCGACGCACCAACGCGGAGGCCGGTCTGGAGCGCCTGCGCGACGTGAGCGACACCGTCATCGTCGTCCCGAACGACCGCCTGCTCGACTCGGTGGGCAAACTGCCCGTCAAACAGGCGTTCAAGGTCGCCGACGAAGTGCTCATGCGCTCGGTGAAAGGCATCACGGAGCTCATCACGAAGCCCGGCCTCGTCAACCTCGACTTCGCCGACGTTCGCACCGTCATGGAGAAAGGCGGCGTGGCAATGATCGGTCTCGGCGAGAGCGACTCCGACCAGAAGGCACAGGATTCGGTCAAGAGCGCCCTGCGCTCGCCGCTCCTCGACGTGGACATCAGCGGCGCGAAATCCGCGCTCGTCAACGTCACCGGTGGCAACGACATGTCCATCGAGGAGGCCGAAGGCGTGGTCGAGCAGATCTACGACCGCATCGACCCTGACGCCCGCATCATCTGGGGGACCTCCATCGACGAGGACCTCGACGGCACCATGCGCACCATGATCGTCGTCACCGGCGTCGAATCGCCACAGATCTACGGCCGCAACGAAGCCGAACGGGCACAGGCGAAGGCCCAACAGCAGGCCGAAGACATCGACTACGTCGAATAATCTCTTCTTCGTTTTTCGGATTTGTGGCGGAGAGCCGTGGGTTTTCACAAAAATCGAGACGTGTTCGGTACGAGCTTCGATGCCGTTTCGACCGATCCCCCCTCGAACGTGTCCCAACCACGTTTCGCTCTCATCCCTCTGTAGTAAGATAGAAAAAGCCCGATGGCCAAGCACAACCAACAATGGACGTTAAGCTTGACCTCGCGTCGTACCTGCGGGTACTCAAATTGGCGAGCACGCCGTCGTGGAACGAGTTCTCGAAGATCGCTCAGATTGCCGGTGCCGGTATTCTGCTCGTTGGACTGCTCGGGTTCGTGATCTTCGCCATCATGAGCTTCATCAACGCCGCCCCCGTATAGGAGAACAAATGCCTATCTACGCAGTAAAGACCACGGCAAGTCAGGAACGTACAGTCGCGGACATGATCATCAACCGCGAGGAACCGGAGATTCACGCGGTCCTCGCGCCCGACGCGCTCACCAGCTACGTCATGGTCGAGGCCGACGACCACCGCGTCATCGACCGCGTGCTGGAGGAAATCCCCCACGCGCGGAGCATGGTCCCCGGCGAGAGCAACATCTCCGAAGTGGAGCACTTCCTCTCCCCGACGCCCGACGTGGAGGGTATCGCGGAAGGGGACATCGTGGAACTCATCGCCGGACCGTTCAAGGGTGAGAAGGCCCAGGTCCAGCGTATCGACGAGGGCAAGGACCAGGTAACGGTCGAGCTGTACGAGGCCACCGTCCCGATTCCCGTCACCGTGCGCGGTGACCAGATCCGCGTGCTGGACAGCGAAGAACGGTAGCGCTTCTGGCTCTCGTTCGCTCCTCCGTCGCTCACGAGAACAGCGAGGAACGGTAAGCACAGCGCACCGCTCCGTGACACGGAAGCGAGCTTCCCGATTCTCTCGGCTCCTCCGACCTCCTACGAGCGTGCAGTATCCGTGTTCGCCGACTATCTCGACGAATCGTCGCGGGCGTGAACCGCGAACTCCAGCGCGTTGACGAGATAGTGGGCGACCACGACCACAACCATGCTTCCCGTCAGGACGAACGCGCTGGCGAGCGCCGCACCCAGCGTTCCCGTGACGAGCACACCGGCCGGACCCTGCGCGCCGTGGCCGACAGCGAACGCGACTGACGAGGCGACGACGAGGAACCACGGCGAGATGCCGTAGCCGACGGCGAATACGCCCACGAGGGACGACCGGAACAGGAGTTCCTCGAACCCCGCGATGATCGGGAGGACGAGAACGAGCAAAACGATCCACCCGCGCACCGAATCGGGGGTGAGCATCTCCCGAAGGCTGTCCTCGTACTCGATTCCGGCCGCGTCGACCACTCGCTGGCCGAATTCGTTGGCGACGTAGAGCGCCACCCCGAGAAGTGCCCCGACGCCGAACTGGGTCGCCGTCACGCTCCCCACGCCGAGCGCGTCGGCGGGAATCGCGGTCAGCACGGCGGCGACGACGAGTATCACGCCGAACAGTCCCTGACTCAGCGCGACGTTGACCAGCAGCGTCCCCGGCGTGAAATCCTCCACTGGAGTCGGAGACTCGACGGCCGGGAACGGTTCGTCGGGAATCGGCGACGAAACGTCGGTCGGTCGGCGGCCCTGGTTCTCGAAAGTGGAAACGTTCGATTCGTTGGCATCCTGGTCGTCGTCGTCCCGTTCGTCGTCGTTCCTGCTCCGTTCGTCCTCACCCCATTCGTCCCCGCCGTTCCGTACGCGTCGGTCGGGCGTTTCGACGCTCGCCTCGGATTCCTCCCATCCGTCTTCGTCCTCCCCGACGAACATGGCCTGCGAGGCGCGAGCCAGCGCGATGAGGACGACGAGGACAATGAGGGTGACGCCTGCGAACGCGTTCCAGTTCGGCGTGACCATTCACGTTCGTGTTCGTACGCTGACGGTGAAAAACTATCTACTACGGCGACGCGGTCGCTGCTCGTGTCGGAGAACGGAAAAAACGAATTCTCGTTCGCCCGCTACTGCGGACTCGGGTTGCTACCGGGCTTGGTGCCGCCGACCTTGCGGTCGAGGGCGTGGCCGGTGATGTCCTTCAGCCGGTTGATGAGGCTGTCCTTCTCGGACTCGCCCGTGAGCGCGACTTCGAGGACTTCGCTGATGTGCGAGACGGGGACGATTTCGATCATCTCCTTGTACTCGTCCTCGATCATCACGTCCTGCTCGTTGGCCTTCGGGATGATGACCGTCTGGACGCCCGCTTTCGCGGCCGCCTCGATTTTGTGCGTGACGCCACCGACAGGGAGCACGTCGCCGCGCACCGACAGTGATCCGGTCATGGCGATGCTCTGGTCGATGGGGATGTTCTCCAGCGCGCTGATGACCGCCGTGGCCATCGTCACCGACGCGGAGTCACCCTGGACGCCTTCGTAGGATTGGACGTACTGGATGTGGATGTCCTTCTCCGAGATGTCCTCGTCACTGAACTTCTTGATGATGGCGCTGACGTTCTGCACCGCCTCCTCGGCGATGTCCTGCAGTTTCCCGGTGGCGATCACCTTGCCGGGACCCTGCGACGGCGCGACTTCGGCCATGACGGGCATGACGATACCGCTGTCCTCGCCCATGACCGCCAGACCGTTCACGCGGCCGACCACGTCGCCCGCCGAAACGGTGAGTTCGTAGTCCTTCCGGCGTTCGATGTAGTCGTCGGCGATCTGTTGCTCGATGGAGCGCGAGCGCTGTTTCGCTTGCAGCACGTGGTCGCGCGTGGTGTTCTCGGCGTCCTCCGCGCGAGCGATGTCACCGGCAACACGCACCAGTCCACCGAGGTCACGCAGTTTGAGCGTGAGGTGGTCCTTCCGCATCGCACGGCGCTGGGCTTCGAGGATGATTTCCTCGACTGCCGTGTCCGTGAAGTGCGGGAGCCGACCGTCCTTTTCGACTTCCTGTGCGACGAAGCGCGCGTATTTCCGGCGCATCTCCGGCGTGTCGTCGATGGTGTCGTCCATGTACACCTCGTATCCGTACCCCTTGATACGCGAGCGGAGTGCCGGGTGCATGTTCTCCATCGCGTCGAGGTTCCCCGCCGCGACCATCACGAAGTCGGTCGGGACGGGTTCGGTGTGAACCATCGCACCGGACGAGCGTTCGGACTGTCCGGTGATGGAGAACTCGCCC
The DNA here is from genome assembly GCF_024136975.1 of Haladaptatus sp. AB643. Lineage (NCBI taxonomy): Archaea > Methanobacteriati > Methanobacteriota > Halobacteria > Halobacteriales > Haladaptataceae > Haladaptatus > Haladaptatus sp. AB643. The sequence continues at coordinate 129,819 of NZ_JAMYJW010000011.1, forward strand.
TCCTGAATCGCGGTCATCAGCTTCTGCTGTGAGCGGATGTCGAGGGTGTTGATCTCGTCCACGAACAGGACACCTTTGTTGGCCTTGTGGATGGCTCCGGGTTCCACGCGGTCGTGGCTCGGCGTTTCCATTCCGCCGGACTGGAACGGGTCGTGGCGCACGTCGCCCAGCAGCGCACCCGCGTGGGCACCCGTCGCGTCCTCGAACGGCGCGCTGGTGACGTCGCTGTTGTTGACCAGCAGGTTCGGAATCATCGCGTCGGTGCCACGCGACCCGTAGCGGAACGCGAGGTAGATGACACCCGCAGCGAGGATTCCGAGGAGCGGCTTGCCCGCGATGAGGAGCGCGTAGCCGACCACGATGGCGATGATGACCCACATCAAGAACGAGCGCATCTGGTTGCGCTTGCGGGCCTCCTCCTTGTGCGCCTCAATGATTTGTTCGCCCTTTCCGGCGGGAACGGTCCGAACCTTCGGTTCGTTCCCGTCGTCGGGGTTGTGATAGACGAGGACGTCTTGCAGATCCTCCTTGGGGAGGAGCTGACTCATCGCCTTCGCCAACATCGATTTCCCGGTCCCCGGCGACCCGATCATCATCACGTGGCGGCGCTGTTTCGCCGCCTTCAGGATGATATCTCGGGCGTGATCCTGCCCGATGACCTGGTCGACCAGTCGATCCGGAATCTCGACCTCTTCCGTACTTTCTATCTCCAACCCACCCAGCAGATCGTCCTCTGCAATATCGTCGGCGACCTGGGCGTCCACCTCACTCCCAAGGCGGTCGACTTCTTGCTCGGCTTCTTGCTCCGGTGGTGAAGCATCGGTGTCGTTACTCATAGAATTCGTTTTGTGTAGTTGAAAACATGGCTGGAGAACTGATATACTTTCTCCCTCCCTGTGTTCCGTCCCACTCCATTTCAGCCCGTCAAACGTACGAATAGAAGGAATCGGGGAAGATAAATCTCCTTCAAACCATCCGCGCCGTTAATCGAGAACGCGAACGCACGAACGAAACGAATGGGGGTAGAACACGAACTCACGAAACGCCGCCCCACGAGCGACTCGTCACTCTTATAAAAACGCTACACGACAAATCTATCATGACTCGCGGGTTCTACATCGGGCGCTTCCAACCCTACCACAACGGCCACCACAACGTGGTCGAGACCATCGCCGAGGAAGTAGACGAACTCGTCCTCGGCATCGGGAGCGCGGGCGACTCACACAGCCGTCACGACCCATTCACGGCGGGCGAACGCATCATGATGATAACCAAATCCCTCGTGGATTCCGACCTCGTGACGTACGCCGTTCCCATCGAGGACTTGGACAGGAACTCCGTTTGGGTCAGTCATGTCCAGAGCATGAGCCCGGATTTCGACGTGGCCTACTCGAACAACCCACTCGTCATCCGCCTGTTCGAGGAAGCAGGCGTGGAGGTGCGCCAATCGCCCATGTTCAACCGCGAAGTGCTGGAGGGAACCGAGGTACGCGACCGGATGGTCGAAGGCGGCGATTGGCAGCGACTCGTTCCCGACCCCGTCGTCGAAATCGTCGAGGAAATCGGCGGCATCGACCGTATCCAACAGGTCAGCGACTCGGATTCGAACGGGATATGATAACCCTCTCGTCCGATTTCGGCACGCCGTACCCGGCGGCGATGAAGGGCGTTTTGCTCCAGCACAGCGATGCGCGTCTCGTGGACGTCGCCCACGATTTCCCGCGACAGGACGTTCGGACGACCGCGTTCTGGCTTCGGGAAGTCATTCCCTATTTTCCGCCCGCCGTCCACCTCGTCGTCGTCGACCCCGGCGTCGGTACCGACCGCGCGGCGCTCGCAGTTCGAGCAGGGGGCCACGCCCTCGTCGGCCCGGACAACGGCGTTCTGCTCCCGGTCGTCCGCGAACTCGCCGAGTCGGAACAGTCCGACGCCGACGGGTTCGAAGTCTTCCGCGTTTCCTACGGGGACGCGGACAGCGCGACCTTCCACGGACGGGACGTGTTCGCGCCCGCCGCCGCGAGGATTCACGAGGCGGGAATCGAGGACTTCGAAACCCTCGACGATATCGAACCCGCGGAAGCGTTCGAGGACCTCCGGTTCCCGGAGCCAACCGTGGAGGACGACTCGGCGGTCGGCGAACTACTCGTCGTGGACGACTTCGGAAACGCCATCACGAACGTTCCGGGCGACTTTCTCGACGGCGTTGACGAACTCTCGGTCAACGGCCAGTCCGCGCCGGTCGAACCCGCCTACGCTCACGTCGAACCCGGCGAGCGACTCGTGACCGTCGGCAGCCACGGAAACGTCGAACTCGCGGTCAACGAGGGACGCGGCGACGACGTGTTCAACATCGGAATCGGGGACGAGATTCGGTTGGAGAAATGATCGCCATCATCACACGACCGTAACGGTGAACCGACCCCGGAATTCCTTTTGCGTATGGAGACGACGCGCCACTTCACCGCGACCACGTACGTCGTGAACGACGGCGAGTGCTTGCTTCACGACCACGAACGGCTCGGGATGCTTCTCCCGCCCGGCGGTCACCTCGACCGCGACGAACTGCCGCGCGATGCGGCCCTGCGCGAAACTCGCGAGGAAACCGGCTTGGAGGTGACCCTGCTCGAACCCGAAACGAGCGTGACGGCCGACTTCGGTCGGGAACTCGCGCCCGCGGAACACATCATGCTCTACGACGTGGACCAGTTCGACGGGGAAGTCGCCCACCAACACATCGACTTCGTCTACTACGGCGAGGCGGTAAACCGGGACCTCGCTCCCGACGACGACGAACGAAGGGCCGATTGCTGGCGATGGTTCTCGCCGGACGACCTGCGGACGCACGAGGCGGTGACCGAGGAGGTCGTCACGCTCGGCATCGAGGCCATCGAGCGCGTCGAATTCCAGCAGTAGAACCGATTAGGTGGTGTATAATAAGGTCTATACGGTGAATTCCACAGTTCATGAGTATCATTGATCGTCTGCTCGGCACCGACAAGGACGGCGACGACGACCCGCGACCGACGTACGTCTGTACCGGCTGTGGCAAAGCGTTCGACGGTGACCGGAAACTCTGTCCCGACTGCGGAAGCGAACAAGTGGTTTCACCCCGACACTGAGGGGAAACAAACCTGTTCGATACGCGCCATTGGTATTTCCTTTGAATGAGTGGAAGTAAGGGATCTTATCCCACGAGAAACGGTGTTTCGGCGACATTATTCGCCGGATAATAATGACACTGCTAGTTGTCGAACAAATCGAGAATGGGATTTGTCAGCCGGGTCAGTCTGAAATTTGGGAGCGGTGATTCGACGCGGTTCGAATGCAAGTCGTGCGGGAAATCGTACGAACTCGACCGGCAGATGTGCCCCGATTGCGGCGGTCACTGCATCGGCTACCGTGAATCGTGGCTCCAGCAGAAACTCGGTCCGCAGTCGCGCAAGCGCTTTTACTGATCGGCCGATTCGAGACGGGAGCGGACGTACTTCGTCACGTGATCGTCCATTCGTCGTTTGTAGCCTGCCTGCCGCGCGAGGCGGTCGAGTTCACGTGCGACCAGGCTGCCGTACTGCACCGCCTTCTTGTCCCGCGTTGCGATTTCGTCCGGAACGAACGCCCGAGCGGACCGTCTGAACGTCCACTTTCGGACGTCGTCCGAAACGAGCATCGACCCCGGTAGCCGAAGCGCTTCCCGGACGACACGGTCGTCGAGAAGCGGTGCGACGGGTTCCACGCCAGCGGCACGGAGCGTGAGGATGTCCCGCGGCAACTGTTCGGCGAGCGTTCGGATCGTCTCGCGGGCCGCACCGCGTACCGTCTCCGCCTCGACGCGGTGGTCCGCACGGGCGACTTTCTCGTATCCGCCGAACAGTTCGTCCGCGCCCTGTCCCACCGCAAGTCGGTCGTAGCCGTCCGCCCGCGCTCGCTCGGCGGTCAGATAGAGGGGTAACGCGATCTGCACGTCCATCGCGTTGGTCCGCCCGATGGCGCGAGCGACTTCGGGAACCGCACGCTCGATGTCCTCGTGTGAGACCTCGACGATCCGTAGATCACGGTCCATCAGGTCGGCCGCGGTGCGCGCGGCTTCCACGTCGTGACTGTCGCGAAAGCCAGCGACGTACAGCGGGCAGTCGAACGCGCTGGCGACGACGGCGGAATCGACCCCGCCCGAGAACGCGACTGCGAGACCGTCGCCGGACACGTCGCCGAGACTTCCCTCGATGGCCTCCCGAATCGCAGAAACGGCATCCGCCTCGCCCTCGAACGGTTCCGGACTGGGGAGGTCCCACAGTCGCTCGTCGTCGTTCCCGTCGTCACCGATTTCGTCGGTTATCGTCCGGGCACAACCCGCCGGAACCGGGTTCGGCGACTCGAGGTCGGTCGGGTCGTGACTCCACGTCGTCGGGTCATCCTCCTCGGAGAACAGTGGATAGCGACCCAGCACGTCGCGGACGAGACGCCCGTCCACCTCGCCTGCAAACCCGTTACCGCCCGGAAGCGCGTCGGCCGTGTCGATAGCTCGACGAACGACGTCGGTCGATGCCCCCTGCATCAGAGATAGTGCCCGACGCGGTTGATAATCCGCCGTTTCACGCCGCCTGCGGCCTGTCGAAAGCTGATCCGCCACGGCGTTCGTTTCCCGTCGACCTCCGTCCGGCCATCGACGATGGCACCGAGGATGGCCCGCCTGTCGCGCGTGTTCACGTCGATTTCCGTCACCGCCTGCCCGACCATCTCGCTGATGTGGGCGTCGCTTCCGGCCGTCATCGGGACGCCGTGGTCGCTGGCGAACGACCGCGCTCGCCGGTTGCCACGTCCCGTCAACAGGCGCGAGTTGTACACCTCGATAGCGTCGGCCTCCGCGAGTTTCTTCCCCGTGATGTTCGCGGCGACGCCGCTCCGGGATTTCTGAAACGGGTGAGGAACGATGGCGACGCCACCCTGCTCTCGAATTCTGTCGAGCGTCTCGCCGAACGAGAGACCCGGCGGAACGAGTTCTTCGATACCTAACCCCAAGACGTGGCCCGCGCGTGACGTAATCTCCATACCGGGGATGCCGACCAGTCCGTATTCGGGTGCGAGTTTCGCGGCTTCGAGGCTCGCCTCGATTTCGTCGTGGTCGGTCACGGCGATGGCGTCCAAATCGACTGCCTTGGCTTGTTCCAAGAGCAGTTCGACCGGATCACGACCATCGTGGGAAAGTGCGGAATGACAATGCAACTCGACCGATAGCACGAGGGAACGTTCGCAGTACGTCGGGAAAAGCAACTCGGTCCGTCGTCGATGGTCGTCGATCTACGAAAAACGCCGTAGCTCCATCGTGAACTCAGTTTCTTCTAGAGAGGAATCATGAATTAACTACTCTGGCGCATGAGAGAGGGGCGATGGAGGCAGCATCGCCCATCGAGTGGTGGGTGAAAACGGTCACTCGCGCTTCATGCAATCATAGGCATCGATGTTTGTCGGCGGTACGGGTCCTATTCATCCCCTCCTTCTCCGATCGTCATTGCAGTAGATACAACGCCCCACACCATATTTAGGTATTGTGGTGAAATAGGGCTGTCGAGAGAACATCGTACTTGCAAAATGGAATACTTCCACAAGAGTTGGCCAAAATACGGGCAAAAATAAATCAATCGTCCATAGTCAGTTTGTAGCCGTTGTGATCGCTCGCCGAATACGTTCCGCGTGCCCTTGTTCGCCCAGCGGCGACCGAGTTCGCGCGGAATGACATTGTAACACAAAGTATTTGCCGGGAGATTTTCTGCTCACTAGTATGATGGCAGATACACGAACGGGTCTCGAGAACCTAACGTTGAAAGCGGTGACGTACGCGACAACACCGGCCGTCATCCTTTTCATCGGCCTGGTGATGGCCAGTCAAGGACGGGTGCGGGAAGGGTTCCAGTACGTCGGTGGCGACTGGCGTCAACCGGTCTGACTTACGCGACAACGACGCTCCGTCGTGCGTTTCAGGAGGTCAGTATCGAACACGCGGACGTGACGGTCGTATCGACGTGTATTCGTGTATGAGGACACGTCGTACTGTCGTCCCCCACGGTACGAACGTCCAACTTTTGCTCGTCGTCTTCCCCTGATTCCGAATTAGCAAGCCATCTCCTTAACCAGGAGCGTGACCAATATACATCGTTGGGGGTGGTACCGTAGGTCGAAGTACACGAATCTATCACGTCACTGTCGGGAATCGGACGGTTCCCGCTCGAACAGCAATTTCTCCCGAAGCGTGGGGTGTTGTGCTCATTCATCCCCACGTTTCCTCGAATCGTAACGCGAACCCCTGAACGTATGCCTCGTTTATGAGTAGTTCCACTGTAAGGAGCGTTGTCCACCTCCCGCTACCGCGAGCGAACGTGTGTGACAGACGCAAACTCGGTTTTGATTATACATATTTCCGGCCAAAAGAACAATGGAAGTTACGAAGGAAGAACGGTTCGTCGGGGTGCCCATGATTATGATTGCCAAAGCCTCCCCCCGACGATCGTGAGGACGTTCACGACGACTTCACCCACCTATCCTCACGTTCGATGTAGAAGACGCTCCTGTCATTCGTCACGGCCATCCGAATCCACACACGTTCGTGCACATGGAAAGGCATTAATCCGCCCTGTTTGTACAAACCAGTGAATGAGTTTGGACGACTCCGACCGAGAGTTGGTCGTCGCGGAACTCGGCCGCGACCCGACATCGGCCGAGGAAGCGCTGTTCGAGAACCTCTGGAGTGAACACTGTGCGTATCGGTCGTCGCGGCCCCTGCTGTCGGCGTTCGAGTCCGAGAGCGACGACGTTGTCATCGGGCCGGGTGACGACGCCGCCGTGGTCGAACTTCCGTCGGCCGACGCCGACTCCACTTACATCACGATGGGTATCGAGAGCCACAACCACCCGTCCTACGTGGATCCGTACGACGGCGCGGCGACGGGCGTTGGCGGCATCGTCCGCGACACGCTGTCGATGGGTGCGTACCCCATCGCGCTCGCGGACAGCCTCTACTTCGGCGGCTTCGACCGCGAGCACTCGCGTTACCTGCTGGAGGGCGTCGTGGAGGGTATCGCCGACTACGGCAACTCCATCGGCGTGCCGACGGTGACGGGGAGCACGCAGTTCCACGAGGACTACGAGGGGAACCCGCTCGTCAACGTGGCCTGCGTCGGACTGCTTCCCGCGGAGCGTCTCATCACGGCCGAAGCGCAGGAACCGGGCAACAAACTCCTGCTCGTCGGCAACTCGACGGGGCGTGACGGACTCGGCGGCGCGAGTTTCGCCAGCGAGGACCTCGGCGAGGACGCGGAGACGGAGGACCGCCCGGCGGTGCAGGTCGGCGACCCGTACACTGAAAAACTGCTCATCGAGGCGAACGAGGAACTCGTTGACGGGAGCCTCGTCGAATCCGCACGCGACCTCGGCGCGGCGGGACTCGGTGGCGCGTCGAGCGAACTGGTGGCGAAGGGCGAACTCGGGGCCGACATCGAACTCGGCCGCGTCCACCAGCGCGAACCGAACATGAACGCGATGGAAATCCTGCTGGCCGAATCACAGGAGCGCATGGTGTACGAAGTGCGTCCCGAGAACGTCGATGCGGTCTCCGAAATCGCCGACAAGTACGACCTCGGTTGCACCGTCATCGGCGACGTGACCGACGGCAACTACGTCTGCGAGTTCGAGGGCGAGACGGTCGTGGACGTGCCCGCCGAGTTCCTCGGTGACGGCGCGCCGATGAACGACCTCCCGTCGGAAGCGCCGACGCAACCGAACCGCGACCTGCCGGACGCCGACGTGCGCGAAGCGTTCGAATCGGTCGTCGGGTCGCCCAACTGTGCGAACAAGTCGTGGGTGTACCGCCAGTACGACCACGAAGTCCAGACGCGGACCTCGGTGCTTCCGGGCGACGATTCGGCCGTCCTCGCGATTCGCCGCGCCGAACTCGGTCTCGCGTTCTCATCCGGCGCGAACCCCAACTGGACGACGACGGCACCCTACGACGGTTCCCGTGCGGTCGCGCTCGAAAACGCAACCAACCTCGCGGCCAAAGGCGCGACGCCGCTCGCCGCGGTCGATTGCCTGAACGGTGGCAATCCCGAGAAACCGGACGTGTACGGCGGATTCAAGGGCATCGTGGACGGTCTCGCCGACATGTGTTCCGAACTCGACGTACCGGTCGTCGGCGGGAACGTCTCGCTGTACAACGACTCGCCGAGCGGCCCGATTCCGCCGACGCCAACCCTGGCGATGACGGGGACGACGGAGGGGTACGACGCACCACCGACGGAACTCGCAGGCGAGGGAACCCTGTTGCTCGTCGGCGAACCCGCCGCCGAACTCGGCGGATCCGAATACCTCGCACAGGTGGGCGGGAGCGACCGCTTCCCGACGCTTCCGGAGAACGCGAGCGAACGCCTCGCCACCCTCCGCGATGTCGTGACAGGAGACGCCACCCTCGCCGTCCACGACGTGAGCGACGGCGGTCTCGCGGTAACACTCGCCGAGATGGTGTCGGACGACGCCGGGGCGACGGTTTCGCTCGATGACGTCGACGCCCACGAGTCGCTGTTCAGCGAACTCCCCGGTCGTGCCGTGGTCGAGACGACCGATCCGGACGCCGTCGTCGAAGCATTCGACGGGGTCGCCCCGGTCACCGAACTCGGAGAGGCGAACGACTCGGGAACCCTCCAAATCGACGCCGATGTCGAGGGTCTCCGCTACACGGCGGACGAAATCGCTGAGCTACGGAACGTCCTCGTTCGGGAACTGGAGTAAGCCCGTCTCAGCCGTAAGGAAGATCGCCACACAGAATTCTTTTCACGGATCTCTCATCGGAACTGTCGACGGGAAGCGGACAGAAACGAGTTTAGATCAAGAGCGGAACGCCGAACACGAGGATTGCGCCGATGACGAAGACGACGAGTCCGGTCGTCACCTGTCCCATCGTGAACTCCTGCATCGGGGAGGTCAATCGCGTCATTCCGTCCGAGTGCTGTACCGGGTCCGTGTCTTCCGTGCTCATGAATGAGTTTCAGTCCGTGCGGTACTTCGATGTATCGGTGTTTCAGCGCCGTCGTGCGGGACGGGTTTCAGAACAGGAACAGAAAGTTGTGAACCCCGAGGAAGGAGTACCAAGCGCCTGCTGAGAGATAGATCGTGGTTCTGAAGGCGGCCGGGTAGCCGGTCGGTACCCACGAACTCGGAAATACACGCTCGAAAAGGAGGCCGCTCTCGGCGAGGAGGGTGACGCCGATGACGGCGAACAAGAGGGTGAGGAGCGACCCGGCAACCATACCGAAATGATCCATGAGCGTCCGGGTGAGCCACACCGATTCGAAGACGTCCGTTCGGAGTTTGAGGACGGTGATGGTGCTCACGGCGTCGAGCGTCTTCCCCCCGACGAGTGCCGCCAACAACCACGCCCGATTCGGAGCGAGCGCCGGCCACGCGTGGCGCGTCTCGAATCCGTCCACGGAGCGGTTTGACATACACACAGGGACACCGTTTCGACTCTTTGTTATGGCACGATTAAGTTCGAATTAGGATAGCTCTGTCAGCAAATTTTTCGATTAATAGCCCGTTAGTGGAACCGTAACTGATGGGTGGAAAGCTATTTTAGACACATCGGGGACATGTATCCCATGACCGATTTCATCCTGCCGCCCGCACTCGAATCGGGCGACGACGTGGCCATCATCGCTCCCGGAACGAGCCTCGCAACGGTGTTCCCGGACGTCTACGAATTGGGACTGGAGCGCCTCGAATCGGTATTCGGCCTGAACCCAGTCGAATTCCCGACGGCGACGAAATCCCCCGAGTGGTTGTACGACCACCCTGAAGCGCGGGCGAAGGACGTGATGGACGCCTTCGCGGACACCGACATCGCAGGCGTCATCGCGGTCATCGGCGGGGCCGACCAAGTTCGAATCCTGCCACACCTCGACACGGATGTGCTCCACGAGAACCCGACGCGGTTCTACAGCATCAGCGACAACACGAACCTCCAGATGGCGCTTTGGAACGAGGGAATCGTCTCGTTTTACGGCGGTTGTCTCTTCACCGAGTTCGCCATGCAGGGGTCGATGCACGAGTACACCGTGGAGTATCTGAAGCGGGCGATGTTCGAAGATTCGTTCGGCGAACTCCGCCCGTCCGAGCGATTCACCGATGAGGACCTGGACTGGGACGATCCCGAAAATCTCCACGAACGTCGAGAAATGGAACCGAATCCAGGATGGGAGTGGCGCGGCGGCGGCAGCACTGTCGATGCGGACGAAACCGTCACGGGCAGAACGTGGGGTGGCTGTCTCGCCGTCGTCGACCAGCAGTTATCCGTCAATCGCTATCTCCCCCCTGCCGGGGAACTCGACGGTGCGGTTCTCCTGCTCGAAACGTCCGAGGAACTGCCGAGCGAGTTCGACGTTCGCTGGACGCTGATGGGAATGGGCGAACGCGGACTGCTCTCGCGGTTTTCGGCCGTGCTCGTCGGACGGGCGAAAGCGCGGGCCGTCGAGGACCAGCGACCACCCGAAGAACGCGCGGCCTACCGCGAACGCCAACGTGACGCCATCACCGACCTCGTCGGCGAGTACAACCCGGATGCGCCGGTCGTTTTCGACCTCGACTTCGGTCACACCGCGCCGGTCGCCCCGATTCCAGTCGGCGGCAAAGCGACGGTCGATCCGACGGAAGAACGGATCACGTTCGAGTACTGATAATAAGATTCTAATAGCGATCCGGTGCTGAGTTAATACATGACCGTCGTGAGCGTCTCCATGCCCGACGAACTGCTCTCTAGAATCGACCAATTCGCCGACGAGCACGGCTACACCGGACGGAGCGAGGTCGTCCGCGAAGCCAGTCGAAACCTCCTCGGCGAGTTCGAGGACCGCAGGCTCGAAGACCGTGAACTGATGGGCATCGTCACGGTGATGTTCGATTACGAGACGACGAACGTCGAGGAGCGGATGATGCACTTGCGTCACGAACACGAAGGACTCGTTGCCTCGAACTTCCACAGCCACATCGGTGACCACCACTGTATGGAACTGTTCGTCCTCGAAGGCACGCTCGAAGAGATTTCGACCTTCGTCGGCAAGATTCGCGCCACGAAGGACACGCTGACCGTCGATTATTCGGTGACACCCGTGGACGGCTTCTCGCCGCTCCAGGACATCGAGTAGAGTTATTCGATCAACCGAACCGAATCGCCGACCGACACGTCGGCGGCACTACCCGCTGGCAGTTCGAATAACGTGTCCGCCTCGGCTTTTCCCAGTCCGGTCCACGCGGAGAGTCGTTTGACGTGCTGGACTTCCCCCTCCGTCGCCCACACGGCGTCGAGTGCGAACGGAACGAACACCATGTGCACGTCCCGGGCATCGACGTCGCCGAACCGGAACGCCAGCGCGTAGTCGTCCGGAATCGACCGCCGGAACATCAACCCCTTCGCCTGCGAGAGAAACGAATCCGCCGTCTCGACATCGTTCGCTAGCGTCTCCGACCGTCCGTCCGATTCGTGTACGACGCGCACGTCGCCAACTCCTCAGGCGGGAGACAAAACTTTTGTGCGAGAGCGCCGCCACCCACGACCATGGAGAAAACCCCGTCGGGGACCGCCGTCGGCGTGGACGACCCCTACGAACACGCCGGACTCTGTGATCACCTGACCGACGAGGGAAACTGCCGCTACGCGTTCGAGCATCCGGAACACGACCCCGAGTTCGCCCGCGAACGTCGAGAGGAGGAGTTTCGCTGTCCTGTCGCGGACCCGGACGGCGATTGGGAGTGGAGCGACTGTCCGCACTATCGCTGTCGCAACCGCGACCGCGAATGCATCCGCTGCGGTCTCGAAGAGCGGCGGATGGCCCACTCCGACGAACGCCCGCTGCTGGAAGAACACCACCTCTCGTACGCCGGAGGCGGCGAGACGCTTTCTCACGAAATCACGGTGTACCTCTGTCGGTGGTGTCACGCGAAGGTCCACAAATCGTGGGCGCGTATCGACGACGACGTGAATCCCGACCCGGAAGCCATCGCCGAGGCCGAAGGACGACGAAGTAAGGAACAGGTCGAAACGGCGTTCGAGACGGCGGCCGAGCGGTACGACCGCGAGAAGTAGCGGACCGATTAACTGCTCGAATCCGACGAATCGCTCGAATCCGATGAGCTATCCGATCCGGACGAACCATCCGAGTTCGTCGAACTATCCGAATCCGATTCGCTCGATCCGGACGAACCGTCCGAACTCGACCCCGAGGAACTACTTGACCCGGACGAATCGCTCGAATCAGACGTGCCACCCGACCCAGACGAGTTGCCCGAATCCGCCCCGTTCGACCCCGACGAACTATCCGCATCCGACGAACCGCCCGCCGTTCCCGACCCCTTCTCCTTGCTTTTCTTCGCCTCGGCGCGTTCGACCGCCCGCTTCAGTAGCGACGGGGTCAACAGGACGGAGATAACGAAGACGACCAGATAGGCGACGAATATCTGGTTGCCGACGATGTGTTGGGCCACGCCGAGCGAGACGATGGCGATGCCGGATTCGGAGCGGGGCAGCAGCGCGAATCCCAGGATGAGCGAGTGTTCTCGCTGCCCGCCCGCGATGATGTTGCCGACGTAACCCGCGATGAAGTTCGACAGGAGACCGAACACCGCGAAGACGACGATAAAGGTGTTGACGGTTAGCGCACCGAGATCCATTCGTGCGCCGATGGCGACGAAGTAGAGCGGGATGAACACCCCGTACGCGATACCGTACACGTCCGACTGGAGGCTCTTGCCTTCCAGTCGCTTGTTCGTGGAGACCACCAATCCGATGGTGAGCGCGCCGATGAAGTACGAGAGGTCCACCGCGTCGGAGGCGTAGCCGAAAATGAAGAGAAGGCCGAGGATTCCGATGAAGTCCGACATGCCGACTTCGGATTTCGACAGCAGGTCGGAGACGGGGTCGAGTAGGAAACGGTAGAAAATCGCCGCGGCGACGAAGAACAGCGCGGCCAACCCGAGCGCGGAGATGGTTCCCATGGCCCCCCCGGCGACGAAGAACAGGGGCAAGATGGAGATACCCAGCAGGCCGACCACGTCGTCCACGACCGACGCGCCGAGGATCCAGCGACCGTACTGCGTGTCGAGTTTGTTCAGCGACAGCAGGGTTCGGACGACGATGGAGACCGATGTCACCGAGAGGATGAGGCCGAGGTAGAGGCTCGATTCCAACCCTTGGCCGAAGTAGCTCCCGATGATGTAGCCGACGATGAACGGGAGAAAGACGCCCGACAATCCGATTATCAGCACGGGACGAAACGCGGCCAGCAGGTCGCTCAGGTCGATCTGCTGATAGCCGACGTCGAAAAAGAGCAACAGGCCGCCGATGGTTGCGATGAGGATGAACGGGCTGTTCTCGGCCGTGCTGCTGATGAGCATGGCGACTGACGGTCCGAGAATGACGCCCGCGAGAATTTCACCGAGAAATCCCGGTTCGCCGAGTCGTTCGATGGCCTCGCTGAGAACGAGCGAGAGCAACAGACTCACCCCGATGACGAGGAAGATTTCGAGCGACGCCATTATCGACTCCTCCCGCCCCCCGAACGATTCATGTGAGAATACTGGTCGGTTGGGATTCGCATAAGTATGGGGCGCGTATGGACGGAAACGGACGATTGTTCGACGGTACCATCATCGAAATGGAACTAGACCACCCTTTCTTCCCAGTACCATCGGCTTGCGTGGGCCGCCACAGCGTACATGCCCATGGACGATGTCGCGTCATCCATGGAGAGTCTCAATCCCGCAACGGGCGAGGTAGTGGGGACGTACGACGACGACGACGGGAGTTCGGTGGACGAGAAACTGCAGCGCGCAACCGAAACCTACGACGAGTGGCGACACACGCCGATAGAGGAACGCCAGCGACTCATCGGGGAGGCGGGGGACGTCCTCCGCGACAACAAGGAGGAGTACGGCGAGTTGATGACGAAGGAGATGGGAAAACCCCTCGACGCCGCGATTTCGGAGGTCGAGAAATGCGCGTGGGTGTGTGACTACTACGCCGAGCACGCCGCGGAGTTCCTGCAGGACGAACACATCGGCACGGAGGCCGAGGTGGAATCGTACGTCTCGTACGAACCGCTCGGGCCGGTGCTCGCCGTGATGCCGTGGAACTTCCCGTTCTGGCAGGTGTTCCGGTTCATCGGACCGAACATCACGGCGGGGAACGTCGGCCTGCTCAAACACGCCTCGAACGTTCCGGGGTGTGCCATGGCGATTCAGGAAGTGTTGGAGGAAGCCGGTTTCCCGGAGGGCGTGTTCACTACCCTGCTCGTCGGGTCTGACACGGTCGAGAGCATCATCGAGGACGAACGACTCGAAGCCGTGACGCTGACGGGGAGCGAAGGGGCCGGACGCGCCGTCGCCGAAACGGCCGGGAAGAACCTCAAGAAGACAGTCCTCGAACTCGGCGGGAGCGACCCGTTCGTCGTCCTCCCCGACGCCGACGTCGAGGACGCGGCCACGACGGGCGCGCAGGCCCGCTGTATCAACAACGGCCAGTCCTGTATCGCCGCGAAGCGGTTCGTCGTCCACGAGGACGTGTACGACGAGTTCCTCGAAACGTTCACGGACGAGATGGAGTCGCTGACCATCGGCGACCCGATGGACGACGACACCGACATCGGCCCGCAGGCCCGCGAGGACCTGATGGAGGACCTCCACGAACAGGTCGAGGTGAGCGCGGACGCGGGCGCGACCGTCGAACTCGGCGGCGAACCGCTCGACAGGGACGGGCCGTACTACCCGCCGACAGTGCTCACCGACATTCCAGAGGGCAGTCCCGCCGCGGACGAGGAACTGTTCGGTCCCGTAGCCTCGGTTTTCAACGTTTCCAGCACCGAGGAAGCGATTCGACGCGCCAATGACACCACCTACGGACTCGGCGCGAGCGTCTGGACGCAGGACAAACGGCAGGCGAAGGAGGTCGCCAGCGAAATCGAGTCGGGCATGGTGTTCGTCAACGAACTCGTCAAATCCGACCCCCGTCTGCCGTTCGGCGGCGTGAAGGATTCGGGCTACGGCCGCGAACTCTCGAAACACGGCATCCACGAGTTCGTCAACAAGAAGACGATGTGGCTGTCGGACGTGTCCCACTCCGAGGGCGGCGTGGAGTAGAGAATCGGACGATTTTCGCTATCGGTAGGGGTAGCTAGTTTTTACTCGTCAACAAATATATGCACGCATGAATGTATAGCATACAAACAAACCCATGATTAGAGATCTGCGTGAATTCGTGACGGCTCATCCGTGGGCGTACGCGCTGCCCGCGGGAGTCATTTCGGCCGCTTACGTCCTAATCAACGCACCATACCCCGGAACGCTCGACTTCGGCATCGTATTCTGGACGGGACTGCTCGGCGGAGTAGTAACCCTCGGCGGAAAGAAAGAAGCGCAGGGAATCGGGTTTCGAACCGGATTGGTCGGGTCACTTCCGATCTTGTGGGATATGGTCCCCACGGTCGGTGAGATTTTACAGTTCGACCAGCCCGTATTTTTCGGAGTCTTGGAGGTACTCATCGTATTGGTACTGATCGCGTTCGTTGCCGTGATGGTCGGTGTGTCCGGGGCAATCGCCGCGATGATCGGGAGATGGCTGTCACGTAAATTCGGTTCGGAGAAACCCGAACCAGTCAGTAGCTAAAACCCAGTTTCACCGTCCCGATTCCGCCGGGTCGACGACCGTACCGTTTTCCACGTCCACCCCGACCTGCTCGCACAGATCCGCCATCGGGCATTCCTCCTCGCCGTCCAGACACGAGGGCTTCCGGGCGGAGCAGTACTCACGCCCGAACTGAATGCTCGCCGTGTGTCCGAACCCGCATTTCTCGGCCGGAACCTCGTCCTCCAGCACCTCTCGAACTTCCTCGTGGTCGGCGTCCGGCGGCGCGATGCCCATCCTGCGATAGATCCGGTGGACGTGCGTGTCCACGGGGAACACGCCCGATTGCCCGCCGGAAAAGAGAAGCACGCAGTCGGCCGTCTTCGGCCCGACGCCGTTCATCTCCAGTAGGGCGTTTCGAACCTCGCTCGGTTCCTCCTCCCTGACGAACTCGTCGAACGCCGCCGCGCTCCCGTACTCCGCGAGGACGTTCTCGGCCGATTCGATGATCACGTCCGCCTTCTGGTTGTACAGTCCGGCGGAGTGAATCGTGTCCGCGAGTTCGCCGTGCTCGGCCTTGGCGAGGTTTTCGGCGAGGTCGTCGCCGCCGTACTCGACCACGAGGTCGTCGTGGGCCGGTTGGCTGGCCACGTCGCTGGTGTTCTGGCTGAGGATGGTGCGGACGAGGCAGGTGAAGGCGTCCTGCCCGCCATACGATTTCTGCCAGTACAGTTCGCCGAGTCGGTCCACGACCTCCTCGGCGCGGGTCTCGGCGTCCGCGGGTGTGAACTCGGCGGCCATACCGCCGCCGTCCGCCCCGCCGCTGATGTTCTCGGCGGGTTCCGGGTCGTCGCTCATACACCACTCTCGGGTCGCTATCGGATAAAAACCATCGGGCGGTGGACCGTCGCGTTCGGTCGGTTTCGGACTACTCCACTTCGACGGTGACGACGGTTTCCAATCCGTTCTCCAGCGCGGTCACGAGGTCCCGGTTGAACCCCTCGGCGGCGAACTCACAGCCGAGGACGAACGTTCGCTCGTCCACGTAGTCGCTGGTGCGGCCGACCATGCTTCGGTCGCTGTCGAATTCGAGGTCGGGATGGCCGTGGCCGGTGACGGTCTCGGAGTGGTCGCCCGCCTCGACGGTCACGGTTATCGTGGCGTCCTCGTCCCGGCAGGCCTCCACGAAGTCGGGGTCGAAGTCGGCGGGTGCGCGGTCGGCCTCGATGGCGAGGATGCAGTCACCCGCGGGCGTGAGAAAGTCATCGGTCGTGATTTCGAACGTGCTCGCGTGGCGAGCGGATACGTTCTCGTGGCCGCGTGCGTGGATCGTTTCCTTCATGCGTCGGCTTTCCACGGGGGCCACTTCAGCGTCGTCATTTCCGGTTCGTGTTTGGGTGTCGCGGTTGGGGTTCGCGTTCCCGGTCAGCGTGTGACCGTCACCGTAACTGCGCCACAATCACACTCGTATGCGCGGCGCGTACCCGCGCTGGTCTGCATCGACAACATCAGATGTCGCTCGGCCAGTTCGCGGTCGCAATCCGTCGCTTCACACGTACATCGGAGCGCTTCTATCATACCTCGATTTCCGTCCGCCACCCACGTTAAATCGACCCGTATCCGGAGTGAAAGTGAAAATCCGACGTAGCGTGCCTCTCTCGGGCATTTTCCCCAAATAGGAACGATGTTGCTTCAATTCGTCCGCCTCTACCGCTTGCATGTGCCAACCATTCTTTATAAACTCCATTGGAGGTGTGTGTCAACCGTTTCCACGGGGTACGGAGCGTGTGCTAGGCGTTTCCACATAATTTGAGGGCACAACTTTTAAATAGCTATGCCGAATACTTCGTAATACCTGAACGCTTCCGGCGTCACGGTAGCACCGCGCGTCAACCAATGATATGGGAATATTGTCATCGGATGGTTGGAACTCGTAGAAGAGTAGCGATGCTATCATTTGCCGGAGTGGAAGGAACCGAGGTTTAACTAAGAATGGTAAGCGTAACAGAAGAGGATCTTCAGAACAAGTCGAAAGGTGAACTCATTAAACTCGCAGGACAGCTCCGAGACCGACGAAACGAGCTGAATCAGCAGGCGAGCAAACGCGCGTCCAAGCGTGATGACTTGAACGCGAGCACACGGGAAAAGGTGGATGAGGCCCAAGAACACCGAGAAAAGCGTGACGAACTGAACGAGCAAGTTCAGGAACACAAAAAGAAGCGCAACGAACTCAACGCCGAGGCGAACAAACTGTTCGACCGCGTTGAGGACCGCAAATCCGACCTCGAACTCGACGAGGGAAAGGATTTGGAGCAACTCAAGAAGGAAATCGAAGAGCTTGAGTTCAAACAGCAGACGGAAGTCCTCTCCACCGAGGACGAGCGCGAACTCATCGAGAAAATCGAGGCCAAGCGCGACGAGTACACGAGCCGCAAGGAAAAGCTCGATCAGAGCGACGACCTCGAAGAACTCGTCGAAGAGGCAGAGGAGGTTCGTGCCGAAGCGAGCACGCACCACGAGAAAGTGACGGAACTCGCGGACCAGGCCCAGCAGCATCACAACAAGATGATCGAGGCCTACCGCGAAGCCGACGACATCCGTGACGACGCCGACGCGATGCACGAGAACTTCGTGGAAGCCCAGGAAGCCGCCGACCAGCACCACGAGGACTTCGTCCGCGTCCAGAAGCGCCTGCGCGAACTCGACAAGAAAGAGGAAAAGGAGCGCAAATCCGAGAAGGCCAAGGAGCGCGAAGAGGCCAAGGCCGAGGCCGAGGAAATCTACCAGCAGTTCAAGGAAGGGGAGACCCTCGACACCGAGGACCTCATGAAGCTCCAGAAGACCGGTCTGCTATAATCTGCTGACCCTTTGCTAGCGAACTTTTAACGCCGTCGCCCACCCATCTATCGATATGGCAAGCGGACGCTCGTCGAACGGGGGTGGTCGTGGGCAACGGCTCGCGATCGTTTTTGGCGGAACAGTGCTGACAGTTGTCGTCGCGTGGTGGCTGTTTCTCGATTATGCGAATACGCTCGCGGAGGTAGTGGGAATCCTGTTCGTACTGCTCGCGGGAGTCATGGGAGCGCGAGTAGCCGCCCGGTTCGCGGCCCAACGGTTTCCGTCGTACGACGTGGCGGAAGTCGCCGTGGAAGGGCCGATACGCCGGGACGGCGGCGGTGGCGGGTTCCCCTCCAGAGGTGGAACGCCAGCCGACGACATCGTGGAACAGATCGACCGGGCCAACGACGACACGAACGCGAACGGACTGTTGTTGCGGTTGAACACGCCCGGCGGTGAGGTCGTTCCCAGCGAGGATATTCGCCTCGCGGCCGAGCGGTTCGACGGCCCCACGATAGCGTACGCGACGGATACGTGTGCCAGCGGCGGCTATTGGATCGCGAGCGGGTGCGACGAACTGTTCGCCCGCGACGCCAGCATCGTCGGCAGCATCGGCGTCATCGGGTCGCGGGTAAACGCGTCCGAACTGGCCGACAAGGTCGGCCTCTCGTACGAACGACTGGCGGCGGGCAAGTACAAGGACGCTGGTGTCCCCCTGAAGGAGTTGGACGGGGACGAACGCAACTACTTGCAGGGAATCATCGACGGCCTGTACGACGACTTCGTGGAGCGCGTGGTCGCCGGACGCGACCTCGATCCCGAGACGGTTCGGGAGACTGAAGCCCGCGTATACCTCGGCGAGGAAGCGCGCGAACTGGGTCTCGTGGACGAGATCGGGACGCGGGAGGACGTCGAAGCACGACTGGCCGAGCAACTCGACGTGAGCGAGGTGTCGGTGCAGGAGTTCGAACCGACGCCGCCGCTCCGACGTCGGTTGAACCTCGGCGCGCGGGACATCGCCTACTCGTTCGGCGCAGGCGTAGCGAGCGTGCTTGGCGGCGAAACGGGGGACGCGAACGGATTCGAGTTCCGCGTTCGATAACGGGATTCACTCGACGAGCGCGTCGAGCACGGCTTCCTCTTTCTCGCGATCCGGTCCGACATCCTCGCCGATCCGTCCGGATTCGAGGTGTTCCTCGACGGTTCGAGCGATGGTTTCGGAAAGCGGCGTGGACTCCCATCCGAGGGACCCGAGTTTTTCGGTCGATGCCAGAAACGGCGTCGGCGTGTACAGCGGGAAGTCGGCGGACGAGAGGCCGTGTGTTTCCAATTCCCGCTCGCTGGCGTGGACGAGTTCGACCGCCGTGTCCATGGCGTCGGCCGCGAGTTCCAGCGAGCCATCGAGCGACATCGTCTCGCGGTCGGCGAGGTTGTACGCTTCACCGGGCGTTCCGCGCTCGGCGACGATTCGCAGGGCGCGAGCACCGTCGATGGCGTAGGCCCGGTGAAGCAGGCTCCCGCCGTCGCCCGGTACGAGAACGCGGTCGAACGTCGAGACGCGATGGAGCCAGTAGTCGAATCGCTCCGTGTAGTCGTACGGACCGTAGATGAGCATGGGTCGGACGACCATCGCGTTCACGTCCGCCTCGGCGGCGGCGAAACAGACGCGGTCACACTCGGCCTTTCGCGGGCCGTAGCTCTCCATCGACTCGTCGTCGGCCTGTTCGTCGGTGCAGTCGTGCAGCGTAGCGTCCTCCCGGATGGGTATCGGATACTCCGCGTACGCGCTTCCGCTGGAGACGTAGACGTACGCGTCCACGTCGGCGAACAGGTCGGTTGCCGTCTCGATTTGCCGGGGATGCATCACGCAAAAATCGATGACGATGTCGGGGTCGACGTCGTCCCGTGCGACTTCGAGCGCCTCGCGGTCGTTTCGATCCCCACGGATGTGTGAGACGTCCGCTCGGTCAGCGAACGGGTTGCCGGATTCGCCGCGTGTGAACGTCGTCACCTCGTACTCGTGATCGAGCAGTTCCTCGACCGTGTGTCGTCCCATGAACCGTGTGCCGCCGACGAGCAGTGCGCGAGCCATACGACTGGTGCGAGTGACTGGCCGATAAACCTACAGGAACCAGCGAATTCGACAGTCTCGGGGACGACACGTCGGACGACGTATCGCCACGCGAGCACCGCACGTGACGAGCGCTTCGGAGAGAATAATATATTTACAATACTTTCCACTTGCTACCACAATCAGGACACAATCGAACCGAGTAGACCTCGGATGGATCGTTTCTTGTTTTCAAGGATTCTCGGCAGTCCGAGCACGAGAGTCTCCCGTACGTGTCTTTCTCGACCTCGCCCTTCCGTAGACCACTTCGAACCGATTGCATTGAACCGTCATACATCAGCTGTTGACATATAGGCATCGACGGAACTGGTTTTCAGTTTACACGCTCGGCTCGGTGACGAACGACGACGTTCAGGTGTGTCGAGTGGGAACGAACACCGCGGTCAAACGTATTCTCTTGCCCGTTTCGGAAGGTTTGACTACCCCCTCTCGAAATCCACGCCCGTGTCTCGGGGTCGTCTGTTCGCGTCGCTTAGCTCGATGGTCTTCCTGGTCAATTTCGCCCGCGTCGTGTTCGCGCCGTTGCTCGAACCGCTCAAGGCCCACTTCGTGGTTAGCGACACGACCATCGGACTCATCGCCACGCTCGTCTGGCTCGGAAGTGCTCTCCCGCGCATTCCGACGGGCTATCTCCTCACCCGCGTCGCACGTCATCGCGTCGTGCTCGGTGCGGGTATCGTCCTGACCGTTTCCACTGGACTCACCGCGTACGCGTCATCGATCACCACGCTGGCCATCGGCGCGTTCGCCATGGGGATGGCGAGCGCGATCTACTTCATCGCCGCGAACCCTCTCGTGAGCGAACTGTACCCCGACCGGGTGGGGCGAGCCATCGGCATCCACGGGATGGCCAGCCAACTCGCCGCCGCCATCGCACCGATCCTCGTCGGCCTGCTGTTGACGATGGTCGGGTGGCGCGACGTGCTGAAACTGTTCATGATCGTCGCCGCCGCCGTCACCGTCGTGTACTTCGTGGTCGTCGGGAGAACCGAACTCCCCGACGCGGGGGCCACCGATAGAGATCTGTTGACGGCGTTCCTCCGCCAGTGGCCCATCATCCTCAGCGGCGTCGCCATCATCGGCGCGACGGGATTCGTCTGGAACGGGCTGTTCAACTGGTTTCCGAGCTACATCCACCAGACGAAGGGGCTTTCACTGACGACCGGACGGACGCTCCTGACGGTCGTCTTCGCTGCGGGCGTTCCGGCGTTCTTCCTCACCGGGCGACTGGCGGACCGGGTCCCACACGTCCCGCTCATGCTGTCCATCCTCGGCGGGTTCATCGTCTGTCTGCTCGCGTTGACGGCGGCACAGGGACTCGCCGCCATCATCGGGGTCTCGCTCGTCCTCGGCTACGTCATCCACAGCCTGTTTCCGGCGCTCGACACCTACCTGCTCGACTCCTTGCCGGACGAGAACAGGGCCAGCGCGTACGCGGTGTACAGCGGCCTCGCCATGATCGGACAGGCGGCAGGCAGTTCGATAGTCGGCGCGCTGTTGGACGCCGGATTCCTGTTCGATACCGTGTTCCGGACGTTTTCCATCGGCTTGATCGCCATCCTGTTCGTCCTCGTCGCGCTCCACCGCGCCGACCGACTGCCGACGGCGGCCGCGACCAGCTAATTCGAACTTCGAAGACCCCGGTAACCGAGACGGTTCTGCCGACTCCACGCCCTTTTTCATCCTCCTGACCGAAGCCATCTCCAATGGAGTACGTGCAGGAGCGGGTGACGACGCTCCACGACCTGAGCGGGCGGGTTCCCGACGCGCCGACCGACCGGACGTCGGTCGTCGTCCCACTGACCGACCGGGAGTACGGGTCCCGGACGGCCGAACGCGTCTTCGCGGCGCTCGAAACGGTCGCCCCGAATCGCGTCGTCGTTCCGCTTCGCGCCCCCGCTGATTCCGTCGGCCGAATTCACGACTGGCTCTCGTCGTTCGACCTGTCGCTCACGCTGCTCTGGTGTTCCAATCCACGGGTCGAGACGTTGTTGGACGAGCACGGGCTTGCAGGCTCCGCCGGAAAAGGCCGGGACGTCTGGTTGGCGCTCGGCGTCGCGGCGGCCGATTCCGCGTTCGTCGTCTGCCACGACGCGGACACCGAAACGTACGACCCGTCCATCGTCCCCCGTCTGCTCGCCCCGCTCGATACCGGATTCTCGTTCACGAAGGGCTACTACGCTCGCGTCGAGGAGAACCGCCTCTACGGTCGGTTGTTCCGACTGTTCTACGCGCCGCTCGTTCGTACGCTATTGGGAGCGAACGACGGAGAGATTCTCGACTACCTCGGCGCGTTCCGCTACGCGCTGGCCGGGGAGTTCGGCATGACCGCCGACCTCGCCACCGGAATGCGCGTCGAGCGCGACTGGGGACTGGAGGTCGGCACCCTCGGGAGCGCCTTCGAGCACGCCGGATTCGAGGGAAGCGCACAGGTGGACTTGGGTCGCTACGAACACGCCCATCGCGGCGTGGCCGGCCCGGGCGGCCTCTCCACCATGAGCGAGGGCGTCGGAAACGCCCTCTTCCGGGTCTGTGAGAACCACGGCGTCGCCCCCGAGTACGACACGCTCCCCGCCCGCTACCGCGAAACCGGCCGCGAGTTCGTCCGGCAGTACGCCGCCGACGCCGCGTTCAACGGACTGGAGTACGACCCGGTGGCCGAGCGCGAACAGGTCGAAACCTACGCCGACGCCATCCGGCCGCCGGAACGTTCCGGTGGAAGTGGGGTCCTTCCGGCCTGGGACGATGTTGCGATTTCCCCTGCGGACGTTCTGGACGCCGCGCGTGCGGAACTTTCGGGCCAGCGCCACTGAGGAATAGATGCGTTTGATTCCGGTTTTGCGAATACAGCGACTACGAGAAAGACCTCGAAGTTCGTCGTTCGCTACGAAAAAAGGTGTATGATGGGGTTGTGATTACAGTAACTGAGAAGATCACCTCGAAAGCCCCCGTCCGTTCGCGGTCCTCCGGAAGACGTTCCGGCTCACATTCGTTCGCGGGCTGCGACTTCCGTGGCCACCCTCACTACGTTCGCGTGACGCTCGACCGACATCTCACTTCGACTCGCTCCGCTCGTCTTCAGCGAGAGGGGTCGGCGAGACGACCACGCTGTACGCGAACGGGCGGCCCCTTTCATCCCCACCCGACCGCCTCCGCACCGCACCACGAGCCTCCCCAGCCGATTCGCTTCACTCCCTACGGTCGTTCCGCTCATCCCTCGCGCGATAGCCAGTCAGGTCCTCGGACGAACTGTCCTTGGACCTGCTGGCCCGCGCGCCACCCAGCTGGACGGGGTGGCCGATACTCGTCAACCGCACGTCGCGCGAGGTCTTCGTGAGTGACGCAGGAGCGAGCGAACAGCTCGTCAGAGCTGTGCTCACATCTGTTCGTAGCGGACGGTAGCTCTCCAAACGAAAAACCCCAGCCGAATCCGTCACTCGAAGCCGAGCGAGCGGTTCGAGGAGAGGTCGTGCGTGATCGAGGAGCCCTGTTCGACGAACTCGTAATCGTCGTCGGTCAGGTAGACATCCCCGTCCTCGACGGTGATCTCGACTTCGTCCAGCACGGCGTCTTCGCAGGGGCCGTAGGTGCAGACCCCGGTGTCGGCTTCGAACAGCGCGCCGTGTTTGCCGCAGACGAGTTCGCCGTCGCGCATGCTCGCGCCGTCGCCCTTGTCGAGGCGCACGTCGGTCCAGTGCTGACAGTAGTTTCGCCACGCTCGGACGTCGCCGTCGTCGTCGGCGACCAGGATGGCTTCCTCCTCGTCGAAGCCCTCCCGAATCGTGAACAGGAAGGTGGTGTCGTCCGGGAGCTCCTCGACAGCGGCGATTCGGCTGTGCTCGTCCATCGACCGGGATTTGCGACCGAGGGAGTTTGAGCCTTTTCAAACGGGCGCTCTACGCGTCCGGATCGTAGTGGCGCGCTTCGACCAGCGCGTCGAACGCGGCGGCGAGTTCGTCGGTCACGGGTCCGCCGCCGATTTCGACACCGTCGAGGGAAGCGAGCGAGCGGAGTTCCCACGTCGTGTTCGTCAGGAACGCCTCGTCGGCCCGTCGAACCGCCGCGGGGTCGTAGCGCCCCGTCTCGCTCGGGATTCCGGCGTCGTCGGCGAGCGAGCGGACGACGTCTCGCGTGATTCCGGGGAGCACGGGACTCGAGAGCGACGGCGTGTAGAGAACCCCGTCGCGGACGAAGAACAGGTTGCTCGTCGCGCCTTCCGTCACCGCGCCCGTCGAATCGAGCATGACGGCTTCGTCCGTGTCCGCATCGAGTTCCAGACGGGCGAGAATCCCGTTCAGGTAGTTGTGCGTCTTCGCGTGGGCGGGGAGCGCCGCGTCGGGCACACGCTGCGTCTCCACGACTTCGGCGGTCGCCGGGGCGTCCCAAACCGGGGTCCCCTCGCTTCCGCCGCGGGGGAGTTCCGAGACCATCACGACGACCGTCGGATTTTCCGTCGGGCCGGGCGAGAGTTTGCCGGGTTGAGGGCCTCGGGAGACGGAGAGTTTGACGTAGGCGTCACGGAGGTCGTTCGCGTCGAGCGTGTCGCGGATACGTTCCAGAAAGTCCTCGTCGGAAATCCCGTGGTCAAGCGCGAGCACATCGCAGGTCGCTTCCAGACGCTCGGCGTGTGCCTCCCATTCGAACACGGTTCCGCCATAAGCGCGCAGGGTTTCGAAGGCCGCATCACCGTACATGAAGCCGCGGTCGCGGACGCTCACGGTCGCCTCGTCGGCCGGAACGAGGTCGCCGTTCACGTGGTAGTACATGGTCCTCCCGATTCACGCTCCCGTTCGTCTTCGCACAGTTCACAGAAGTTCCGCACGAGGCGTTTCCCCTCGTCGGTGAGGATGCTCTCGGGATGGAACTGCACGCCGACGTGCGGGAGGGTCGCGTGCCGAACCCCCATCACGATGCCGCGCTCGTCCGTCGTCCGCGCCGTCTCGACGAGCACGTCCGGAATGTCGCCGTGTTCGACCGCCAACGAGTGGTATCGTCCGACGTCGAACTCCGTGGGCAACCCGTCGAAGATTCCGTCTCCGTCGTGTGTCACCGTCGATGGCTTCCCGTGGACGACGTCCGGCGCGTGGCCGACCTGTGCGCCGTGGGCCGCACAGAGCGCCTGATGGCCCAGACAGACGCCGAGCGCGGGATAGGTGGTTTCGGAAAAGACGGCCATCGAAACCCCCGCGTCGTCCGGGGTTCCGGGACCCGGCGAGACGACGATTCCGTCGGGGTCGAGGGCGCGGATACCGGCCACGTCGATGGCGTCGTTCCGCCGGACGACGACCTCGTCGGCGAACTCGCCGAGATACTGGACGAGGTTGTAGGCGAACGAGTCGTAGTTGTCGATGACGAGAATCATTGTGGGATGGGCGACGGTGATGGTCTCTATGTCGTCGGTTGGCGGACCGGCACGTAAAAGCTGACCTTTCGGGGGCGATTCGAAATTGAACGATGACCGCCCGAACTCAATCGTCGCCGTTCTCGAACCGCACCACGTCGATGTCGGTGCCGGTGTCGGGGTCGCGTTGGGCGACGATGGAGAGCGTCTCGCGGGCGAGGGCTTCCACGTCGTCCAACCCGCGGTCCGTGTCGACCTGTTCGAGGGGGCCGAAGGCGACGGACGCGCCGCTGCCGAGCGCGGTCACGTCGGACGCGAGCACGAGGCCGTCGCTCCCGACTTCGCGGAGGCCGACGTCGCCGTTCGAATCCAGCCCTACGACCAACCCGTCGAGACCGAGTTCACCCGTCAACTCGCTCGCAACCTGCGCGATTCGGTCGATGTGGACGTCGTCGCTCTCCTCCCGACTACGGTCGAGTTCGATTCCGAATCGGCGGTCGAACTCCTCGATAGCCCCGACGTCACCGACGACGGCGGCACCGGCGTCGTCGTACTCGAACACTCGCCGTACCCCGTCCGAAGTGACGGCGTCGTCGCTCGTGACTCGGCGGTCGCCGGCGAGAACGGTACCTTCGGCACACCGAATTCCGATAACGGTCGCCATGAATGGTGGTCGGGACGGAGCCAAAAGAGGATTGTTGCCGCCGGGTCGCCGTGGTACCGCGCGCCTCGACGAACCTACGCCTCGGCGACGGGCCGACGGCGGGTTCGGTAGACGCTCATCGAGGCTATCGAGAGCGCGATGACGAGCGCGACGACGGCGCTGCCGACGAAGAGCGGATAGTAGCCCGTAATCTCGGCGAGCCCGGCGAACAGGATCGGCCCAGCGGCGCGCCCGAGAAACGTCGTGCTGTTGCGCAGGCTCAGCGCCCCGCCGCGCAGTCCCGCGGAGACGAGGTCGCTGATGGCGGCGTCCACGGCGGGCATGGAGAGGCCGAGACCCGCACCGAGGACGAGCATCGTCACGCCGATGAAAACCGGCGAGGGTGCCAACCACGCGCCGAACAGGCCGACGGAATAGCAGGCGAACCCGGCGGCGATGAGGCCGTAGTTCGACGTGTACCGCGCGAACCAGCCGTTCTTCGCGGAGACGATGACCGACGAGAGTTCCGCGACCGAGAGCAGGAGTCCGATGGCCAACGCCGACATGCCGAAGTCCCCGGCCAGCAGGAACGGCAGAATCGTGAGCACCGTGCCGAACAACAGCAGTTCGGTCATGCACGCCGCGCCGTAGCAGACGAGCGCGTCGGGTCCGCTGAGGACGCTGGCGGCGCGGCGCAGATAGGCGAGCCCCTTCGAGTCGCGTTCGTGGGCGGGTTCCTCCAGATGCCGAACTGCGTACAGCGCGAGCGGCAGGCCGAGCAGGTAGGCGAGGTACGGCACGTTCCACGCGACGGTGGCGAGCGCGCCGCCGACGATGGGGAAGAGCGCGGCCCCCGCGGACAGCACCGCGTTGTTCATCCCGAGTACGGAGTTCCGTTGGGTGCCCTCGAACGAATCCCCGATGAGCGTGACGGTGGTGATGAAGATACCGGCGGCGGCGGTCCCGCCGATGGTTCGCAACAACAGGATGGCCTCGTAACTCGGCGCGACGGCGATCGCACCGCCCGAGATGCTGAACGCGATCAGCCCCCAGATGAGGACGGCCCGCCTGCCGATTCGGTCGGCGAGCATGCCGATGAACGGCGACAGGACGATTCCGGTCAGGAAGTAGGTGCTGATGAGCAGGCTCGCCTGTGCGTCGGTGATGCCGAACGCGTCCCGAAATACGGGTAGCGTCGGACTGATGAGCGGGACGCCGAGCGGCGCGAGGAGCGTCGCCGCGAGGACGATCTGGACCGTGGACGACCGCCACGGGGACGTCTCCTCGTCGGTATTCGTGTTGCTATCCCCGGAAGCGGACGGCTGTGGCGGCGTCATGGTTCCCCCCGTTCTCCGGCAATCCGTGCCTGCTAGAACTGACGCTGGGGAGGTAATTAATCTCAGCCCTACCGGCGCGTCGTAACCGTCCCGAAACGGAATTTTCGCCGATCAGTTGACGTACGCGCCGACCAACCTCGACTCGATTCGCTGGAGTCGCTCGCTGACGGTCCCCGTCGAGAGGCCGAGTTCCTCGGCGAGTTCCCGGTGGGTCGTCTCCCGGGGAACCTCGTAGTAGCCCTCGCGGACGGCGAGGTCGAAGAGCGTCTCCTGCCGCTCGGTGAGTATCGACGAGAGCTTTCCCATGTCGGGTTCGTACTCGCCCATCCGTTCGAGTTTCAGGGAGATACCGTTGGGAACGTCACCCGCGGCCTGTCGAATCGCATCGCTGGTTCCGATCACGGTGAGTTGCAGGCCGTGTTCGCTCCCCGTGTCGATGTACCCAATCGGCCAGTCGAGGACGATTTCGTGTTCGCGCAGGATGGTGAGCAGGTCATCGACCAGACCGCCGGTTCGACACTGCAAGTAGAGGACGCCGTAGCCGTCCTCACCGACGATGTCGTATTCGATGGTTTCGGGCGAACCGGCCAACAGTTCCCGTGCGACGTCGAGGTCACCGCGGAGTTCCACGAGTTCCACGTATCGCCCCTCGTACACCGGTCCGACGTACCGAATCGTCTCGACCGTCACGTCGTCGGTCTCGGAGAGCAGGTCGTCGATGGGATGAACGGCCGTGTCGTCCTCCCACGTCATGACTATCGTCGCGTACCGCATGGGGAACGATACCGCACGAGAGTATTTAAACACACCTAGGATGCTCGGATATAGAGATAGACCGCCGGGGGCAGTACTAGGTAGCAACCATGAGTAGCGACACACCCCCCACGGGGGACACGCCACCGGGACCGGATGGCCTCCCTATCGTCGGAACGCGATGGGATTTCATCCGCGACCCGTTCGGCTTCATGACGGAAAACGCCCGCGAGTACGGGGACATCGTTCACTGGGAAGAACTGTCGGGACCGATGTATCAGCTCAACCACCCCGACTACATCGAGCAGGTGCTCGTCCAGAACAATCAGAACTACATCAAGGGCGAGGGGTTCCAGAACATCCTCGGGCCGGTGCTGGGGAAGGGTATCCTGAACAGCGAAGGCGCGGTCTGGCGGCGCAACCGCCACCTCATCCAACCCGCCTTCCACCCCCAGGAAATCCAGCGATACTCCACCATGATGACGGAGTTCACCGAGGAGGAACTCGACACGTGGGAGGACGGCGAGACGCGACTCGTCCACGAGGACATGATGGAGGTGACGCTCAAAATCGTCGCACGGGCGCTGTTCGGCGTCGATATCGACGACGAGGTCCACACCGTCGGGTCGGCGCTGGAGGAGTTCATGCTCGGTACCGAAAGCCTGGCCAACTTCATCCTCCCGCCGGGGATTCCGACGCCGTCGAGGATGCAGATCAAGGACGCGCGGAAGCAACTCGACGACGTCGTCTACCAACTGATCCGGGAGCGGCGCGAGGACCCGACCGGCGAGGGCGTCATCTCGACGCTCCTCGACGCGACGGACGAGCACGGCAACCACATGAGCGACGAGCAGATACGGGACGAAGTCGTCACGCTCCTGCTCGCCGGGCACGAGACGACGGCGCTCTCGCTGACGCTCACAATGTACGCCCTCGCGCAGTATCCCGAGGTGGAGGAGAAACTCGTCGCCGAACTTGACGAGGTGCTCGACGGCGAGACGCCGACGATGGCCGACCTGGACGACTTGACGTACACCGAAAAAGTCGTCAAGGAATCTATGCGACTCTACCCGCCCGTGCCGGGCATCGTCCGCGAGGCGACCAAACCGGACATCATCGGCGGCTACGAGATTCCGGCGGGTGCGACGGTGCAGATGAACCAGTGGGTCGTCCACCGCGACCCGCGCTGGTACGACGACCCGCTCGCGTTCCGACCCGAGCGCTGGACCAAGGAGTTCGAGAAGTCGCTCCCGAAACTCGCGTACTTCCCGTTCGCGGCCGGACCACGGCGCTGTATCGGCGACCGCTTCGCCATGTTGGAGGCGCGTCTCCTGCTCGCCACCATCTACCAGCAGTTCCACATCGAACTCACGCCCGAGGCCGAACTGGACCTGATGGCGACGATTACGGCCCGCCCGAAGAAGGAAATCCCGATGACCGTCCACCGGCGCTCCGACTGAGCGAATTTCGCGGACGACCCCGGTTACGACTCGAATTTTCGTCATCGTCGAAAAATTTCATCATCGCTGAGAACATACGCCATCGTATGGAGTGGAAACCGGATCGAGGGTTGCAGGTTCGGATGGTCGCCACGTTGTGTCTCGTCGTCCTCTTCGCGATTGCGATTCCGGCGACGCTCTGGCTTATCGTTACGGCGGGAGCACGTCTCGTCGCGCTCTTTACTGGAACGACGATGACCGCCGTCCTCATCATGGCGGGGTTGGCTGGCGGATCGAGCGTACTCGGCTTCTACGTCATCGAACGCTACGCGGGGAGTGATTTGACGGGGTTCCCGAAGGACGGAGACGACGAACCCGTCGTCGTCGAAGTCCCCCCGGAAGTCGAGGCGCGCGCGACGAAAATCGCCAGCCATCTGTCGGTCCCTCGACCGGACATCGAGTGTCGGACCTCGAACGTTCCGACGGCGTTCACGACCGGGTATTCGCCCGAGAGCGCGACCATCGTCGTGACGACGGCGCTCGTGGAGACGCTCTCGGCCGACGAACTCGAAGCCGTGCTCGCACACGAGTTCGCCCACGTTCGCCACCGGGATTTCCTCGTCGTCACCCTCGCGTCGCTTCCCCTCCGTCTCGCCTTACGGGTTCGAAAGTACGCGGACAGACATTGGGCGTTGGACGCCGAGCGAGGTGCCCATCCGCTCGTCGGCCTGTTCTTCGCCTTCTCGTATGCCCTCTCGGCCGTCTTCAGTTTCGTCGGACGAGTCCTGCTCGCGCTCCTCTCGCGCTATCGGGAACTCGCCGCCGACCGCGGCGCGGTGCGAATCACCGGGAACGCGGGCGAACTCGCCTCGGCGCTCCGGAAACTGTACGACGCGACGGCGACGCGCCCGCCGGCGGACATGCGGGACGCCTACGAAATCCCGCCGGAACGCGCCATCGTCCCGCTCTCGATGGCGACGGACGTGGACGGAACGGATTCGGCGGACGCGGACACGCCGTGGCTCGAAACCCACCCGTCGCTCAAAACGCGGCTGGAACGACTCCGCGAGGCCGAAGAGCAGTTCGAACGGGCATCGTGATCCGTCGGTAGCCCGGAGAACTGATGTACCGAGCGGTACGACAGGTACTGACGATGGACGACGCGACGCCACGGGCGACGTTCGACGCACAACTCGTCTCCGGCGATGTCACGTTCGACGCACGGGACGTGCAATTGCTTCGGGCGATAGACGAACACGGCTCGCTCAACGCGGCGGCGACCGCCCTCGGACGGTCGTACGCCCACGCACAGCGCCGAGTCGTGACGCTGGAGGACGGCTTCGGACCGCTCGTCCGCCGCGAACGCGGCGGGACGAGCGGCGGGGGGAGCACGTTGACCGACGAGGCGCGGCGACTCATCCAGCGATTCCGCCGACTCACGGCGGAATCGTCCGGGCTCGCCGACGTGGACGAGACGGTTCTCGTCGGCACCGTCGCCGAACTCGACGGCGAGTTCGGTCTCGTCGAGACGGACGTCGGCGTCGTTCGCGCGCTCGTCCCGGCCGACGCCGACGCCGTGGAGGTGCCCATCCGCTCCGACGTGATCACCCTCTACAGTCCCGACGCCGCGCCGCAGGGGGACGACACGAGCGCCAGAAACCAGTTTTCCGGAACGGTTGCGGCTGTCGAGGAGGGAGAACGAATCGCCCGTATCACCGTCAATGTCGGGGGCGAAACGCCGCTTCTCGCGCTCGTCACGATGAACAGCGTCGAGCGATTGGGCCTGGAACCCGGTCGACCGGTCGTCGCCTCGTTCAAGGCGACGACGACGCGGGCGGTTCCGGTGGAGTTGGGGTCCGAATAATCGGTCCGCATCGAGAACATCGCGGTCGGTTCGTTCGAAAATTTCCCGGTCAATCCGCGTTGAGAACTTCGCGGTCGGTTCGTTCGAGGGTATTTCTGTCGGTTCGTCCGAGGATTTCGGCACACACGTCCACGAGACGCTTCGCCGACTGGTTCCACGAGTAGCGTTCCGCGACGGCCCGTCCTTGCTCCGAGAGTCGCGCCCGTAGCTCCGGCGACGAGACCGCCGTCGCTATCGCCGTCGCCAACTCCTCGGGGTTTTCCGGCGGGACGAGCAACGCGGTCTCGCGGTCGATGGCGTACTCCGTGACGCCGTCGACCGACGTGGTGACGACGGGGGTGCCACAGGCCAGCGCCTCCATGTTGACCATGCCGAAACTCTCGTAGTGGGACGGCAGACAGGCCACGTCCGCGGCGGTGTAGTAGCCCGGGAGTTCGTCGTGTGGAACCGCTCCGAGGACGGACACTGACGACGCCAGTTCGTGCTCCTCGATTCGCCGCTCCACTGCGTCTTCGTCCCCGCGACCGACGATAGAGAGGTGAACGTCGGTTCCGGCGTCGCGGGCCGCCGCGACCGCATCGATGAGGTCGAAGACGCCTTTCGATTCCACGAACCGACCGACGAACAGCACCGTCGGTTCCTCGCGCTCGAAGGCGGGCGGCGCGTCGGGGTGAAACAGGTCGGTATCGACGCCCGGGTAGACGATACCGTCGGGTTCGTGGCCGTGTTGCTCGACGAACTCCGCGTTCGTCTGCACCGAGTTGACGACAGAGTGGCTGTCCGACAGCATCCCGTGGGCCGTCGTCCCGAGTCCCGTCCGCTCGAAGCCGTGGTACACGCGAATTACGGGGATGTCGAGGAGGTTCGAGAGGACGATGTCCTCCAAGTAGTGGTGTGTCACGAGCACGTCGAGGGTTTCGTTCATCCGCGCAATCGTCCCGTCGCGCATCGCGCCGAGCAGGGGAACGAGTTTCTCCGAGATGCCGGGAAACACGCGAGTTGCGGCGTCGAACGCGGGGTCGGACAGTTGGACGATTTCCGCGTCCGTCGTGCGCATCTTCGGCGTCAGTTCTCCGGATTCCGTGTAGAGGTAGGCCGACTGGTGTTCCGACAGCGCGTCGAGGAGTTCCTGCACGTACATCACGACACCGCCCGCGTCCCGCGTTCCCGCCTTCCGATAGTACATACCGATGGTCAACTCCGCCGCTCGCGCATCGCCCCGACGACGCGCGTCGCCGTGTTCCGCCGTCGTCCCCGTACTCCCGACGACACGCTGGGACGGTCGATTACCACTGCTCATTTCCCGATACCACAAGGGTATTACACTTTGTTATGCGTCGTCGGAACCAATCGGGCGACGCCGTTCACGCAATCAATTGAAACCACAAAATCGAGACGGCGACCGCTACGGCTTCGACAGGACCGTCGTGTAACCGTGGTACGGAATCCCTACCGGAAAAATACGTGTTCGACTTCGTTTTCAGTATCCACCCAGCAACGTCCGAAGCTGACCGAAATCGACGCAGTAGCGTTTGCCGTTGTAGGTGAAACAGAAGTCACGCGAACCGGAGGCGGCCGCGTTCTTCGTCCCCTTCTTCATCGCCGGATCGGTCGGTTTTTTCGCCTTCTTGCTCTTTTTCGCTTTCTTGGCCTTCTTGCTCTTCTTGCTCTTCTTTTTCGACTTCTTTGCCTTCTTACTCTTTTTCGCTTTCTTGGCCTTCTTCTTTGACTTGCCGCCGGTCTTCGAACTTCCGCCGGACGACGTCGAACCGGTTGCGGCCTGCTTCGCGGTCGTGGGTGCGGCCTTCGGCGCTTCGTGCGACGGGTTGCTGCCGACATTCGTCGTCTCGACGTTGCCGATGAGACCGCCTTTGATCTGCGAGTCTGTGACCTTGAACGTCGTGTGCGCCGCGACGAGCGCGGAGGCCCCGCCGTTGGTGTCCGCGTCGGTGCAGTCGATGTCGCAGTTCTCGAACGTGACGACGTCGCTCGTCGTCCCGTAGCCGTCGTAGACGCCGCGGGAGTTCACGACGCCGCCGTTGATCGGGTGGAGCGGAACGTCGTTCGTGTTGTAGATGACGGTGTTCTTCACCGTCGTGCCGTCCGTCGCCACGCGGAGGTGGCTGATGTTGTTGTTCTTCAGGAGACAGCCGTCGAACGCCAGTGTCCCGCCGCCGCCGCTGGATTTGGCCGCGCCGCCCGCGTAAATCGCGTTGCCCGTCCAACCGTTCATCGTGACGCCGGTGAGGTCGATGTGACCCGCGAAGGACGCCGGAATTCCGATCGCGCCCTTGCGAATCATGTCACCGGAGACGCCGTCACCCATGTAGACGTGCTCGATGGTCCCGGTTCCCGACGCCGTGATGAGGTTCGGGTAGCCACCGAGGTTCTTTCCCGGCGGGTGGGGACCGCTCACGTCGGACGCGCCGCTGAAACCGACGTTGCGGATCGTCCAGTCGGATCCGCTCGCGATGATGCGAACGTCAGCGCCCGACGCGCTGATGTCGATGAGTTTGTTTTCGAACGTCTCGCCGCTCCCGACGGTGAACTGCTTCGCCGTGTTCGCGGGAATCGTGATCGTCTCGTACTCCTTCGCCGCGCCGAGACCGGTCGCAGCGCCAGCACCGGCGGCCGCAACCGCGGCCGTGCCGGTCAGTTTCAGATACGAACGGCGGTCGAACGAACTGCCGTCCGCTCCGCTATCGTTTTTTGTCGTACTGCAATCGCGTGCCATGCGGTCTTCAATGCAAAGAGGTCGATTAATATTCTTTCGGTGTCGTTCTACACATATCAACCAATCTGAAGGTCACAACGAAACCGATGACCTACTGAAAATATCATGATTGTTGTTCACATGGCTCTGTCGGTGTGGGAGCGGGTGAGGCGGATGAGAGCGATTACTCCGCCGTACGGCGTCCATAACAAAGCCACTCGGCCGGTTTGATTGTCCCACCGTGAATCCGAGAACGCAACGAGGCCACGAGCACCACGCTTATCCACGGAACTTCCGGAATGGCGACGAGTGAGAACCACCTCTCGAAACTGCTGTCGAGTTCGGTCCTCATCGTCGTCGGCGTCATCGTCGCGTCCGTCGGTCGACTGATCGAGCGCATCATCGTTGCCCATTGGTTCTCGCCGCAACTCTACGGCGAGATGACCATCGCACTCGCCATCATGACCATCGGGGCAACGGTCTCGCTCGTCGGATTGAACGACGGGATTCCGCGATTCGTCTCCCGCTACGACGACGACCGGGACGTGCGCGGTGTGTGGCTGTTCGGACTGGGCTTCTCGCTCTCCGTTAGCATCCTCGTCTCGCTCGTCCTGTACCTGAACATCGGCCGTATCACGGCCGCGCTGTTCGAGACGAGCGCCGCGACCGACCTGCTCCGCCTGTTCATCTGCACGATTCCGATCACGACGGGGCTAACCGTCGGCGTGAGCGCGCTCCGCGGCATGGAAAACACGCGCTACAAACTGTACACGAAGGACTTTCTCTACCCTTGTCTCCGCATCCTCCTGCTCGTCGCGCTCGTCGCGGGTGGGTTGGACCTCGCGTCCATCGGCTACGCCTACCTCGTCGCCACGCTCTGCACGGTGGTCGTGGTCTACTTCCTCTCGAACCGCCTCGTCCGCCTCGTCGGCCCCGTGCGAACGCACACCCGCGAACTGCTGGCGTATTCGGCCCCGCTCATCGTGACGATGGTGCTCTCGATCCTGCTCACGCGGATGGACACCATCATGCTCGCCCAGTTTCGCACCTCGAACGAAGTCGGGATATACAACGCCGCCTACCCGCTGGCGAACAGCCTCCTCATGGTCATCTCCTCGTTCGGGTATCTCTACCTGCCGCTCACGTCCAGACTCGACGCCGACGGCGAGCGCGACGAGGTGACGAGCATCTACCGCATCACGACGAAGTGGATTTACGTCCTCACCTTCCCCGCGTTTCTAGTGTTCACCGTCTTCCCGGACGACACCCTCTCGATCTTCTTCGGGTCGGGGTACACGGGCGGCGGTATCGCGCTCGCAATCCTCTCGATCGGGTTTTTCACCAGCGCGGCGGCGGGACGAAACCGGACGACGCTCGCCGCGCTCGGCCACACGAAAGCGATTCTGGGGGTCGATATTCTGACGCTCGCGCTCAACTTCGTCGCCAACCTCCTCCTCATTCCGACGTACGGCATCGTCGGTGCCGCCGTCGCCTCGTCCGGAGCGTACGTCGTCCGAAACCTCGCACTCAATCTCGTACTCTGGTCGAAATGCGACATCACGCCGTTCGCCTCGTCCACGAACCGGACGTACGTCGCCCTCCCGCTCGTCCTCTTCCCGGTCGCCCTCGGCGCGTCCCACTGGCTGACGTTGACGCTCGTGACACTGCCCGTCTTTCTGGTCTGCACCGGCCTCCTCGGACTCGTCGCCGTCGTCCTC
This sequence comes from Haladaptatus sp. AB643, assembly GCF_024136975.1. Classification (NCBI taxonomy): domain Archaea; kingdom Methanobacteriati; phylum Methanobacteriota; class Halobacteria; order Halobacteriales; family Haladaptataceae; genus Haladaptatus; species Haladaptatus sp. AB643. Next base: position 166,248 of record NZ_JAMYJW010000011.1, read on the forward strand.
GCCGGGGGACTCCAACCGGAGGATGGCGCACTCATCGAGTTCGTCGAGGGAGCGCTCGGCATCGAGATGCCTACCATCGAACGCTACGTTCCCTGACTCGAATCGTTGCCGTTGCCGACAGCCTTTTTATCCCCGTGACGTTACGGAGACCATGGTCGCACAGACGATTGATCGCGTTCCGCGAGAACAGTAGCCAACTCGTTCTGATTACCGGAGGTATCGATGCTAACCAGTAGCCACGCCCTCGCCCGCACGGGACTCGACGCCGCCGCACTGAAACCCGCAGAGTGTGACGTGCGGCGAGCGCACGACTTGCCGTTCGAGACGATCACCATCGACTACGAAGGGCGCGAGCATCTCCCCGACGAGGCGGTGCTCCGCGAACTGGCGGCGGCGAAGAACGTCCTGATGACGGTGCCGATCCGGGCCGACGGGTTCGACCCCCTCGGCGACGATTCGCTGTTCGACCGACTCCCGGAGGCGGTTGGAACGGTGTTCGTCGCTGGACATTCGGCGTATCTCGACGACGAGGAGAAACGACGTGCGGTCGCGCCGCGCCTCGGCGCGGCGCTGGAGCGCTCGCCCGACGCGTGGGTCGGCACCGAAGGGATCGAGCGAATCGCCACCGCCACGGGCGCGACGCAGTTCGAACTGCTGTCGCGCTCGACCGACCGGGACGTCCGAGCGCTTCGCTCGGCCGGATTCGAGGGAACGGTCGCGGTGTACGCCCCAACCGTCCTCACGGACGACGAGGACACGATTCTCGATTCGGTCGGGGCGTACGTCTCCCGACGACGGCCCGTGGCACGGGCGCTCCCGGACGATGCACCGACGGATGCCAGCGCCGACGGCCGCGCACGGCGCGTCCTGTCGGCGGCGAGCCGTGATTTCGCGCTCGTCGGAACCGAACGGGAAATCGGCGAACGGGTCGAGGAACTGAAGACGGCCGGGGCCGACCTCGTGGTCGGCTATCCCGCCCGCGGACTCGACTCGTTCCTCGGTTGATAACGGCCGAACTCGTCCCGTACGTCCGTTTTTTCGCCCATCGCCGCGACACCCAGTTTCAAATACCACGGCTGCAATACAAACCGTCATGAGCCGACTTGCAGAACACACGACGACCACCGCGGACGACGCGCTCGCCGACGTGGACGTCGCATTACTCCCGACGGGAAGCGTCGAACAACACGGGCCAGCCCTCCCATTAGGAACCGATTTCATGGCGGCACAGGCGGTCGCGGGGGAACTCGCCGAACGCGACGACGTCGTCGTCCTCCCGACGATTCCGGTCGGGGTCAGCGAACACCACCGCCAGTTCGACGGGACCCTGTGGACCGACCCGACGACGTTCGAGAACTACATCTCGGACATCGTCTCCAGCATCGCCAGCCACGGCGTTCGGAAGGTCGTCATCGTGAACGGGCACGGAGGCAACGACGGCGCGCTCCGCCGGGTCGCGCGCCGCGTCCGACGCGAGGAGGTCGCCTACGCCGTCCCGTGGAACTGGTGGAGCGGTATCGGCGACGTGCTCGAAGACGAGTTCGGGATGGGGATTACGCACGCCGACGAGATCGAGACGAGCATGCTCCTCGAAGTCGCCGAGGAACTCGTCCGCGAGGCCGCACTCGAAGCGGCAGAGGCGGGCGCGAACGACGCGTGGGGCGAGGACGTTCACGGAGCCAACGTCGGGTTCGACACGGCCGACTTCTCCGAAAGCGGCGTCGTCGGGCACCCGACGCGCGGATCGCGCGAGGCGGGCGAACGGTTGCTCTCGACGTCCAGCGACGAACTCGCCGCGCTGGTCGAGTGGCTCGCCGAACGGGATATCGCGGATCTGTGGCCACAGGAGCACCGATGAAGGTCGGCATCGTCGGCGGCGGCGCTGTGGGCCTGACGGCCGCTCACGACCTCGCAGCACGCGGTGCCGACGTGACGCTGTTCGAGGCGGGCGAGATCCCGAACGAAGGTGAAAGCACCTCGCGAGCGGCGGGCGTGCTCTACGACGCCTTCGCCGCGCCGGAGGACGCCCGGATCGGGAGCCGGGCGATAGAGCGCTTCCGTGAGTTTTCCGGAACGGGAGGGTTCGAGTTCGTGGAGACGCCGTACGTCTGGTTCGCCCGCACCGGCGACGAGAAGCCCGCCGCCGCGATTCGCGAGCAGGTGCCTCGAATGCGCGAACAGGGGCGAGACGTCGCGTTCATCCACGCATCGGAACTAAAAGAGCGGTTTCCGACGGTGAACGTCGAGGACGTCGGCGTCGCCGCAATCGCCCGCAACACAGGCTGTACCGACCCCGGAAGCTACGCCGGGATGATGGCGGCGGAAGCGGAGACGGAGGGCGCTGAGATTCGAACCGAGACGCCGGTTCGTGTTCGACTGGGGGACGAGGGGTCGGACGACCCTCGAATCGTTCCGCTGGTCGACGGCGACGCTTCCGGCGAATCGTTCGACGCCATCGTCGTCGCGGCCGGGTCGCATACGAAACGCGTGTTCGCGGAGGTGGGAATCCCCGTCGCGCTCAAACCGTACCGCGTGCAGGCGCTCACCTGCGAGTTCGACGCCGACACGCCGATGCTGTACGACGCCACCGAAGGCTACTACCTCCGGCCACACCCCGAGGGACTTCTGGCCGGGGACGGCACCGAGGATGTCGAGAGCGACCCCACCGATTGGAAACACGAAAGCGACGACGCGTTCGTCGCCGCCATGGAGGAACGGCTCTCCCACCGGCTCGATTTCGGATCGGATACGGAACTCGAATCGGCGTCGGAACCGACCGTCGAACGCGCGTGGGCGGGGCTCTGCACCGCGACGCCGGACTACGACCCGTTGCTCGGCGAATTCAGACCGAACTGCTACGTCGCCGCTGGCTGGCAGGGCCACGGGTTCATGCGCTCCCCGGCGCTCGGCGAAGCCATCGCGAAGGACGTGCTCGGCGAGGGCGGCATCCCGGAGTTCGACCCGACACGCTTCGCTGGCGACGAGGAGTTCGAAATCGTGGAAGGAATGGCCGTCGAGTAGGTTATTCGGACTTCGGAACGGTCACGCGGAGCGTCCCCGAGTCGGTCAGCGTCGCCGTCGCTTCGTTCGCATCGACCTTCGCATCGGACGGGAGTTCGACCTCCCCGTCGAGCGACATTCCGCGACCGGGGAACACCATGTCGAACCCCTCGTGGAAGTCGCGGAAGCGGTCGATCCGAACGAGGACGGAGTCCTCGACGAATCGGACTTGCACGTCGCTACCGGTCGCACCCGCCGCATCGAACACGACGAGGTAGGCGTCCTCGCTTTCGAGCAGGTCGGCCGGGATGGGACGTGATTCCTGTACCTTGCTCGCGGCACGGCCGACCTTGGATGCGACGGCCGTTACGGTCGAGCGCCCGAGGTCGCGGAGCGTCATAGCTCGATGGCTTCGAGGCAATCGGTTTCGCCGCAGTACGGGCACTGGAAGTCGTCCACACCCACATCGTCCGGCATATCGTAGGTGTAGTGCAGTTCGAACATGTCCATCTCGCAGTCGTCGTCCGTACACTTGACCTCAAGCGTCGCAGGCATACGCATGGATACGTACCGAACGAAAATAAACGCGTGGACTTCGGCTAGGATTGGTGGTTCGGGGAGTACGAGTTGTGGTTGGTTTTGATTGTGTGATTGGAGTTACTGAGAGGCAGTCCTCGAAAGCCCCACCCCGTCCAGCCGAGTGGCGCACGCTGACGAGACGGCGAAGATAGTGGTCATCCTCGCCGTCTCGTCAGAATCGTGCGAGGGATGAGTGAGCGAGTGTAACGAGCGAAGGAATCGGGTGGTGCGGAGAGGCCAGAATATCCTGCACAGCGACCGCGAGCGGGCGGGGGCTTTCTGGGCCTTTTTTGTCACTCTTGAGTTCGCATCAGAGTTGGAGCCATTTCCTAGCGAACGACTTCCACACTTGCGTGTTCCCCGTCGTCGTCGCGTTCGACGTAGTCACCGTTTTATCCGCCCAGTCACAAAGGCGGGTAATGACTGACCCCGCGACTCTCGACGTGACGCTCGTGGACGGCTACGTCGACGAACCGGCTCACTTCGGCGTGCCGCCGTACATCTCGACGTACCCGCGCTACACTGCCGGAGCGCTGGTGGACGCGGGGGTTCCCGAGGAACGGATCACCTACCACACCATCGACGAACTGCGGGACGATACTTCGAAGTGGGCCGACGTGGCCGACGCCGACCTGTTCGTCTACATCGGCGGGATGACGGTGCCCGGCAAGTACGTCGGCGGGACGCCCGCCGAACCGGACGAGGTGCGGAAGATGGCGTGGACGGCCGACGGCACGAGCCTGATGGGCGGCCCCGTCAAGTTCGGCGTCGGAGACGAAAACGCGGGCGGAACCCAAACCGAGCGCGACGACCTCGACTTCGACTTCGTGGCGAAGGGCGACGTGGAAGCCGCCGCCGCGGACCTCGTGGAAAGCGGTCTGGAGGGTTTCAACAACCGGATGCGCGACAACGAGGAGATAGACCGCTGGGCGGCGGCGGGCGCGTTCGTCGTCGAACAGCATCCGAACCATCCGGAGTACCTCATCTGCGAGATGGAGACCTCGCGGGGCTGTCCCTACAGATGCTCGTTCTGCACGGAACCGCTGTACGGCAACCCGGCGTTCCGCGAACCCGAGTCCGTGATCGCGGAGGTTGACGGCCTCTCGAACCGCGGCGTCCGCCACTTCCGACTGGGCCGACAGGCCGACATCCTCGCCTACGGCGGCAACGGCGAGAAACCGAACCCGGACGCGCTCCGGGAGTTGTACGGCGGGATTCGGGAAGCCGTCCCCGACCTCGGCACGCTCCACCTCGACAACATGAACCCCATCACCATCGTGGAGTGGCCCGAACTGTCCCGCGAGGGCATTCGGGTCATCGCCGAGCACAACACGCCGGGCGACACCGCCGCGTTCGGATTGGAATCGGCCGACCCCGTGGTGCAGGAGCAGAACAACCTGAACGTCTCCGCCGAGGAGTGTTTCCAGGCGGTGGAAATCGTCAACGAGGAGGCGGGATGGCGACCCGGCGAGAGTTCGGAAGCGGCCCCGACGCACGGTCCCGACGCGACGAACCGCCTTCCGAAGCTCCTGCCGGGAATCAACCTGCTCCACGGGTTGAAAGGCGAGCGGAAGGAGACGTTCGACCACAACCGCGAGTTCCTCCAGCGGGTGTACGACGAGGGGCTGATGCTCCGCCGGGTGAACATCCGGCAGGTGATGGCGTTCTCGGGGACCGAGATGAACTCCGTGGGGACACAAATCGCGGACGATCACAAGCGACTGTTCAAGCAGTACAAGAGCGAGGTCAGGGAGGAGATAGACAATCCGATGCTCCAGCGAGTCACCCCGCCGGGAACAGTCCTGCCCAACGTCCACCTCGAATACCATCAGGACGGTCGGACCTTCGGGCGACAACTCGGCACCTACCCGCTCCTCGTCGGGATTCCGGGGGAACGCGAACTCGGACGGACGATGGATGTCGCCGTCGTGGACCACGGCTATCGCTCCGTCACGGGCGTTCCGTATCCGCTCGACGTGAACAGCGCGTCGATGGACGAACTCACCGCGATTCCCGGCCTCGGAAAACAGCGCGCCGGAAACGTCATCGTCAACCGCCCGTACGAGACGCCGGACGACCTCGCCGAGACGGTGGACGTGGACTTGAGCAAGTTCGCCGGGGGACCGGTCTCCAGAAACGCGGACTGAAAAAGGATTTTTCAGCGACGACGATTTTTCGGCGAGCGAGAGGGCGGAAACAGGACCGCCAGAAGGAACATCGAACTAACCCCCGCTCACTGGCAACGCTGCCGGAAAATCGAAGATTTTCCGGGCCGACGACTGAACGAGAGCATGGAAGACGCTTCGCGTCTTCCAAAGCGAAGTGAAGAAGGAGTGCTTTTGGTCGAGCTTTTACAGGGAGACGGTTCGTCGCGGGTCGATTCGACCCGCGACGAACTCTCGACCGTCGTAAAAGGTCGTTTTAGAACTCTTCCTCGATGATTTCGCCGACAGCGAAGTTCGATTTCACTTCCGTGATTTCGACCTTCACGCGTTCGCCGATCTCCGCACCGGGAACGATAATGACGTAACCGCGTTCGACGCGGGCAATGCCATCTCCCTGTTTGCCGATGTCTTCGACCTCGACGTAGCGGATTTCACCGGCTTCGACGGGTGGCTGTGGTTCCGACGAGACGGAACTGCCCGTACTCGGTTGCGTCGAAGTCGCGGTCGTTTCTTGTTCTTCGTCCGATTCCTCTTCCGTTTCTCGCGAGATTAGCGCGACACGGTAGGTTTCTCCCGGTTCGACCGAACCCGTATCGATTTCACGGCGTGGTATCGAGACAACGTATTCGTCGCCGTTGAGAGTAACATCACCGCTGAACAGACACAGGAGTTTATCAGAGATTTCCAAGGCTCGTAGACCTCCACGTGAAACCAAGTAGTCAACCATTAAAGAATTATCGAACGCCACCGTTTGCTGCCGTTAGAAGCCGAAATCCACACGATTGGCGCGGGTTTGGGCCTACTTTCGTGAAAACGTCCGAACCAGTAGCTTGCATCATCTCCCTTCCGAAAAACCGGAGGTCCTTCGATAGAAGCGCCAGGGACAGGTAATCGTCCGGTTCGTTGATTTCGGCGGCCGTGTCACCGACCTCTCGCTCGTGGGCGGCGCTCGCGCCGTCCACTCGCCGTGAGAAGATCACTTGCCGTACGTCGTCCCGTCGGGGTTTTTCGCGCCTTCGGAGTCGTGGACAACGATCTCTCCGGGGGCGGGGTCCGCGGGTTCGTAGTTGTCGCGCACACCGATTGCCTCTTCGAGTTCGCGGATGGCACGGGTTTTGAGCGCCGCCGCGAGTTCCTCCGCGTGTTCCCTGTCGATGTCCCGGCCGAGACCTTCGCATTCGTGGGCGCGAACCATTCCCGATTCGTCCACGGGGTCGCCCATCGGTTGGCTCGTTCCGCCGAGCGCCACGCTGAAGGGGTACGTTTGACAGATGAGCGGGCGGTCGGGATGCACCGAACACGCGCCGATACCGTCCTCGTAGAATTGGCAGTCGCCGCAGTCATCGGTTTGAAGCGCCCATTCGAACGTCTCGCCGTCGCCGTCCGCCGTCAGCCCGAACGGCATGGGCCGGGCCACGTCCCGGAAGTCGTACTCCGTCGCCGCCTGTAGCTCGCGCACTTCGTCGGGGAAGACGGTGGCGGTGTGGGGGTCGTCCGCTTCGCTCGTACAGCAGGCACCACAGCGCGTACACTCGAATCCGATGTCCTCGATTGCATCGGCGAGGTCGGCCGTGTCGAGCGAGTTCGCTCGTTCCAATTCGGCTTCGAGAGTTTCCACGGGGAACGGTTCGTTTGTGGAATGAAAATCGTTGTGGGTGTCGGCCGACTCAGTTCGGCACCGCGCGTTCGCCATCCCACGCCACTTTCCCCTCGACCGCCAGCTTTTCCAGATGGGCGGCCACGGTTCGCTCCGCGAACTCCCGGACGCCGGAGATGTCCTTGTCGTAGGCCGCGTCCGTGACCTCCGAGAGCGTTCGGGCACCGCCACGGACCGCGTCGAGAACGCGTCCTTCACGGTGCAGTCGGTGGTCGATGAGTCGCCAAATCGTCGCTCGTGGTTCCTCGATGACCGGCCCGTGGCCCGGATACAGCGCCGCCGGATTCTTTGCGTACAGTCTCCGGAGCGACGTGAGGTAGGCACGAAGGTCTCCTTCCCCGGCCGCGACGACGACGCTTCCCTCCGCGACGGCGAGATCGCCCGAAATGATCCCCTCGTCGGTGGCGAACGCGACGTGGTCCGGGGCGTGACCCGGCGTTTCGATGACGGTCAGCGGGCCGACTTTCGATCCTTCCCGAAACGTCCGGTCGGGGTCGGTTCCAGTCGCGTCAGCGAACCGTTCTTCGTGTCCGTACCGTGCCCATACCGTCGCGTCACAAACTTCGGCGTAGTGGGCGACCCCACCGACGTGGTCGGGGTGGGTGTGGGTGAGAACGATATCGGTGATATTCGTCCCGTTCACGGCCCGGTCGAGTTCCTCGGTTCGCCCTGCCGGGTCGATGAGGACGCCACCGACGACGTATGCGTTCGTCGCCCCATGAGGTGCCAGCGTCTCGGTCGGCACGGGAATCGGGTTCATGCGAGGGAGGTAGGACGCGACCGGGAAAGGCTTCCCGTTCGTGGGCGTCGCTCGTCAGGAAGAAGAGGGCCGAATATCGGCGAGAAAACCCAGGGAAGCGTAGTTTTAGTTGTTGAGGAGGTAGACCTGCTTTCGCGCGTCGCGGAAACTGTGGCGCGAGACGATGAGATCCTGCTCTTCGAGACGGGTCAGGGCGTAGCGGACGGTTCGGTCCGGAAGCAGCGATTCCTCCGCGAGTTCGCCCTGCGTCAGCGGTTCTTCGGTTTCCAGTACCTTGGCGACGAGTTTGGCGCTGGGGGGTAGTTCACGGAGTCGTTCACGAAATTCACCTGCTGGTTCTGGTACAGTCGTGCTCATATATAGCATGCGACCGGGGCAAGATGGTAAACGTTGGCTATAGGTGTGTACATACAATATCGACACCTTAAACGTCATTATATCACATTTAAATGCCATGATAGGTTGGGGGGAAACTACACCGTTCTTCACGGCGTGAGATAGGTATGGAATCGATACCCGAGGAGTTTCGAGACCTGTTCGAGAGGAAAGCGTTCGCCAACTTCGCCACCGTCATGCCGGACGGAACGCCGCAGGTGACGCCCGTTTGGGTGGGATACGACGGCGATTACCTCCTCGTGAACACCGCGGAAGGCCGACAGAAGGAACGAAACGTCAGGCGGAATCCGAAGGTCGGACTCTCCATCCTCGATCCGGACGACCCGTACCGATTCGTTTCGGTTCGCGGCGAAGTCGAGGCGGTCACGGAGGACGGCGCGGTCGAACACGCCAACGAACTCACCAAGCGGTACATGGGCCAAGACGAGTATCCGAACCTCGGTCAGGAGGAGGGTGCCCGCGTCATCATCCGGATTCGTCCCGATCGAGTCGTAACCGGCGGATGATCGGCCCACCCACTCTACCTACCGCTGGCGGTCGGTCTTCGGCGGTCCGCTGTGACGGTTGTACTGGCCGAGGACACAGCCACAGTCCGGACAGTGGACGATGATCATGGTTTCGTATTCGTGGCGCACGAGGTCCGCCGCGGTGAAGTCGCCACCACAGTGATTACAGGTCGTCATCGGAAACCCCGAAGGAGGTACGCGACCGACGTCTAAAATCGTTCCTCTACGGGTGTTGTCAGGTCGTCCGCCACGGGAAACGGATCCCGTGAGTGTGAACCCCGCCCCGCTATCCACATCCAGTACCGTTTTATCCCTCGGGTGAGGTTGTTCGGACGAAGAAAGTGTGAAGGGACAGGAGTGGTATCAGGCTACGGAGGTGGCCGAGGAATACGAAGAGAAGCGATTCTCCCGTGGCGGCCGACTCATCGACCGCCGCGAGAAGCAAGCAGTTCTCGACGCTATCGGCCCGGTCGAGGGGAAGCGCGTCCTCGAAATAGCCTGCGGTACCGGCCGGTTTACCGTCATGCTCGCCGAACGGGGCGCGGACATCGTCGGACTCGACATCTCGGCGGCGATGCTCCAACAGGGGCGTCACAAAGCGCGGAACACGGGGGTCGCCGATCATCTGGAGTTCATGCGCGGCGACGCCGCCCGGCTCCCGTTCCCGGACGACCACTTCGACACCGTGTTTGCCATGCGGTTTTTCCATCTCGCGAACACGCCAGCCTCGTTCCTGAGCGAGATGTGCCGTGTCTCGAAGGATCAGGTCTTTTTCGACACGTTCGCCGGACCGAGCACCCGAAGTCTCTACAACTGGCTGTTGCCGATGGGTTCGCGGTTGTACTCGCTGGACGACGTGCAGAAACTCCTCGGGGAGACCGGCCTCTCGTTGGTCGACTCCGAGCACGATTGGATCCTGCCCTACGGTTTCTACCGTAAGATTCCCGACGCCATCGCGACGCGCATTCGGGACATGGACACCACAATCGGGGAAACGGCTATCGGGGACCACCTCGCGTCCGTTTCCTACTGGAACACGAGCGTCGAGTAGTCGGAAACTGGTCCGTTTTTCCCGCGAGAGTTGACAACGACGTGCCGAATTGCTTTTACGTACTCGGTATCTGAAAAGCGGATATGGACTTGTCCGTGGTCGTTCCGACGCTCAACGGTCGTGAACCGCTGAGCGACGCCCTCGACGCGGTCGCCCGATACGTCCCCGACGCCGAGGTCGTCGTGGTAAACGGTCCCTCCACGGACGGAACCACGGGAATGGTGTGCGAGCGCGACGACGTGAGCGCGCTCGTCGAGATTTCCGACCGAAACCTGAACGTCGCGCGCAACGCGGGCCTCGCCGAAGCCACCGGCGAAGTTATCGCGTTCCTCGGCCAGGAGGTCGCCGTCGAGGAGTCGTGGTACGACGGCATCCGGAACGCCCTCGCGGACGGCGCGGACGTGGTCACGGGTCCCGTCCATCGGATGGTTCGGGCGGGGATGACGACCGAGACGATCGAAACGCGAACGATAGCGGGCCGGGACGTGACCTACTTTTCGAGCGTTAACGTCGCGTTTACCCGTGACGGCATCGAGGCCGTGGATGGCTTCGACGAAACGCTCGAAACCGGCGGCGCGCGCGACTGTGCCCATCGCCTCGCGGGACTGGAACGCTCCATCACGTGGGCTCCGGAAGTGGCCGTGCGCCGCGAGGATTCCGACGAGAAGGGTGTCGAACGCGATTGGGCGACGAAATACCGCTCGCTCTCCTACCGCATGGTCAAAAACTACGGGCCACGACTGACCGTGTTCAGACGGACCATCCACGACGCCGTCCGCGACGCGCGAACGGCCGGAGGGAACGTCGCCTCCGGCGATACCCGTCCGTCCCTCTGGGCCAGTTGCGGCAAGGAAGTCGCCAAGGGAATCGCCAAGGGTTCCAAAGACGGCCTCGTCGCACGCTTCCGGGACCGAGACGATACGCGAAACCCGAACGGACTGTCCGACCGCGCCGACCGCGCCGTCGAACGCTACGATTGGCGCGAGGTTGAACCCGAGATGGAATAGCAGTTCGACGACGAGAAAGAACGAACGTCGGGACCTATTTTACCCCGTCGCCGAACGATCATTCGTCCGGCGCGAGCGCCTCGACGACGCGACAGGGATTGTTGGTGAACACTTTTCGCATGGCATCTTCGGGCACGTCGAGGGTGAGTATCTCCATGACGGCGACGTTCGGATGGGCGTGGGGGGCACCGCTGCCGAAGAGGACGCGGTCGGGGTGCTCCATGACGGCACGTTCCATCTGCTCGCGGTAGCGGACGAAACTCGTGTCCAGATAACAGTCGTCGTGCGAGTCGAGCAGGTCGATGGCGTCCTCCATCAGATCACGGTTCAGCGGAAAGCCGCCGAAGTGCGAGAGAACCACGGGGAACGAGCGGTCGAGGAGTGTCGTTGCGGCGGTTTCCGGGGAGAATCCGTCGCCCGCGGTGACGAGGACTGGAAGGTTCACGTCTTCGAGTCGGTCGAGAACCTCGTCGTCCGGAAGGCCGTCGTGGGTCGGGTCGAGTTTGAACCCGTGGAACCGGTCGTCGTAGGCGTACTGCTCGACGTCTTCGGGGGAGGTGTGCCAGTCCTTCCGGTGCGTGCGGAAGTTTCGGAAGCGCGCCGTGGCGCTCCCGTCGGGGTCGCGGGGACCGTTGATCCTGGCGAACGCAAAAAACGGGCGTTCAACGCTTCGCCGAGCGACGGCGTTGTTCGCTCGGAGATAGCTCGAACCCTCCTGGACGGGACCGGGGAAGACGATGGCGTTCACGACACCCGCCTGGTGGAACTCGCGCTCCAACTTGTCGGGCGAGATGGCCCGACCGCGCGCCGTAACCGACTCCTCGACGGGGAGTCGGGCGTGAACGTCCACCACACGAAACCGGTGCTCCAGTTCTAGCATCTGAAAATTCCTCGATGGCAATCGGGTTTGTATCTATCGGTCGATGCGTGTAACCTGCTCTCGTTCGGCAAACCGAGTAAAAAGATTTATATAGAACATCAATCATTCGTTATACGTATGTCAGAATCAGGATTCGGACAGCGACGCATGGGCGGACGACCGATGTTCATCCTCAGCGAGGGCACGGAACGGACACAAGGTCGGGACGCTCAATCCTCCAACATCACGGCCGGGAAAGCGGTCAGCGAGGCCGTACGCACCACGCTCGGCCCGCGCGGAATGGACAAAATGCTCGTCTCCGACGACGGCGACGTCGTCATCACGAACGACGGGGTCACGATTCTCGACTCGATGGACATCGAGCACCCCGCCGCACAGATGATCGTCGAAGTCTCCCAGACACAGGAGGACGAAGTCGGCGACGGGACGACCACGGCGGCGGTCCTCGCCGGGGAACTCCTCGCGAAGGCCGAGAACCTCCTCGAACAGGACGTCCACGCCACGACCATCGTGGAGGGCTACGCCCGCGCTCGTGACATCGCCATCGAGGCCGTCGAGGACCTCTCGCTCGACGTCGACATCGACGACGACCTCCTGAAGCAGGTCGCCGAATCCAGCATGACCGGCAAGGGCACCGGTGACATCACGACCCAGCGACTCGCCGATGTCGTCGTGAACGCGGTCCGCGGCGTCGAAACCGACGACGGACTCGACCGCGACGAGATCCGCGTTCTGACGCAGGTCGGCGGCAGTTCCAGCGGGACGGAACTCGTCGAGGGAATCGTCGCCGACGCCGAACCCGCACACAAGAACATGCCGCGCTCGGTCGAGGACGCGACCATCCTCGCCACCGACGGCACCTTCGGCGTTCGCGAGACGGAACTCGACGCCGAGTACTCCGTCGACAACGTCGAGCAGCTCACCGCCGCGATGGACGCCGAGGACAACCAGCTCCGCGACCTCGCCGATTCCATCGCCGACGCCGGAGTCGACGTCGTCTTCTCGCACTCCTCCATCGACGACCGCACGGCCTCGTACCTCGCCGAGCACGGCATCCTCGCCTTCGAGGACGTCGACGACGACATGACGAGCGCCATCGCCCAGTCCACGGGCGGCAAGCGCACGGGTAAACCGGACGACATCGACGACGACGACCTCGGCCACGCCGACTCCATCCGCGTCGAGAAGTACGGCGACGAGGACCTCGTCTTCGTCGAAGGTGCCGACGAGGCACAGTCCGTCACCGTCTTCGTCCGCGGCGGAACGGAACACGTCGTCGACGAAGTCGAGCGCGCCATCGAGGACGCCCTCGACGTCGTCGCCAACGCCGTCGAAACCGAGAGCGTCGTCCCCGGTGCCGGTGCGACCGAGATCAACATCGCGGGCCGCGTCCGCGACGACGCCGCGGGGATCGAAGGCCGCCAGCAGCTCGCCGTCGAGGCGTTCGCCGACGCCATCGAAATGCTCCCGCGAACCCTCGCGGAGAACACCGGCATGGATCCCATCGACGCCCTCGTCGACCTCCGTGCGGCGAACGACGCCGAGGAAGGCCGCGCAGGCATCATCTCCTCCGGCGAGACCGGCGAAATCGCCGACCCCGTCGAGAAGGGCGTCATCGACCCCGCCGCCGTCAAGAGCGAAGCCGTCGAGAGCGCCACCGAATCCGCGACGATGATCGTCCGCATCGACGACGTCATCGCCGCCGAGTAAGCGATCATCGAATAAGCGACAGCTGACCCCTCGACTTTTCGTCTCCGTGAACGGATGAGAGTGCCCACAACCGCGCTTCGAACGGTTGTGGAAGCGCTTGACCGTTCGAAGTAGCAAGCCCTAACCCGACTGGGTGTCAATCTCCGTCGATGAGCGAGCGTACCCTTTCGAGCCGTCGCATCTTTCTCGTCACTGCCGTAACGATCGTTCTCGTCTCGGGTGGTATCGGACTCACGGTCGGCGCGACCGGTCAAAACCGACACAAGATACTGCGGTTGTTCGGCGTCTCGCTGTTCGAGATGAGTCCCACCTCGATGGCGCTGTTCGGCATGGCACTCACGGCGACGGTTCTCATCGTACTGTTCGCGCTGGTCTCGTACGTCTCGCAGTACGACACCGACCGCGTAACGTGAGAGGAAAAAGATTATTCCAGTCGGCCGACTTGCACCCGATATGGCAACCGAAACACGTTCGCGCTCGTCCTCAGACGGGGCGACCGGCGAACTGCTGGCCGTTGCGGCAACGATTCTGCTGGCGAGCGCTCCAGCCCTCTTCGCGCTCTACGTCATCTTCGACACGTTTTCACCGACGGGTCAGACGGCGTCGCTCTTCGACTACGCCACGACGACGATGAGCGGTGCTATCATCTTCGCCGTCCTCTGGTTCGGACTCGTCCTCTTCGCCTACTGGCCGTCGCTGGCCGAAGCGTGGAACGACCGATAATAACGTAGTCGGTAGCTGCGAATAACGTAGTCGGTAGCCGCGGTCGGCGGTCAGCCAAAAGTCGTCCTTTTTCGCCCGTTCAGGGTGCGATCGTTCCTTCCTCGGCGTCGAGTAGTTCGTGGTAGCGGTTTCGGATGGTGACTTCGCTGATGTTCGCGACGTCGCTGACCTCGCTCTGTGTCACCTTCTCGTTCGTCAAGAGTGCGGCGGCGTACACGGCGGCGGCCGCGAGGCCGACGGGTGATTTCCCGCTGTGGAGACCCTTCTTCGTCGCCGTGTCGAGCAACGAGCGGGCACGTCGTTCGGTCTCGTCCGAGAGATCGAGTTCGGACGCGAACCGTGGGACGTAGCTCTTCGGGTCGGCGGGTTCGATTTCGAGGCCGAGTTCGCGGGCGATATAGCGATACGTTCGGGCGATTTCGTCCTTCTCGACGCGTGAGACGGCCGTCAACTCGTCCAAACTGCGCGGGGTACGCGCCTGTCGAGCGGCGGCGTACAACGCGCCGGTCGCGACGCCTTCGATGGAACGGCCCGGCAGGAGGTCTTCGTCCAGCGCACGGCGGTAGATGACGCTCGCGGTCTCCCGAACGGTGTCCGGGAGGCCGAGCGAACTCGCCATCCGGTCGATTTCGCCGAGCGCTTGCTTGAGGTTGCG
>NZ_JAMYJW010000012.1:0-164510 GCF_024136975.1 Haladaptatus sp. AB643
GAGTGCCCCCATACACTTAAGGGCATTGGATTGGCTTTCTTTCGCCCGAAACCCAAACAGCACATCGTCAAATGTGGCGGGTCTCCGGCTGACACCTCGCGGGGTGACCACGAGGCGTCCTTCGCATTCTATCGAAATGGCCGGTTGAATTTAAGTACGTCGAATCGAAGCGGCAGTGGCACGATTCGACATATCCCACGGGACAAGCTCACATTACCGAGCGGTATTCCTCGATACCGAATTGTATGTTGTTGTTTCGTGCGCGCGTGGGGAGATGGTGTGACAACTGTCTGTTAATACATTGTATGAAAACTCGACAAATCAGTCCAGTTCGGGTTCTGCTGTTCGTGTCTTCGAACTGGCAGTCGGTGTGATCGCGTAGTCGATAGTGAGGAACTGGCGACCGAACAGCCACATCTCGTGTTGTGCGATGAGCGTGGTCTCCGAAGTCGCCATGGCTCCAGTTGTAGCGGGGGTATCGCTTGCGGACCAAACTCGGAACACCTCGTGCATGGGAAGCCGAATCGGAACGAACGGTGTTACGAGATAGAGTCCGGAATGACCGCCGGGCTTCGGGCGTTTCGAAGTGAGTCGAATAGCGCCTTCGTGTTCGGTCGAATCGAGCGAGTCGATACGGAGAATTCCACTCAAGTTCAAACCGGGGAGTGGAAGGGAGACGTTCATGTACGTTTCACCAGCGTACTCGTGGGTCGAATACGCCGCGACGAAAACGGCAGATCCGGTTTCCGAATCGGTTCGAACCCATGCACGGACGTTTTCACGCCCGTCCGCTCTGTCGTCGATATCGATGATGCGGCTGTTCGCCGTCTTCGATGCGGTTTCGGGCGTTGGGAGGTTCAACTGTTCGAAGGAACCCGTGAACAGCGCAGCGATACGGGCACCGAGGCGGAAGCCACGATGCCAATGGGTGCGATATGAGAGCGTGTACTCGCTCGTTCGTTCGTAGAAGTTTCGAACGGCAGTGTGGACGGATTCGGTGTCGAAGTCGTGACGAGCGTACGTCGAGAAGTCGTCTACCTGACCGACCGGCTTCGAACCGCCATCGGCCTCGATTCCGGTTCGTTCGACGTAATCATTTCCGACTCGCCACGTCGAAGTCAGCGAACTGAAAGGGATCGACGGGGTCGGGTCCTCGAATCGGGGAGGCGGTGTCGAAAGCCGCCAACCGACGATGCCGAGAAGAGCGAATCCGAGGGCATTGAGGTGACCGTGAATTTGCACCATTCGCCCGATGGAGAGATTTGTGATCGGAGTCCCGAGATATTGGAAGAGACCGTATCCGAGGGCGAACAGCATCGAGATACCGACGGCAACCGCAGCACCGATCAAGGATACCTGTTGGCGGCGGTTCGAGCGAGTTGGAACGACGCCGAGGATGAGAAGCAGCGCGAACGACATCACCGAAAGTGTGAGAACGGTAACGGACGCGACTTCGACGATGGGGGACAACGAGATTCCGATGGCGATCAGTCCGGGACCGAAAACGACCACAGTCGCGATCGGTCGGTAGAATCGACGAATGCGATCGTCATCGATGGCGCGACCGGTGACCCCCACCACGACTGGAAGGGCGAATCCCGCATAATGGAAGTGAACGGCGGTGAAAAAGACGATAGCGTCACCGAACCCGAGTGGGTTCGCTCCGAGGCGGCTTATCAGTAGCCAGCACCCACCGACGGCGATGTAGAGAAGTCCCGCATTGAGACAGAGTTCTTCGAGCGGACGGAATCCACGTGGAAGGAGACGAGCGAAGCCCAAAAGAGCGATCGTTACCGTGGTCGCTAACCATGGAAGTACGAGAACGCCTGCGAAGAGACCGGGGGAAAAGACGAACGAGAGAGCGACCAACACCGCACCGAACGGTTGCCCGAGGATGGCGATTCGGTGGAGGGGAGTACGTGAATCGGGTGTGAGCATTGGCAGGACGAGCGGAACGAGGACGAGTGGGGCGAGCAAGAATAAGTGTGCGATACGCCCGAGTGAGATCAGTACGGGGACGACGAGCCAGATGACGGCACCGAGAAGCGCACTTCTATCGGGTGCGGTGTCCACAGGTAGAGAGATCATTGTTCAATGTGGTCTACGTGTTAATCGTATCACAAGTGATGGTATGGGGTTTGTGGCCATCAGGAGGGAATATGAAGCGCGGCCGTCAACTATTCCACCGTCAGACAGCGGACTGACACAGTTTGAATAGCGAAGCAAACGAACGGGATGATAATGGTGCGGGGTGCTCGTCGGAGCAAGGAATCGTTAGCGCAGTGTTATCAGTCGTCAACAGTGACATCTGTAGTGGTCCCGAACGTCAGTTTCGGAAGCATAAAGGAAACGTTCGTCTCCCGCTCGCCGGCCCACTTCAAGCGTGGTGACATGCGGCAGGCGTACGGGTGGACGAGCGCTATACTCACAGCAATAGCCACCGTTGGTGTACTGGCGCTCGCCCTCAGGGTGTTGTTGACGGGCTTGTTGGTCACGTTCGTCACGTCCGATATTCTCGTCGTCGTCGCGTTCAACGTCTGTGTGACCCTACTGGTTGGACGGTGGCTCACTGGACAAGTCCGGATTCATCCGTTAGAACGGCGTCAACTGGGAGTCCAAGCAGTGAGTTTTCGGCCGGAAGTGTCTGAACAACGGTACCGTCGGCCGAGGGAATCGTCTACGACTACCGACCGCCTGTAAAATCGATCGTCTCTACCCTTTTAGCAGTTCGCGCCGGTTATCGAATCGAACGCCGCCGGATCCTCCCAGAGTTCCCCGAGCGTCGCGGCCGCCAGGTATCGGGTTGGAGCGGCGACCCACTCGGTCGTAACGCTGTCGTCGGGAGCGGGAGCGGCCGCCTCGAACCACCACGCGACGTAGCGGCCGTCCATGAGCTTTGCGGTCGGGTACATCTGTCCGTTCACGGCGACGTCCACACGGGAGTGTGCTTCGACTTCCGGGGCATCCTCCGGCGAATCCGCGACCAAGATCTCGATTTGGACGGTTCGTTCGGTCATATCGACGTCCCCCTGTCGCGGGATGTGTCTCGCTCGTGGACACGTGCGACAGTCGTGAGTCCCATACGAAGAGCAACGACGGTCACGTACAAGAAGGTCAGTCAGGCGTGTGTCTGACGGAGACGATATCGAGAACCCCCAGTCGTCGACGAGTTCTCAATCCAACTGGATTGCCGTCGATTTCGACCGTTCGGCGATTTCCGCCGCCGTCAGTTCCCGTCCTGCCTCCTGTGCGAGATAGGTACCTTCCATGACGAGCATCGAGTTGAGCGCGATATCGCCCGTCGGAATCGGTACGTCGGCCGCACCGGTCAGCGTTCGAATCCAGTGGGAGAACTGGCCGATATCCCGTTCGAACTCGTACCCGCCCTCGCTTTCCAACAGTGCCTGTCGTGTCTCGTAATCGTTGATGTCCAGCGAAACCGTCGCCTCGTAGTCCGCAGTCGTCGTGTAGAACTCGAACGGGTCCAACTGGACACCGCCCTTCGTTCCCGCGACCTGACTCGGTTCGTCGGGGAGGAACATGTGCCACGCGGCGCGGACGGAGAGTACCGACCCGTCTTCGAGATGGGCGAAACCGAGACCGGCGTCCTCCACGTTGTACCCGGACGTCTCCAGTCGGTCGGTGTACGTCGGACGATTGTCGCCAATGAGGTCCGCCGAATACGCATCGCCGGTGTGCTCGAAGGTTGCGCCGCTCACCCGTTCCACGGGTGCGTTCCCGAGCAGATACAGCAGTTGGCCGATTTGATAGGTACCGATATCGATCATCGGACCGCCACCGGCGGACTCCTTCGAGACGAATCCGGGCGTACCGTACCCGTCCACGTACGGTCGTCCACGTCGACGTGAGCGAACGGCCTTT
This sequence comes from Haladaptatus sp. AB643, assembly GCF_024136975.1. Classification (NCBI taxonomy): domain Archaea; kingdom Methanobacteriati; phylum Methanobacteriota; class Halobacteria; order Halobacteriales; family Haladaptataceae; genus Haladaptatus; species Haladaptatus sp. AB643. Next base: position 3,883 of record NZ_JAMYJW010000012.1, read on the forward strand.
CCGTAGTACACGTCGCCAAGCTTTCCATCGTCGATGAGTCGCTTTGCCGCGCGGGTTCGGTCGAGAAACAGGTTCTCGTTCTGCACGCCGAGGTGTTTTCCCGCCGCTTCGGCCGCATCAGCGATCGCCTTGGCGTCGGTGTAAGTTGCCGCGAGCGGTTTCTCACAGAAGACGTGACACCCGGCCTCGAAGGCGGCGATCGCAACCGGTGGGTGGAGGTTGTTGTGCACGCAAACGCTCACGGCGTCGAGGTCCGCGTCGTCGAGCATGTCGCGAAAATCCGAATAGACGGAGGGGATATCGTACTCGGCGGCGAGCGAATGCGCCGATTCCTCGTCGATATCTGCAACAGCCACCAGAGATGCGTTCTCTATAGTAGTATACTCTCGCGCGTGTAGCTGTCCGCGGTTACCTGCGCCGACGATACCGATGTTAATTGAATTCACGAACGATGATGCACGATACACCATCATCAATCCTTTCGTCACGGTAATCGGAGGAACGAGATATCGAAAATCGGTGGAAACAGCGCTGTCTTTCCAGACGGAACCGCCTCGTTGTCGATGAGAGGTTTCGTGCTTCCCCGAGGGGAGCGACCCGACCATATTCACTTCCGATTATCAAACTAAGCGGCAGTGACATCGGAAATGGCGTGGTCGGAGAATTTGGAGGATAGAGACCATGAAACGAGAAGATCCGAATTTATAAAGTTCATACCGCTATATGAAATCGTGAGAATCGAAGGGAGGGAGTAGATGGAGCAAACACGCGGCATCAACGGTGCTACCGGCTATAACTGCTAAAATCACATCGGCGTATGCTAGTTATTCGTGGGGTTCAGTTGCGCCGATCCGTGTACCGATCGGGTAGCTCCGCGGGTGCACAGTCAATGATATCCTCACGCTCGGTTCCGACGTCCTCGATAAACGTGATCTCAGCGAACTCATCGACCACCAGTTTTGGATACGTCGGTCCTTCGTCCCGATACTGGCGCATCTCATCGAGATGTTCGTTTTGGTAGCAGACGGTTAGCTCCGGGTTCTGTTCGATCCACTGTGGGAAGAAAATGACACCATGGATCTGTCGTTCGGTGAGATTGAAGGAGACACTGACGCTGGTTCCAGTCGGCTCGTCCCAAGAGACCTTGAACACGTCATCGGAGAGTCGAACGATGTGAGCATCCTGGTCACGAACCCATCGGCCTCCGACCATCCCACTATGAATCCGATAATCGATCGTGTACCCGTCCTTGATATACATCTCGTACTGCCAGCCATTATCATACGTGTAGATGAAATGCTTACCAAGAACGCGGGAAAGCGTCTCTGGACGGGTTGATTCAAAGGATTCTGTCACGGGAATAAGTCGAGGGCATGGCGTGAAGTAACCACCCATAGCGGTCACTTTCACTGTGATTGTATCGATAGGTTCGGACCGAGTCCGGTATCCACGAGGATCAGTCGTTCCGGCGTCCGGACGAGTGTACAGCTTATCTGTGTGACCCACGTGTCGATTCCATCGAACGCGCTCGGATAGGCGTCGTAGAACTCCTCCCATTCATCCTCGGAAACCGTCGGGAACAGCTGACTCGGCGGTCCCGGGAACGGCGGGGCAGCGTCGGTCAGCGGAATATCGAATCGGATTTCGGATTGAAATCGAGTACAGTCGGACGGTCAGTCGGTCACCGGACGAACGATGATTCCGGAGGGATCGACGAATGCTCAGTACGACCAGCGCCCGCCGAGTTTGAGTTCCTGCTCGTATCCGGCGTCGATCAGATCACGCGTGTCCTCGCGGGAACGGCTCGGAACCTCACGGTCGGGTTCGGTGAGGGCACAAACGGCGTCCGCGATGGTGACGGCGTGCTCGCGGAGGTCGCGGAGGTCGACCTTATCCAGGGTATCGGCGTGCGTGTGACCCCATCCGCGACCGCTCTTGTCGGGACTCGTCGAGGAGACCATCACGCCCGGAACTCCCTCCTGGACGAACGCCCACTGGTCTCCGTGTGGCGAAACGGTGTTGCTGGAGACGAGTGGAATCGACCGTTCGTCGGTCACCACTTCGAAGGCGTCGAGGAGGTCGTCGAACTCGTTCGCGTTCACGGAAAGGGTTCTGTCCCGTCCCGCGCCGTCGATATTGACGATACACTTCACGGTGTCGAGGTCGTACGTGTTCATCGCGTGGTAGGCACCCTTGAGTCCGATCTCCTCCGAACCGAACACGACGACGCGAACGCGCGTTTCGAGTTCGTCCTCCATTCGGGCGAGCAGGCGGGCGGCCTCGGTCGCCAACACGCTTCCCGCACCGTTGTCGTTCGCGCCCTCGGCGATATCGTGTGTATCGACGTGGGCTGTCAGAAGGACCATTTCGTCCGTGTCAGGTCCGATATCGCCGACGACGTTGACCGACGTCGACGGTTCGTTTCGACAGTCCACATCGACCGTCACCGAGAGGTCGCCGTCCTCGGCGTGACGGGTGAGACGCGCCCCGAGTTCCTTCGAGACGCCGACCGCCGGGATCGAACCGGGACGGTTATCGTAGCCTACCTCACCGGTCGGCGGGAGACATCCCTCGATGTGGTTGGTGAAGACGAAGCCGACAGCCCCGGCGTTGGCCGCGCTGACGTACTTCTCCATCCGGTGAATCCAGCGGCCGTAGTCATCCGGCGTTTCGCTGGAAGCCAGTACGATTTTGCCCTCGCAGTCGGCCGTCTCGAAGTCCTCCGGTCGCCCGTACCCGACGTCCACCAGTTCTCCCTCGACAGTTCCGGCGGGCGTTCCCGGGAGCGCGATGACTTGATAATCCTTCCCGTAGCGCTGGCTGTGGCTCCCGCCGGTTTCGATGGAGGAGGTACCCCGCCACCAGCCGTCGATGTCGAATTCGTCGAGGTGGACGTCTCGCAGTCCGACCGCTTCGAAGTAGCCTTCGAGGATTTCCGCGCCGTCCTTCTCCCCTTGCTGACCGGCCATTCTGGTTTCGAGGTCGACGAGGTCTTCGAGGACCTGCCACTGGAAATCGTTCCGGTACGCGTCGCCGACGATGGCGTCGGTGAGTCGTGTCATGAATGCAACCGTGCGGCGATAGCGCAAAAACGTATGCCTCTCGGAAAAGAGCGACAGCTGCAAAACAGCTGACCAGAAATCGGCAGAAAATCGTCCGAATCGTCATCCGTTGGTGGTACGACAACCGAGTGGTGTCAGGCGTCCAACGTTCGTCCGATAACGTACCCGGCCAAGCCGAGCGGAATACCGGCGACGAAACCGGCGAGCAGAACGACGCCGCCAAATAGGACGATTCTGACGAGCGCGAGCGGTGGAATCGCTCGCGTCCCCGCTTCGACGGCGGCGAATCCGTGCGTGAACAGCCACAACCCGGAACTGACACCGATACCGCCAGCGATGACCGACGCGAGCGCATCAGGGCTTTGATAGCCGAGGACGGCGGCCACGACGAGTCCAGCGACGGCGAAGACCGGAGCGATGGCGACTAGCGAGAGCATCACAGCCAGTGGGAAGACAGTCAACGCGGCAGCAACCACTACTGCAAAACAGCCCCAGACGAACAATACGGCCCGCTGTTCGTCGGCAATGTCGAAATTACAGCGGGAACGGAGCGGAGGAAGCGATTCGTCGTCCGACCGCAGGGCCGCGCCGACGGCGTAGCCGAGCGGCCCGGCGACGAGTACCGACACGCCGATGGAAAACCACGCGGCCCGGCGGGCGGCGCGAACGGCGAGTTCGAGCGTCGCCGGTTCGAAGAGCGCCGTCGATGCGGCGTCGAACGCGAACACCGGAAGGGTGGCGACGAGTATTCCGACGAGGACGCTTCCACGATACCAACCGACCCCCGCCGCGAGGAGGAAACCGGCGACCGCTGCGAGCGACAGGAGGGTAGGACCGAGGAGAAGCGTCGGTGCGACGAATCGCAGGGATACCGCGAATACGGCCATCACGAGTCCAGCGACCAGTGCTCGGACACTGGTCCGAGGATGGTCACCGACGAGGAGGTTTCGAGGAACCGTAGAGGGCATCGTAGCGATTCATACACGATGACGGAGCATAATCTTTCTCCACAACTGACTCGTCGAGGAGTTTCGAGCGAGGGCAAACGTATTGTGGAAACGATGATTTGTCGTTCGTAGTAATTGAGATGACTGCACCGACTGTCTCGGTCGTCACGGCGGCGTACAACTCCGCTGAGTACATCGAGCGTGCGCTCGAAAGCGTTCGACGGCAGACGATGGACGAAGCGTGGATCGAACACATCGTCGTCGACGACGGTTCGACCGACGAAACCGTCGAACTCGTCGAATCGTTCGAATCGCCGTCCGTACGACTCATCGAGAACGAGGAAAACAGCGGAAACGGCACTGTTGCGTGCAATCAGGGAATCGAGCGAGCGCGCGGCGAGTACGTGACGGTCCTCGATTCGGACGACGAGTTCCTCCCGTCACTCCTCCAGCAGTCGTGTGAAGTTCTCGAAAATAACGAGGAGATCGATTTCGTCTATCCGGACTACTACGAGCGGTTTCCGGACGGGACGTGGGAAACCGTCGAGACGGGCGAGAACGCCATGAACACCGTCAAGGTCGGCATGGTGCACCGAACCGACCGTCTCCGCGGGTTCGGGTCCTACGACCCGGAGATGATATTCGCGGAGTACGACCTCCTCCTGCGGTATCTCGACGCCGGTCTCGACGGCTATCACGTTCCTGAGCCGCTGTTCGTGTATTATCGGCGACCGGACAGTCAGACGGGCGACGAGGAGCGGGTCGAAGCCGGAAGGGAAGAGTTACGGGAGAAATACGGTGAGGACGTGCGAATACGCGAGTATCGGTTCTGATGCGAAAGTTCCGGGGACGAACGGAGGCGATTATCCGAGGAGGTCGTTGAGGCTCATCCCGACGAAGAGCAAAATGACGGCCTCGCTGACGATCCACGAGTTGTCGTTCATCCACTCGCGTGCCTTCGGAAGCCACGCCTGCGCACGCTTGCCGAAAGCGAGCAACACGAGGGCAGGAAACGCCAGAAATAACAGGGTGATGGCGATGAACCCGAGCGAGTCAGTCCACGCCAATCCGTTCGCCGAGAGGTATGACCCGACGGCGACCGAGGTGAGGATGTCGGTCGGGAAGAATCCGAGCAGGAGGAAACCGAGTCGGAACGAGAACCGCGGGTTGGCCGTCGTCAGTTTCCCCATCCACTTCGGCGGTTCCGATTCCTCTCGCGTCAGGTAGGTGTGCACCATGGCGGCGAGGAGGAGAACGAGAACGATGACGGAGAGCGTGGTGTTCGACCCGCGCTGGCGGTTCGCGCCGATACCGAGGAAGTACGCGAGCGAGACCAGAAACGTGATCGAGAGCGCCGAACCGAAGACGAACGCGGCGGAGTTGCGCCGCCAGTTCTCGCTCGTCGCGAGGAAGATGGCACTCAGAATCTGCGGCCCGGCGATCATCACGAACGCCAACGGAAGAACCCTCAAGAAACTCACGGCTCGGCGACCCCTTCGTAATCACGGAATTGGCCCGTCGCTCGTCGTCCGATACCCCAGTTCGGTCCCGATTTCGGGTCACTCATGTCACTTCCCCCACAGCACGACCGGCCGTGGGAGCCGAGTCGTGCCTTCACACACAAGTAGGCCAGCTAACAGGATAGGTGTTGTGGTCGAAGGGTAAACACCAGTACCAGCTCTTCAATCACCTGTTTCCGGCGCTTTCAGCGGCAGAGCTAACGGTCTGGATGACGTACGATAGGTATGGCTGGGAGTGGGATTGATTCGGGAGCGACGCGGATTCGTATCGAGCGGCCGAACCTGCGGTGGTGGGTCGTCGGCCTGATAGTGTTCGGCATCGTCGCCGTCGTCGCGTACACGTTCCTTCCGTGGGTCGTGTTCGGACTGTTCATCTACTACGTCGCGCGGCCGATAAACCGCTTCGTCGGCAAGCGAATCGGGAACGGAAACCTCTCGGCGGCGCTGTCGTTGCTGCTCATCGTCGTGCCGGTCGTCCTCTTTCTGGGTGTGTTCCTCTCGATCGCAATCGGCCAACTGGCCAACTTCGCGACCACGCCGATGGTGACGAAACTGTTCGGTGGGGTCCCGAACATCACGATCCCGAACGACCCGAACAAACTGTTGGACACGGCGAGCACGACGCTCAAGAACCCGTCGGTGCAGTCGGCGCTGACGAGCGCACAGTCGTTCATCGGTGCCGTCGCGTCGAGCGTGTTCATGCTCTTTCTCTCCCTGTTGCTGGGCTTTTTCCTCCTCGTGGAGGACGAACGCCTCGCTCGGTGGGGGAAAGAACAACTGCTCGGGGACGACCGACTGTCCGTCGACTACCTCGAAGCGGTCGATTCGGGGCTGAACTCCATCTACTTCGGCTACACGCTGACAATCTTCGTCATCATGATTCTGACCGCCCTCATCTACAACCTGTTCAACCTCTTCGCGCCCAACAACCTCCTGATTCCGGCGACGATACTGCTCGCGGTCATCACGGGTATCTTCACGCTCGTGCCGCTCGTCGGTCGCTCCGTCGTCTACATCGCCATCGCGGCGTTTCTCGCGTTAGGGGCGATTCAGCGCAACCCGACCGACCTCTGGTACCCGGTGGTGTTCTTCCTGTTTATGACGCTCGCGTTCGACAACGTCGTCAGAACCTACATCCGTCCGTACCTATCGGGGAAGCTGTTCCACCTCTCGTTGGTGATGTTCGCCTACCTGCTCGGTCCGATACTGTTCGGGTGGTACGGGGTCTTCCTCGGGCCGCTGTTGATGGTCATCGTCGTCCAGTTCTTCGGCGTGGTCGTCCCGCAACTCCGTGGGGAGAAACCGGACTCCCCGATCGATATCGAGCCGACGACGCGGGAAACGGACGAGCGGTTCGACGACACGACGAAAGGCGGCGAGGCGACCGACGGGGGACGGGAGAACGGAGAGTGAGAATGGGCGGGCGAGAATCGGCGAACGAGAATCGGCGAGCGGATGGGGATCAGCGGACGAGACTCGGCGGCGCGATCGGTTCGAGGTCCAACGACGAGAAGTGATCGTCCAGAAACTCGTGTCGGTTCGGAAGTTCGTCCGGCCTGTGTGAATCGGAGCCAACGGTGAACGGAACGTCGTACTCGCGGAGGACGGCAAAGAACCCTTCCGACGGGTGGACGATTCCCGCGTCGGTCAGCGCCCGACCGGCGTTGATCTCAGGGACGGTCCGGGAGTTCGAAAACGCCTCCGCGAGCGTTCGATAGTGGGATTCGGTGGCGCGTCCACGGAGTTCCGGCGTGCGCTCTATCAGATCGGGGTGGGCGGCGATATCGAACAGTTCGGAGCGAACGAGCGATTCGAGGTTTTCGAAGTAGTGGTCCACGAACGCGTCGATCCCTTCGTCCGACATCCCGTCGAAGTTCGATGACACCTGCACGTTCATCCCCTCGATGTCGTGGACGCTGCCGATGGTGTACTCGAAGTTCGCCCGCTCGAAGAAATCACGAATCTCGTCCTCGTCGCGCGGATCGTAATCCATCTCGACGGCGTCGTAGATAGCCACGTCGCTGGTCTCGCGCAACCCCTCGATGGCCCGTCTCCGACGTTCGTAGGTGGCGTCCAAGTTGAAGCCGCGTATCGCACGGATGTCGCGCGGGTACTCGCGGGACGAGACGGTACAGTGGTCGGCGAAGCCAATACCGTCGAGACCGGCAGCCTCGGCGGCCCGTACCATGCGAGTGAGGAACTTCCCGTCGGAGTAGTTCGAGTGGGTGTGAAAATCGCGCATGTGATAGGAACGGTGAACGAGGACGACCATAAAATTAGCTGCGAAGCCCACGAAAAATCGCACGGCGTGTCCGAAATCGGAAGGATTACTCGGAGGACGGGAGGAAATACCGTATGACGACCATCCACTTCGTCCGCCACGCCCACTCGCCGTGGGTTCCGAACCGAGAGGCGGAACGGCCGCTCTCGGAACGCGGTCACGAGCAAGCGGAGCGCGTCGCCGACATCCTTTCGAACGAGTCCGTAGATGCGGTCGTTTCGAGTCCGTTCGCCCACGCCCGACAGACGGTCCGTCCGATCGCCGATCGGAACGGCGTCGAACTGGAAACGGACGACGGGTTCCGCGAGCGGCAGTTGACCGACGGCCCTGTGGAATCCATCGGGGAGACGTTCGAGAGCGCGATCGAGCGGGTCTGGTCGGACTGGTCGTTCGCGTGGCCGAACGGCGAGTCGAATCGCGATGCGAAACGGCGGGGGGTCGCGGCAGTCGAGCGTCTCCGCGAACGTCATTCCGGCGAGTCCATCGTCGTCGGCACGCACGGTAATCTCCTCACGCTGATCCTGCACGAGTACGACGAGCGCTTCGACGCCGAGTTCTGGCGGGCAGAACTGACGATGCCCGACATCTACGAGGTGACGTTTCCGGCGGAAGACGAGGAAGTCGAGATAACGCGCCGATACGAGGACTCGACAGTGGTGGGGTAACGGGTGAGATAAAATCGGCACTGCAACTGAACCGATGAACGGCGCGGTCGCGTTTTCGGTTCAGAAACGGCTCGAAAGTCGGCGGTTCTCGGTTGGTTGGCGGTTCTCGGTTGGTCAGCGGAGATTCGCGTTCGTCGTCAGTTCTTCCCCATCCACACGGCAGTGACGCCGAGGAACAGGAATTCGATTACTTTGGTGACGATACCGGCCGGTTCGAGGAGCCCTTCGGACTCGGTCATCGGCAGGCCGACGGTACCGTTCGCGATGTAGGCGACGATAGCGACGGCGGCGACGATGGCACCGAGCCACCAGCCCCAGTCCCGGTCCTGGTAGATGCCGTACGCGGCGACTGCCGCCGCGGCGAAGTTGGCGACGAAGAGCACGCCGAGATAGGTGGTTTCCTCCAGGTGTTCGGGTGCCAAGGCGAGGTGAATCACCCCGGTGAGGAGGATGAGGGCTGTACCTGCAATCGCGAGTTGTCGTCTCGAACTGTTCGACCCGGCGGTCGCCGTGTCGGCGTTTTGTGTGGAAGTATCCATAGTTTTCTCTGTTAACGGGAGAACGTCGGACGGGCACGTCCGACCCGCTGATTTTCGATAGGGGCGGGTCGAAGAAAGCGGCTATGGTACAGCCATCGAATCGATGAAAAAAGTAACAGCGAAAAACGATTACTCGCCGAGACGGTCGCTCGGCGCGATTCGAGCGAGACGCATGGCGTTACCGGTGATGGCCGTCGTCATTCCCGCATCACCGACGAGAACGGCGGCCCAGATCGGGACGAGACCGAACGGAACCGCGATCGCGAGCGCGGCTTTCGCGGCGAAACTCGTCCAAACGTTCTGGCGGATGACGCCATTCGCCTGGTGTGCAAGGTCGTACAGATACGGCAGTTTCGAGAGGTCGTCGCCCATCAGCGCGATATCGGCGGTTTCCAGCGCGGTGTCGGTTCCGGCGGCACCCATTGCCACGCCGACCGTCGCGGTGGCGAGTGCGGGGGCGTCGTTGATGCCGTCGCCGACCATCGCAACACCGCCGGACGAGGTCCGGCGAGCCCACGACCGTTGCTCGTGGACCGAACCGGATTCTTCATCGAGTTCCTCGACGGCTTCGACCTTGTCCTCGGGCAGGAGTCCGGCGCGGAACTCGTCCACGCCGACCTGTTCGGCGATGGCCTTCGCGGTGCGTTCGTTGTCACCCGTGAGCATGACGAGGTTGTCGATACCGAGGTCTCGCAGACGCTGAATCGCCGCCGTCGCTTCGGGACGAACTTCGTCGGCGACGGCGACGATGCCTTCGAGTTCGTCTTCGCGGCCGATCAAGACGACCGTCTTTCCCTCGCGCTGGAGCGAGGGAACCGTCTCTTCGAGCAGGTCGAGACAGTCGTTGCGTTCACAGAGATCGCGAGTTTCGGCCACGGCGACGCCGCCGTCGGTCGCGTGGACGTGGTTCAGGTCGAAGTCGAGGTTCTCGAACAGCGCGGGCTTTCCGGCGTAGTGGGTCGTCCCACTGAGGTCCGCCCGGACGCCCTTGCCGGTGAGGCTCTCGAAATCCTCTATCTCGTGTTCGGCCACGTTCGCGCCGTTCGCCTCGGCGACGATGGCGTCGCCGATGGGGTGTTCGCTGCGCGCTTCGAGGCCGCGGGCACAGCGGAGCACGTCGTCCTCGGTGTTGCCGTTGAGCGGAATCACGTCGGTGACGGTCAACTCACCCTTCGTCAGGGTGCCCGTCTTGTCGAAGGCGACGGCCTCGACCTCACCCATCGCTTCGAGGTGATTGCCACCCTTGACGAGGACGCCGTTTTTCGCCGCACTGGTGATACCCGAGACGACGGTGACGGGCGTGCTGATGACGAACGCGCACGGACACGAGAGGACGACGAGCGTCAACCCGTAGACGAACCACTTCACCCACGGTTCGGAGAAGAACAACGGCGGGACGACCGTGACGAGGATGGCGAATCCGAGTACGACGGGCGTGTAATAGTCCGCGAAGCGCTCCACGAACTGCTCGCGCTCGGTCTTGTTGGCCTGTGCGTCCTCGACCATCGCCACGATGCGCGAGAGCGTGTTGTCGTCCGCTTCCGAGGTGACCTCGATTTCGAGGTAGCCGCCCTCGTTGATCGTTCCGGCGAACACCTCGTCGTCCTCGGATTTGTCCACGGGCACGCTCTCGCCCGTAATCGGGGCCTGATTGACCGCGCTCTCGCCGGTCGTCACCGTTCCGTCCATCGGTATTTTCTCCCCGGGGCGCACGACGACGATGTCGCCGATGCGAACTTCGTCCACGGGGACGGTTTCTTCAACCCCATCTCGTTTGACCGTCGCCTCGTCGGGCGAGAGGTCCATTAGTTCTTGGAGCGAGTTTCTCGCCTTGTCCATCGAGTAGCGTTCGAGCAGTTCCGCGACGCTGAACAGGAACGCGAGCGTGGCGGCTTCCAAGTAGAGCGATTTCCCGAATCCGACGCTGACCACGAGCGCGCCGAGGATGGCGACGCTCATCAGCAGGTCGATGTCGAGGTTTCGGTTGCGAAGCGAGTAGTAACCGTTGGTGACGATGGCCTGTCCACCGACGAGGACGGCCAGCAGGAATGAAACATCGGCAACCGTGATGTCGGCATTTCCGACCGCAGTGGCACCAGCGACGACCGTCGCGTTCTGTCCCGTGAGTGCGAACTCGAAGAGGAGTCCGAGCGCGACGAAGACGCCGCTGATCCACGTTTTGATGGCGCGTGAACTCCGCCAGACGCTTTCGGACGAGCGTGGCGACTCGCCGCGCTCGTCTTCGCTGGTTCCCGTGACTTCGTATCCCGCGTTCTCGATGGCCGCCGTCACGTCGCCGACGGAGGCCGACGAATCGGTCGTGACGACGGCTTTTCCGGTGGTCGGCCGCGTGTCGTAGGAGCGGACGCCGGGTACCGAATCGAGGGCGTTCTCGACCTTGCCCGCACAGGACGCACAGTCCATGTCCGGGACTGAAACCGTCACCTGGGAGCTATCGTCTTCGACGGCGTACCCCGCCTTCTCGACGCGACCCGAAATCTCGTCCGCGCTCGTCGTCTCACCGTCGTACTCAACGGTGAGCGTTCCGGTCGTGACGCCCGCGTCGATGGCGTCGATACCGTCGATTTTCCGGACGCTGTTTTCGACCTTGCCCGCGCAGGATGCACAGTCCATATCCGGGACGGACAACCGGACGACGTCGCTCCCGCTGCCGTTCCCACTCATCGAATCACCATCTGAACTGCCGTCCCCGCGGCCGTCGTCGGAGGTTTCTCCCTCACAACAGCCACACGAACCGGAGTCGGGCGGCGTGTCCGAATCCGCGTCTTGCATGAGAGAACGTAGCCACCACGAGTTTATTAATCCAGCTGCTATGGAACGGGGGTTCGTTAGATAGAGATTATTAAAAAATCCGGTATGAGTTATTATCCCGTGGCGGACGGTTACGGGTGGATTTGGCCCGTTGCCATGAGATACTGGAGTCCGAACAGTGTCGCGTCGTACGCGCCGTGGATGAGTATCGGGACGGCGAGGTTGTTCGTGTACTCGTACACGCTCCCGAGGATGAGCGCCAGGAAGAACACGACGACAAGGTAAACGAATTTGCCCGACCCCTGCAACGAGAAGAAGTGAATGGACGCAAAGAGCACGCTGGAGAGGATGACCGCGGGCACGGGGGAGAACGATTCGCGGAGAACCCCTTGGATGAGGCCACGGTAAAGGAGTTCCTCGCCGGGACCGATGAGGAGGAACGAGAGCGGAATCAACAGCAAGAACACCGCCGGATTCCCGCTCGCGATATCGACGACGGAGTTCTCCGCCGAGTGGAGACCGAGCGACTGGATCACGCTGGAGATGACGTTCAACGCGCCGAAGAGGAGGACGAACCCACCGATGGCGACACCGATATCCCGAAGCGACGGGACGTGGATGTGGATGAAGTCGAGACCGAGGTCGCGATAGTTCAGGTAAACGAGCGCGATACCACCGAAGGTGAGACCTTGGAGCATGACGGAACTGACCAAAAGCAGGATTCCGGGGCGGTTCAAAACGTCGATTCCGACGGCCATGAGGCCGAAAATCGCTATCGCGGCGACGATTTGACCGACCCCGTACGCTCCGATCGAGAGGAGAAGTCCGACGCCGAACGTTCGGAGTCGAGTTTCAGCAGTGCTCATTATCGCCCACTACGGTCGTGTCCCTTCTTCGTCTTTCGGTTGCGGAACGACGGATAAAACGGAACGGGGGACCCCCCGGTTGCCCACGGAGGAACGGTCGGATTTCCTGACGATCCACAGCGATAGATCATGACAGGGAAATTAATTATCCCGGAGTAATCGCGCGTTAAAATGATTCTTGATTGACGAGATCGGTCAAAACGAGTATATTTTCGGACCCAATAGAGGGAGGTAATGGTATCAAAGCGGATGTATCGGCTCTTCTTTGCCGGACTCGTGATACTTTCCGGGATCGCCGTCGTAAACGCGTACGCCTCCACCCCGGGAAGTTCGGCGGATTTCAGCGGAAAAACACAGTCCCAGATCAGAGCCGAAACGGGCGCAATGGTCTCCCCCCGTGACAACATCACTGTCATCGCAACGGACTCCAATTCGTGGCTCGGGAAGGAAGGAAGTGGTCCTCGTGCGCGGGCTGAACTCGTCGCGTTCAACCCGAACGGGTCGATCCTGTACTACAACGACACCCACACGAGATACTGGGACGTCGACCCGGTGAAGGGAACGAAAACGACGGTCGAGTACTCCTACGCGGACCACCTGAACAAATCGGAGTGTCCGACCAGTTGGAACCTCACGAAGCGCAACGTCTCCCAGAAGACATGGAACACGTATATGAAGGTCCACGGGGAGGTCCCCGCGTGTACGCGAAACGGGATCGACCGCGTGAACCTGACGACCGGGAAGGTAACCCCCATCTGGTCGCAGATCACGCCCGGGAAGGAAGCGACCCGGTATCACGACGTCGACCGTCTCGACAAGAACCACTTCGTCGTGGCCGACATCTTCCTCGACCGCGTCTTCATCGTGAACACGACGAACGGACAGGTCGGATGGACGTGGAACGTGAGCGACGTCTACCAACCGAACAAGACCGGCGGTGAGTACCCGAAGGACTGGTCGCACATCAATAACGTGCAAGCGCTCAAGGACGGACGAATCGCCGTGAGCATCCGGAATCACGACCAAGTCGTGTTCCTCAAGCCGGGGAAGGGCATGCTCAAGAACGAGACGCTCGGCAAGGACGACGACCACAGCATTCTCTACGAGCAACACAACCCCGACTACATCAACGAGTCGAACGGCGGCCCGGCGGAAGTCGTCGCCGACTCCGACAACAACCGCGTGATAGAGTACCAGCGCGAGAACGGGAGTTGGAACCAGACGTGGGTGTGGCAGGATTCGAAGATGCAGTGGCCCCGCGACGCCGACCGTCTGCCGAACGGCCACACGCTCATCACCGACTCGAACGGGAACCGCGTCTTCGAGGTGAACGAAAAGGGCAAGATCGTCTGGGACGTGCAAATCGCGTTCCCCTACGAAGCCGAGCGGCTCGGCACGGGTGACGAAAGCGCCGGCGGCCCGAGCGCCCAAAAAGCGGGACTCAAATCCAAGTCGAACGGGTTCGTCACCGAGTTCTGGATCGGCGTCAAGGACAAGATGCCCGGCAAGTACCTCAACGCGCTGATGTACATCACGCCGGTCTGGATGGGCGTCCCCGAAGTCGTCGCCATCCTCATCAGCGTCCTGACGCTCCTGGTATGGGGCGTGGTCGAATTGAAGTGGGCGGGCGTCTTCTCGACGGTCCGCCGACGAATCGAGTCGTTCAACGAAACGCGATAACAGCGGATCGGAATTTTTTCGACCGTCTCTCAGGCTTCGAGTTCCGACGCCACGTCACGGAGTTCGGCGAGACGGTCCTCGATCGCGGGATGGGTCTGCACCGAAATCGGGAGCGAGTCGAGCGCGCCCGCTTCGTCCTCCTCGCCCTTCCCGAACCCGCCGGACAGGAAACAGAGCTGTTTCACGCCATCGACGGCGCGTGCGTCCCGGTCGGGTGCCACGGGTGTGTCGGCCAATGTCGTGAGCGCGGACGCCATCGAGGCCGGACTGCCCGAGAGCGTCGCGCCCGCACGGTCGGCGACGAACTCCCGGTCGTGTGAAAGCCGTCCCGCGAGCGAGATGACTGGCATCGCCAGCAGTCCCAGCGCGACCCCGCCGAACAGCAGGACGAACGCGACGAGCAGGACGTACGTGACGGTGTATCGAACGCCGAAAATCGGCGCGTCGATGACGGCCGCGCTCGGAACGTAGAGGAGGGCGATGGCGACCATCCAAGCGGTTCGTCTGGCCGATTTCCCCAGACCGAGGTCGGCGAGCAGGGAGTAGTTGCCCGCCAGGGCCGGGAGGAAGGTCGCCAAGGTCATCACCATCGCATCGTGGTTTTTGACGTGCGCGAGTTCGTGGGCGAGCACCGCGTCCAGTTCGTCCTCGTCGAGGGCGGAGAGCAGGCCGGTCGAAACGACGACCGTGGCGCGTCGTGGCGTTCCGACGGTGAAGGCGTTTGCGACCTCAGCTTCGGAAACGGCAACGGTCGGGACGGCGACGTCAGCGCCGGTCGCAAGCCGTCGAACGCGCGCGACGAGGTTCGGATGCGTCTCGTCGGTAACGACGGTCGCATCGACCTCCGAGAGGGCTTCGCGGCGGGTGTAGCGCAGTTGCGCCCACACCAACACCGCGGTCGCGGGGACGACGAACGCCAGCCATCCCGAACCGGCGGGAAGGCTCGACGCGACGGGGGCGAGCCACGGGCGGAGGAGGAACGCGACACAGCCGACGAGCAGGAGGTCTGCGATCAGCACGCACGCGAGGGTGGCGAATATTCGCCGAGTCAGGGCGGGGTCTCGTGACATGTCGTACGTAACGTGTCGCGGTCATCACACATGAATGTTGGTTCAAAGATGTGTTCGGTTAGGAGAAGATATTTGCCGGATGAGAAAGAACCCGAACAGCAGTGGACCGTAATCATCTCCGCGCCGCCCTCATCGCCCTCTGCGTCCTCGCAGTTATCTTCGGCGCGTCCCTGTTTCCGGCGACCGGGTTCGGGTCGTATCCCGCCGGTCCGGGAGGCGGAAGTCGTGCAGGTAACTCGGGTGGGACCGGCCACGGCGGTCACTCGACCGTCGAGGCCGGAACCACGACCGGTCAGCAATCGAATGCGATGACGACAGCGGCCCAGACGACGAGCAGCGACTCGAACGGCGACTCAAACGGCCAATCGACAACGACGACTACGACGACGAACGCCGGAGCGGGAGCCAGTCACCACCCCTCGGCCGGCGGAGGAGACCTGCTCAAAACGATCCTCGAAGGAATCGGCGTCGCCCTCCTTTGCCTCGTCGGGTTCCTCCTCGCCGGATTCCGTACCGGGACGGTTCGCGTCGGTGGCGGTGGCGCGATACCGCTCGTGATTCGCGGCGTCCCCATCGGCGAACTATTCGGGAAAATTCCCGCCAGAACGATGGGTCTCGTCGTCGGGTTTTCCGCGTCGATTCCGCGACTTACCGACGACGCGTTCGGTCTGTTAGCCGAACTCGGCCGTGGTCTCTCGGCCGGGACCGTCGGTCTCGGGTCGGCAATCGCGGAAACGTTCTCGATCCTCGGACGGGGCTTCGGCGGGGCGTTGCTCTCCGTCGGAAGCGTCGGAAGCGGCCTCTTTTCGATACCGAAGGTCCTCTCACGGCCGAGTTTCGGCGGGTCCAACCGGAAATCGAAACGACGAACGACGAGCCACGAAACCGCCCCGCCGGAGCCCGAGGAACGGGGACCGCCGAGTATCGAGGAGGCGTGGGAATCGATGATCGAACGTCTCCCGGTCAGGCGTCGGCGAACCACGACCCCCGCGGAGTACGCACGCGTGGCGATGAACCGCGGGTACCCGGCAGATGCGGTTCGCCAGTTGACCGATGCGTTCCGTGAAGTCAGGTACGGGAGGTTCCCGGCGTCCGGGAAGCGGACGAAATTGGCCCGCACCGCGATCGACAGGATCGAACGGTTCAGGGAGGACGACGAATGATGCGTTTCGTGGGACGTGCCATCGGACGCGCTGCCGGGCACGTCGGACGGCTGTTCCGAACCGATCAAAGCCGCGAGCGAATCCTGCTCGCGGGCGGTATCGTTTCGCTGGCCTGTGCGTTCCTCGTCGTCTTCGTCCCGCAAGTCGTACCGGAGGCCACGGTCAGGCCGTTGGTCGGCTGGATCGCGAGACCGATAACGATTTTCCTCCTCGCGGGCGCGGGCGGCGTGCTCGCCATCTGGTCGCTGAAAGACGGCGTTGTGGACGAGCGGGAGGTCATCTGGCAACCGAGAACCGAACCCGAGAAAGCGCACTTCCACGAACAGCGGACGACCGGGTCCGACGTGGACGACGGACTCCGACTGTCCGAAGATCTCGGGATAGAAGCCAGGGAGCGGCGCAGTCGCCGGGCGACTGCGCGGCGTCACGTTCGAAGAGCCGCGATCGAAACGTTCCGTGCAGAGGGAGACACCAAACAGGAAGCGGCCGAGCGACTCGAAGCGGGGTCGTGGACGGACGACCCGCGTGCGGCGGCCTTCCTCGGCGCGTCGAACGCGTCCATTCCGCTTCGCACGAGAATCAGCGACTGGGCGCGTGGTGAGACGTTCGACCGCCGCGCCGAGCGGGCGGTTTCGGAACTCCGAACTCGTAACGGAGGGGAGTCACGATGAGCGATGGGAACGGCCCGCGGTTGAACGCCGGAATGACGGTCGCGCTGCTCGCCGGTGCGGCGGGCGTCGTCACCGGAAACACCGTGATGTTCCTCTCGGCCGTCATCGGATTCGTCTACGCGGCCTACCAGTTCATGTCCAGAACGCCGGATATCACGGTCGAAGTCGACCGAGCGGTGAGCGAGCGATCCCCCCGCCCGAGCGAGGACGTGCAGGTGACGATAACCGTCGAGAACTACGGCGACCGTGCGGTCCCGGACCTCCGTATCGTGGACGGCGTTCCGAAACAACTCGGCGTCGTGGACGGGTCGCCGCGCCACGGGACGAGTGTGGGGCCGGGCGAAACCGTTTCGTTCTCGTACACGATTCGCGCCCAGCGTGGCGCACACGAGTTCGAACCGACGACGCTCGTGGCCAAATCCATGAGCGGGACGGCCGACGCCCGCGAGGAGCGAAACCTGCCGATGACCATAACGTGTGATACGTACGTCGAGGACATGCCGCTGTCGCAATTGACCACTTCCATGCCGGGACACATCGAGACCGATGCGAGCGGCGAAGGTATCGAGTTCCACTCGACACGGGAGTATCGTCCCGCCGACCCGATGAGCCGAATCGATTGGAAGCGGTTCGCGCGGACCCAAGAGCTGACGACGGTGAACTTCCGCGAAAGTCGGTCCGCGTCGGTCCTGCTCCTCATCGACGCCCGATCGAAGGCCTGTATCGCTCGCCGGTCGGGGGAGCCGAACGCCATCGACCTTGCCGGGTACGCGGCCGAGCGGATGACGGCCGCGCTCGTCCGACAGAACGATCTCGTCGGATTGGCTCTGTACGGCCCACAACCCCTGTTTCTCGCGCCCGATGGCGGCCGTGAGCAGGTCGCTCGTGTCCGTCAAGAACTCGAAGAGATCGATACGCCCCGGAAGACGACGAGCGGAAGCGGACTCTTCGGAACCGGGCGTGAGGAACGGATACGGGAGTCGCGGTTCAAGCGCCTCCGGAAACGTCTGTCCTCCGAGACGCAGGTGATATTCCTCTCACCGCTGGCCGACGACATGGCCGTCACTGTCGCAAAACGGTTCGACGCACACGGCCACGCGGTGACCGTCGTCAGCCCGAACATGACCGGAACGGAAACGCCGGGCGGGACGGTGTCCAGTCTCGCGCGGGCGGAACGGTTGAACGAGGTGCGACGGAGCGGACTCCGTGCGATCGATTGGTCGCCCGACGAACCGCTTGCGGCGGCCGTCTCGAAGAGCACGAGGAGGTCCGCATGAGCGTGAATCACGGTTCGACGCGCTTCGGTGGCGCGTTGGCGAGCGTCGTTGCGGTCTGTGCGGTGATTCTGCTCGGCGTCGGAACGGGTAACCTCGTCAGCGTCGCGGCGGGCGTCGTCGGTGCGGTCTGCATCGCACTGGGCGCGAACGGGATGCAGTCGAAGCAGAACGAACGCCGAGCGGCCGGAAGCCTCGCGATCGTCGGCGGTGCGATCGCACTGACGGCCTCCACCGGACTCGGGACGCCGCCGTTGTTCTCGCTCCTGCTCGGACTCGGAATGACGGCGGTACTACTCAACGCGAGGGTCGACCTCTCGTCGAGCGTCGGCTTTCCGGTGTACCTCATGCTTCGGCGGTCCACCGCGGTGCTCGTCGTCGGGACGGCCCTCGGGGTGTGCATCCACGGTGGTCTCTTCAGGACGCTCGGCGGACTCAGCGGTCTGGTCATCGTCAACGCTGCCACGTCGAGCACGCTGGCGATGATCATCGCCCTGCAGATCGGCTGTTTGGCGGCCGTCGAACTGCTCCATTGGGTGGTCCCAATACTGGACGATTGGCTTCCGGCGAAGGCACGACTCCGGCAGCGAATCCTCGAACCGTTCGGCTTCCGACTCGAAACGGTCCCGGTGGCGTACTGGGCGTTCCTCGCGATACAGATCATCGTCGTGTATTCCGGATGGGGACCGCGCTGGTTCGCGAGGCTACTGGCGTCGCTGTCCGTGCTCGGGGACGTAATCCGGTCGGTGTTCGGTTCGGGCGTGCTTCAAGCGGTCGTCGGTGCTATCATCCTGTTCGAACTGGTAATCCTCGCCGCGCGGGGGACACAACACGTCATCATCGCGTGGATGGGTGACGAACCGCCCCAGACGCTCGCGTTTGCGGCCGGTGGTATCGGCGGCGTCGCGTTGGCGGGACTCGTCGGAGCGGTATCGACGTTCGTCCCGTCGGTCGGATCGACGCTCGCGACCATCGAGCCCTGGGGAATGGTCGAGCAACTCGGTCCGGCGACGGTCATCGCGGGGAGCGTTGCGGGCGTGTTGATTCTGCTCGTGTTGGTGCAGGTGTTCGCGGTGTTGGCGGTCAGACCGTGGGTCGCGCTCGATTCGGCGAGCGGGTTCGCGTTCGGCGGCGCGGCGCTGTTCATCGGCGCACTCGCCGCCGCCGAACTCGGAGCGGCCCCGGTCATCGTCTTCTGTGCCGTCGGTGCCGCCCTCGTGGTCCGGGACGTGGGCGACCACGCGGCGGAGGTCGGACTCCAGATCGGGCGGACCGCAGAGACGCGCCGTGGTGAGGTAGCCCACGCGACAGGGGGACTGCTCGTCGCTGTGCTCGGGATCGGTCTCGCTGTCGGAACGTTATCGTTCGTCGGACCGGTGTCACTGCCGACCAGTTCGTGGCGTGGGTATCTCGCGCTCGTCCTGCTGTTGGTCGCGGTCGTCTCGTTCACCCTCCTGCTTGCGACGGACGTGGAGGCGACGGACACGCGGTGACGAGAATTCCAGTTATACGATTATATAAGAAGAGTTCCAACTGGCCTCGGTTCCCCCGACTCGCTCGCGGACAACCGCTCGATGAGTCGCGGATTCGATTCGATACGTGACGTGACTAGATTCTCATTTATCTACTCAAGTCATCGGTGCATCTTGGTTTGATGACGATTGACTATTTTGTCATAAATTTCGCCGCGAGTTGGTGGTACTCGAACGGAAGGCGGGACGAAAATCTAGCGGTTTTAACGAGTTTCACGCAAAGAAATCGGCTATGCAATCCATCGATGAGGTACATATCGCTCCGCTCGGGTTCGAATACGACCGAATCTTGGGACCCGTTCAGGAGCACGGGGTGGACATCCTCTATCTCCTCGAACACGACAGTCCCGAATCCGACCGGCCGGACTACCACGACGCGTTGAAGGACGAACTCGAAGCGGAAGGGATCGATGTCCGGTCGCGGACGGTGGATTTGATGGATATCTACGACGTGTTGGGAATCGTCACGACGCTGGTTTCGGAACACCAGGACGACATCGTTCGCGTGAACGTCGCGAGCGGGTCGAAACTCTCCGCCGTCGGCGCGGCAATCGCCTGTATGGCGACGGACGCGACGGCTTACTACGTCCATCCCGAGGGGTACGCCCACGCGGACAGGGAAGAACGGCAAAGCTACGGGTACACGGGTGAGGAAGTGCTCCCGACCTACCCCATCGAATCGCCGACACGTGATCAAGTGTCGGTGATGAACTACCTCCAAGAGTCGGATACGGAGGTGTACACGCCGAAGAAGAAGGACATTATCGGGTACTCCGAAGAGGCGGGACTCTCCTTCATCGCGGACAGTAATCCGGCGAACGACAAGGCGAAGTTCGCCCTGTTGAACGCGAACATCATCGACCCACTGCAACGGGACGACTACATCGAGGTTCGGAAAGTCGGACGTCAAAAGCAAGTGACGTTGACCGACACCGGACACGACGTGCTCCGCGCGTTTCGGCATAAACTGTAGCGACGAGATGGAACGTGGTCGTGGGACGTTCGGCGTGCAGGAAGGACGACGAACGGAGTGTTACGAACGAGGCGAGTACGGAAAGTACGGATATATAGAATAGTATGAAGTGTGTTGATACTATCGACAGTAACGTTGCTATTGATAGTAAGATGGAAGTACTGAATTAGGTATCGGATATAGAAATAATCGATGACGACGTAGCGACCCACCACCCCCGGTCGTTCCCCCTAACGACCGCGCTTCGGCCCTCATCGCCCGTGGTCCCGTGCCGCCCGCGGTTCCACGACAGCCTCCATCCCAACCCCCCCATCCCGCTCCCGCCCACTCACCCTCCCGCCCCCAATGGTTCCCGGTGGGTCGCAAAACGGCTCGTCATCCTTTCTCCTTCGACGGTTCGAACGTCGTGACTATTCGAAACGGAAGTGTGGAAATCGACGGCGAATGGTGTAGAATTCGAGCGGTAAGCCAAAAAGCGCATCGAGCGAAGTGACCGGTCAGCGATTCATCCGGATGTATTCCATCAATCCGCGTATCGTCGCCTGTAAATCCGCCTTGTCGACCGGCTTTTCGAGAATGGTCTGTGCGCCGCGGCTGACCGCTTTCTGTCGCATTGCGGGTGGAATCTGTGCGGCGAGGACGAGCATAGGGATGTCGCGGGCGTTGAGTTGTTCACACCGTTTCCAGATGTCCTCGGTGAAACCGTCCACGTCGAGGACGGCAAGGGCCACGTCGTCGCGTTGTTCGAGCAGTTCGTCGAACTCACCCATGCTGGTCGCTATTTCGACATCGTAGCCGCCGTTCTTGAGCAGGTCGGCAAGCAGTTCGAGGTTTCGCTCTCGTTTTCCCAGCGCGAGGATGAGGGCCGCTTCACCCATTATTCGTCTCCGATCGTCCTCGCGCCCAATCTGGAGAACCGGAGAGAACACCGCTGAGTTCGTCCAACGGTTCGCCGACTTTGAGTCCGTGTTCGGTTATCTGGAACTCGCGGAGCATCCGTTCGAAATCGCTGGTGCGTTTCTTCAGGACCCCGATTGCCTTGCGCATCTCACCCGCCACTTCGAGGTGCCGAAGGAAAACGATATTGTCGGCGAGATAGCTGATTCCCGCCTCGGTCGCCTGGAACTCGCCGGTGACGGAGTCGATTTCGTCCACGAGAATGACGGTGATTCCCATGTTCTTCAGGTACCGACAGAGCGTGTGGAGTTTGCGAACCAACACGCGGTCGTCGTCGTCCCGAAGCGAGAGTTTGTAGCCGTCGATGCCGTCGATCATGACGATGCTGGTGTCGTTATCCTCGACGTCCTTCCGCACTCGATAGGCGAATTCGGTCGCCGAGCAGTCGAGCGGTTTCATCTCCTCGACAGTGAGTGCCCCCTGTTCTTCCATCTGCTTGACGGGGATGTTGATATTTTGGCTGCGTTCGCGGAACGTCTCCAGCGTCTCCTCGAACATGTACATGACCGACCGCTCGCCGCGTCCGGCGGCCTCCTTCATGAACTGCGTCCCGACGGTCGTCTTCCCGACGCCGGTCGGTCCGCTAAGGATGGTGATGGTCCCGCGTTCGAACCCGCCGTTGAGCAGTTGGTCCACCTCGGGAACGCCCGAGGAGATGGCGTCGAGTTCGAACTCATTGGAGTACTCGCCCGGGGTGAGTTCGGGATAGACGGCGATACCGCCGTCCTGAATCCGCATCGCGTGGTCGCCCTCGTTGACCGACGACCCCCGGAATTTGGGGACGTTGATCGTCCGTCCGTGTGCGGTGTGTTCGAGTTCGATGGTACCGTCGGTCATGTACTGAAGGTCGTCGTCGGACGACTCATCGCTGTGCTGTGACGTGAACAGGACGGTCGCACCCTGTTCCTTCAGGTAGTGCATGAACGCGATGACCTGCTTCCGGAACTGGTAGTCATTGGACGTGAGGTGACGAAGTCGAGTGAGGGGGTCGATAAACACCCGATCCGGGTCGATGGATTCGACGCGGTCCGTAATCGCCTGTGTGAGCGGTTCCTGTTCGACTTCGCTGGGCGTGAAGATGTCGTACGATTGCTCGTCCACGAACACGTCCGAGTTAGGACTCAAATCAAGGAAATGAACGTCGGAGAGACCGATATCGAGCGTCGAAGCGTTGTCACGGATGTCGTCCTCGGACTCCTCCAAATTGACGAACAGTACCGTCTCGTCCGAATCGACACCTTCCGTGAGATACTTCATTCCGAGAATCGTTTTGCCCGTCCCGGGATCGCCCCGGAGAAGATAACTTCGTTTCGCAATAAACCCACCCCGAAGAATCTCGTCGAGACCCGGTGTTCCAGTCGAAATTTTTGTCAGTTTGGAATCACTCATACGCGCGTTGCTGTAGATGTCCAGTGAGGGGGTATATTTCTATCGAAATATACAACCTGTAATCGAACGACGGGTGGTAATAATACAGTGGTTTAAGTGGAGTAGTCGGGCGACGAGATTTTTATCACACGGGTTCGAGAATCGAACGAACATGTTCCGCGATTGTACTCATCCGTTGACCCCCGCGACGACGGTGTACCCCGGCGACCCGCACGTCGAGTGCACCCCGCACGCGACCCACGAGGAGGATGGCTACCGCGTCACCAGCCTCGAACTCGGAACCCACAGCGGGACACACATCGACGCACCCAGCCACACCGAACCCGACGGCCGGACCCTCGATTCGTTTTCCATCGAGACGTTCGCGTTCGAGGCCCGTCTCGTGGACTGCCGGGGCAAGGGTCCACGCGAACCCATCGACCGAGGCGCGTTACCGAATCCGGCCGACGCGGACCTGCTCGTCCTCCACACCGGGTGGGACGCCCACTGGGGAACCGACGCTTACTTCGACCACCCGTATCTCACGGCCGACGCCGCGGCGTGGTGTGTCGATAACGACTGCCACGTCGGTATCGACGCCCTCAACGTGGACTCCACACCGACCCAAAACGCCCGCGACGACGAACCCGACGGCATCCCCGCCCACCACGCACTCCTCGGCAGCGACCACCTCATCCTGGAGAACCTGACGAATCTGGACGGGCTTCCCGAGCGGTTTCGGCTCTCGGCGTTTCCGCTAGCCGTGGCGGATGCAGATGGTGGGCCGGTTCGTGCCGTCGCGGAATGGTGAGAGGATCAGTACTGGAACCTACTGAAAAGTACTGGCGCAACGTCACAACGAGTTTGAAAGCCTCCAACCCACTCGCTTCGAAGGGAGGTGGTTAGGTTTGCTTTGATTTCAGTAACCGAGCCGCATCATACCGCTACCGCAACCGCCACACCCACCCCAACCGATTCCCTCCGCCGCTCCTTGCGGTCACGGCGTCGCTCATCCCTCGCGCGCGTTTCTCACGCGCGCCGTGTGGCACGGACGAGCCTTACGGACGAGCCTTTGAGATACGAAATCCCCCTCCAGTAACTGCAATCGCAGAACGATCAAAACCGGAATTCACGCGCAGTCGAAATCGAACACGAAGTCCACCGAACAACCCGTTATTCCACGTGTTGGGCGAAGACGTCGTGGTGGAGTTCGTCGCAGGCGTGTTCCAGAATCGATTCCAAGTTCTGCGTGTCGTACTGATTGTATTCGATCAAGGTTTCCAGTGCCTCCTCGTCGCCCGCTTCGTACTGGTGCCAGAGGCGAACGGCGTCCTCGCCGCCGATGTCCATGCCGCCGCGGGAGATTCCGAGGGAGGACTCCACGGCACTCAGGCCGCCCGTGAGACCGAGGCGCTTGCAGGTGTACATCAGATCGACGTGCGGCGTGTCGAGCGAGAGGTCGAACTCGTGTTCGAGGAACGGTTGGTCGAAGCGTTTGCCGTTGAACGAGACGACGAGGTCCGACTCGCCGAGTTCACGCTGAAGGGCTTCGGCGGTCAGGTCGTCGCCGCGGACGAGAGTCTTCGTCTCGCCGTCGCGGTGGAGGCTGACGGTGGTTGTGACGCTGGAGAAGTGGCTCAAGCCGGTGGTCTCGATGTCGAAGAAGCAGGTGTTCGAGCGGAAGTTGTCGTACAGCCGCCAGCTCTCGCTGGAGGGAAAGGCCGAGGCGAAGAAGGCGGAGTTGCCGTCGTCCAGGTGCTCGCTCGCGGTGGCGATGAACGACTCGATTCGGTCGCCCGTGGCGCTCCCGACGTGGGACGGGTCGAACTCGTCCCAGTGGGTGACGCCGTTTCGCCACAGTTTCTGCTCCGTCTTCTCGCCCACCCCGCGGACGGGAATGAAACTGTTCTCGATTCGCATCGACCGAAGGATATGCCGAGACGGTTAAAGGCGTTGTCTCTTGCGGACGGGAACGACCGACCCGGCGAGCGAAACGGGTGCGGCGAGAGACAAGTGCGACGAGAGATGAGAGACGAACGAAACGAGTGCGGCGAGAGAGACGAGCGAGGCGATGACGCCGAACTCCTTACGTCGTCGTGAGCATGCCGCGAATCGTCGCCCGCAGATCGGCCGTGTCGACCGGCTTTTCGAGAATAGAGCGAACGCCGCGACTGATGGCTTCGCGGCGGACGTGTGGAGGGGTTTCGGGTGTGAGAACCACGGTCGGGATGTCGCGTTCGTTCAGGTAGTCACACCGCTTCCAGAGGTCGGCGGTGTACCCTTCGGTGTCGAGAACGGCGATGGTGATGGAATCCTCGCCCCGAAGGACGTTGTCGAACTCCTCGACCGTCGAGACGGGCCTGGTTTCACATCCCTCCTCGTTGACGAGGTCGGTGAGGAGGGATTGATTGCGCTCGTTTTTGCTCAAAACGAGCACGAGTGATGCGTCGGTCATTCATCATCGAGTCTCGGTGCGTCCTCGATCCACTCCGGTGCACCCGAGAGGACGCCTCGGAGACCGGTGAGCGGTTCGCCGACTTCGAGACCGTGTTCGGTGATGCGGAACTCACGGAGGGTCCGCTCGAAGTCGCTGGTGCGTTTTTTCAGGACGCCGATGGCCTTGCGCATCTCGCCGGAGATTTCGAGGTGCCGGAGGAAGACGAGGTTGTCGGCGAGATAGCTGATACCCGCCTCGGTCGCGCGGAACTCACCGGTGACGGTGTCGATTTCGTCCACGAGAATAACGGATACGCCCATGTTCTTGAGATAGCGCGAGAGCGTGTGGAGCTTGCGAACCAGCATCTGGTCGTCCTCACTACTGACGGACAGTTTGTACCCCTGCAGGCCGTCTATCATCACGATGCTGATGTCGTTTTCCTCGACCTCGCGACGGACCTTCCTGGCGAACTCCATCGCGGAGTGATCGAGCGGTTCGACTTCCTCGACCGAGAGCGTCCCCTCCTCCATCATCTCCCCGACGGGGATGTCGATGGCTTGGTTCCGCCGCATGAACGTCTCGGTGGATTCCTCGAACATGTAGATGATGGAGCGCTCGCCACGACTGGCGGCTTCCTTCATGAATTGCGTTCCGGCAGTGGTCTTCCCGACGCCAGTCGGTCCGCTAAGGACGGAGACCGTCCCGCGTTCGAGCCCACCGTGAAGCAGTTTGTCGATCTCGGTGACGCCGGACGGAATCGGTTCCGCGACGTATTCGCTGTCGTGCTCGTTGGTCGTCAGTTCGGGATAGACGGCGAGCCCACCTTCCTCGATTCGCATCGAATGTCTTCCTTCCCGAATCGAGGAACCGCGGAACTTCGGCACGCTGATGGTTCGACCTCGCTCCGAGCGCCTGAGTTCGATGGTACCGTCGGTCATGTACTGGAGGTCGTCGTCCGGCGAGTTCTCCGTGTTTTCCGACGTGAGTAGAATCGTCGCACCCTGTTCTTTCAGATACCGCATGAACGCGATGACCTGCTTTCGGAACTGATACTCACCGGACGTGAGATGACGAAGTTTCGTGAGCGGGTCGATGAACACCCGGTCGGGTTCGATGGCTTCGACGCGGTCCGTGATCGCCTGCGTGAGCGGTTCCTGTTCGACTTCGCTGGGGGAGAAGATATCGTACGACTGGTCGTCGACGAACACGTCCGAGTCGGGACTCAAATCGAGGAAGTTCACGGCACCGAGGTCGATGCCGAGCGTCGCCGCGTTCTCCCGAATGTCATGTTCCGACTCCTCCAAGTTGACGAACATGACGGTATCGTCCGGGTTCGTAGTGAGATAGTTAATGCCGAGAATCGTCTTTCCTGTACCTGGATCGCCCCGAACGAGATAGCTCCGTCCCGGTATAATTCCGCCGTGCAGTATCTCGTCCAGTCCATCCACACCGGTCGATATTCGCTTCGGTGGACTGAGAGTCATACTCTATTACATACTCGCTGTAATAGACATATATCTCTATTGGGCGTGAGAGCAACAAATCGCAAGCAAGCACACGCTTCATCCGAATCTCGATGTAAAAACGTGGGAGAGTGAATAGATCACAGGAGGAATATCGGAACTCGCAGGACACGGTTGCCGATGAAAACGCACGAAAACGAGACAGTATCCGCCGGAAGGTCGATGGCTCGGGTCGTCCCGGTGGTAGTCGATGACCGAAAACGAACCGTGATGGGTAGTTAGTGGCTGAAGATACCCAGTTAGCGGTTCTCGACCGGTCGCCACTCGCGGTTTTCCCCGCCGACGTACGACGAACGGGGGCGAATGATGCGGTTGTCGTCGAGTTGTTCCAGACAGTGGGCGGTCCAACCGCCGACGCGAGCGACGGCGAACGTCGCCGTGAACAGTTCGGACGGAATCCCGATACCGTGGAGGAGGACGGCCGTGTAGAACTCGACGTTCGTCGCCAGACTGAGGTCCGGCCTGCGCTCGGCCAGCAGGTCGGTCGTCGTCGTTTCGACCGTTTTCGCCGTCTCGAAGAACTCGCGTTCCCCTCCCGACTCGTAGAACGATTCGGCGGCCGACGAGAGGACGGCCGCACGCGGGTCTCGGACGTTGTAGACGCGGTGGCCGAACCCCATAATTCGCTCCCTGGCGTCGAGTTTGTCTTCGACGTACTCCTCCGTATCCCCGGACTCGTGAATGTCGAGGAGCATATCGAGCACCGGGCCAGGTGCGCCGCCGTGAAGCGGTCCCTTGAGCGCACCGACCGCGCCGGTGATGGCCGAAACGAGGTCCGTCTCGGTCGAGACGATTGCCCGCGCGCTGAAGGTAGAGGCGTTGAGACCGTGGTCGACGACCGAATTGAGGTAGGTCTCCAACCCGCGAATCTCGGCGTCGGTCGGTTCCTCGCCCGTGAGCATGTACAGGTAGTTCGCGGCGTGGGAGAGGTCGTCGTCGGGGGAAACCGGCTCCTCGCCGTTTTCGAGCCGCCAGTACGCCGCCACGATGGTCGGCAGTTGCGCGACGAGGAGTCGTGCTTCGTCCTCGGAGCCGTCGGTTTCGTGGCCGAGCGTCGCGGCGGCGACACCCATCCGAAGCGCGTCCATCGGCGGGGCGTCGTCCGCCGCGGCCGCTCGAAGCAGGTCCAGCGTCGCTGGGGAGAGGTCGCGGTACTCGGCGAGGTCGGCGCGGAAGGACGCCAACTCGTCGGCGGTCGGTAGCCGGTCGTTCCAGAGCAGGAAGACCGTCTCCTCGAACGTCGCGTTCTCGGCGAGTTCCGCGAGCGGATACCCCGCGATGACCAGTTCACCGGCGTCCCCGTCGATGTAGCTCCGCCGGGTTTCGGCGACGATGACGTCCTCCAGTCCCTCGTTCGTGGTTTGGTCGGTCATGCTTCGAACGAAGTTACAAGGAGCAAGGTGATATATACCCTATATTTCCCAGGAGGGGTTTTAATTCGTGAAGAACCGACGATTCCGCACGGAAGTCGGTCAGTCGACGGCGACCGACCCGCGAGACACGAACGGATCGGAAACCGAGCGGAAGACGACGACCGAACCGACGGCGACGAACCCGAACGTGGCGAGGGCGACGAGCGGGGAGGTTGCGTTCGCCAGCGTCCCGCCAACCGTGCGGGCGAGGAAGAAGAGGAGCGCGTGGATCATCGAGACGCCACTGAGCGTCGTCGCGCGGCCGTGTGATGTGATTCGGTCGTTGAGGAACGTGCTCTGAAGGGTGCCGTAGACGGTGTTCGTTCCGCGGGAGAGGAGGAACGCCGGGAGCGCGACGACCGGAACGACGCTCGCGCCGAGCAACCCGCAGGCGAGGAGGAGCGGCCCGAGCGTGAACCAGCCGCCGATACCGAACCGTTCGCCGATTCTGGCCGCGACGGAGGACCCGGTGGCGGCGGCGAGCATCAGTCCCGCGTACAGGCCGCCGAGCGTGGCGGGGGTGAACCCGACCGAGAGCGCGACCGGTTGGACGAACACGTCCACGGTTTCCGGAACGGCGATGGCGACGCCCGAGAGGAGGACGAACGACCGAACGCGGCGGTTCGAGACGACGCGGACGAGTGCGGTGCGCGCGTCGGCGAGCGAAAATCCCTCGTTCGTGCTGCTGGCCGACGGTTCGGGGAGCGTCAGGACGATGAGGGTTCCGAGGCCCGTCAACGTCGCCGCGGCGAGGAACGGCAACGGGGCCCACTGCTCGTAGAGCACCCCGCCGACGAGCGCGGTCGTCGCGGCGGCGGCGTAAAACGTCGCGCTACTGCGGCCGTGAATTCGGGCGAACGAGGCGGTCTCACCGTGATCCGAGAGCGTATCGTACAGCCACGCGTCCGTGGTGCCGGAGCGGAACGTCGCCGCGACACCCCAGAACCCCCAGAGCGCGACGAACCCGGCGAGCGAGTGGGCGAACGCGAAGCCGAGGTGGGTCAACGAGACGAGCACCGACCCGAGGGCGAGGCCGTTCCGACGGCCGATTCGGTCGCCGAGGTAACCGGTCGGAATCTCGCCGAGGAGCGTGCCGACGAAGAACGACCCCGCGGCGAAGCCGACACCGGCGAGGTCGAGTCCCTGTGCGAGCGCGTGAACCGTGAGGATGGGGTAGACGAATCCCTCGGAAGTGAGGCCACGGTAGGCGTAGAACCGGCGGATGAGTTCGTTCAGCGATGGCATCGTGGGTGTTCGGTGGACGGTTCGAAACCGGTGCGAATCGAATGGAAGTATCTCTGTCGTGGATTCATGTTTCGTGCGCCGTCACTGGCGCGTTCGTACCGAGAGGGACACAACCGGGTGAGAAAAGGGTTCGCTGAACGACGTTTCAATTGGATCGTTGTCATGATTGGTGGGGGAAACCGACCCGATGAAATTCCTCCCCATCGAACGGGAAATCGTGACGTCGGAACCCGAGGACGAGGAACTCCGGAACGCCTTCCAACTGCTCGCCAACGAAACCCGACTGAAAATCCTGTACGTACTCTGGAATGCGCCGAACTGGACGGCAACGTGAACGAATCGCAGAGCGATTCGTTCGCCAACCAGAAGACAAGGGCTTCTGGTGACGTTCACCGAGCTGAAAGACGCCGTCGGGATGCGTGACAGCGGCGGGTTTCAGTACCATTTGAACGCGCTCGACGGAACGTTCCTCCGGAAAACGGACGACGGATATACGCATCTCGCCGGTGGCATCGCGCTCTATCGAGCGATGCTCGGGAGCGTCATGGGACCGGACGCAATCGACCCGATTCCGCTCGACGAGCGGTGCCCGAACTGTGAATCCCCGCTCGAACTGCGATACGACCATCAGGTGTTTTACGCGTACTGCCCCACCTGCGACGAGTCGGTATCGAACGCCCCGTATCCCCCCGCCGGACTCGAAAACAGGTCGGACGACGACCGTATCGGAGCGTTCGATCGCTGGACGAGACGACTGGTAGTCCTCCTTCGGGACGGCATCTGTCCGTGGTGTGCGAGTACCGTCAGCCACGAAATCGGAATCGATGGGGGCGAAATCGAGATTACACACACCTGCGACCGGTGCCGGGGATTTCTTCGAACCTCGATCATCGAGAACGTCATCGACCATCCCGCCGTGGTTTCGTTCTGCTACGACCACGGAGTCGATATCACTACGGTACCTCATTGGAGATTCGACGAGATATCGAAAAACGTGGACACGCGAGTCGTCTCCGAGGACCCGAACACGGTTTGGCTGACGCTGAAGTTCGCGGACGACGAACAGACCGTTTCGGTGGATGAGGGGATGAGCGTTCGGGAAGTCAGAAAATAACGTACCCACCGACCCACCAACCCAGATAAATGAGACCGAAGACGACGGCTTCGGGGCGTCCGATGCGGCCGCGGTAGAGAAATAGGCCAGTCACGACGGTGGCGATGAAGAATGCGGGCCAGTAGAATAGCAGCACCGAGGGCGAGAGCGCGAACGGTCGTGTCACCGCGAGCAGCCCGACGTTTCCCGTCGAAAAGAAGAGCAGACTTCCGACGACGTTTCCGATGGCGATACTCGGCTTCCCTTCGCGAACTGGAACGACGACCAGCGACACTTCCTCCAGCGACATCGCCGTTCCGACGAACGTCATTCCGAACACGGTCCCGTCGAGACTAAACGCGGTGACGATACCCCGTGCGCCTCGAACGGCCAACTCCGATCCGAGCACGATGCCGACGACGAACAGGGCCGACAAGCCGAGGTAGTACCAGCCACCGTGTCCACTGGATTCGACCGCTTCGACCGCTTCTTGGGTTTCCTCGTCCCGGAACGTCTCCCGGCCAGCTCGTTCCTCGCGATAGATGTACCCGAGGATGAGCACGAAGATGACGAGCAGGGCGACGCCGTCGAGCCGCGACAGTCTTCCGTCGAAAATGAAGGCTAACAAGACGAGCGGGGAGGCGAGCAGGAGAAGGAGGTAATCGCGGTCTACCGTGGTTTCGAACGGTGTGAGGAATCCGCCGATGGCGACGGCGACACCGACGAGGAAGAGACCCGATCCCAGCGCGGACCCGATAGCAATACCCGGAAGATCACCGAGCATCGCGGCGACGCCGAACACCCAATTCTCGACGTCCATCCCGGCGAAGAGGATAGCGAGGACGAACGGGGACAAGCCGGTCAACACTGCGGATTTCGTGATGTTTTCGACCAGTTCCTCGACGCTGTACACGATGAGTACGACGCCGACGACGAACGCCCCGACAGCGAGAATCGGAGGCGAAAGTGCCATGAGGGGAAGTACACGACGGAGAACATTAAGCGACGTAGACGTTTCACGAGGGAAGCCATCCATTCAGGGAGGGGGTCCAACGGGACGGAGGTGTTTCGACGGGGTCGTATCCGCGGAGAAGCGGTGCCTGATGCTGGATTTCTATATAGCTATCCAGGAAGAAATCTGTACAGATATCCAGATAGAGATCTGGAAAGGATGAAGGGACAGATAGAATCGACCGGCCAAGGGACGGGTAGCGGCCGGGTCCCCCGAACGGATGCGGAAGGAACGTGGGGGAACCCCACCGCTAAGGCCAGGAAAGACCTATCGGTAGACATGAACATGCTCGTCGACGGCGAGTGGCGGACGGACGCGTACGAGACGACGAACGACGAGGGGGAGTTCGAACGGCAAACGACCTCGTTTCGTGAGTGGGTCGAGGCGGACCCGGACAGTGAATTTCCGGCGGAGTCGGGACGCTACCACCTGTACGTCTCGTACGCCTGTCCGTGGGCACACCGGACGCTCATCACGCGGGCGCTGAAGGGACTGGACGACCACATCTCGGTGTCGGTCGTGGACCCGCATCGGAAGAACGACGGGTGGGAGTTCTCGCCCGAAACGTCTGGTTGTACACCCGACCACATCAGCGGGGCCGACTACCTCCGCGAGGTGTACACGAACGCCGACTCGGAGTTCACGGGGCGCGTGACGGTGCCCGTCCTCTGGGATAAGGAGCAGGAGACCATCGTGAACAACGAGTCGAAGGAGATCATGCGGATGTTCGATATCGCGTTCGATGACGTCGCGGACCGTGACGTGACGCTGTATCCCGAGGAGTACCGCGACGAGGTGGACGAAACCATCGAAGCGATCTACGAACCCATCAACAACGGGGTGTATCGCGCGGGATTCGCGGAGACGCAACCGGCCTACGAAGGGGCCGTCGAAGAACTGTTCGACGCGCTCGATCACTGGGAGAACGTGCTCGCCGAGCAGCGGTATCTCTGCGGCCCGGTTCTGACCGAAGCGGACGTGGGTATGTTCACGACGCTCGTGCGCTTCGACGCGGTGTACGCGACGCATTTCAAATGCAACGTCCGGCGAATCGTGGACTATCCGAACCTCTGGAACTACCTGAAGGAGTTGATGCAACTACCGGACGTCGCCGAAACGGTCCGCATGGACCATATCAAGGAGCACTACTACCGAAGCCACACGGACATCAACCCGACCGGAATCGTACCCGTCGGCCCGGAACTCGATTTTGAGGCGGAGCACGATAGGGAGCGATTGGCGGGCGGGCCACCGGAAGAAATCCGTCGCTGAGATCACTGCCGGAGCGACATCGGCTGAAACAACGAAAGCATGAATCAGAAATTATAGATAATTATCTTTGGAAAAGTATGAAGTAATCAATCATCGTAGATTGTGTCGTGCGCGAGAAAACATTCGATATGACGAGGCGGACCGCGCTGACACTGCTGGGGGCGGGCGTTACCGGGGCGATGGCGACACCGATAACGGCGGAGGGAATGCCGACCGGCGGCACCGACGCCCACTGGACGACGGGCGAGAAGTACGGCGTCGGCACCGTCGCCGACCACGACGCGGACGACCCGTCGCGGGTCTGGTTCACCCTCACCGAGGGCGCGCTGACCGAAACGCGGTTCCCGCGGATCGACTATATCAACCTCCGAACGCTCGATTTCGTCGTTGCCGCGCCGAAAGAGGGCTACGTCGCTCGCTCGTTCGACGTCTCTCGATTGGACGACGACGAGGAAGGCGTCGAGCGAACGACCGAGATGGTCGACGACGATTCGCTCTCGTTCCGGCAGACGATAACCGCGACCGGCGACCGAAATTGGGAACTCGTCGTGGAGTACGCGGCGCATCCGGACCACGACGCGCTTCTCGCGGACGTGAAGTTCAGCGGGAGCACGAAGTACGACGTGTACGCCCTCGCCGACACGGCGTTCTCCAACAGCGGAATGAGCGACATGGGTCACGCGAAATCCGATGGGAGTTCGAAGTACTTGGCGGGACACGACACGGCCGAAAACGACGGCGATGCCGTCATTCTGGACGAGAACGGCGACCCGTACAACGTCGCCGGGGCGCTCGTCGCGGATGCCGGATTCGAGTGGACGACGGTCGACGTGATCGGCGGCGACAGCATCTCGCCGCT
This sequence comes from Haladaptatus sp. AB643, assembly GCF_024136975.1. Lineage (NCBI taxonomy): Archaea > Methanobacteriati > Methanobacteriota > Halobacteria > Halobacteriales > Haladaptataceae > Haladaptatus > Haladaptatus sp. AB643. The sequence continues at coordinate 38,076 of NZ_JAMYJW010000012.1, forward strand.
ACTGACGGACGGATCGGCGGACACGAGATACGACGAGGCGACCGGGAACATCGCCCTCGTCGGGCGTCTCGGAACGAAAACGGAACACCTGAAGGCCACCGTCGCGCTCGGCTTCGCCGAAAACGCGGACGAAAGGAGTGCGTACGCGGAGGCGAAATCGGCGCTCTCCTCGCCGTTTTCGAAGGTACGAGCGCGCTACGCGAAATCGTGGCGGAGCTATCTGCAGGGCGTCGACGTACCGAAGAGCGTGCGAAGTGATTCGGACCTACGACGGCAGTTCAACGCCAGCGCGATGGCACTGAAAGCGGCCGAGTCGAAGCGGTTCCGCGGTGCGGGGGTCGCCAGTCCGAGCGTCCCGTGGGGCGACGCCGTGGTGGCGAACGAACCGTCGGATTACGGCTACAACTTCGTCTGGTCGCGCGACCTGTATCAGGCGTTCACGGCGATGTCGGCGATGGGAGACGAGGAGAGCGCGATTGCTGCCGTCGAATACCTGTACGAGTATCAGCAGGACGAGGAGGGATTCCTGCCCCAAAACACGTTCCTCGACGGGCGAACGCGCTGGGGCGGCGAACAGATGGACAACATCTCGTTCCCGCAGATCATGGCGTACCAACTGCACGAGCGCCACGGCATCGGGTTCGACGACGTGAGCTACGATTACGGGAACGTTCGCCGCTCGACGGAGTACGTCGTCGGGCACGGTCCGGCGACCGGCCAGGAACGATGGGAGGAGGAGTCGGGCTACTCGCCGAGCACGACGGCGGCCGAAATCGCCGGGCTCGCCTGCTCCGCCGCGCTTGCCGACACGGAAGGGGAGGACGCCGACGCGCTCGTCTACCTCGCGCTGGCCGACGATTGGCAAGCGAAGACCGAGGAGTGGATGGCGACGACGGAGGGGACCGAGAAACACACGAACACGCCCTACTACTTCCGCATCAACGACGATACTGATCCCGACGACGGGGCACCACGGGCCATCAACAACGGCGGGCCGACGCTGGACGAGCGGAACGTCATCGACGCGGGATTCCTCGAACTCGTCCGTCTCGGCGTCAAGCCGTGGGACGACCCGGTCGTTCGGAACTCGTTGGCCGTCGTGGACGACACCATCAAAGTCGAGACGCCGTACGGTCCGGCGTTCTACCGCTACAACGACGACGGCTACGGCGAACAGGGGGAGGACCCGAACGACGACTACCGCGAGGGCGGTCCGTGGACGCTCGACAACGAAGGACAGGGCCGACTCTGGCCCATCTTCACCGGCGAGCGTGGCGAGTACGAACTTCTCACGGGGTGCGAGCGCCGGTACGACCCGAAATCCCTGCTCGGTACGATGGCGAAGTTCGCCAACTCGGGCGGGATGATTCCCGAGCAAGTGTGGGACCGACCCGACCCGACCGACTACGGGTGGGAGTTCGGTGAAGGAACCGGGTCGGCGACCCCGCTCTCGTGGAGCATGGCGCAGTTCGTCCGCCTCGCCTACGGCGTCGAGGCCGGACGGCCGGTCGAGACGCCGAAGTTCGTGGCAGGGCGATACGCCGACGGCGAGGTCCCGGACGGACCGAACCTCTCGGTCGAGTTCCCGTCCTCGCCGGTCACGGATCGAACCGTGACGATTTCCGGGGAAACCGACGGCGCGACGGTCGTCGTGAAGACGCCGACCGATACCGTCGTCCGCGAGGGCGGCGAGTTCAGCGTCGAAGTCGAAGTCGGCGACGGGGAGAGCGGCATCACCGTGGCGGCCGCAACGGACACCGACTCGTTGGACGAGTTGGGCACGGTGGTGCGACGGAAGACGGTCGCATACGTCGATGTGGGTGACGAGGTTGCGACGTGGGACGACCCCGAAGGCGACGACGACGGACCGGGTTCGTACACCTATCCGACCTCCGGCGAGTTCGTGGACGGCGCGTTCGACATCAAGGGGTTCGGCGTCTACGAGACCGACGACAGCTATCAGTTCCTGCTCTCCCTCGCGGGCGAGTTGACGAACCCGTGGGGCGGCAACAAACTGTCGCTCCAGACGATTCAGGTGTACCTCCGTGACCCCGACGAGTCGGACGCGGACGGGACGACGGCCGCACGCGAGGGCGTCAACGCGACGTTCGAAGCGCCGTACCACTACCGCGTCGTCGCGGAAGGATTCGTTCCGGCCCGCGTCGAAGGTGCCGACGGAGGCGAACTCACGCAGGACGTGACGATAACGGGGTACGGGTCGGTCGATGCGGTGAAACTCGAACTGCCGAAATCGGTGTTCGGCGACCTGACGGGCATGCGACTCGTGCCGCTGCTGCTCGGACAGGACGGCTACAGTCCGGGCCGGATTCGACCCGTCAACGCGACTGCTGGCGGCTACACCTTCGGCGGCGGGCGCGACGACTCGATGAACCCGAACGTCATCGACCTCGTGACGCCCGACGGCGTGAGTCAGTCCGACGCCCTCGCCTACTCGGCGGACGAGTTGGCGACGATTCCGTACCTGTCGCTCTGAGAGCGGAAGGGAGACGGGGCGATTCCACGAGACCACCGTTTCCGCTGTTTTCACCGACGAAAACCACCTGATGTGGGCGAACCTGTTTTGAGGGTTCGGTGAAAACGAGTAGATATGGTACTGAAGGAATCCGAGGAGAAAATCGGACGCGACGATCCGGTGCCGAACTTCGAACTGCGCGGCACTGACGGAGTCTTTCACACGCTGTCGGACTTCTCCGACAACAACGCCGTGTTGCTCGTGTTCACCTGCAACCACTGTCCCTACGCGAAGGCGAAGTTCGACCTGCTGAACGACCTCGCGGAGGAGTACGACGACGTGGCCGTCGTCGGCGTCAACGCGAACGACGCCGAGGAGTACCCGGAGGACTCCTTCGACAACATGCAGGAGATGGTTCAGAACGGAACCATCGCCTACGACGCCTACCTCCACGACGAGACACAGGAAGTCGCGGAGTCCTACGGCGCGGTCTGCACGCCCGACCCGTTCCTGCTCCGTAACGAGGGCGACACGTTCACGCTGGCCTACCACGGCCGACTCGACGACGCGTTGAATCCCGACGCCGAAGCCACCGAGTTCTACATCCGCGACGCCATCGACAGCGTGCTCGCGGGCGAGGACGTTGACTTGGAGTTCCTGCCGTCGCGTGGGTGCTCGATCAAGTGGAAATGAAAGGGAACAAATAAAAGCAATAATCGGTAGCATCCGGGGCGGTAACACCGATGTCAGGACCCGACGTGAGCGATACCGAACATTTTGGGAATCAGCTATAAGTGGCGATTGGACGTGTAGTCAGCCATGGCAGAAAGCAGCGACACGGTAGCAAAATCAACCGGATTCAGGCTCGCCAGAGTGATCTTCGGCGGCCTGCTGACGTACATGGGGATTTCCGGATTTCGAAACATCGAAGCACAGGCGGGCTACGCGGAAGCGAAAGGCATCCCGATGCCCGAGTTGTCCGTGGTGGCGTCCCACTGGCTCCTCGTCGTCGGCGGCGTCGGAATCAGTCTGTGGAAGCTTCCTGGACTCGCCGCCAGCGCCGCCATCAGCTTCTTGGTCGGCGTCACGCCGTTCACCCACGACTTCTGGAATCAGGAGGGACAGGAACGGGGGAACGAACAGAACCACTTCTTGAAGAACGCCGCCATGCTGGGCGCGGCATTCGCCTTCCTCGGCGTTGCCGAGAACGAAAAGGCGAAGAAGAAGCAACAGAGCGAACGATAAGGCGGTCGCGTGCGGTCTTTTCCATTTCGAATTTTCGAACGGGAGTAGCTTCAGGTGTGGTGATTTCGACTTTCGGACGTTATCTGTTAGGAGCACAGCCACCCAGCAGCGACAGTCCTCCGAATCGAAAAATCGACCACTCCCCACGAGGCCGTTGTTTTCGCGCAAACCTTTACGAGCGAATCGGACGAATTCACCGTCAACGTGCCGCAACTCGAAGACCCGCTGGAAATCGGGGGTATCGAACTGCCGAATCGGCTCTATCGCGCCCCGTTGCTCGAATGTGCTGGCAACGGCGAGGACGCGGTGGACGTCCTGATTCGGGAACTCGAACCCGCCGCTGAGTCCGGCGTGGGACTGATCTGTCAAGGGGCGACCATCGTCCGCGGGACGGGGGGCTGTGCCGCGCCGGGGATGACGCGGGTGCACGACTCGGGGTTCGTTTCCCGTCTCTCCCGACTCACGGACGCGATTCACGGCCACGGGACCGGAAGCCGAATTTTCATCCAACTGGAACACGGCGGCTTGCGGAGCATGGAGACGTGGCACGCGGGCTATCGCCGGAAACATCCCGATTTACGGCAACTGGCGGTTTCCCGACCGCCAGCCGTTCTTCGACTGCTCGATACACTGAGCTTTCTGGACTACGACCCACACGTCCTTTCGACGGGAGAGGTGTACGACCTCGCGGCTGATTTCGGCCGGTCGGCGGCGTGCGCGGTTGACGCGGGCTACGACGGGATTCACATCGCCGGGGCGAACATGGGCATCGTCCAGCAGTTCCTCTCGCCGTTCTACAACCGGCGCGACGACGAGTTCGGCGGGTCGCTGGCCGCCCGAACGAGATTCCTCGAAGTCGTGTACGACGAGATTCGGGAACGCGTCGGTCCCGACGTGCCGATCATGACGAAAGTACCGGCCGAAACGACCGCTCCCGTCTTCGTCCGGCGACATCTCTCGCTCGCCGACGGGATTCGAATCTGCGACCGATTGGAGGCGGCCGGTTTCGACGCTGTCGTGCCGGTACAGGCCTCAGTGTTCTGGGACGCGAGCATCATCCGCGGGGCGTTTCCGGCCCGCGCGTGGCGCGACGAGCGGTTCCGAGAGGGGTACGAGGAGGCGTTCGGGAGCAAGCCACGCGCCGCCGTCGTCGCCCTGCTCAACTGGCTCCAATCGCTGAAATACGACTTCGACCCGGCGTGGAATCGGCCGTTCACTCGCCGCGTGGCGGAGCGGGTTTCGATCCCCGTGCTGGCCGAGGGCGGGATTCGAAATCGACCGCAGATCGACCGACTGCTCGCGGACGGGTCCTGTGATGCGGTAGGAATGGGGAGGCCGTTCTACGCCGAGCCACGGCTTCCGGCGCGGATTTTGGAAGGGAAGAAGGCGGCCGTCGCCTGCGAGAACTGCAACAACTGCACCGTTCCGCAGGCGGCCGGTGCTCGCGGCGTCTGTCGCACCCCGAGCGTGCTCGAACGGAGCGGGAAACTCCGGAAAGAGGGTGCCTACGAGCGAAACTGGAGCGAAACCGACGCCGACCGCACCGAGTCGTAACGGGTATTCGAGGGGGCATCCAAACGAAGGGCAGTGACCGACGACGAGCACGAGTACGAGATTTCGGACTTTTACGACGCCATCGAGGAAATCGGGCGGCCGGTGCTCACCGCCGACGAAGTCGCCCGCGTCCTCGACCGTTCGCACGAGGACGCCAACCGCGCACTCGAACGACTGCGGGACGAGCGCGACGTGACGCGCCTCGACGTGGAGAACGACCCGGTGGTCTGGTTCCCGACGGAGTGGGAGCGACTGGCCGACCGCGAGCGAATCGTGGTGTTCCCGAAGCGCCGCGAGATCGTCGCCGACCAGCCCGAACAGTTCACGCGAGCACAGCTTTCGCAGTTCGCCCACCTCACCGACACGACGCGGGCCGGGAGCTACAGCTATCAGGTTCGACAGGAGGACATCTGGTCCGCACCCTACGACTCGCTCGATAACCTGATGCGAACCGTCCGGCAGGTGCTCCCCGAACCGTCGCCGGATTTGGAGTCGTTCATCGAGGGGCAGTGGAAACGAGCGAAGCAGTTCCGCCTCTACACCCACGAGGACGGCTACGTCGTCCTGCAGGCCGCAAGCGACGACCTGATGGGGAACGTCGCCCGGCAGAAGTTGAACGATAACCACCTCCGGGCTCCCATCGCCGACGACGAGAGCTGGGTGGCCGAGGACAAGGTCGCGGAAGTCAAGCGAATCCTGTACGAGGCGGGGTATCCCGTTCAGGACGAACGCGAGTTGGAGACGGGCGACGAACTGCCCGTCGAGTGCGCGCTCTCCCTGCGCGACTACCAGCGCGAGTGGGTCGAGGAGTTCATCGACCTGAAATCCGGCGTCCTCGTCGGCCCGCCCGGCAGCGGGAAAACGGTGGCCGCGATGGGCGTCCTCGAAGCCGTCTCCGGCGAGACGCTGATTCTGGTTCCCGGCCGCGAACTCGCCGGGCAGTGGCGCGACGAACTACTGGCCCACACCACCCTCACGCGAGAGCAGGTCGGCGAGTACCACGGCGGCGAGAAGAACGTCCGGCCGGTGACGATTGCGACCTACCAAACCGCCGGGATGGACCGCCATCGACAGTTGTTCGACCAGCGACGTTGGGGACTCATCGTGTACGACGAATGTCAGCATATTCCATCCAGAGTCTTCCGCCGGAGCGCGAACCTCCAATCGAAGCACCGCTTGGGACTGTCCGCTACTCCTGTCAGGGAAGATGACAAAGAAAAGGACATCTTCACGCTCATCGGCCCCCCAATCGGAACCGATTGGGACGCGCTGTTCGAGGCCGGGTTCGTCGCGGAGCCGGAAGTCGAGATACGGTACGTCGGCTGGGACGAGGAGACCTATCAGGGCGAGTACGCAAACGCCGACGGGCGCGGTAAGCGCCAGATCGCGGCGACGAATCCCGCAAAATTGGACGAGATCCGGTTCCTCCTCGCCGAACATCCCACCTCGAAGGCGCTGGTGTTCGTGGAGTACCTCGAACAGGGCGACCGGATCGCGGAGGCCCTCGACGTGCCGTTCCTGAGCGGACAGATGCGCCACCCGGAACGCGAACGTCACTTGCAGGCGTTCCGCGACGGGCGTGAAGACACCCTCGTTATCTCCCGCGTCGGCGACGAGGGTATCGACCTCCCGGACGCCGAAATCGCCATCGTCGCGTCCGGTCTCGGCGGGTCACGGCGGCAAGGTGCACAGCGCGCCGGACGGACCATGCGCCCCGCCGGACGCGCCCGGATGTACGTGCTGGCGACGCGCGGCACCCGCGAGGAGGAGTTCGCCCGTCAGCAGTTGCGCCATCTGGCGTCGAAAGGAATCCGGATTCAGGAAACCGTGCTGGACGAACGGGACGAGGAGTAGCCCGGAAGTCGGCGACGGGACTGAAGTACGGTCGGGCACAAGTCGAACCATGGCCCGCGAAGTGCGACACGATGCGACCGGTCCGCTGAAAGTTGATGAAGACGATTTCGACGACGAGAAGGGGAACATCGCCATCTGCATGTGCGGTCTCTCGTCGGACTACCCATTCTGCGACGGCACGCACCGAACCACGAGGGACGAGGAGGCGGGGACAGTGTATCGGTACGAGGACGGCGAGCGGCGCGAAATCGAGGAGATCGTCTACAAGGACGGCGGCGAATAGGGAAGAACGCGACAAATAGCGGAGAACGCGACGAGTAGCGGAAAACACGACCAGCGGGGTCGGCAACAACGCCTAACCGAATCGATGGCGTGCCGACGGTATGCATCTCGGGAGAATGGGACGGAAACTGGTGACGACCGCGATCGTCGTCGTCGTGGTCACCGGGATCGGTTTGGGTGGGGAAACGGTCGCGACCGGTAAACCGGCGACAGGGGACGAAACACCGACAGCGGACGCTACGGCGCTCCAGACGGTCGACGTGACCGCCGACATCGACTACACCTGCCGGAACGTGACCGTCAGGGTCGAACCGAAGGACGTGCAGTACGACCTCGTCATCTACTACGAGGACACCGTCACGGGCCACCGAGGGAAGGCGCTCGTCGGACCGATGACGGGGAAAACGGTCGAACCGTACGGAAACGGCATCGTGTTCACGAGCGTGGACGTGATGGTGAACGGCGCGACCATCGAGAGCGAGACGATACTGGCGAAGTGCTATCCGGACACCAAGGACTCCACGCGCGACGGCAAGTCGTCGATCCGGACCGATTCGGGGCGGTCGGTCATGGACGAGCGTTCACGAAACCCGGTGCCGGTCGCGATGGCGACGATCGACTCGTCGTGAGCGATTTCGCCCGCCGAGGAAAGCCGACGGATTCCCGCGAGCGTCGTCGCGGAGGCGGGTTCGACGCACAACCCCGCACGACTGGCAAGGTGACGTTTCGCATCGAGAATCGCATCGTCCTCGACTGAGAGCACGGCACCGCCCGTATCACGAACCGCCGCGAGGACTCGGTTGCCGCTCGGAGGAGACGCGTTGGCGATGGAGTACGCCACGGTTTCGCCACCCTCGACGGGTTCGACCTCGTTCGCTCCCTCCCGATACGCCCTCGCAATCGGGTCGCAAGCGGCGGCCTGCACGAAGTAGAGTCGCGGAAGCGACGCGGAATCCAGCAACCCCGCGCTCCGGAGTTCACGGAGGGCGTTCCAGATGGCGCTGGCGTGCCCGCCGCTGCTGACCGGCGCGACGATGGCATCCGGTACGGTCGAACCGGTTCCTCGTGCGGCGAACGACTCACAGATTTCGAGCGCCGTCGTCTTCTGGCCCGCGACCCGAAGCGGCGCGTCGGAGTTCACGAACCGAATATCCGAAAATTCGAGACTCACGTCGTACAGTCGCCCGTAGTCACCTTCGACCTGCACGAGCGTCGGACCGAACTGGGCGATGTGGGCGAGTCGTTCCGTCGGGATGTCGTCGGGGACCAAGACGAGGCAGTTCAGGCCAGCGCCCGCGGCGGTCGCGGCCATGCTCATCGCCATGTTGCCGTGCGAGACGGTTCCGACCCACTCGTCGCCAGTTTCGAGCGCGCGGGCGACGCCGACCGCACTCCCCCGGTCCTTGAAACTGCCCGTCGGATTGGCGCTCTCGTCCTTGATCCACAGTGAACACCCGGCGTACTCGTCCAACCGCGGCGTTTGAAGGAGGGGCGTTCCGCCGACCGCCGAACAGATACCGGGAGTCGCCGACGGATGCCCGACCGGGAGCAACGCCGAATACCGCCAGATGGAGGGGTCCGAGACCGTCGGCCACGAAAAATCCGATGCATCGGTCTTCGGCCAGAGCGGTTCGCCGCACGAACAACGTGCGCGCGTTTCCGCGTTCACCTCGTTGCCACACTGATGACAGACGAGCGTCATCTCGGCCGTCATCGGATCGCGTCCTCGTAGCGTTCCTTGGCGTTCGTCGCACCCGAGAGCAAGTAGTCGGCGTCGATGCCGACGACCTGAAAGTCGAATCCGGCGTCGGCCCAACGCTCCACGTCTTCGGACTCGAGCGCGATGGTGCCGACGGGGACGTCCGCCTCGTGACCTGCGGCCAAGACAGCGGAAATCTCGGTGTCGAGCGAGTCGGTGTCGCCGAACCGACCGAGCGACGCGGAGAGGTCCGCCGGGCCGACGAACAGCGCATCGATACCTGCGACCGCGGCGATGTCGGCCGCGTTTTCGACGCCGGTCGAGGATTCGATTTGGACGACGACGAGACGCTCGTCGTTCGCCCGTTCGAAGTATTTTCTCAAGCTGAGTCCGTACCGCGACGCCCGCGCTCCGGCGACTCCGCGGATCCCGTCCGGCGGGTAACGCGTCGCATCCGCGATGGTTCGGGCCTGGTCGGCCGTCTCGACCATCGGGACGATAACACCGGAAACGCCGGTGTCGAGGACGCGCTTGAGTCGGGCGGGGTCGTCGTCGGCCACGCGGACGAGCGGTTCGGTGTCGCCGCTCGCCGCATCCACTGCACGGGCGAGCGATTCGACCGTCTCCAGCGACATCGCCGTGTGTTCCGCGTCGATGACGACGAAATCGAAGCCGAGTTCGGCGCTCATCTCGGCGACTGCCGGGTGGCCGATGGAAATCCACGATCCGACGGTGCGATCACCTGCACGAACTGCGTCCGCGAGTTGGCTCATGGGAATTCGAACGCGAAGGAGGGAAAAATAGGGTCCGGTCGGGGAAATTCGAGTCACTTCAGTCCGCGCCGGTCACGCTGTAGATGACGAACAGATAGCCGACCGTCGAGACGCCGTAGTTCACCGTCAAAAGCAGTCTGGTGTTGTGAAAATCCGTGAGAAACGCGCTGAACGTGGTGGCGATTGCGGCCGCGACGAGAATCGAGAACCCGATAGAGAGGGCGAGCATCGACCGTCGGGAGGTCTGAAGGTAGGCACGCATCGCCAAACCGACCATCGTGAGGCCGGTCGCCGCGAGAACGATGCTGAGTAGTATGTAGGTGATTTCGATAGCTTGCATGGAAAGGCGCCTATGGCTGTCGTCATCTACAAATCAGGCAACTGATTTAAAATTATTCAATACGGTAGTTCAGTAACTGGACCGGTCGTGATGATGCCGGGCGTAGACGGGAAAGCCTGACCCGAAGAGCTCCAAATTCACAATATTATTCATGTTGGTAGAATGAAAATGGGCGAAAAGCGGCGGAAGGCGGCCGTTCAGAACAACACGACGGCGAGGAAGCCGACGAGCAGCGAACCGGTCACGAGCAGTTGAACGACCGCCGACGCGAGCATGCCGAGGACGGCGAAGCCAGCGGTTCGTGCACCGTGTCGGAGGTCGTTCGTCCGCGTGAGTTCGACGACGAAGGTGGCGAGCGCGACGGCGACCAGCATTCCCACGGGTCCCGTGACGAACAGGGCGACGATTCCGACGACGGCCGCGACGGCGGCTGACACCATCGATCCACCGCCAGCGCGTGCGGAAATCGCGCTTCCTGCGTAGTCGGCGACGAACGCCGCGATACCGACGACCGTTGCGATGGTGACGAAGGCGAGGCCGGGACTGTGGAAGTTCGTCCCCCACCAGTAGACGTAGATTCCCGCGAGCGAGAGGGGAACACCCGGCACGAGGGGGGCGACGCTTCCGAGAACGCCACCGAGCAGGAGGGCGAGGGCGAGGAGGAAGGGCCAATCCATGTGACAGAGGAGGCGGTTGCGAGCCATAACCCTTCAGGTTGCCCCGACAGCTTTTGAACCGTAGCGCCCGAGTTTCGAGTAATGAGGGTACTCGTCGCCGGAGCAACCGGGTTCGTCGGCCGCAACCTCGTCCCCGAACTGATCGAACGGGGTCACGAAGTCGTGGCGATGACTCGGAACGCTTCGACGTACGACCCGCCGGAAGGCGTGTCAGTGGTGGAAGCGGACTTGAACGACCGCGAGAGCCTTCGCGGCGTCTTCGACGGAGTGGACGCCGCGTACTACCTCGTCCACTCGATGGGCGAGAGCGAGGACTTCATGGCACACGACCGAGTCGCGGCGCGGAACTTCGTTTCGGCCGCTCGGGGGGCGGAACTCTCCCGTGTGGTGTATCTCTCCGGACTCGGCGGAGAACGGGTCACGCTCTCGGATCACCTCAAATCGCGCCGGGAAGTGGAGTACATCCTCGGCACCGGGGCGTACGACCTCACTGTCCTGCGGGCGGCCATCGTCATCGGCGGCGACAGCGCCAGTTTCCGGATGGTCCAACAGTTGGCCGAGCGCCTGCCGCTCATGATAACGCCACGATGGGTCCGGACGAACTGCCAACCCATCGCCATCGAGGACGTCGTCGGTTATCTCGTCGGGGTCCTCGACACGCCGGAGACGGCCGGTGAAACGTACGAAATCGGCGGTCCGGACGTACTGACCTACGGCGAGATGGTAATTCGGACGGGCGAACTGCTCGACAAACGCGCGACGATGGTCCCGGTTCCCGTCCTCACGCCGCAACTCTCGGCTTACTGGGTCGATCTGGTCACCGACGTCCCCAAAGACGTCGCGCATCCGCTCATCCTCGGACTGAAGACGCGCACCGTCGTGGAAGACGACCGAATCCGCTCGCTCGTTCCCATCGAACTGACACCCTTCGACGACGCCGTGCGGCGCGCAATCGCATGAGCAGGGCAAACCGGATGAATACGCCGGAGTATCGATGGGCCTACGAGAGCATCGTGGACGGGATTCCGGGCGTCACGTTCCCCGATTGGCTCGCACTGACGATTCAGTTCGTCCTCTTCGAGGGACTCATGCTGTTGCTCGCGTGGCGATACGACCTCTGGCACGCCGTTCCGGCGGGTACCGCGGCGATCGTCGTCGCCACCGCCGGAAGCGCGCTGATGCTCCTCATCGGACGACGAGTGCGGGATCTGACGATTCCGATGGCGTACCGAAAACTGTTGTTCGGATCGAGTATCGAGGTGGTTCTCGGCGTCCTCGCCTACGTGGCATTGGTCACCTACCTGCTGGTGTACACGCCTCGGACTGGAGCGCCGCTGCTCGAATCCCTGCTCGGGACGTCGCCCCCGATTCCGGCCGTGTTCCTCACCCTGCTCGTCCTCTGGGACGTGTGCTACCGTATCGGCACCGCGTGGTGGGCGAGCGTCATCGGCTTCTGGGTCTCCGTGAAGTATCCGAGCGAGTCGGAAACGCGCCAGGACCTCCGGCGTGTCGATGCGGTCGTCATCGCCTTCGCCGTGTTGCAACTCGTCCTGGTCCCCTTCGTCTGGGGCTACGACCTGCTGGTGCTCGCACTGGTCGGACACGTCGTCGCCGTCCTCTGCGTCTCCGGGAGTGCGATTTTTATCCGTACCCGCCGCTCAACTATTTAACCGATGACGGTGTAATTCGCTGATAGTCCATGTCCGACAGCGACCCACCGTTCTCGATTCCCTACCGTCCGCGCCGAACGTATCCGCGACGGGGTGGCGTTTGCTACGAAGGGGAGACGCTGTTTCGACTCTCGCCCGACTCCGACCCATCCGAGAACGACCTCGTGGCGCTCGTCGAGCGGGTACTGGACGGGGATTCCTACACCTACGGCGACTGGTTCGACCTTCCCGTCCCGATGTATCTCGTCCGCGACCGCGAACACGACACGACTTTTCGCGTCGTCGTGCGCTACGGTTCCGTCGAACTACACATCCTTCCGGACACCCGTTCTGAGGGGTTGAAGTCTATCTATCGACGATTGTCCGCGGAATCTCCCGTCTCGTGGAGCGTTTCGTGTGAGTCGAATCCGGAAAACTAGTCACTTTCGGAGTACAACCATTATATACCATCGGCGGGACAATGCAATCTAATGGCGCTCCATGTAGACTCCCGAGATTGGACCCTCCGCACGACCCACAATCGAGACGACATGTTGGGGCTTGCGGACGAAGAAGGAATTCAGGCGGCACGGGCGGCTTACCCGTCCGGCTGGCTCTTTCTGACCCGCGACCCCGCGACCAGAGAGCTGGTTCGTCTCGCCGCCGCGACCGGCGGCGAGTGGGAGCTAGAGGAACTCGCGCACGAACTCGACCAAGGAGCCGACAGCGTCGACCGAAGCCTGGACGACCTCGTGGAACTCCATGTATTCCGCGAAGACGACGGAACGTACCGCCCGAACTCGGAAAGCGTCATCGCCAACACAGTCGCGCAGTTGCGCGGTGCGGCGGACGAACGCGGCGCGTCGGACGGCTTTCGTGACCTGACACGGCCGAAGGAGGTACGACTGCTGTTGGACGCACTACTCGCGATGGATCAGGACGAGGTGTTCACGCAGGACGACCTTCACCAACTCGTCGGTCTGTCCCGAAAATCAGTGTGGATGCACGTCGAACCACTCGCGGACCTCGGCGTTCTCACTCCGTCAGGTGAAGGCTACAAAGTAAATGAGTCAAGCTCGGTGTTCGCTCAGATCAGAGCGTTGAACGCGGCGGTCCTCGGTACCGCACTCTCTCCTTAAGCGGTCTGCGTTTGACTGAGGTCGGCGCCGACGTAGCGCTCTTCCCATTCGCGTCGCGCTTCGATTTCCCGCGCTCCTCGGCGGGTGAGCGTGTAGTAGTTCGTCCGACGGTCTCGCTGTCCCTTCTCCACCAACCCTTTATCGACGAGCGAATCGAGATTCGGATACAGTCGGCCGTGATGAATCTCCTTCTCGTAGTACGCTTCGAGTTCTTCTTTGATGGCGAGGCCGTGGGGTTCGTCCAAACCAGCGATGACGTACAGAAGGTCTCGCTGGAAACCAGTCAGGTCGTGCATGGTTCTCCCTAGCCCTACAGAATCATGCAATAGACAAAAGAGTAATGGCCAATCGCAACCTACCCCGACGCCTTCTTCCGATTTCGTGATCCCCCTCTCGACTATTCTCCTATCGAGGACCAGTTGTTCGAATGACATAATATGGCTCTCGCCAAACTTTATAGATAGTTCCCCACCCGTCACGTCTCGGGGTAGGACACGTCGAAATACGGACGCCTTCCGAACGAAAGGATAGCTTAAAACGTCCGTTTTGAGACCTGTCGGGCACGATTCCAGATTCATCGAGTACGAGACACGTTTGTTTATATCTAGCAGGATCAAGTTTATTCAACCCCGTATTTATGCCCATGTGTCTGGTTATCTCTCGCATGGCAACACGGGACGACAATCCCGACCTCGAAACGTACCGCGCCTCGCTCGGTCACGAAGTCTCGGACACGCATCCCTCCCTCGCGAACGAACTGCGTGCCGTAGTCGATGGTGACGTCCGCTTCGACCAGTACACGCGCATCCTGTACGCGACGGACGGCAGCATATACCAATCCCAGCCCGCGGGGGTCGTCTACCCGACCGATGTCGAGGACGTACAAGCAGCGGCGCGCATCGCGGCTGACCACGACATGCCCGTCCTCCCGCGCGGTGCCGGTTCGTCGCTCGCGGGGCAGACCGTCGGAAAAGGGTGTGTCGTCCTCGACTTCTCGCGCCACATGGATTCCATTCTGGACGTCGCACCCGACGAGCGCCGAGCGGTGGTCGAACCCGGCGTCGTGCAGGACGACTTGGACGATTACCTCGCGGAGTGGGGGCTCAAATTCGCGCCCGATCCGGCGTCCTCCAACCGGGCCACGGTCGGCGGCGGCATCGGCAACAACTCCACCGGTGCGCACTCGGTTCGCTACGGCATCACCGACGCGTACACCGCCGAGTTGGACGTCGTCCTCGCCGACGGGTCGCTGATTCACACCCGCGACGTCGAACTCGACGGCGAGGAGTGGGACGAAATCGTGGAACGTGACGACAGGGAGGCCGAACTGTACCGAACCGTCCGGGGACTCGTCGAGGACAACGAGGACGCTATCGAGGAGCGCTATCCGACGCTCAAGCGCTCGGTCAGCGGCTACAACCTCCACAAGGTGATTTCCGAGCGGGACGGAAACCGATACATCA
This sequence comes from Haladaptatus sp. AB643, assembly GCF_024136975.1. Taxonomy (NCBI): domain Archaea; kingdom Methanobacteriati; phylum Methanobacteriota; class Halobacteria; order Halobacteriales; family Haladaptataceae; genus Haladaptatus; species Haladaptatus sp. AB643. The sequence continues at coordinate 53,224 of NZ_JAMYJW010000012.1, forward strand.
ACCTCTCGAAACTGTTCGTCGGCGCGGAGGGGACGCTCGGTATCGTGGTGCGCGCGACGCTGGAATTGGTGTCGCGCCCCGACGAAACCGCACTCGCGCTCTACTGTTTCGACGACCTCGTGTCGGCGATGGAGGCGGTTCCGGAAGCCCTCGAATTCGATGTGAGCGCCGTCGAATTGATGGACGACGAGGTGTTCCGACTCGCCCGGGACTCGACGGAGTTCGCGGAGTACGCCGCTCCGATTCCGGAACGGGCGGAAGCCGCCCTGATGTTGGAGTTCGACGACGAACTCCGGGACGACTTCGAGGACGCCATCGCGGAGACGAACGCCAACTTCGTCCACGCGGGCGAGGCGTTCGACGTGCTCGAAGCCTACACGGCCGACGAGCAGGCGGACCTCTGGAAGCTCCGAAAGGCCGCGATTCCGCTGCTGATGAGCATGGAGGGCGATCCGAAACCGTATCCGTTCATCGAGGACGCGTCGGTGCCGCCGGAGGAACTCGCGGAGTACGTCCGCGAGTTCATGGACGTGCTCGAAGATCACGATACCACGGCGGCCTACTTCGCCCACGCGGGAAGCGGCACGCTTCACATTCGACCGATTCTGAACCTCAAAGACGCCGAGGGCATCGAGACGATGCACTCCATCGCGGACGACGTGACCTCGCTCGTCCTCGACCACCACGGGGCGTTTTCGGGCGAACACGGCGACGGACTCGCCAGAACGGAGTTCAACCCGAAGATGTACGGCGAGCAACTGTGGACGGCGTTTCAGGACCTCAAGACGGCGTTCGACCCCGACTGGCGGATGAACCCCGGAACGGTCGTGTTTCGGGACGAGGACGAAGCCGACATGCGAGAAAACCTCCGTTACGGGCCGGAATACTCCTCACTGGAGCCGACGACGGTGCAGGATTTTTCGGAGGAAGGCGGCTTTTCGCACCTCGTCGAACTCTGCAACGGCTGTGGCACCTGCCGCCAGACCGGAAGCGAGACGATGTGTCCGTCCTACCGCGGCATGAAGGACGAGATGACGACGACGCGGGGGCGGGCGAACCTCCTTCGGGCCGCCATCAGCGGCGAGATTCCGACCGAGGAACTGTTCACCGACCGGTTTCAGGAGGAGGTGCTGGACCTCTGTCTGGGTTGTAAGGGCTGTGCTCACGACTGCCCCACCGGCGTCGATTTGGCGAAACTGAAGGCCGAGGTGAAACACGCCGACCACGAGAAACGCGGTGCGGACCGACGCGAAACGTTCTTCGCGAACGTGCACAGGATTTCGGCGCTCGGGAGCGCGCTCGCCCCGCTGTCGAACTGGGCGACGCGGCTTCCGGGAGCGGACGCGATCGCCGAGAGGACCCTCGGTATCGCCCCCGAGCGCGACCTGCCGACGTTCAGTCGTGAGACGTTCGTGGACTGGTTCGAATCGCGCGGGAGTCGCGTGCCGCCCGACATCGCCACCGAGCGGGTGCTGTTCGTCCCGGACACGTTCACGAACTACAGCTATCCGGCACCCGGCAAGGCCGCCGTCCGAGTCCTCGAAGCCGCCGGCGTTCACGTCCAAGTGCCGACCGACCTCGCGCCGAGCGGACGGGCGGCCTACTCGGAAGGCTTCCTCGACACGGCGCGCGAGAACGCGGAAGCGAACGTCGCGGCGCTCGAATCCCGGGTCGACGACGGCTGGTCGGTCGTCTTCGTGGAACCTTCCGACGCGGTGATGTTCCAGGACGAGTATCGGGACCTCGTCTCGAACCGCGCCGTCGAGGACGTCGCGGCGAACACCTACGGCGTCTGTGAGTTCATCGACCGCAAGCGACTGGACGAGGACATGGAGTTCCGCGGCGTGGCCGAATCGCTCTCCTATCACGGCCACTGCAACCAGAAGGCGCTCAATCGGGACCACCACGCGGTCGGCGTCCTTCGGCGGGCAGGGTACGAGGTGGACCCCCTCGACAGCGGGTGCTGTGGCATGGCGGGCAGTTTCGGCTACCGAGCCGAGCAATACGACCTCTCGCAGGCCATCGGACGGATCCTGTTCGACCAAGTCGAGGACAGCGGCGCGGAAACCGTCGTCGCGCCCGGCGCATCCTGCCGGACGCAACTCGGTGACCGCGCTGGCGAGACGCGGCCGCCGCATCCCATCGAGAAAGTCGCGGACGCGCTCCGGAGTGGCGGAAACTCATACTGAGGGTGGAGATGGCGGCGCTTCGCCGCCAACCATCCTTATAAACGATTAAGGTATCGGCGTTCGATTTTCGAGTATGAAACTCGGGACTGGGCTGTTCACCTGCCAGCGACGCCCGGACGACGACCGTTCGATGACCGAGATTTACGACGAGATGCTGGAGTTGGGCGAGGTGATCGACGCTTCCGGCCTCGACAGCATGTGGGTGTCGGAACACCACTTCGCCGAGGACGGCTATCTCCCCTCCACCATGCCCTCGCTCGCGGCGCTGGCCGCCCGAACGGAGAACGTCGAACTCGGTTCCTGTATCGCACTCGCCCCGCTCTACGACGGCGTTCGCCTCGCGGAGGACGCCGCGACGGTCGACCTGCTGTCCGATGGACGACTGACGATGGGGCTCGCCATCGGGTCGAACCCCCGCGAGTTCGAATCGTTCGGCGTCCCACGCGAGGAGCGTGTCGAACGCATGACCGACCTGACGGAACTCCTCCGTGCCTCCTGGTCGGACGGGGAACTCGACTACGACGCCGAGTTCCACGACGTCTCGCCGGACGTGAGCGTGACGCCGAAACCCGAGTCGGAAATTCCCATCATGTACGGCGGCGGCGTCAAACCCGCCGTTCGGCGTGCGGCACGCGTCGCGGACGCGTGGTGTGCGCCCTCCTCGCTGTCCATCGAGGGCGTCCGAAAGCGCAAAGAGGACATCGAGCACGTTCGGGAGGAGGAAGGAATCGAGGGCGATTTCGAGGTGTACGTCCTCCAACACGGGTTCGTCGGCGATTCGAAGGAAGAAGCGTGGGAGGCGATGAAGCCCGGTTACTTCTACATCCAGCGACGGTACGCCGAGATATTCTCCGGCGAGTCGGTGGACGAACTCCCGGTAGAACGACAACAAGAACTGAAAGAACAGGCCATCTTCGGCACGCCTGAGCAAGTCACGGCGGAGTTGAACGAGTACCGCGACGCGCTGGGCGACGACGTGCACTTCATCTTCCGAACGTACCACCCCGGAATCGGTACCGAGGCGATGGCCGACTGCGTGGAGCGACTGGGCGACGACGTCGCACCGAATATCCGGTAGTTTTATACCGCAAGGACGCACAACACACCCCACCATTTCCGCTGTTTTACGGCCGCGCCGGATGCGAAAAGTGGTCGAGCGGGACCAGCAGTTCCGTACTTCCCTCGACGATGACGTCCGCCATCACCACCGCGTGGTCGTCGTCGATATCGAACTCCGATTCCTCGACGGCTTTCTTCGAGGCCGCGATGTCCTCGGCTTCCATGAACGTGAACAGGAAATCGCCGTCGTCAGTGGACCGAAGGAATCGGGATTCGGTGTGGACACCCTCGTTTTCGAGCGTCTCGAACACTTCGTCCTCGCGCGCCTCCAGTTCGTCACACCACGCACGGAGTTTCTCGGTTTTTCCTGGGTGGTGTTTCTGTCTGACGAGAACTACTTCGGTCACGTCATGAGAACGGTTCTATCGTCCGAAGAATCTATCGCCCTCACACTTTCACCCCGGATAGCACACGGATAAACGGATGCGATGCGTTCGTTCGAACCGAATGTCATCGCTTCCGCTCGAAGACGACCCGGTTCTCGGTCCCTACGTGGACGAACACGGCCAACTCACGCTCGACCCGGCGAACGACCCGTTCGAACGACTCGTCGTCTCCATCGTGAATCAACAGCTCTCGACGCACGCCGCCGCGACGATTCGTGAGCGGTTGTTCGAATCGGTCGAGCCGACGCCGCAGAGCCTCCTCACCGCGGACGAGGGGACGCTTCGGGAAGCGGGGCTTTCCGCACAGAAGGTCGAATATCTTCGAAGTGCAGCGCGGGAGTTCGAGGAGCGAAACCTCACCCGCGAGCGATTCGCGGAGATGGAGGACGATGCCGTAATCGAGACGATGACCGAAATCCACGGCGTCGGCGCGTGGACCGCAAAAACGTTCCTCATGTTCGGCTTGGGACGCGAGGACGTGTTTCCCGTCGAGGACCTCGGCATTCGTCGCGGGATGGAACGCCTCTTCGGGGAGTTAACCCGCACGGAAATGCGGGAGGAAGCGACGGTATGGAAACCGTATCGAAGCATCGCGAGCCTCTACGTCTGGCGCGTCGCCGACGAGAAAAATCCGTGATGGAGTTGTCAAGGGGAGAACCGCCATTCCACTCACGTCCAATGGTTCCAACCTGTTTGGGAAGAATAATTCAGTACTTCCGCAATGAAAAGAAACTCCAGCGAGGGGAACGAACGGTCGAGTATGGCATCGAACCAGACGGTACGAACCGCCGACGAACCGCTCGACGTGCGATTTACCGAGGCGGAACTCGAAGCCGAACACGAACGAATCCTGTCGTTCATCGAGGAACACGTGAACCGTGACGAGGAGCGCATGAGCGTCACGCGCGAACTCGATACCGCCGTCGTCGGCCTGTCCGGCGGAATCGACAGCACGCTGGTCGCGTATCTCGCCGTCGAAGCGCTGGGAACCGAGAACGTCTACGGCGTCGTGATGCCGAGCGAGGTGAGCAGCGACGAGACGATGAGCGACGCCGAGCGTGTCGCCGACGACCTCGGTATCGACTACGACGTCGTGGAGATAGGACCGATAGTCGATGCGATAACGGACGCGCTTCCCGACCACGGGGAGACGAACGACCGGATCGGACGATTCCAACGCGACATAACGGCGGTCCGAACGCGGACGCTCGTGGAGTACCTGAACGGGATGGAGATGAGCGGCGTCGTCGTCGGGACGAGCAATCGGAGCGAATGGTTGACCGGCCACTTCGACAAGTACGGCGACGCGGCCGTCGACTGCCAGCCGATCCTTCACCTGTACAAGCGTCAAGTTCGTCAGCTATCGGCTCACGTCGGCGTCCCCGACCGGATCGTCGAACGGAAGGCGAGTCCGGAAATCGGTGCCGGGGGGACCGACGAGGAGAACCTCGGTGCCAGCTACGACACCATCGACTCCGTCCTCGCGCTGACCATCGACGGACCGGTTTCGCCGGGACGAACGGCCGAACTGGTCGGCATCGAGGAGGAGACCGTCGAGTCGATCATCACCCTCTACGAGCAGTCGGAAATCGAGCGACGATTCGCACCCGCACTCGATGCACCCGTCGATCGAGTTCGATAAGGACCAAATGGGCCGACGGATCAGTCGACGAAGAGCGTTCGATCGACCGAGGTCTCGTTTTCGTCCGTCGAGGAACGACTCGGAAGCCGCGCCAGCAGGCTCATCAGCGCTGCCCCACCTCGTAGCAGGGTCGGTTCGAGCGCGTCGGGAATACGGTCGCGCGACGAGAGGAGCGACGAGAGGCCGTCCCCCCCGCGACTGCTGGGCACGTATCGTCTCCTCCACTGCGGGCCGACGGACCTGCTCGACGCGTCGGAGAAGCCGTTCCGGGAGCGGACCGTCACCGCGATGGAGGACGGGCGTGAGCAGACGATGTACGGCGAGCGCATCCTGAATCGCCAAGTTGTTCCCTTCGGCACCGATCGGCGAGGCGACGTGTGCGGCGTCACCGATGAGCAGGAAGCCGTCGTCGGTCCATCGTTCCGCAAGCCCGGAGCGGATGGAGAGCAGGGAACACGCGTCGAACGAGGTCAGATGTTCGTCGATGTCGCCGTCGAGGGCGGGTTCGATGGCCGAAACCGTCTCCCGAAAGTCGGCGATACCGCGGTCGCGCAGGGCCGGATAGGTGCCTTTCGGGATGAGCAACCCATACTGGGATTCACGCTCGCTCAGCGGGGAGTACACCAGGACACCCTCGTCCTCGACCCGGATGTGTGTCGTGAAGTCCGCCGCCGCACACGGCAGTCGAAACCACACAACCTCGATACCCGTCTCGTTCATTCCCGAATCGATTCCGGCGACCTTCCGGGTGGACGAGAACCGACCGTCCGCGCCGACGACCAGCCGACTCCGAATTTCGAGCGTCTCACCGCTCGGGCGGGACGTCGCGGAAATCCCCGCGACTGAACCGTCTTCACGGAGGAAACCGTCGAACGTCGTTCCGCTGTGAAACGTGAAGGTGTCGTACTCCCGTGCACGTTCGATGAGGAGGCGAAGCAACGGCGGTTGCTTCAACAGGAGGACGTACCGCTCGTCGAAATCGAACACCGGATACGATTTGCCATAGGCGACGACGGTACCCTGGGTGATGACCTCGTGAGGGAGGTCCTCGATGGCATCGAGGAGATCCATTTCGGCGAAGAGACGCGGAAGCGGCGGGCGAAACCCGTAGCCGCGGAATTCCCTGTCGAGCGTCCGCTGGCGTTCGATGAGAACTGTTTCCACGCCGCTTCTGGCCAGCAGATAGCCGAGGACGGCACCGGCCGGACCAGCACCGACTATCACCACGTCCGCCGACTGCTCGGTTCGTTCGGTTCGTTCTATTCGTTCCGCCTGATCGGATTCGGCGGAATCCACCGACTCGTCGGTCATCGCTGTGGCCCCACGGACGCAACGATATCGACACGTCCGGTTTCGGGAAACCGACGGACGTGGACCGGAAGGGACTGCTGTGAGGGGGAGGCAATCATCGGATGTGGGTTCCAAAAACGAAGACAAAAGCTTTCCGGGACGGTATAATCCGTATCCGATTATACAGTGGGGGGAAGCGTGGGTGCATCGATACGAACGGCGGGGGACTTCCGGAGAACATCGCTACAGCTATTGGTGGGGTCGGTCAGATTTCGAACGAGCGTGGTCAGAACGAAACTGAATCGCTTTCGACTCGCCGATGTCGCACAGCAGTTCCTCGGAGCGTTGATCCTCGGTGCCGGGTTCATCATCCCGCCGGACGTGTGGCTCGTCAGCGAGCAAATGTCCACGGTGCGGGTTCTCTTGACCCTCGTACTCGTTTCCGGAATCGCCTATCTGGGGCTGTACTCCGCCGACCAGACCCACGACGTCGAGCGGGAACGAACGGTCGGTGGGGTACCGCTTCGCCTCGTCTCCCTGTTCGTCGTCTCCGGACTCACGGCGACGGCTATCGTGGTGTTCCTTCGGGAACCGTCGTTCTACGGGGCGACGCTCGGAACGACGCTGAAAGCGATTCTCGTCACCAGCCTCTTTACGACCATCAGTGCAACCGTCGCCGATTCGGTGCTGTAGGTGTCGGTGTCATAACGAGAACCGCCCGGCGTTAAAACGTCGGATGAGGCGTTCGATCGGAATCCGTTTCCCGATTTCGAACAGGACGAGTGCGCTGGCACAGAAGACGAGTCCGGTGGAGAGCAGCGCGAACTGTGGTGATAGCCCGAACTGGGTGAAAAAGAGCGGGTTATCCCAGATGTTCGTGATGGCGTGAAACGACTGGAGCGGCGTCACCGTCGCGCCGAGCAGGAACAACACGCCGACGAGGGTACCGCTCCCGCAGAGGATCCGAAGCATGATGCGATGGGAGACGACCGGGTTTTTACGGATGTAGTCCCGGGAGAACCAGAGACCGGCCAGCGCGAGGACGAACACGCCACCGGCGACGATGGCGACCCGTGGGTGGAGTTGGACGTAAGACACGACTTCGGAGACTTGCTCGGAGACCTTGGAAAGTAGCAAGCCGAGCGGGGACGTTTCTCCTGCACCGCTGTACACCAGGAACGTCAGCAGGAGGTTGAAGATGAACGCTCCGCTCGCGGAGTAGGTGACGAACTTTCGGAGGTCCATCTCGGCGATTCCGGCGGGTATCGAAATGGCGGCACGCATCAGCGGCAACATTCGACCCCAGAAGACGGAACTCTCGCCCCAGTGCCCGAACCATCGTTGGCCGCGCTGAATATCGTCGTCGGAGACGTGAACGAGATAGCCCCAGCGACCGAGGACGTATTCGCTGTTCTTCCCGAGGACGTAGTACGCGAGGACACTCCCCACAGTCGCTCCGAGCGTTGCGTCGAGGACGAAGAGGCCGAAGGAAAACGGATCGTGGACGAGTTGCGTGGCCGCGAACGGGACGACGAGTTCGCTGGGTGCGAAATGCAGGATGAATCCCGTTTCGAGCGCCATGTACACGAAGACGGCGAGATAGCCGTAGTCGGAGACGAACGAGAGAACGGTGTGAGTCACCCAATCAAACATTCGATCGGATCTAACGTGAGAACGGCTATCAACTTACTGGTAGCGCCAGGAATCGGACTTTCGTGTCGAAGGGCTGCTGGCAAGCGGTTACAGTCGCACTCGTGAGTAGACTAGCTAAAGATAGTGACGCGAGTCAAACGTGAGTTGAAAAACGGAATATAGAACCCAAACCGAAAGCAAGCGGTGATTTGTGGATGATCAGCGGACATATATTTTCGACAAAAGTAGTTCTACATTGTACCGCATATTCGATGTTATATCATGGAATACCTCTTATATACGTTGATTAACCGATGGTCGTATCGAATCACCGTATGGCAGAGACATACTCGCGACGGAAGGCGCTCGGTATCCTCGGTTTGACAGCACTCTCGACGGCAGGGGTTTCGGTTGCCAAGGAAGGCAACGACGGAAACGGTCAACACCAACGAGGGAACGAAAAGGAGCCTCGCAACGACTTCGACCAACCGGCACTAACTCGGTTCGCGACCGTTCCACTCGGTGCCGAAGTCACGGGACTTCGGATGGCACCCGACGGGCAACTCTTCATGAACGTCCAGCACCCGAACAAGGATAATCCGACACCGTACGACGCGAGTGTCGTCGGTGCAGTCGTCGGCATCGACGGAAGTGGATTTCCCACGGACGTTCCGAACCTTCCGGCCGCGTCGACGGACGACGAGAAGCAAACGACTCGAACCGCAATCGGTCAGCATCAGGTGCTCGCAACTGGGACACAAAAACTCGGAAACGGCGACCTGCTCGGTGTGCCGAACGATGCCGATGGGAACCCGATCACTGACGAAGCCGAGTCGGACATGAACGCGTACGTCCCGACCGGCGAAAACGAGGGATACCTCTTCACGAACTGGGAGGCCCAACCCGGCATGATTTCGCGGATGTTCCTCAGCCGCGATGGGGACAGCGCGGAGTGGACTGTCGAGGACGGAAGTATCGAAAATCTCGATGTGCGGAGAATGGAAGGGACGTGGAACAACTGCAACGGCTCGCTCAGTCCGTGGAACACACCGCTGTCCAGTGAGGAGTACGAACCGGACGCGAAAGCGTGGTTCGAGAGCGACGAGAAAACCTACGGCAACGCCGAAAAGACGTTCGAGAACTACCTCGGCTACTTCGGGAATGCCTACCGTTACGGGTTCATCGTGGAGGTCGAGGACCCGACCGGCGATGCGACGCCGACGAAGCGCTTCGCGCTCGGACGGGCATCCCACGAGGTCGGCGAAGTGCTCGGCGACGAGCGCACCGTCTACCTCACCGACGATTACGAGGGGGGCGTCCTCTACAAGTTCGTCGCCGACGAGGCGGGCGATTTGAGTGCTGGTACGCTCTACGCCGCGAAACTCGAACAGGATGCGACGGATGACGTGACGAAGGCCGGGTTCGACGTGGAATGGGTCGAACTGGCACACGGCGAGGAAGACGAGATCGAGTCGTGGATCAGCGAATACGACGATCAGGACCCGACCGCGGACGGATACGAGGCGAAGTACATCACCGACCACGAGATTCGGGAGTGGGCGAACGGAAACGCCGAGGACGACCGCGTCGCCTTCCTCGAAACCCGGAAGACCGCGGCCGCGCTCGGCGCGACCAACGAGTGGCAGAAACTGGAAGGAATCAGCGCACCGAGTGACGCCAAGCCGGGAGACGTTATCAACATCGCCTGCTCGAACGTCCACGCGACGATGAGCGACGTGGACGGCGACGTGATGCTCGAAGAGGACACATACGGCGCGGTCTACAGCGCCCGACTGACTGGAAGCTACGATATCAAACGCATCGAACCGTCGCTGGTCGGCGGCCCCGAAGCGAACGTCGTCGCACCCGGTGACGACGGCAAAGACGCGAACGGAATGCTCCTGAACACGCTCGCCAACCCGGACAACATCGTCACCTTGGACGACGGCCGCGTTCTCGTCGGCGAGGACGGCGATCACGAGAACAACGTTCTCTGGCTGTTCACGCCCGGAAAGCGAAGCTGGAAAGGAAACGACGGCCACGGCAACGAGGACGGAAATAACGGCGACGGGAAGGACGACGGTTGCTAAGTCGGCGACTTCGAGGTTCGATTTTTTCCGAGAGCGGCAAATGACTCGTTCACTCGTCTGCCCTCGGTTATAATCCATACGCGTCAGACTCTATCTCTTGTACTGCCGGGACACGGCGGAGGAGCGGATGAGCAGCCCAGAAGATCGCCATCGAAAACAATCCGACGGTTACCCCGAGCATCAGTAAGTCGAGTCCGACAATCGTTGCGAGCGCCCCGCCGAGCAGTGAACCGACCGGCTTTGCGACACCGGTGACGCTGTACACTACAGCGGTCACACGGCCGAGGAGACGGTCGGGAACGAGCGACTGAATCATCGCGATGAGTATCGTGTCCATGACGCCGATCGGAACGAACGCGAGGCAGACGAGGACCGTCGATAACGGCAACCACTGCATCCGAACCGCGGCGAGCCATGCAACACCGCCCAAGCAGTAGCCGACCGCACCGAGCAGATGTATCGGTATCCGTTTGAGTTTCGGCGCCGCGAGAGCCCCGACCAACCGTCCAGCGGAGAGTCCGGCGAGGAACATCCCGTACGTCCCTGCCCCGCCGTGTGCTGCCCCGAAAGCGGGAAGTACTGCAATCGTCGCGTAGGCCGCGACACCGGACAGGACGAAGGTGACGAGAATCGGGACGAGAACTGTAGCCCGAATATACCGAATTCCCTCACGCAGTTTCTCGGCGTAATCACCGACTGCCGATGACGATGGCTCGCTGTTCGATCGCTCTGCGGTAGGAACGCGAATATCGGCAAAGACGAGGGCAGCGATGGCAAACGTGGCGGAGTCGATGAGATACAGCGAAACCGCACCGACGAGTGCGATGAGTACGCCACCGACGGCGTTGAAGAGGAAATCCACTCCGCCGTAGGCGAAGGAGAACGCCGAATTCGCATCGACTAACTCTTTCGTTTCGACGATTCGAGGGAGTGCAGCGCTCTCCGCCGGATAGACGATTTCGTTGACCAGTCCGGCAACCGGAATGACGAGAAGCACCGTGGGGACCACAAATCGATCCGTGACGACCGCCAGCGGTACGGCCAGAACGAGAACACATTGAACGAGTTGGGTTCCCAACAGCGTTCGCCGAAGGCTCCATCGGTCGACGAGCGGTCCGATGAGGACCTGAAACGTCTGCGGAAGGAGAACCAACGCACCCGCGAGACCTGTGTAGAACGTCGAGTCGCTGAGGGAGTAGACGAGCCACATCGCCGCGATGTAGTAGAGACTGTCGCCCGCGTTCGTGATGATTCGACCGAAAAACAGCCGTCGGAACGTCGGGTTTCGGAAGAGCTCTCGCATCAATCGAACCACTCGCAGGGTAGCCATAAATGTAATCCAAGCGATATTTCTGTTGGCGGAGGAACAGAATAGTCGTTCTGTTCAGCAGCCGTCAGAACTGGAGACGCCGAACGTCTCGTCGACGTGGACGGTCAGCGACGACGTATCGACTCGAAAAGTCACGTCCACCCGGAGCGGAGTTCGGTTAACGATGGTCACCCTCTCGGGGGAAAGCTCCGAAAATCTCCAGACGGGTCGCTCTCGGACGACGATAGCGTGTTCGTAGTAGAAATTGGCGACGGTCGGATTTGCGAGCAAAAGCGCGTGGTCGAGCGCAAGTCCGGCATCGGCACCGCATCGTTGACATTCGAACGAAACCACCGGTTCGCCACGGAAATGGCTGGTATCTTCGGATTCGGTCGCCGACGTCGAGGCCGTATTCGGCGGATCCGACGGTCGCACCGTCGGTTGCATTCGACCGTTACAGTACGGACAGAAGCCATCGATAGCGTGTCGTGATATCGTTCGGATATACCGGTCCACGACCGCTGGAATCGCGTCGTGGTCGTACCCTGAAAAGACGGACGGTGGTGCTGGGACGTTCCATCCGGATGGACACGAGGAACAGGAGTCACAACCGATGCGGATGGTTTCGCTTTCGTATTCGATTCGCAATCGGTCTCCGCTCGTTTCGCATCGGTCGTTCAATTCGACCGGGTCGAGCGTACCCCGTGCCGTGTATATTCCGGATGCAATCGCACCGCAAACGTGTTTGCCCGCTTGGGTGAGCCGATACGTACCCTCCTCTTCCTCCTTCGTGACGAACCGACCCACGAGCTTTCCGAGATGATAGTTGAACCCGCTCGATTCCCGTTCCCCGGCGGCGGTTCGCAGTTCTGAAAACGTCATTCCGGAATCGTTGCCCTCCCAAAGCGTCTGTAAAATCGTGAGGCGAGTTCCGTCGGAAAGCGACGTAAACACCTCGTGAGGTTCGGCTTCGTGGATAAACGGGTCGCTCATGCGCTACCTTGGAGACGTTTCGGCATAGCGATATTGGGAGCGTTCTCGACAGCCCCAGACACAGGTCGTACGCTCAAAACGTACATTTGCGAAAGGTATAAATAGGTGTACGCTTCACGTATGGGTGGCGATGACGAGATGAGCAACACCACGCCGACGACCGAACTGTCGATGACCGCGCTTCCTGCGGTGGAAGGAGAACACGGAACGAGGACGAACTGATGGCAAACTGGGCACCCGATACCGACGACGACCGAATCGAACACATCGTGGAGGACGTGCGTGACCGTCCCGAAGTCGCCGATGTGGAGCACGACGACGAGACGATAACCATTTCCTTCGACGAGCAAACGACGTTGCCCGAGGGCTTCGACGAATGGGCCGACGCCAACGACCTGCTGATTCGTGACGTCGAGGTGCGGCCCGAGGACGACGGCTTCGCCGTTCACCTCACCTTCACCGACGAAGTCGAAGCGCTGTCGTCCCTCCGATCCGGAGTGGACAACCTCCGTCGATACCTCGACGCGGACCATTCCCCTGCCACACGGCGCAAGGCGCTGATGGCTGCCCGCGGACCGTTCGCACGAGCGAAGTGGGGTCCGTCCCATGGGGACCAACACGAGGGAAGCGACGGATTTCACGCCGCCTGTAACCACCTCCGTCACCGGTACGGCACGGGCAGACACCCACGCTCTCGGTTCGGAAACGACGATCCAGGACGGTTCCGGTCGCGACAATAGTTCCGGGATAAATTCGAGCACGCGTCCGCGCACTCGAACCGGCGGTCGTGCGTCGATCACCCGGAGTACCCTTCGAATCCCGTGATTTGGCTCCCGAACGCTCGGGACCGCGTTACAGGAACCGTTTTTTCTTGAGCAGTGCTCGGTCGGTGGGGAGGATGTACGCTTCAGGAAAAAGAGTACGTGTAGAGCGTACATTATACAGTATATTTAAATATACGTACGTCTCAGGCGAGAGTGGAGACGACAAAATGAGTAACGATTCGAACATGATCGAGGCCGACGACGTCCGCCTCACGTACGCGGACGGGACGGAAGCGGTCCGAGGAGTGAATCTAACGGTACCGAAAGGGGAGTTCTTCGGCTTCTTAGGCCCGAACGGTGCAGGAAAGACCACGACGATAAAGACGCTGACGACGCTGTTACGGCCGACGTCGGGAACGGTGCGGATCAACGGATTCGACACGGACGAGGATTCACGGGCGGTCCGCCAATCCATCGGGTACATGGCCCAGGAGACCAGCGTGGATCCACACCTCACTGCACGGGAGAACATCCGTTTCGCCTGCGAGGCGTACGGCGTCCCACGCGACGAGCGGACGAATCGTGTGAACGAGTTACTCGAACTCGTCGATCTCGCGGACGTGGCGGACAAACGCTCCGAGCGGTTCTCCGGTGGCATGAAAAAGCGACTCGACGTGGCGACCGCGCTGGTTCACCGACCCCAGTTGGTGTTTCTCGACGAACCCACGACGGGGCTGGATCCGAAAGCACGACTCAACCTGTGGGAGTACTTCCGAAAGATCAACCGACAGGGAACCACGGTGTTCCTCACGACGCAGTATCTGGAGGAGGCCGACGAACTCTGTGACCGTCTGTCGGTGATTCAAGGCGGGAAAATCGTCGCGACCGATTCGCCACAGGCGCTCAAATCGCGCGTCGGCGGAGACGTTCTCGATATCACGATCGAGGAATCGAACGACGAGGAGCGGGCGCGTGCCCGTCGGGTCGTGATCGAATCCGGCCTGTTCGCCGACGCGACTATCGAAACGACCGCTGACGGGATTTCCCTCACCGCGAAGAACGCGCGGCGTAACGGCACCGACCTCCTACTCGCGCTGCGGAACGCCGATTTCACGGTCGTCGGCTTCGACGTTCGGTCGCCGACGCTCGACGACGTGTTCCTCGCCATCACCGGCGAACACGTGGACGAGGTCACGACGGGAACTGACACGGACGGCGCGTCCGCCGCACCGGAGGTCAGCCCGTGAGCACCACCGAACGAACAGTCCCGACGACGGGGAATAGCTTCGTCGTCGACGTCTGGATCATCCTCAAGCGCTGGCTCATCAAGACGACCCGTGACCCGATGGTGCTGATATTCACCTTGTTCCAACCCATCATCTTTCTCGTCCTGTTCTCACAGGTGTTCGGGGATGCCACCAGCGGCGTACTGGCGCAGTCGCTCGGCGAGAACGTCAACTACGTCACGTACCTCGTACCAGCGATCGTGATTCAATCGGCGTTCTTCGCCGCCGGTTCGTCGGGTACCGGACTGACGGACGACATGGAGACCGGGATGTTCGACAAGATCCTCGTCTCGCCGATCCATCGGGGTGGAATGCTGCTCGGGAAGTCGCTTTCCGAGGTCGTTAGAATCGTCGTACAGACGTTCATCATTCTCGTCCTCGGGTACGTCCTCGTGTGGCTCGATACCGGCGGTTCGGTCGGCACGTACGTCGCAACCGGTCTACCGGGGGTACTCGGCATCGTGGTCGTCGCGATGGTGTTCTCGATCTGGTTCGCGGCGCTATCGAACATCGTCGCCGTCGCCACCGGAAACGGTGAAGGAACCATCGTCGCGATGATGATACTCCAGTTCCCGATGCTATTCCTCTCGAGCGCGTTCCTCCCGATCGATTCGCTCCCCACGTGGGTGCAGACGGTGGCGAAAATCAACCCGCTCACGTACGGTATCGACGCCACTCGCGCACTGATGCTGAACCAAGACGTATCGAACGTTCTCACCATCTCGGGACTCGGCGGCGTCTGGAATACGGTGGTTCCGGCGCTGGTCGTTCTCGGCGTCCTCGACATCGTACTCGGGGCGATAGCTGTCCGATTCTTGAATCGGGCGTCGAGTCCGTGATCCGAAGCCGTATTTTGCAGTTCGCGTACAATATAGGTACATCGGGAGGTAGTCGGGAGGTCGGAAGTCGAAAGTACGTATGAGGCGTACATCTCCGGATTTGTTAAGTAGATGTACGCCTTATACGATTTCAGAGAGCGAAATGAGTACCATCGCACCGGCGACCGAAGCGTTCAACCCTCGCGTCACGGAAGACGTGGATAGAACGGAGAGCAACCGATGAGCTGGGCCCCAGATGCCGACGACGAACCCGACCGCTTCGAGCGTATCGTAGAAGACGTCCGTGACCGACCCGACGTCGCCGACGTACGGGTCGACGACGAGACGATAAAGATCTTCTTCGAGGAGACGAACCGGCTTCCCGATGGATTCGATGAGTGGGCCGACGTGAACGCCCTCTCGATTCGGGATTTCATGATCCTCCCCGACGACGAAGGATTCGTCGTCGGACTGGAGTTCATCGACACCATCGAAGCGCTGTCGCCACACCACCACGCCGCCGAGGGGCTTCGCCCGTACTTCGAGGCTGGCGTACCACCCGCCGCGGCGCTCGACGCGTGGATGGCCGACCGGGGACCGTTCAGCCAAGCCGAATGGGCGCGGTTCCGCGGCGTCGGTCGGCAGACCGTCGGTGACCGAGTTCGGAACGCCCGCGAGCACGCTCCAAAACGACGGTTGCGCGACGCCAAGCGACGACGGCACGACGACGATGCGGAGTCACCGTGGTGGGACCTCTTCTGACGATTCGCAGTCGGTAACACACGAAAAGAATCCGTTTTTCGAAGTCGATTCGACGGTGGTTCACGAGCGGGATGCTCGTCCAACCACTCAATCGTCGGTCGAACCCGTTCCCACGTCCCGGTGGCCGTCTTCGGAGGGGACACCGTCCTCCGTTCCCTGCGTCCCGGGACTACCTTCGTCCATGTCCGGGTTCGGAAGGGCGAATGCGAGCAGGAAGCCGAGGGCGATAACGGGAACCGTCCAGAGGAACATGGTCGTGAGACTCCCGGAAAGGGCGTTGATAACCGCGTGCTGGATTCCCGACGGGAGCGAGCTGATCTCGTTGACGTTCTGGCTCGCACCCGCGTACTGCGCCGCTTTCGGCCCGAGCGCGTTCGTGAGATCGTCCGTGAGTGTCGAGGTGAAGACGGAACCGAGCACTGCGACACCGATACCCGACCCGAGGCTCCGGGTGACGGAGACACTCGTGGTCGCCACCCCGATCCGCGTCCGATCGACGGCGAGTTGCGCGGAAAGCGACAGCACGGGGTTTACGAAGCCGAGTCCGACGCCGGTGACGAGCATGAAACCCGCGATGGTCGTGAACCCCATGTCCGGTGTCATCGTGGAAAAGAGGTAGTAGCCGATCGAGGCGGTTGCGAATCCGACGACGGGGAAGACACGCAGTCGCCCGTATCGACTGATCAGTTGGCCGGTGATAGCGGACACGACGATCATCCCGCCGAGCAACGGGAGGAGCAGGAGTCCGGAGTTCGTCGCGGACACGCCCGTGACCGCCTGGAGGTAGAGCGGGAGGTAGGTGACGCCGACGAGTTGGCCGAGACCGATGACGAAACTCAGCCCCATCGCCACGCCGACGCCGCGGTTCGAGACGAGGTCGATCGGGAACACCGGTTCCGCCGTTCGGACCTCCTGTACGACGAACGCGACCGCGAGGACGGCCGTCAGGCCGAACAGTCCGAGGATCGTCGGCGAGTCCCACGCGTAATCCCCGCCGCCCCACGAAGTCGCGAGGATGAGCGTCGTCAGGGCCGCGACGAGTAGGAGCGCGCCGAAGTAGTCTATCGGATGATCGACGGTCTCCTGCGGGATGTCGAGGTAAGCCCACACGAGCGCGAGCGAAAGCACGCCCAGCGGAAGGTTGATGAGGAAGATCCAGTGCCAGGAGAAGTGCTCGGTCAACCAACCGCCGACGAGCGGGCCGATCACGAGCGCCGCCCCGAAGCCCGAGAGCATGTAGCTGATGTACTCGGAGCGCTTGCGCGGCCCGAACATATCGCCGAGGATGGAGAGCACGAGCACCCAGAGGCCGCCCGCACCGATACCCTGGAGCGCACGGAGGAGCGCGAGTTGGACGATGCCGTCGATGTATTGGTTCACGACCGGAATCGAACCGGCGGCCGCACAGAGCGCGGAACCGACCACGAAAACGGATACCGCGACAGTGAAGAGCGCGCGCCGACCGTAGATGTCGCTGAGTTTGCCGTAGAGCGCGGCGGAAGCCGTCGTCGTGATCAGATAGGCAGTGACGATCCACGAGTAGTTTTTGACGCTTCCGAGGTCGCTCGCGATGGTCGGAAGTGCAGTCGAAACGATAGTTTGGTCGAGCGCGCTCAGCATGATGGCGAGCATCAACCCGCCGAGGACGATAGCAAGCCGACGGCGAGGCCACTCTTCGACGGGCGAAGAAGTGGGATGACCGCCGCTCACTGCGACCGGCCTCCACATCGCAGACGGTACGTCGTTCGCGCTTCATTCGTCGGTTCGTACGCTACTCCCATCGATACTCACCGTGATTCGAGTGAGTCCAGAGACATATCTGAATACGCATGGTTCGGTATTTCCGTGCGCCACGGATGAGTCTTCCACCTACATGTAGGAATCATCCGACAGTGACAAGTTCGGTCGGGCGTCACGGTAACCATGCCACGAGTTCAGATCGAGATTCCCGACCCACCGGCTAACTGGTTGGTCGCGCTCTCGTCGTCCCATCCCGAGGACGAGTTTCGAATTTTAGCGTCGTATCCGGGGGAGAATGGAACGATCGGGATTTTGGAGGCAAGGACTCGAAACCCGAACGCGATTCGGGAGGAGTTGGGCGAAGTCGAGGACCTCCACTCGTTTCGGGAGATGGATTCCGACGGGGAAGTCGTGATCATCGAATATCGTTCACCGGAGCCGAAAATGCAACGACTGGTATCCGACTCGGGGACCGTTCCCCGATATCCCGTCGTATTCCGTGATGGAACGGTCACCGCTACCCAGGCTACGTCGCACGCACAACTGTCCGAACTCACGGATTCGTTCGAATCCGCGGGAATCGCGTACAACATCCGATCCCTCGTCCAAAGTCTCGACCCGGACGATCTCATCACCGCTCGTCAGCAGCAGTTCATCGAGAAAGCGGTTGACCGAGGGTATTACGAGACACCTCGAGGATGTACCCTGACGGAACTCGCCGCCGAAATGGACGTTCACAAGACGACTGCAGGTGACGTCCTCCATCGCGCGGAACGACGGATAATCACGGAATTCGTTGCGAGACAGTCGTAGCGGTCGGAAATCGGGGACGGGTTCGTTTTCGTCCGGATGAAATCCATTTGCCGGACGATGGGTTACCCGGAGACGGAGTTTGTGTATAGCGAGATAGAATATACATATTCGTCAACTCACGTCGCCAGAAGGGCGACAGCACCGATAGCGAGCCCGATACCCGCCAAATCCCGCAAATCGACGGAGTCGCCGAGAAACAACACGCCGAGGACCGCAGCGACGACGAAGTAGAGGGCAGTAACGGTCGTCGCGATTGCGGTATTGCCTCGTTGAAGCGCGGCGTAGTAACTGATGGAACCGATACCGGAGAATACCCCACCGGCGACGGCGAAGGCGACGCCGGACCCGGAGAGGGATACGGGGTCGGATTGGACGGCGATGTACGCGATCGCGACGCCCACACCGACGACGTACGAGATTGCCATCGCCACTTCCGGTGCGAGGGTACGGGTGGCGAGGTCGGCGAACACCGCCCAAACGCCCCACGTAAGCATACCGACCAGTGCGAAGTAGATAGCTGTTCGAACCATGCGATTGAGAAACGGTACACGGACGAATGTGTTCGGATTCCGGCGGAGAAGGAGGTGTCAACCGTGGGTCAGAGAGTGCCTGATTCGGGCGTAGTCGAAGTATAACAAACTGCCCTATCCGTGACTCCACGAACATGAGACGCCCGACGATACTCACACTCGTCCTCATCGTCGCGTTCGCCGTCGGGGCGATGACGATAGGCACGGAGGGGATGCAGGCGAACGAGGAACCGAGCGAGCGCTGGAACCGAACGTACGGCGGTTCCGGCGACGATATCTTCGCGGACATCGCTCCGACGGACGACGGCGGCTACATCCTCGCCGGAGAGACGGAGAGCGATGGTTCGGGTATCGATGGCTGGGTCATGAAGGTCGATGGGAATGGTGAACAGGAGTGGACGCGGACGTTCTCCGGGCCGGGAACGGACAGGTTCTACTCCGTCGCGACGACCGATGACGGATACGTCGTCGCCGGACGGACCGACCGCGACGGAACGCCGATGGGGTGGATACTCGAACTTGGGGCGGACGGTTCGACGCAGCGAGAGCGAACGCCGGGCACCGGCGCGTTCTACGGCGTCGAACACGCCGATTCGGGGTATATCTTTGCGGGATGGACGCAGGGAGACTCGGGTACCGGCGGATGGCTTCTCAAACAGGACGGATCGGGCGCGAAGACGTGGGAGAAGACGTACGCCACACCCGATGGAACCTCTGGAGGGCTGTTCAAGGCCGTCGTTCCCACGTCGGATGGGTACTTCGTCGCGGGGCAACTCGACGGCGACAGTCAGGACGGATGGATACTCCGCGTCGGGAAAAACGGGGAACGACAATGGCAACGGACCCACGGCGGTTCGGATCGTGAGGCGGTGTGGGCGGCGACCGGTGACGAGAACGGTGTCGTCATCGCGGGCGAGTCCGAAAGCGGCGAGTCACGTGACGGTTGGGTGTTCCGATACGACAAGCGTGGCGAGTTGAAGTGGGAGAAACGGTTCGGCGGCGACGAGGTCGATTGGCTCGACTCGGCGATGCCGACGGACGACGGTGGTTACCTGTTCACCGGCGGAACGTTGACGGGAGGAATCGGCAGTTCGGACGGATACGTGGTGAAAACCGGGTCCGACGGAACCCTCGACTGGGAGAAGGCGTACGGGAGCGACTCGTGGGACAAGCCATGGCCGGCCGTACGATCGCACGACGGAGGCTATATCCTCGCCGGACAGACCGGCGGGTTCGGCGCGGATGGCAAGGACGGCTGGATTCTCGAACTCGGCCCCGGAGCGGCGAGTCAGCAAGCATCGACGACCGATTCGAAAACCACGACGGAAGGAACAGTCCAGGAGACTGGTTCGTCCCAAGGGACGAATCGGTCGTCCGAGGGGACGAGCCTCCCCGGATTCACGGTTCCGATAGCGATTATCGCGCTCGCGTTGCTCGGCCTGGGGATGCGCTATCGGTCGTGAGATATCGTTACGACGGTTGGGCTGCGCTGTTCTATCCTCCCTGCGTCTGAATACGAGGTGTTGCTGAGACGATGACGGTACGCGACCGTTCCTTTCAGCTTCGATCGAGGTTCTTTTATTGCTGTACTCAGTTTACGTCTCTAACTGAGTCCACGAAACGGTCTATTATGAAAGAAGGGAAATTCACAGAACGGGCGACGGAACTCGACCGTAACGGACGAGCGGCGTATCGTGTCACGGGCGACACCGACGATACCAGCACCCGAATCATTCGGGGTATAGACGATGTCGTCGGGGAGGATACGGAGAGACAGACGTGGTTGTACGACAGAGTCGACCCCGACGCGTTGGACGCGATTTTCAAGCAGAAACACGACGGGACGTCTCGAACCGAAGGAAAGGTCGTCTTCAACGCACGTGGCTGTGAAATCGTCGTCCAAGCGGACGGTGATATCATCATCTACGCACCCGCCGACGACTCGTCCGAGTAGTCGATCGAATCCGAAACGGTATTCAATACCCGGCTACGAATGGCGTCAAGAACCGATTAATGACCGAAAAAGCACCCGTTACTTTCCGCGAACTCTGTCAAGAACTCCCAGTACAAACTGGGCTATTCAGCTTTGGTCCGATACTGTTGGGAATCGCCCAACTGTGGAACGGCTTTGCCCATCAGACTGCGCTCTCGTTCAACGCCATGTTCGCCGTCGTGATGGTCGGGTTCGCGGTGCTCATCACCCGCTACCACCTCGCGTCGTTTCAGTTGGATAAGTTGGAACGGATTTAGGCGGTTCCGGCAGGCGCCCCCGCCCGCTCGCTCCGTCCCGCGTAGGCGTTGTACCCGGCAACGATCGCGACGACGATACCCGAGATGATGTCACTCCAGAACGCCGTCGAGGCGGTCATGATGAACGGAGTGAGTATCATCCAGAGACCCAGCAGCGCGACGAACGACGAACTCCCCACGCTGTTCCCCATCCCACGCGACATGCGGTAGTAGTTGTACCCCGCGATGAGGAAGATGGCCGCGCCGATGATGAGGTTGTTCCAGTAACTCGTCATCGACATCGACGGGTAGACGAACGCGGAGACGAATATCCATGCCCCCACGAGCGAGACGAACCCACTCAGCCATTTCAGTCCCGATTCACGGGAGTCGGTACTCCGTGTCGTTCGTTCCCTTGCTTCTGTTTCACTCATTAGTGTTTCCCCGGAAGAGGGTAGGGCGAGCGAACGAATAAAGCGAGCGACCGTTTAAGACGAAAACCGAATCGTACAACCGCTAAGGTGCCGTTACGCCCGATTCGGGTCGTACGTTTCGAACCATTCCGTGAGCTGTTCGATGCGGTGAACCGCCCTGTCCGGGTCGCCGATGTTGTGATGCTCACCCTGGTAGATGACGAGCTTCGAGGGAACGCCCCGTTTCTTGACGCTGACGTAGAGTTGCTCGGATTGTGACGGCGCGCACCGCCAATCCTCGTCACCAGCAGTCACCAAAAGCGGAGTTTCGACGTTTTCGACGTCGGTGATGCTCGATGCGGCGTCGTAGCCCTCGGGATTCTCCCACGGCAGACCGAAATCGTTCTCCCACCACAGGTGGGCGTCGTCGGTTCCGTACGCCGAACGGAGGTCGTAGATGCCGTGTTCGGCGGCGGCCGCGGCGAACCGGTCCGTTCTCGTCACGAGATAACCGGTCGTGATACCGCCGTAGGAGAGTCCAGTAACGAACGTTCGGTCGGAATCGACCCAGCCACGTTCGACGAGGTGGTCGACGCCCGCGAGCACGTCCTCGGATTCGCGTGGTCCCCACTCACCACGGATGACTTCGCTGAACTCCTGTCCGTAGGAACTGCTACCGCGGTAGTTGGGGCGAAACACGATGTACCCCTCGTCCGCCCAGTAGGCGTATTCGAAGGAGAATTCGGGCGCGTCGTAGGCGACGGGGCCACCATGAATGGAGACGACGAGGGGCCGTGGGTCGGGGTCGTCGGGGTCGAAATCGGTCGGATAGTAGACGAATCCCTCGATGTCGTCGCCCGACTCGTTCTCGTAGACGACCCGCCGACAATCGGGCATGGCGTGTGTCTCCTCGAACGATTCGTTGAGTGCAGTTATCCGGGTCGGCTCGCCGGTATCGAGGTCGCTCACGGCCATGGTGGACAGTTCGCCGACGGTCTCCGCGTCTGTGAGCAGGAACGCGACCGTCCCGCCCGCGGCGTCGAACGTTCGGACCGTCAGGTAGTCGCCCTGTGAATCGAAGGTGAACGTCGGCGCGTCCTCGTCCGCCGGACAGCGGACGAGACGAGTGCTTCCCTCGTCGCCGATGGGTACGAGAATCGTTTCGTCGTCCTCCCATCGAAGTCGCCCGACCCGTGCGACGGTGCGGTCGAGCGATTCCGTGACGGACCGGTACTCGCCGTCCGCCGCGACGTACACCTGATTCGGAACGTGGACGTTCGTCGGATGTGCGCCGACGAACGCGAGTTTCGACCCGTCGGGCGACCAGCGAGGCGAATTGGCCGTGAGGTCGGAGTCGGTGACCTTCCGGCAGTCGCTCCCGTCGGGGTCGATGATGTACACGTCCATCGTGTTCGAATCGTCCGGCCGCTCCGAACGGTCCGAAAGGAACGCGATTCCATCCGGTCCCCACGCGGGTTGGAGTCCGAACATGGGTTCGTACGCACCGCCGCCGTAGGCATCGTCGAGGCGGCGGGTTTCTCTCGTTTCGAGGTCGACTACGAACAGGTAGGTCGTCACTTCGTCCAGAAACCCCTTGCCGTCGAAGCGATGTTGCAGTCGCTCGGTCTCGACGGGACCGCCATCCCGGAGCTCCGAGAGATAGGCATCCTCGTCCTCGGTCGGGTCGCGCGACGAGATGACGAGTCGCTCGCCGTCCGGTCCCCAGTCGAACCCGTCGATACCCTCGTCGCGGTCGGTTACCTGCCGTGCGTCGCCACCCCGAACCATGTCGAACACCCAGACCTGCGGTTTGGGTTCGTCGTCCTCATCGTTCGACTCTTTTCGGTCTCCCTCGTCCTCATCTTCCTCGCCCGCTCCCGCCCCCACGGCGAGGGAAACGTCCTCGTCGCGGGCGGCGAGAAACGCGAGTTTCGAACCGTCGGGCGACCATTTCGGTCCCCCGGCATCGGAAGCCCGCGAGAGTCGATACGGGTCCTCTCCCCCGTCCGCCGGAACGACGAACAGCGAGGTTCGTCGGTCGTCCGCCCTCCGGTCGAACTCGTCCGCGACGAACGCGATGCGGGAACCGTCCGGGGAGAGCGAGAGGTCGCTCACCAACGTCAGGTCGTAATAATCGTCGATTTCGAACGTCTCCGTCATGGATGAAGGTTCCACGGGAACGGCTTAGTTGTATGTCCACCAGCAAATCGAACGGTCCACTGCCAGGATCACGCCACGTTTCGCTCGTCGACGGTCCGACCGTCCGCGAATCGGGCGGAGTCGAGACCCGAGATGTCGACGAGTGACGCTTCCCCGTCGAAGACGAGTTCCGTCACGAGTTGACCGGTCGCGGGTGCGTGCTGGAACCCGTGGCCCGAAAAGCCGACGGCGTTCACGAAGCCCGAAATCGTCTCCTCGATAATCGGGTGGTGATCCGGCGTGACGGCGTACAGGCCCGCCCATCCCCGGCGGATTCGGGAGTCGGGACCGAAGTACGTCGCCAACTCCGCCGCCTTCTCGACCGCATCTATCGTCCAATCGAGGTCGGACGAGTGATCGTAAGCGTTCGGGTCCACCGTCGTGTCCCCGCCGAAATGGCCGCCGACGATGGCGGCACCTTCGCGCTCCGGTCGGAAGTACAACCCCGTATCGAGGTCGATGACCAAGGGAACCGACTCGGGAACGGGCGTTTCAGGGTCAACGACCGCGATTTGGCGACGCTCGGGCGAGATGGGAAGGTCGAGGCCCGCCATCGCCGCGACTCTGCCCGCCCACGGTCCGGCCGCGTTGACGACGAAGTCCGCGTCGATGGGCCCCGCGGTCGTTTCGACGCCTGTAACGCCACCCCCGTCCCGCAACACATCCGTCACCTCGACGCCGGTACGGATGTCCACCCCGTCCTCACGGGCGCGGGTGGCGAACGCTTGAAGCGCCAAATGCGGGTCCGCGAAGCCGTCTGTCGGTGAGTACGTCGCCGACCGGAAACGGTCGGCACGAAGACCGGGGCAGTGTTCCAGCGCCTCCTCGGGAGTGAGCGACTCGCTCGGTACACCCTGCTCGTTTTGCATGGCGACGGTTTCCGCGAGTTCCTCCACGGAGTCGTCAGTCCGGGCGAGGAAGAGATAGCCCGAGCGTCGATGGGAGATGTCGGCGTCGAACTCGTCCTCGAATCGATCCCAGACGCGCATGCTGGCCCGCGAAAGCGCGACGTTGACGGGGGTCGAGAACTGCGCCCGAATTCCGCCAGCCGAACGTTCGGTGCTTCCAGCGCCGATGTTCGAGCGCTCACAGAGGACCACATCTGCTCCGCGCTGTGCGAGATAGTGCGCGCTCGAACAGCCGACGATTCCGCCACCAACGACAACTATTCGCATACCGTCGAAAAGGGACCGCTGGCTAATGGTTCCATCGTCGGGAAATAAGCATGTCCGAGCCAAAGGACCGATATGGTTCGTCTCATCTCGGACGACGACGTGGCGTCGCTCCTCGACATCGAATCCCTGCTCCCGGTGGTGCGCGAAGCCTTCGTCAAACAGGGCCGTGGCGAAGTGGAACGACCAGACCGCCCGCACTTTCCGGTTGGTACCGGAATCGTCGGTGATTCCCCCCTCGGAACGGGTCTCGTGATGCCCGCGTACATCCACGGCGCACGCTACTACGCCACCAAACTCGTCGGCGTGTACGAGGGAAACGCCGACCGAGGACTGCCGACCGTGAACGCCCAAATCGCGCTGACCGAAGCCGAGACTGGATTGCCCGCCGGGTTCCTCGCCGGGACGAGAATCACGAACGCACGGACGGGCTGTATCGGCGGAATCGCGGCCGCCGAACTCGCCGCGTCCTCGCCGGTCAAACTGGGGATCATCGGGGCGGGAACACAAGCCCGCTGGCAAGCACGGTGTATCGCAACCGCGACGGACGTCGAGTCGATCCGCGTCTACTCGCCGAGCGATTCGAAGGACGAGTGCGCTGACGAACTCGAATCCGACCTCGACGTTCCGGCGACGCCAGTCGAGTCGGCGGCGGAAGCGGTCGCGGATGCGACGGTCGTCGTCACGACGACCACGGCGACCAGTCCCGTCTTCTCGGGTGAGGCGCTCGAACCCGGAACACTCGTCATCGCCATCGGTGCCTACACGTCCGAGATGCGTGAACTCGATCGCAAAACGTTCGACCGTGCCGACAAGACGTTCGCCGACGTTCCGGAAGAGGTCGCGGAGATAGGGGATTTGCTGGCAACTGACCTCGGCGAATCCGACCTCGTTCCGCTCACCGACGTTCTCGAAGACAGGGTTGGCCGCGACAACGATAGAGAGATTATCGTGGTCGAAAGCGTCGGATCGGCCGTGCTCGATGCGGCCACGAGTGAGTTCGTTTTCGAGCGAGCGGTTGAGACGGAGACCAGTGAGGAAGTCGAACTGTAGCGGCCAGCGAGACTGAGTTTCCAGACGGGATGGAGGGATATCCAGACAGATAGCTTGCCAGAAATCTGTTCAGAAATCCGATCCGAACGGGAGAATGATCGGTGAGTAGAGATGGCAAGAATATTCGGGGACATGTCTGGAAAGCCATCCAGATAGCTATACAACTAGAAATCTACCGAGAAATCCGACGGTAGAACGGTTGAGGAGCGATTTTTTGGAATTGAGGGAAGGAGGAGCCACAAGAAACCGCCGAAGGACTTCGATATCACGCTCAGGTATGCAGGGAGATATCTGTATAGATATCCAGATAGATAGCTATCCGAATAGTTTAGCCCAATTGTCTGACGAGAATTTATGAGGGAGAAGGGTATATCAACCGACTGTATGAAGCGAGCCATCACACTGTGGAGCGAGTCAGGTGGGGTCGGTAAGACGACCATGGCGACCAACATTTCCGCCGCGCTGGGACGACAGGACGAGCGGGTTCTCGTCATCGATCTGGATCCCCAACTGGGCAGCTTGACTGACCACGTCGGCTATCAGGAATTGAAGACCGGCGACCGGGACCACCTCGGGGACGTTCTGTTGAATGATGAGAAGGACATCGAATCGCTCATCGTCGAAACGGAGGACTTCGACCTCGTACCGTCCCACGAGGGATTGGCGAACATCGAGAGTGAGATGGCCGCGCGGAACACCTCGCTCCGGGAGTTCCAGCTCCGATCGGCACTCAAATCCGTCGCGTCGGAGTACGACTACTTCATCATCGATCCACCGGCGACGCTGAACGTTCTCGTGGACAACGCGCTCGTCGCTGCACGAAACGTGGTCATCCCTATCGAACTCACCCGCAAAGGAAGCATCTCCATCGAAGGGTTGGAAGACACCCTCGACAGCATGGAGCGCGGGTTCAAGAAGTTCGACGACGGGTTCAACCTCGGGATTCTCGCCGTGGTACCGAACGAAGTCGGCGACTCGAACATCTACCGTGACACACGCGAGGAACTGGAGACGGACGGCAAACCGGTGACCCCGTTCGGCGTGCGAAAGCGTGACGTGCTGAAGGAGGCGTGGAAAAATCAGATGAATCTCTTCGAATTCGCGGAAAGCGAGGAAACGCGTGATCTCCGCGAGTACGAAGAGGACCTGCTTTCGAACTTCGAGCAACTGGCGCGGATCATCCAACAGGGGACGGTCGATGTCGTGGAGGTCGAAGCATGACGAAGGACGATAGATACGGTGCGACCGACGACGATTACAGCGACGAACTCGACGGGTATGCCACGGAATCGACTACAGCGTCGGGGTCGAGTGTAGAGACGGTCACAGCCGAGTCGGAACCGGAGGAGTCGACCACCGAACCGGATCCGAACCCCTTGCCGTTCATTTTCGCGCGACGAACGGTGAAAGCAGACCGGGACGCTGTTCCGGTATACGTGCAAGACCAAACTGCGACCGAAATCGACGAGCTCGAACGTGAGTTGAGCCAGACGTTCGACGGAGACAAGGTGATGGCCCTCGACGTCCGTGAGGCGCTCATTCGTGCGGGGCTCGAAAACGTGGACGATGTACAGCACGTGATGGAAGAGTGGGGATACGGTCGTCGGTAAAGGTCGCTTCTTGCTATCGGATATCCGGGTGTACATCCGCATGTAAACACGGATAGAATTATATCGAGAAATTCAGACAGCTTTCTGTATAGATATCCAGACATATCCCGGTTCAATCCTACCCACCAGCAGTCCGGACAACATGCTAGATACGGACTACAGAAATGTGTGGAACATGCAAAACCATTAAGTCGGAACGACACCTATTGGGGGATAGATGACGGACGAACTCGAAGAGATTAGAGCGCAGAAGCGTGAGAAAATGATGAACGAGGATGCGGAAAAAGAACAGGGAACCGTCGCAAAACCGGTTCGCGTCGAAAGTGCGGCACACCTCGATGAGCTAGTCGGATCACACGATGTGGTGTTGGTGGATTTCTACGCGGATTGGTGTGGGCCGTGCAAGATGATGGAGCCAGCCATCCAGACAGTGGCGAGCGAGACCGAGGCGGTCGTCGCCAAGGTGAATATCGACCAACACCAACCGCTCGCACAGCAAAACGGCGTGCGTGGCGTGCCGACACTCCAGTTGTACGCGAACGGGGAACCGGCACAGAGAGTGGTCGGGATGCAGGACGAATCGAAGCTCAGAGATCTGATCGGACGGTACGCCTAAGGAAAGTTCTTCGTTCCCCCCGCTCTTCGATCAAAACGAAAAATGGGATTTCACACGTTCGACCCCGAGAAGGCAGCAAAGCTCGAAGACACCGGACGCTATCGGTACGTCTCCCGCGAGGAGTTGCTCTCGTATCTCGACCTCGCCGATGGCGAAACCGTTGCCGACCTCGGGAGCGGGACCGGCTTTTATACCGACGATGTGGCTTCGTTCGGAGAGGGAATCGGCGTGAGCGTTTACGCGGTAGACGTACAGGACGCGATGCACGAGGAATATCGTGCGAAAGGCGTCCCCGAGAACGTCTCACTCGTCACGGCGGACGTCGGCGACCTGCCGTTCGACGAAAACGAACTCGACGCCGCGTTTTCGACGATGACGTTCCACGAGTTCGCGGACGAGGACGCGCTCGCGGAAGTCGCCCGCGTTCTCGGTTCAGGTGGTCGGTTGGTCGTGGCGGACTGGAGCGGGGCGGGTCGCGGTGAAGACGGACCGTCGGTCGATGAGCGATACGACCTCGAAGCAGCGACGGAGTTGGTAGAATCGGCCGGGTTCGAAGTTCGGTACGGAAAAGAGCGAGCGGAGACGTTCGTGTTCGTCGCGAGGCGGTAACCTGACACACTGACGAATACTGCTTGCGATACCAATGGCTGTTCTGGATCGAAATACTATCGACTCGCTTCGCACCGCTGTAGCACGATGCAATCGTCGTACTGAAACGCGTTTTACCGGATGTCGGTATGGCAGGGCGAAGAGAGACGATGAACCCATAAATCGATATTTGCTATACAAACTCAACAGGCCATTTACAATTGGAAGCCTCGATAGTCACCAACGAAGTTCAAAAAAACGTATCCTTAATGTGAATTATTCGACATCTTCTTCGTTCTCAGACTTCAGACCAGACGTGGTTGTATTTCCCACTAGTAGACTCTCGTTGTGGAGGCGTCGATGATTTCTTAATATTGATTCCCGTAATTTCTAATCGCTCTAAAAATTCGTGAAGGGCGGATTCAACCTGTTCCCAGACGACCCGTTCGTCGGCGTCATCTGTTGTATCTAACCTGATGGTGAGCGACCGTGGGTCGGTTTGTATTATTTGTGTTCGATGGATTCCCTGAACTTGCTCAACGGTGCTCGATAAGGGAAGCGGAAAAACCGGAATGGTTCTCCCGTCATCGGTCGAGAAATGAAGAATCTCACCTTGGCGGCCACCGATTTCGATAATAGGAAACGGACTCCCACACGAACACGGCTCCTCGTACATCGTAATACTATCCCCCAAGTCGTAGCGAACGAGTGGTTGAATGCGATTCGCGAGGTTCGTCAGAAGAACCGTCGCCGATGGCTTACCGGGTTCGACCGGTTGATACTCTTCGTCAACTGGTTCCAAAATCACCCAATCGCTATTGGCGTGGAGATTTCCGTGTTCGCACTCGACTCCTAGCGCGAAAAATTCCGTCGAACCATATATCTCTCGTACAGGACAATCAAATATCCGGGACAGTTCACGTTTTTCGGAGACTGAGATAGGTTCAGCGCCCGTGGAAATGAACGCTGGTGATAGCATTAACCGACCTTTCGTCTGTTCTCTGGCGAGTTCTTTAATTACACTGGCGTATCCGGTGATGAGTGCTGGCTGGTAGTCGTTGAGATCCGCTACTAACTCCGGGAGAGATCTTTTAGGCGAGAATACTTTGAATCGATTTCGAAGGAATGGATACCGGCGCTGTAGCATGGTAACACCGGATGCGGCCGCATAGTGATGACCATCGATGGAAATCATTGCCGCCCGGAGTTCGTTTCGAGCCAATTTCTTCGCCGTTTCGACGTTCAGTAGAGACCGTAACCATCGAGTACTTGCCACGCCAGCAGCAGTTAGCGCATAATCGTCCTGAAGAAAAATACCAGGTTCTCCGGTCGTGCCGGAAGTCGTCCATACTGGATATCTGCCGAGGAATCGCTTCCCGATCGCATTTTCATCCTCGACAAATGCATCGATTTCATTCCGTGTCACAGCTGTATCGGTAACGATGTCTTCGAAGTGTTCCATCAACATCGGTTTCGACGTAATCGGGAGGTCTTCGAGGTTGGTGATCGGAAACTGGATATCTCCGTACAGACGCTTATAAAACCGCGATTCTCGAGATGTGAAATCGAGTAAATCTTCGAGTCGTCGCTGCTGTCGAGCGTTTATCTCGACTGGGGTCGTGCGTGCCGCTCGAAGGGTGTCGAAACGAATCTGAAACTTTCCTACCTGACTCAATTTGGCCATCTTTGAATACCTCCGTTACCGCTATTGGTTTTCATTCCGCCGCCGACGCACCGTCGCTTCGATCGGATGCGCATCGGAATGTGCAGTCGTTGCTCCCGGATCGTGATCCAGTTTCTCGGTATGAATTTCGAGATGATACTGCTGCAGAATCGTCGCAAGCACGAGTTTGGTTTCCTGCATCGCGAATCGATCACCGAGACACCGGCGCGGGCCAGCGGCGAACGGGTAGTACGCCATCGGAGGACGTGACGCTTCGCGTTCTTTCGTCCAACGGTCAGGGTCGAACGTGATCGGGTCCTCATACCAGCGAGAATCTCGATGTGTCGCCCATTGACTGATGAGAATCTGGGAACCAGCGGGAATCCGATAGCCGTCGATTTCGTCGTCTTGGGTAGCTTCCCGGGAGATCACTCGGGGTGCGGGAGGGTAGAGACGCATCGATTCTTTGATAACTCGCTCCGTGTATTCGAGTTCATCAAGGTCGTCGTCCGTTGGAGTTTTGTCACCGAGCACCGAATCGAGTTCCTCGACCAATAACTTCTCCACGAGAGGATGGTGACCAACCAAAAAGAGGGTCACCGACATTGCAAACGCCGTCGTACCGAATCCAGCAATCAAGAGGGCGATCACCATATCTCGAAGCTCTTCGTCGGTCATTTTACGACCCTTCTCGTCCTCGGCAGCGAGGAGCATCGAGAGCGCGTCGTCCCCTTTGTCGTCGCTTCGCCGACGGTCTGCAATGATCGAGTAAACGACCGCGTCAAGTTCGCTGATCGCGGCATGGTATCGCTGCCGTGGTGGGAGCGGGACCCATTCGGGAACTCGATCGAAAATTCCGGTAACGGTACCCCACGAGTTAACAAAGAGAGTGTCCAGTGCTCGGACCACTCGCTCCCCTCGATCATCTTCACGTATGTCAGCTTTGAACAAGGTTTGAGAGATGATCTCAAGCATCAGCTGGCTCATCTCTTTCCGGATGTTGATCGTCTCTCCCCCTTTCCATTCGGAGGTCAATCGCTCCGTATAGTCCGTCATCGTGTCCGCATAACTCGTTATATGCTCCGGATCGAACGCCGGGTTAGCCATGTGACGTTGTCGACGCCATACGTCCCCCTCGCTCGTGACGATCCCGTTTCCGACGATATCCCGCAACAGTTGGGTCATCGCCCCTTTCCTGTAGTTTTGATTGTTCCGAATCAGGATGTGATCGATCGCGTCCGGGTGACTGACTAGATAAAAGTCGGACGCAGCGAGACGAAATCTGACGACGTCACCTTGAACTCGACACTCGGAAACGAACTCGAAGGGGTGTCGAATGAATTTCCAAGAACTTCCGATGAGCGGTGGTTCGTTTATCCGAGGTGGAATCGAAGCGTCCGAAATTGATTCCAAACCACCAGGAAGACATTCGTTTAGTATTCCCGTGATTTTATTCTTATTCATCGGTATCATCCGTTCGATTTACTCGACTGCGGGTGTCACGGCGAGGTTCCGTTTCATTCTTGGAAATTGTTCGTTCGAGTGTAACCATACCTATTCCTCATCATAGGAGCGTATATGGATTTCGCTCGTAGGCTCTTGAATGATGAGCAATAAATTTATGATTCTCGATTTTCAATGGAGTTCATGCACAATTTCAGCGATGAGGAGCGGGAGGAGATCAGAGAAAACCTCGTGGAGACCGCTCGAGAACTCATAATTCGACATGGGTTCAAGAAGACAACAGTAGAAGACATTACGGAACCAGTCGGAATCGGTGAGAGTACATTCTATCAATTTTTTGACTCTAAATCGAAGATATTTTTAACGGTGATAGTTCGCGAACATGAATCACTTATCGATACTATCGAATCGGAGTTCACCGAAACGGATGATCCCGAAGCGGACCTGGAACGTCTCATCCATACCTGGGCAGACGAGTTCGAGAATCGTCCAATCCTACGAGCTGGCCACCAGACATTCTCCGAGTACCCGTTCCAAAGCGTCGAAGCGGAGATGCATAACGAGATGACGAACAAGTATCTTGAACAGTTGGGTCCAATTATCGAGGGTCTTAAAGGTCGAAGCGACGGATTGATCCAAGAGTTGGACCCGAGCGTTGTAATGGAAGTGTTGTCGGTCATAGAACTGATGTCCAGATATCGAGATGAGTACGAAAAATACGGATCGGACGAGTACTCGTTTGTACGAGATACGTTGATTACGACAGTAGCAAGAGGGTTGACGAGGGAAAAACAGCGATAATCGAATTGATTCGGGTCCGTGAATCGCGATCGTACGCTGTTCTAAGGAAAGGGACTTCCGAGTCAGTCATCGGACGACTTTTTCATGGACGCTGACGGTAATTCGTTGCATCTGCCCAGTCCCACTCCCAGCGGTTTGCTGAGATGCACGAGTTCGGAGAGGAGGGAATAGAAGACGTTCAATTCTGACTCGACATTTCGATGGAACGCCGAACCGTCGCCTCGACTTCGACGAGATGACAGAGCGGATTTCCGGGGTAGACGACCGGATTTTCGAGGACGCCGACGAGAAGGCCAGTGAAAGGAGCGAGGACTTCGACGCTCTCGCGTTTGAACGGGTCGCTAACCGAACAGATGGTTTCGTCTTCGTACACGAGTTCGCCGCGTTCGCGTCGCATGTCGACGAGGCCGCCCTCGTCCGAACGAATCCACGTTCGCTCGTCGTCGGTTTCAACGACGGTTCGCCATCCCGGCCAACGGACGAGTTCCTGCTGGTAGAGGCCGTATTCGGCGAATACGCTCCGAACGCCGTCCAGAGCGTGTTCGATGAGGTCACGCT
Organism: Haladaptatus sp. AB643; assembly: GCF_024136975.1. Taxonomy (NCBI): domain Archaea; kingdom Methanobacteriati; phylum Methanobacteriota; class Halobacteria; order Halobacteriales; family Haladaptataceae; genus Haladaptatus; species Haladaptatus sp. AB643. The sequence continues at coordinate 86,953 of NZ_JAMYJW010000012.1, forward strand.
CGAACCGGTGGGCTTCCCCCATCTCGATGGTGATGGTCGGGGTTCCGCGTTCCGTCGCCTCCCGGCGGAGCATCCCGGGTGCGCCCCGACCGGCGATGATGAGGTTCGTCCCGAACGCGTTGGCGAGTCGCGCGACGTCCGGATCGAGCATGTCGGCCCGGACGTGGAGCATGTTGGTTCGTCCGCGTGTGGACGTGTGAAAGTCGATGCCGAAATCGCACGGTTCGACGAAGTTTCGATAGATTTCGTGCGCAATACGGCGGTCGTTGGTCCCGTCGGGGCCGCCCGGAAATGCCCGATTGAGATCCTGCTCGTAGCCCGGTAGATATCGCTCCTGGGCGAGAAACCCGGGGACGTTGAGGACGGGCAGGCAGACGATGGTACCGTGAACGTCCGAGTGTTTCCACTCGTGGGCTACCTCGCGGACGACTTCGATGCCGTTGAGTTCGTCGCCGTGAAGCGCCGCCCCGAGGAACACCGTCGGGCCGGGGTTTTCGCCGTTGATGATGGTGACGGGGATTCGGATAGGGTCCCCGAGGTACGTCTCGCTGGTCGGAAAACGGAACTGTTGGCCCTCACCCGGTTCGACGCGTCCTCCGTCGAACTCGAACGCTGTTGATTCCCCCATGGCGGATAAAACGACGGATTCCGTATTGGAGGTTTCCGGGGGAACCGGATGACTGCTAGAACCGAATTCGGGTGAAACCGAATTTGGGTGAGAGTCGGGAAACAGTCCCGAAACATCCTCGGAACATTCCCGGTGGAGTTCGGAAAATCGTTTTTGACCCCTACGGACTCGATGCAGGAGAAGCCATGAAGCAGAACAACGACGCCACCGACGACTCGTCCAACACGGGAACGCGGCGCACGCGCCGGACGTTCCTCGGAGCGACTGCGGCAGTCGGCACGCTGGCCCTCGCCGGTTGTACAGGGAGTAGCGATGACGGTGCGAGTTCGACGATGAGTACTTCGATGTCCACCTCGATGGACACGACCACGTCCGACATGGAGACGACGACCGAGGAGGAGATGTCGAACCCTGACGTTCCGATACTCAACTACGCATTGACGCTCGAACACTTGGAGTACGCCTTCTACCGCGACAGCCTGAAGAAGTTCAGCGACGACGAACTGATGAACGCGAAGGTAGTCTCGAAGTTCGGCGACGGGGTCCGGATGGATGTTCCGGACTATCTGAAGACGGTGAGGGACGACGAGGCAGCGCACGTCGATGCGCTCACCCAGACGGTCAAGAAACTCGGTGGGACGCCGGTCGAGGAAGGGGAGTACGATTTCGGTTGCGACACGCCGACTGATTTCTTCGGTGTCGCGAAGGCACTCGAAAACACGGGCGTCGCGGCCTACGCGGGTGCCGCACCGTCGGTCGTCAACAACGACGTGCTCGCGGCAGCGGCAGGTATCCACAGCGTGGAGGCTCGTCACGCGGCGTTTCTGAACCTCCTCAACGAGGAGTCACCGTTCCCGAAGGCGGTGAACGGGGCCAAATCGATGGACGAAGTGCTTAAAATCGCGGGGAACTTCGTCACGTCGGACGTCGATACGGGCAAGTACGAGATGGGAGATTCGCGCCCGAAGCAGGATCGGAAGAAGGACGACGGGACGAGCGACGTGGACGTGCTGAACTACGCGTTGACGCTCGAACACCTCGAAAACGCGTTCTACCGCGACGGGCTGAAGGAGTTCAGCAACGACGACCTGATGAACGCCGACGCGCTCTCGAAGTTCGACGAGCACATGCGAATGAAGGTACCTGCGTACTTGAGCAAGATCAGCGACCACGAGGCCGCACACGTCGATGCGCTCACGAAGACGGTCAAAAAGCTCGGTGGGACGCCGGTCGGGGAAGCGAAGTACGACTTCGGCTACGGGAACGCTTCGGAATTCCTCGGCGTGGCGAAGGCGCTCGAAAACACGGGCGTCGCTGCGTACAAAGGCGCTGCGCCGACTGTCGAGAACGACGACGTGTTCGCCGCCGCTATCGGTATCCACAGCGTGGAGGCCGAACACGCGTCGTTCCTCAACGAGTTGAATATGACGTCGCCATTCCCGAACGCGGTGGACGAACCGAAGACGATGAAGGAAGTGAAGAAGATAGCCGGTCAGTTCATCGTCAGCAACTGAAATCGACGCCGTATCGTCATCCATTTCCTCTCATGTCGATGGCCTTAGGTAGCCGGGTTCGGATGTAATGTACAATGGAGGCAGTCCTCTGGTACGTGTTGGCCGGGACGCGCGGCGGTATCAACCGCGCGCGCATCCTGCGTTCGCTGGACCAGCGTCCGCGAAACGCCAACAAACTCGCGGAGGACTTGGACCTCAACTACGACACCATCCGTCACCATCTGGACGTGCTCACCGACAACAACGTGGTGAAAGCGAGCGGCGACGATTATGGTGCGGTGTACCTCCCGACCGATGCGGCCCGCCACCACTGGGACACCGTCGAAGACATCATCACCCAACTCGACTGATAATGAACCCACTTGCACACGAGCGACACGTTTCCAAAATCTCCCCACTGGAGGAGTACCGATGAGCTGGGTAACAGCCGCCCAACTCGCCACCGCAGCCCAAATTGCCACCGCAGTAAACATGGTACTCCTCGCGGTTCTCGGCGGCGTCTGGGCCCGGAACTACATGCGACTCCGGTCCAAGCATACGCTCGGAATGCTCGTGTTCGCATCCCTGCTGTTCTGCGAGAACGGGTCGGCGCTGTACTATTACCTGTTAGATCCCGATCTCTCGATCTGGTTCAGCACGGCAGTTCCGCCCATCGCGTGGCACGCGATGCTCCTCTTTCACGTGTTGGAGATGCTCGCAATCGGCTTCCTGGCGTGGGTGACGCTGGATTGAGAGAGCGGGTGAAGGAATTCGAGAAGGAGACTAGGTCGGACCGTTCGGGCGATTTTTCGTAATCGGGACCTCAGCCGGAGGATTCGTGTTATCATACAACAAGAGCTGGTTTTTGACTACGGAATGGGAAGACAGTGACAGCAAGTGACACACTTAACCGTGTTCGGTACTAACCTAACGTGAATCCGACTACCTAGCCCCTATCGACAGCGATGGCGCGGATGTGGTCGCATCGGTGTGGCTTGGTAATCGAGATGGGGAATGACCAGAGGGTATGACTGACAACAAGACGTACGAACGATTGTATAAGAAAACGATTCCGTCGGTCGTGTCGATCTACGTCACGCCGAATGACGCGAATCGTCCGTCGAGAATGGGCGCGGGATCCGGATTCGTCTACGATAACGATGGCTCCGGCGGCCACATCGTAACGAATCACCACGTCACGGGTGGTGCCGACGAAGTGGAACTACGGTTCAGCGACGGCGACTGGCGCACCGGCCACGTGGTCGGTCAGGATAGCGGTACCGACCTCGCAGTCGTCGCCGTCACCGACCTTCCGACGTACGCGAAACCGCTTTCGGTCGCAGCGGACGCGCCGAAACCCGGACAGGAAGTCGCTGCACTCGGGAATCCGATGGGGCTCGACGGAACCATCACGACGGGTATCGTCAGCGGGACGAACCGCTCGCTCCCCACCGGCAACGGGTTCACGATTCCCGATACGGTGCAGACCGACGCAGCGATCAATCCCGGGAACAGCGGCGGCCCACTCGTGACGCTGGATGGGGAAGTCGTCGGGGTCAACCGTGCCCGACAGGGTGACGGCATCGGCTTTGCCATCTCGGGGGCCATCGTCTCGCGGATCGTTCCGACGCTCATCGAAAGCGGTTCCTACCGGCATCCGTTTCTCAAGATCTCGACGGTGGACGTTTCGCCGATCGTTGCGGAGGCGAACGGGCTCTCGGAGCCACGTGGAATCCTCGTCGTCGACGTTCGTCTCGGCCCGGCGAGTGGTGCCCTCATCGGCTGTGAAGCCACCCGGACACTTCGCGGTCGTGAGATTCCAGTCGGTGGGGACGTGATCGTCGGTCTCGACGGAAAAGAGGTTCGTTCCCACGAAGAACTGATGCGACACTTGCTCATCGAAACCCAACCCGGTGAGCAAATAGAAGTCGAACTGGTTCGAGACGGTCGAAGATTGACGGAACAGGTCGTCCTCGGGGAACGACCGAAGGCGAGGGGTAACGGTCGTATCGGAATCACGGTGGAGTGACGGCCGCTACCGAGTGCTCACGATGGAGCGACGAAAAAAGAAATCAAAAACAACGGAAACAGTGGCGTCGGCTGGAGAATAACAGAACATAGCGCCGTGAGGGGGAAAACAACGGAAGTTGCGGACTAATTCGAATCGGTTAAACTGACGAGAACAACGGAAATGATGGGGTTAGCTAGGTGAAACCAAACGAGTTAGGGGAACGACACCGGAAATAGTGGTGTTAGTGAAATAAAGTGAGTGATAGCGGTAGTCGTAGATTGGACGTAGTAGAATCCATGAATCGAACGAAATAGCAGTAGTTGTGAACCTGACGTAGTAGCAGTAGTCGTGAACTAGACGTAGTGGTGTCAGTAAGATGGAAAGGGTTCGTGTAACGAATACGGTGTTTGTCGATTATTTCTCGCGTTCGTCAAGCAGCGATTGATAGTACGGCCGAATACTGTCGTGAACACCGGCGAGTTCGATGGTCTCTTCGAGTGCGCTCACGACGAGGTGAAGGTCCTGCTTGAGCGCGTGTTTGCGGTATTTTCCGCCGGACATCCCCTCGTTTTTCTCCATCGAGGAGATGACGCCGAGCATGGCGAGATCGGCGAGATGGTCACGCATCCGTCTGCTGGTGAGCGCCTCGGTACCGATGTGGTTACAGAGTTGTTCGTATCGCGGTCGGATGTCACGCGAGCGTGCGGGGCATTTGTCCTCCGCTTCGAGAGACGTGAGCGCGTACAGAATGAGACGGGCATGTTGTGTGAGGTCCGCGACGCCCTCCATGATCCGGTCGCGTTCGAGCTTCCGTCGCGCTTCCTGGACGTGGTGGTCCACGACCTGCTCCGCGGCGTCCTTCCGCGCGAGGTCGCCGGCTTCGAGAAGCAAGTCCAGTGCCTGGCGCGCGTCACCGGCGTCCTGTGCTCCGTAGGCCGCACAGAGTGGAATGACGTCCTCCGCGAGGGCACTCTCGTGAAACGCGACCTGATCGCGCTGGCGCAGCACTTTCTGCAGTTCGGTCGCGTCGTACGGCGGGAACGAGACTTCCTTCTCACAGAGCGAGGATCGCACCTTCGCCGACAGGGAGTCGCGGAACGAAAGGTCGTTGCTGATACCGATGAGACCGATTTTGGCGTGTTCGAGGTAACCGTTACTCCGTGCGCGGGGAATCTGGTAGAGGATGGAGTTGTCGTTGATATGGTCGACCTCGTCGAGAACGATGATGATAGTGCCGTTGAGATGGTCGAGTTCGTCCCAAAGAAAACTGTAGACTTGTGCCTGCGGGTATCCGGTGTTACTGATCTGGTCTGCAGGATCGCGGAGCGTGTTGACGAGACGAACCGCCACCTGATAACTTGAATTGAGACCGTCGCAGTTGATCTCTACGACGGAGAGGGAGATGTCGTCGTATCGAGCGGCGTCCTCCTGGAGTTGATTGAGTAGAAATCGGGTCGCGGCGGTCTTCCCGACGCCGCTTTTTCCGTACAGGAAGATGTTGGACGGGGCTTCGCCGTTGATTATCGGTTGGAGCGCCGCGTGATACTCTTCCAACTCGTCGTCCCGACCGACCAGGTTGTTCGGCGTGTACTCCTCCAAGAGCGCATCCCGGTTCTTATATAGGGAGTTATCTCGGTCGAAACTGAACGATGTCATTACACGATGTATTCACGGAGAGGTATATAAAACTGGGCCGTCCGTTGTTTCTTCTGTTCCGAAGAGTATAAGTACGAGAATTAGTTCGAAGGGTGCATCGTTTCCGATGCTTTTCGCGTTGGTGCGGTAAGGGAAGATCAAGTGAAGTAGAAATGGACGTGGAGTGGAGTGGAACTCGAAGGCGGAAAAGATGGTCAGGGAGAATCTGAATTGTTGATATCGAAGAACAGCGGAAACGGTGGAGTTGGTGGCGTTGGTCGGGGAAGGGCGTTCTCGATAACAAAGGATAGAGACGATAACCCGCCTTTAGATGAGGTGTTCGGGTTTAGTTCCTAGAAAACGGATGGCGGAGGGGTATATAAACACACACCCACCCCACTATTTCCGGTGTCTTCCAGTGGGAAGGTGGGTCGGGGTGGACGGAGCCTTTGGTAAAACGATGGCTTTATAACATAGGACACATAACAATAACCGTACAGGGAACAAAAAGCAATTGATAGATTTATTTAAACTATATTTTAGTTGTTAACTGCTTTCGGTTAGCTTTCATTTTTCTCCTATCGCCGTCCTTTTGTTGCTGTCAGACGATATCTATCCTTTCCAATCGTCTACTTAATGTTTATTTTTCAGAGAAAAATTATACCATGCAGGACTGAATTTTATCTATGTGTTATCCTCTGATATCCCCTCGCCATGCTTCTACGTTGTTTAGAAGTCGCTATTCGGCTTACCCTCCCATTTTGGAACCCCCCGATTTCCGCTGTTTTCGTTCACTCACAATTCCGTTCGAAACGGCATCTCTTGCCCCGCTACCCCCCTCACCCCACCCCTACCCTCTCACCGTCAAAACAGCGGAAACGATGGGGTGGGTGTCCCCTCCCCCATAATCTCGACTTCCGTTATCGTCCGCTTTGCGTCTCACACACCGAACAACGGAAATCATGGGGTCTCTGTGTTCCCGTCGAACCCACCGATGAAAACGAGCTCATGCTAGAATCCATGGAAGCGATGAATTGCCCAGGAAGCGATTTCCGTGGTGTCTCGTCCGTTCGCTCTCGACTTCCCCCTCCCGAGACTCGACTTCTTTTTCTACCCACCTTTATTAATGATGATTCATGCTTGATTCCCGAACGAAATATGTCGACCCGATTTGTACCGATCTGACTTCAATACCGGGTCGATTCACGACAAACCGGGGTCATAACGTCGCAAATAACAACGGAAACGATGGGGTCGATTATGACGGACGGTTATCGCCGGGAACAACGGAAATCACGGGGTTGTTTATATACTACTCGAAATTCGGTGGCCATGCGATCCGACATTCAGCAGTGACTCTCTCGATAGAACTCGACCTGAATTCGTTCAGTTATCACGAGCTCTCAACTGCTCACAACAGTGATTAAGCATACATGGGCCGTCTCCTTCGATCCATACCCCCTGGTGCAAAGCTTGGGAGTTCTTTTGTCCATCGCTATAGAACAACGGAAACAGTGGTGTTACGATGATCGACCGGCACTCGTATCGATCGACATCCTCTCTGCATTCTTCCTGCATTCGTCCTGCATCCTCCTTGCATCCTTACCGCATCCTTTCTGCATTCTCATCGACCGATACGCGTACTGGCCGGTCGAACTGTAACCGAACAATCCGGCCAAACTATAACTAGTCAATATTCTCTACTGATTCTGTTCGACTTCGAGGATACGGGCATCACATCCTTGGCAGGTGGCGGCGACGACTTCCATCGAGCGACAGCAGGATTCGACTGTTTCCTGTTCCGCGGTGATGTCGCCACCACACTCGGGGCACGTGTCGAGGAAGATGCGGAGACCGCTCAGGATTCGACTCTGGTTATCGACCGAGAGTTTATCCCAATCGTCATAGCGATCACTCAACTCGCGAGCGGCCGCGAGGTCGGCGACGAGTGCGGCGTGGGACTCCCACTGGCCGAGTCGCCGACCGTCCATTCGGGCGATGAAGGCGGCATCGTGTTCCTCGAACTCCAACTCCTCTTCATCCGCGCCGAGGATTCGACTCAAGTCGCTCTTTTCCGCGCCGTCCTTCATGACTCGTTCCATGTTGTCGTGCCACATCTGACGGAACTCATCGTCGAGACAGAGGTCGTCGATTTCCTCACAGGGTTGAACGACGCTCGCATCGACGAGAACGTTTTCCGGTTCGCGGTCCGTCGGTTCCGGTGATGCCGTCTGGACGGTCTGCATTTCGTGTTTGTCGAATTTCTTGAGCAACCAGTCGGGGAAGTACGTTTTCGTAAACCACGGGGTTCCAGGTACGAGATACCCACGAACGTAAATCGTTGCCATACTGAACACAAAAAATGCGATTCCGATAGGCATCGCCGCAAATGTCAGAATCGTACTAGCGACGACGGCGATTACGACGTTGACGATTGTACACGGCGTACAGCGGTTTTCGCCGGTGTATTCCGGCTGTCGGAAGCGGTCGATAACACCTGAAAGCTCGGTACTCATTTCATCTCTATCATTTTGCCTCATCACCATATACTTATTGTTGGATGGTTCTGACACTGGTTAAAAACAAATCAGAACAAAAGAAAACTGACTCGCCACCCGACGACCGGTGAATCGACTACTCGGTCTGTAATGGCAAATCGACTATTCGGTTGGCGGCTCCGCTCGTTGGAGGCGAACCGTCACGACGCTTCCCCGCGGATGATTGGTTCCGAAGATGAGTTCGCCACCGAACTTCCCGACTATCCAGTTTGTCAACCACAGGCCCAGACCGCTTCCGTGCTGGAGAGCGGTTTCCCGCCCTTCGTTTAGCACTGCCTGTTCATCCATCGGTATCCCCGGTCCGTTGTCCGTGACTTCGATTTCGATCCAATTTTCCCGATCAGATTCGACGCTCCTCACCGAAACCATCACGCTAGGAACCTTCTGATCGTTATGCTTGATTGCGTTCTCGACGATTTCGGTGATGACCGTATCGAGCGTCTTGTCCGCACAGACCCACGCCGTGTCCGGAAGGTCGGTCGCGAGGTCCACGTTCGGATACGTTTTCCGCAGGTCCGAACACGTCCGCTCGATCAAAGCAGTGATTTCGACGGCTATCCGCTTCTGACTGCGCTTGTCCAGCGTTCGACCGATTTCACGGGCCTTCTCACTGACATCTATCAGGTCGCTCGCTTTTCGCTTGATGATCTCGGCACTCTCGGTGGCTTCGGGAATCGCTTCCTTGAGGTTGTCCGCATGGCCGAGGACGACGTTGAGGTCGTTTCGAAGGTTGTGTCGGAGGATTCGATTGAACACCTGCAGTCGTTGTTCCCGCCTGAGCAACTCCTGTCGTGTTCGAACCGAGTTGATGGCGTACGCCACGCTGTTCCCGAACTTCGAGAGAACACGTCGTTCCGTTTCGTCAAACGCGTATGGATGATCGGAGTAGACGCTCAAAACACCGTATACGGTTTCTTCGTGTTGGATTGGAATCGTCGCCTTCGAGTAGTACTCCCGGTTCGGTCCGTTCCATCGCCCTTCGGACGACGAATCGGGACCGATATCGTGTGTCACCTGTATCGCTCCCGTTTTCAACGCACGGGAGGCATGTTCCAACTCGTCTCGATCCGCGTCGTCGGAAAGCACCGTATCTAGATGTCCCGTTTCGACTCCGGTGCGGACCCGAGGGACGACTCGATCATCGTCGTCCACTTTCCCCATCCATGCGAAGAGATATGATTCGGACGCCGCGAGTCGTTTGCAGACGGCTTCTTCGATTTCTTCACGGGTCGTTGCTTCGAGGAGTGATTGGCTGACGTCCCAGATGAGATCGTTGATGGCCATCTGGCGCTGAACCGTTTGTTCGGCCCGTCGGTGAGCGACGGCGTTCTCGATCCGGTTTGCGAGGGCGACGAACTGCCGTTTTCCGGTTCCTTTCTTCAGATAGTCGGTAACCCCGGCGGAAATGGCCTCGCTCGCTGTCTTTTCGCTTCCGCCGCCCGTCATGAGAATGTACGGTATTTGCGGGACGATCTCTTTCACTGCGCCGAGCAGTTCGAGCCCGTTCATTTCCGGCATCTCGTAGTCACTGACGACGCAGTCGAACTGTTCCAGTTCGAGACGGGCGAGAGCGTCCGACGGGATGGTTTCCGTGTGAACGGTCACATCCGCTATTTCCTGTGTCAGGATTTCAGACGCGACCTTTCCGAAGAACTCGTTGTCTTCGACATGTAGCACCCGAATCGGGCGACGTTCCATTCTACAATACAGGTCTCGTATGTGATCAATATATAACTTTGTCCTCCACGTAGGGATCAAATCTCGTTCTATTTTAGTGACTGTTCATCTCAATCAGCCTCTCGTGGAAGTTTCCACCGATGTCAGTGGGTTTCCGGTGGCTCGGGAACGTTGCCGAACGACGGTCGCGATGCCTCGTCCGGGGCGGCCCATTCGACGGCGTTCCCCAGGATTTTTCGGATTTCCGGCTGTCGGTAGATCGGATACGTCTCGTGTCCCGGTCGGAAGTAGAAAACACGCCCCGATCCGCGGCGGTAACAACAGCCACTTCGGAACACTTCGCCACCCTCGAACCAACTGACGAAGACGAGTTCGTCCGGGGCGGGTATGTCGAACTGCTCGCCGTACATTTCGGCGTTCGGGACGATGACCTGTTCGTCGATTCCGTCGGCGATGGGGTGCCCGGAGTCGACGACCCAAAGGCGTTCGCGTTCACCGTCTTCCCGCCACTTCAGGTCACACGTGGTACCCATCAACTGCTTGAATATCTTTGAGAAGTGGCCGGAATGGAGCACGATGAGCCCCATCCCGTCGAGAACGCGTTGCTGTACGCGCTCTACGATTTCGTCCGCGACTTCGTCGTGTGCGATATGTCCCCACCACATGAGGACGTCCGTCTCCGCGAGTACCTCCTCGGTGAGTCCGTGTTCAGGTTCGTCGAGCGTCGCCGTCCCGACGTCGAATCCCTGCTCTTCGAGCGCCGACGCGACGATGGTGTGAATGCCGTCCGGATAACACTCCTTGCTCGCTTCGTCTTCACGTTCGTGTCGAAACTCGTTCCACACCGTGACGCGCGTGCTGTTCATATACGGTTCCTCGTGGGTCGGTCGATTCACTGTTTCGGAACCCGCAATCGCCGCAGGGACGATCCGTTTTTCCTCACTCGTCCGAAACCTCGTCTTCTTCCCACCCTTCGCTGTAAATCCGCTCGTCGGGAACCCCGATTTCCTCCAACTCCGCTTTCGTCTCGACGACCATTCCGGGAACGCCACAGCAGTAGAAGTCGGTCGATTCGGGATCGGGGACGACGCTTTCGACGTGTTCTTGGACGTGTCCGGTTCGGCCGTCCCACTCCTCGTCGGAGAGCGAGTAGGCCACGGTTAGGTTTTCGTTTTCAGCTTCCAGTTGGTCCAGCGTCTCCCGGTACATCACGTCGTCCTGTGTCTTCTCCCCGTAGAGGAACGTCGCGTGACCGTCGCCGTCACGGAGGTAATGTTTCACCATCGCCATCATGGGCGTGATTCCGGTTCCCGTCGAGACGAACGCAACGTCGGAATCGAGGTTTCGAAGATACAAGTTTCCGTCCGGTTCCTCGATTCGAATGGTGTTCCCGGGGTCTTGTTCGTGCATGTACACGGAGGCGGTTCCATCGTCGTACCGTTTTATCGCCAGAACTAGGCGATCCGTTCCCGGAAGCGTCGTGGGCGTGTATGGACGAACGACTTCGTCATCGTCGCCCGACGTATCCACCTCGCTTGCTTCGCTCGCATCGAAGTGCAACTGTGTGTGTTGCCCGGGTTCGTAATCGAACGGTTCGTCGTCGGCCAGTTCGAACTGCTTCACTCCGGGTGTCACCTGATGAATCGACGTGATTTCTACTTCGCGCATGGCAGAGGAGGACGGCACGACTGTCCGTAAACGAACTGCCTGCATCTTCCACCCTGCACCTTCCATCCTACACTTTCCACCCTGCACCTTCCACCATTCCGCCGGAACACCACTCCGAATCTAGCGCTGACGCGGTCCATCGGCGAGAATATCCGCAGCGGTAAGCGGAGTCGAACGCTCCCGGTGCAGTTCGAATTCCTCCTTCGCCCACGTGCTGACGGCTTCGTTCCGACTTTCGCCATACGCCGGAAAGGTACCATCGGTACCGGTCAACAACAGTCCCACCGTATCCTCCGCCACAACCAGTTGTATCGGTGGTTCTTCCCGGATATCGAACTCACGTCGCTGAAGACGTGGATCGAACGACGAGACTGGCAGCGGTTCGCCGACTCGGCCTGACAGTATCCCTATTCTACGAGTTTCGACGGACTGCCGGAACGCATAACCCGCCCGAGTACCTGGATATACTCCCATGAAACACGCCGACCTCCCCGAAAATCTACCCCGCTACAAGCGAAAATCGATCGAGCGGGTCCGAACGGTGAGCGACCTCCTCGACGAGGCGTTCCGCGTTCCCGGCACGAACTTCCGGGTCGGTATCGACCCGATTCTCGGCCTCCTCCCGGTCGGCGGCGACGCCGCATCGGCGATCATCTCGCTTTACATCGCCCTCGAAGGGTATCGGCTGGAAGTTCCCCGTCACGTTCTCGCTCGCATGCTCGTCAACGTCGCCATCGACACGTTCGGTGGCGCGGTTCCCGTCCTCGGGTCGGTGTTCGACGCGACGTGGAAGGCGAACCGCAAGAACCGGGAACTGCTCGAAAAACACGTCTCGAACCACTGATCCCACTTTTCTGATTCTGTCTACTCCGCGGGTTCGAGCGTCACCGCTTCGGCTTCGAAATCCTCGACGAACGACCCCGAACCGCCGACGCTTATCTCGCCCTCGTCGGTTTCGATGACGAGCGCCGCTTCGACCGGGAACGCGTTCGATGCGGGTTCGAGCAGCCCCTGCCGAACGTCGATGAGGAGACCTTCGATGGTTACCACTTCGCTATCACCGCCGACCGGTCGCCCCCGAACCCGGGCGACAATGGCGTCGTTCTCGCGGAGGTGGAGCGTCGCTTGGAGCACCGCCGAGCGGAAGTCGTCGAACGTCTTCGGAAGTTCCACTGGTTCGGCCGCGTACACTTCGTTCGCCATCGGCCAGTAGTTGCCGAGGAATGACCCGACGAGGACGGGGACGAGTTGCTCCTGTGCGAAGGTGATCGCCTGCTTCTCGCTGTTCGACCGAACGATCATCTCGGTCGGAGCGACGAGACCGAACTGCTTGTCCACCGTGAGCGTCGTCGGCATCGGTTCGCGCCAGACGCGGACGGTGCTTGCGAGTCCGGCGAACTCCGACCCATCGATGTCGTCACGATGAATCCCGCTGAGGACGAGCAGGACGAGGACGCCGCGTTCCACCGCATCCGCGAGTTCGTCGGCGACTTCGGTGAGATGTTCGTACGGTATCGAGAGGGTGACTTCCTCGTTCGCCTCGGCGAGGCGGTTCTGGATCCGCTTGATGACCGTGACGCGGGATTTGATGACCTCGAACTGGTCCGGTTCGCTCGTCGTCGCGGAGTAGCGTTCGTCCAGCGCGGGTCGCATCGTTTCCACCCGGTCGGAGAGCGTCCCGATGACTCGTTCGGGCGGGTTCGCGCGGATCATGGTCGGGACGACGTGGTCGTTCACCTCCACGAATCCCCTGTCGGCCAACTTCTCGCTGGTGCTGTAGACGTAGCGTTTCGAGACACCGGCGTCGTCGGCGATGGTGCTGGCTTTTGCCTCGCCTTGTTCGAGAATCGCGAGATAGGTATCGACTTCCTTTTCGGAGAGACCGAACTGGCGGAGGAGGTTTTCGAGCGTGGTGTCGTCCATTTCCTGACTCATGATTTCTCGGGTACCTATTTACTTTCCTCGGTGGTCCGAACGACGACGACGTCCGAAACCGACAGTTCGATTTTCGAATCGCTTTCCGCCGCGGTGGGAACCCGTTCCCCGGACACGAGGTCCACGTCCTCGACGCGCTCGCCGATTCGAATCGTCTCGCGCCCTTCAGAGAAGTTCACTGCTACGATGATCCGCGAATCACCATCATCACGGACGAACGCAACGACCGACGAGGAGTCACTCTCCCATTCGATTCCCTCGACCGTCCCGTCCTTGAGAACGGGATGTTCGTTGCGGGCTTCGACCAGCGACCGGTGGAACGCGGTCAACTCGTCGTCGCCGTCGTCCCAGCGCATCGTCCCGCGGTACTCGGTCATGCCGCGCTCCTGCCCGTAGTAGATCATCGGGGCGCCGGGAAGCGTGAACGTCGCGGCGGCCGCGGCTTTCAGCGCGTCGCGGTCGCAATCGTCGAGATACCGCGATTCGTCGTGGTTTTCGACGTACCGGAGGTGAACGGCGCTTTCGGGGAAGCCAGCACGCTCCGCGTCGGCGAGCGCGTCGAACACGGCGGATGCGGGTCTTTCACCGTTTCCGATTTCGCGCAGGGTTCCGTACAGCGTCGTGTCGTAGTGCATCGTGAATTCGCCCTCGTGGTAGGCCGGGTCACGCGGGATCGTCTCGTCCAGCAGTAGAAAATCGTCGGGCACGCGCGCGGCGACTTCCTTCCAAAACTCGTGTGGGACGCCCCACGCTACGTCGCATCGGAACCCATCAACGAGTCCCGCCCACTCGTCCACCACGTCGAGCAGGAATCGCCGGACAGCGAGCGAATCGAAGTTGTAGTTCGGGATTCGGTCCCAGTTGAAGTAGCGTTGTGCCTTCGGTTCCCCGGTCTCCTCATCTTCCTCCCAGATGTACCAATCGCGGTACTCAGGAACCCCGGCGGCGCTCATCTGGAACGCCGGGTGGTCCCGCGAGGAGTGGTTGATGACGAGGTCGAAGACGACCCGAATTCCGGCGTCGTGGCAGGCCGACACGAAGGATTCGAACTCCGCGCGCGTGCCGAGGTCCTCGGCCGTCTCGAAGTAGTTCGTCGTGTGGTAGCCGTGGTCCGTCGGGCTTCCCAAAATCGGGGTGAGCCAGACGCAGTCCACGCCGAGCCATTCGAGATACGGAAGCCGCCGCTCCAACTCCTCGAACGTGGTATCGACCGTCTCATCCCCGAACGACCGGACGAAAATCTCGTACACCGTGGCGGATTCGGCCCACTCCGGCGGGTCGTTGGGCCTGTGAATTCCCACTCCCTCGCTCCGTGGCACCTCGCTTCGCTCGGACCCACTTCGCTCGGACAGTCCGAGTTCACTTTTCCCGCCAATCTCCACGCAGTCGGCGACGCTGTGGCGTTCGCCGACTGCGACGGCGTGAATCCTGAGTCCGTCCCCGATGTCGTCGCGGGGAATTCGGACGGTTCGCGGGCCGTCGGTTACGGCCCGCGAACCGTTTTCGTAAAGTTCCACCGTCAACTCGTCGTCCGCGAATTCGCTGTCGGGTGCGGATTCGGTCGTCGCTGTGACGACGACCGAATCCGTTTCCAACGTGGCATCGAGGTGAATCCGTGGCCGTCCCGGTCCGGGGACGGTGAGCGTCCCCTGCACCTGCTCGGTCAGGTCGTCGTTCAGCAGGAATCCGTAGGGGTGCTCGCCCGGCGGAAGTTCCGTCTCGTACACGTACGCCCCGTTTTCGTACGTCGGCCGGTCGCGGCCGACGAGATGCTCGTTGAACGGCCCAGCGATGCAGACGGACTCCAGTTCCTCGTGGGGAATCGGCAGGTCCGACAGCGGCAGTTCGAAGCGCACGGGTCGGCGCTCGTCGGGGAACGCGCGGACGGTTCGTTCGTGGTCGCCGTCGGGCGTGGAGAGTCGGAGTCGGTAGACGCCCGGGACGTCCGGCGCGAAGTGGATGACCGGCGCGTCGTCCACGACCGCTGAACTGCCGTCCGGGCGTGTTTCGAGGTGCCACTCGTACTCTCCGTCCGGATTCGGGTCGTGCGGCGCGAGTTCGACCGTCGCTCCGACCGTCGTGAATCGCGGGGGATCTGCTGTGTGCATGTGTTTCACGCCACAGGGGAGTTATAACTATCTTGCGTTCCGATAAGAATCTGTGAAGGATTATTTCACCAAGTCTTTTACCACCCCGACTCGTGGTGCTACCTGATGACGCTCCGCGACGCACTTTCCGATTTCAAACGCCACCGCGGGAACGCGACCCGCTTCCCCGGTGAGCGCCGGACGACGGCGGGCCGGTTCTCCGGTTTCGACGCTCGACTCGTCCACGTCGGCCCGCATGGGTCGCTCCGCGACTACTCCTACCCGCTCTCCGGCCGCTACGGACTCGACCGCTCACGATTCGGGGTTCGGAGGGACGGAAACGCCGACATCGTGTGGTTCGACGCCGTCGATTCGACGCAACGCTATCACGAGGGGAGCGCCCTCGTCGTCACCGAGCACGGGACCGCGGACTGGTCTATCACGCAGTACGATCTGACGTTCGGCGATTTCCACTTCACCCACTTCGCGGTCGACGATGCCGACGAAAACGACGCCGCCCCCGCCGAACTCGTGGCTTACTTCGGGTTCGCACCGGACGGCCGGGACGACAGAATCGGGCAACTCCGCCACGGCGACGTGGTCGAGGTGTACCACACCGAGGAACACGATTACCTCGGAATGTCCGCCGAACCGACCGAAATAGACGGTCTCGTTCCGGCGGATTTCGACGCGCTACTCTCCGAGAAACCCAACGCGGTACCCGGTATCGCCGACACCGGCCGCTACGAGGAGAGTCGCCTCAGCGGCGAACTCGTCGTCTCCCTCCCGCTCGATGGTGCGACGACGTTCGTTTCCCTGCTCGCCGACCACCGTGAACTCCCCCGTGAGGATGCTCTCCGGCGAGTTCGGGAACTCGCCTCCGAGTACGATTCTCCCGCCCGAATTCGGGCCCTCGCCACCGACGAGACGTCCCGGAACCCTCTCGATACGACGCTCGACGCGCCGACGACGGACGCCATCACCGACGACCTCCGGGTGCTCTCGTTTCTGTCGGCGGAGACGGGGGCGCGAATCGCCGGGCCGGATTTCGACCCGTTCTACCAGTACTCGGGTGGCTACGGCTACACGTGGTTCCGCGACGACGCGGAGATTTCCCGCTTCTTGCTCACGGCCGACGACCACTTCGACCTCTCGCTGGCCGATTGGCACGAGAAAAGCGCCCGGTTGTATTGTAAAACCCAACGCCCTGACGGGACGTGGCCCCACCGCGTCTGGCCCCGCGACGGGACCATCGCCCCGGGATGGGCGAACGCCCGCGTCGAGGCCGGTGACGGCGCGGACTATCAGGCGGACCAGACAGGAAGCGTGATAGCTTTCCTCGCCACCTATCTCCGAACGTCCGACCTCGATGCGGAACTCGAAACCGAAATCGAGGGAACCCTTCGTGCCGCGCTCGACGGATTGGACGACACCCTCGAAGCGGATGGCCTGCCGATCCACTGCCAGAACGCGTGGGAGAACATGACCGGGCGCTTCGCCCACACCGCCGCGACGTACCTCGAAGCCTACGCGGAACTCGCCCGCGCGCCCGTCTCGGACGACGTTCGGGACCGAGCGCTGGAGGGAACGAAAGCGGTACTCGCCGGACTCGACCGCCTCTGGACGGGCGAGTTCTACGCGCTTCGACTCGTCGAGGACGACCGCGACGAGCGCCGCGATTCGAGCGCGCTTGCGCTCGCGGCCGCACACCGCGCGGCCGCATCGGTCGTCGACCTCGACTCCGAGCAGGTGGACCGACTCGTCTCCCACACCGAAGCCGTCCTCGACGGTCTCTGGCGCGACCCGGAGGAGAGCGAGATTCGCGGCCTCGCGCGTTTCGACGGCGACGATTGGCGCGTGCGCGAGCAGACGACGCCCAAAATCTGGACGGTTTCGACGGCGTGGGGAGCCAACGCCGCGAACGAACTCGCGGACCTGCTCGCCGAGCGTGACGACCGCCGCGCCGACGAGTTCGACCGCCGCTCGCGCGACCTCCTTTCGTTGCTCCTGCCGGGCGGTTCGCTCTGTGCCGAAACCGGTTACCTCCCGGAACAGTACTTCGACGTGGGCGAGGCCGACAGCGCGACGCCGCTCGGGTGGCCCCACGCGATTCGACTGGCGACGGTCGCGTCGCTGGACGAACGGGGGGAACTGGGACCGGCAAAACGAGCGGCCGACGACTGAATCGAATCGATTTCAGACCGACGCTTTTTCGGCCACCGTTTCTCCCTCACCGACGACGTCACCGGTTTCGCCGTCGAAGACGTGCAGGTCGTCCTCGTCGAACGTGATTCGAATCGTCTCGCCGGGGGCGGGTTCGATGTCGGAATCGACGCGCGCGATGAAGTCGGGTGCGAGATCGAGATAGAGGTAGTTGTCGCTGCCGATGGGTTCGACCACTTCGACGGTGGCCGAGAGGGCGTTCCGGTCGGACTCCGCCGCCGGGAAGATGTCCTCCGGTCGGATACCGATGGTAAACGCCGCATCCGTGTTCTCGATTCGGTCGGCGAAGGACGGGGCGAGACGGCACGAAAACGCACCGTGGTCGTCTTCGAGGACGACGGCGTCGCCGTCGCGCCGCGCGCGAACGTCGATGAAGTTCATGCTCGGCGACCCGATGAAACCGCCGACGAAGCTGTTTACGGGTTGTTCGTACACGTTCGTCGGCGCGCCCATCTGCTGGAGTTCGCCGTCACGAAGGATAACGATGCGGTCGCCCATCGTCATCGCCTCCTCCTGGTCGTGGGTGACATACACCGACGTGATCCCGAGTTCCTGCTGGATGCGCTGGATTTCGGTTCGCATCGTGGTCCTGAGTTTCGCGTCCAAATTCGACAGTGGTTCGTCGAAGAGGAAGATGTCGGGTTCGCGGACGATGGCGCGGCCGAGCGCGACGCGCTGTTTCTGCCCGCCGGATAACTCGTCGGGTTTGTCCCCGAGCAGGTCCTCGATACCCATCATCTCGGCGGCTTCGTACACCTTCTCGTGGCGCTCGTCCTTCGAGAGGTCGGTACTCATCCGGAGCCCGAATCCCATGTTCTGCTCGACGGTCTTGTGGGGGTAGAGCGCGTAGTTCTGGAACACCATCGCCACGTCGCGGTTCTTGGCGTGAACGTCGGTCACGTCCTCGTCGCCGATGTAGATGTGACCGTCGGTGGCGCTTTCCAACCCGGCTATCATGCGGAGTGTCGTGGTCTTCCCACACCCGGACGGACCGACGAGCGTGACGAACTCGCCGTCCTCGATATCGAGGTCGAGACCGTCCACGGCGACGATTTGGCCGCGGTCGAACTCCTTTCTGAGCGTCTCCAGTCGAAGGCTTGCCATTACTCGTGTGGTGTCGTACCACGGTAAAGTTCTTTCCCATCGAGCCAAATCTGTGATGGGATATTTCATACCACTTTTCAAGGCCGATATTCGACCGATTCGTCCCCTTTCTCAAATATGTCGATGAGAAAACGACACGAAAATCCCTAACGGTTAAATACGTGAAGTCATATTTCATAACGGATACAACCATGTCGTACCCACGGCGGAAAATCCTACAGACAGGCGGCGCAGTGGCTGGTATCACCCTCGCGGGATGCATCAGCGTGAACAGCGACAAGAAGGACGGCAACGGCGACAACGGTAACGACGGTGGTGGTGGCGACGGAAACGGCGGTAACGACGGCAACGACGAGACGACCGGCGGCACCGGACAACTCTGGCATTCGCGCCCGAAGGGACCGAAGAAGAGCCTCGAATCGAACGTGAAGAAGTTCGAAGGGCAATCCGACTACGCGATAAAACTCTCCGAGATTTCGGACCTGCAGAAGACCATCGAGAACAAACTCCCCGCAGGAAAAGGGCCGCATCTGTTCCAGTGGGCACACGACTGGATCGGCGAGTACCAACCCGCCGGATTCCTCTCGGACCAGAGCGATAAGCTCTCGGTGGACCTCGAATCCACGTACACCAGCGCGGCGGCGGAGGCGGTGCAGTTCGACGGCGAAACGCTCGGCCTGCCGTACGCCGCCGAAACCGTCGCACTGCTCTACAACAAGGACATGGTGGACGAACCGCCCCAAACGGTCGCAGAGATGCAGTCCATCATGGAGGAACACCACGACCCATCGAACGGGAAATACGGCCTCTCGTTCCCCATCGACCCCTACTTCATCAGCGGCTACGCGCAGGCCTTCGGCGGCTACTACTACGACGAGAAGAAGGACGAACTCGGCCTCGCGAAGTCGGAGACGCTCAAAGGGTTCCGGTTCGTGCGCGACGAACTGGCGAAGTATATCCCGAAAGACCAGAAATACGACCCGCAGGCCGCCGTGTTCAACGAGGGCAACGCGCCGCTCGCCATCAACGGTCCGTGGTATCTCGGCACCGTCCGTGACAAGGGTCTCGACGTCGGCGTCGCCCCGCTTCCGAAACCGAAGGGCGGCAAACCGAAACCGTACACCGGCGTGAAGATGTGGTACTTCGCCAAGAAGATGAACGAGGAGAACGGGAACACCGCGGCCGCTCGGAAGTTCACCGAGTGGCACACCACGAACACGGACCTGCTCCTCGACCTCGCCAAGGACCACGGCTTCATCCCGGTTCACAAGGACCTCGCGGGAAGCGACGACCTTCCGCCAGCCGTCAAAGGCTTCTCCGAATCCGTCCAGATGGGCGAACCGATGCCGACGGCCCCTCACATGCAGAAGGTATGGGATCCGGTCAAATCCGCGTTCCTCAAGGTGCTGAAAGGCAAGCAGGACGCGAAACCGGCGTTCAAAGCGGCGGAGAAGACGATCAAGCAGAACTGGGACTGAGGCCACATGAGTATTCGCTCGACGTTCACTCGCGGCGCAAACGCGCTGGAAAATCCCGTATTCGACCGGGACGACCTGCCCCTGCTACTGATACTGCCGGGGCTGTTTCTGTTCTCGGCGTTCATGTTCTACCCCATCCTCTACTCGTTTTACCTGTCGTTGACGGATGCGACGAACCTGACGCTGTTCACACACGAGTACTCGTTCGTCGGATTCGACAACTACCGGAGGGTGCTGTTCGGCACGCCGCACTTCAAGCTGATTCTGTTCGGATTCAGCACGACGCTCCCGCTCAACGCGGGCTTTTGGAACTCGATGGGCATCTCGTGGCTGTTCGTGTTCACGAGCGTGGCCCTCAAAGTCGCGCTGAGCATCGGCATCGCGCTCGTGTTGACCAATCCCTACGTCATCGGTCGGCGCTACATGCGTTCGCTCATCATCATCCCGATGGGCCTGCCGACCATCTTCACCATCACCGTCTGGCGCGGCATCTTCAGCAACGCCCGATACGGGCTGGCGAATCAGGTGCTCACCGGACTGCACCTCCAGCCGGTTCTGTGGCTCGACCAGCGATGGACCGCGTTTCTGGCGTACAACGTCACCGAAGCGTGGTTGGCCTACCCGTTCATGGTCATCATCATCGTGAGCGCGCTGCAGGACGTGCCCGAGGAACTCCACGACGCGGCGATGGTGGATGGCGCGGGATTCCTCAACCGGTTCATGCACGTCACGCTTCCGTCCATCAAGCGACCCGTGCTCTTCGCGTCGATACTGACGGCGGCGGCGTCGTTCCAGCAGTTCCTCATCCCGTACGTGATGAACAAGGGTGGACCGCTCCGCCAGAACGAACTACTCATCGTCTACGGCTACCGTGAGGCGTTTCGCTTCGACAAGTACGGGAAGGGGGCCGCCATCATGACCGCGACGTTGATCGTCATCAGCGGCTTCATGTTCCTGAACGTCAAACGCGGCCGCCTCGCGGAGGGGGTGAGCGAATGAGCGACGGAATCCTCGGCGGCTTCGCCGAGGACATTCGACGTGCACTCGGGGCACCCGTTCGCGCCGTCGAGTCGGCGCGGTACACCGTCCACGGCCTGCGAACCGGCGAAGTGTCGGCGCGACGAGTCGCGGCGAAACTCGTCGCCACCGCGTTCGCGCTGTTGATGGTCGGAACACTGCTGTTCCCGATTTACTGGATATTCCTCGCCTCCCTCTCCGGGACCGGCGGGTCGCTCTACAGTTCGAGCGGGATCCATCTCCTGCCGCAGAAACCGTCGCTCGACGCCTACAAATGGGTGCTCGGCGGCATGTCGATACCGAGCTACACGGTCGCGGTTCACCTGTTCGGCACGGAGATAGCGCTACAGACGCCCGGCGTCTCGACCACGGTGAACTGCGCGCGTTTCGACGGTTGTTCGCAGTTCCCGCTGTTCCTCTGGAACAGCTTCACCGTCGCGGTGCCCACCGTCATCCTGACGATGGCAATCGTGATTCCGGCGGCGTACGCGCTCTCGCGGCGGAAGTTCCTCTTCCGATCCAAAGTGCTCTACCTGTACGTCCTGTTCACGCAGGTCGGCGGTGGACTCGGCATCGCGGCGCTCATCGCGCTGTACGCCACGTTCGTCCAGTTCGGACTCGACAACAGCAAACTTGCGCTGTCGTCGTACTACGCCGCGACCGCCGTCCCGTTCAACACGTGGCTGTTGAAGACCTACATGGACAACATCCCGACCTCCTACGAGGAGGCCGCGATGATGGACGGCGCGCCCACGTGGCGCATCGTCTGGGAGATAATCATCCCGCTGTCGAAGGCGGGACTGGCGACCGTCCTCGTCTTCAGCTTCCTCACCGGCTGGACCGAGTTCATCGTCGCCCAACTCCTGCTCAGCACGGGCAAGTACACACTCCCGGTCGGCCTCTACAGCCTCGTCGGGAAGTACTCGACCCCGTGGGCACGGTTCTCGGCCTTCGCGCTGACCTTCGCCACGCCCATCGTCTTGGTGTATCTGTTCGCACAGCGGTACATCGAGAGCGGACTGTCCTTCGGCGGTATGGAAGGCTAGGGCGAGTTGGGTGGGTTTGATTCTTTCTTTCGTTCGGTGGCTACTGGGTGGTTCTGGTTTTTCGATGGTTGCAGTCGTTGAGAGTCGGATTTTGAACACTTTTCCGGTCGTGAGGTGTTCTGTTTGATCTTGGTTTTGGTCTTGTTGTGACCGCAAATACAGACGTCAGTGAAAACCCCACCCCCCTCGAACCTCCCCAGCCTCCTCGGTTGCTTACTCGCGGATAAACCGCGAGCATGTGAATCACGCCATGGCGTGATTCACAACGCTCCCTCGTCCCTCGCGCACGTTTCTCGCGCGCGCCACCACAGGAATCCCTCAGCGCGAGACTGGACTATCGCACGGCGCGCGAAGGCGCATCGCAGGTGCGCCCGCGCGAGGTCTTCGTGAGTGACGCAGGAGCGAACGAGTGGCTCGTCAGAGCTCCGCTCTGACGGTGGATGACGAGCGTCAGCAAGGAATCGGTTGGGGAGGGCGTGGCTGTCGCGGTGTGGTGGCGGTTTCAGTGACGTCTGTACTTGCAGTCACAGCAAAACCGAACATAACTTGCCGAATGCGGTGGCGGTTGTTTGCCGCTTGGTAGTTGTAGTCACGTAGAACCAACCTCGGGTCGTTTACCGCCCGGCGGTATAATCACGACAAAACCAGCATCCCTTCGTAACTAGCGAGTCGGCAACTTTCCAAGCACCACCAACTATAATCCGAAAAACCGGATTCACGGCGATGTGAACGCGCTTACGCACTTACCAACATTCGCTTTCCAAACAGCGCGTCCAAATCGGGTTGCTCGACCAACTCGTACTCGTCACCCGCCCGTTCCACGCACCCCGCGTTCGCCAGATGTTCGAGGTGGGCGTAGGACTCGCCGGGTCCGTGGAGGAGGTGGATTCCTTCGAGTTCGCCGAACAGGTGGGCACCCATGGTCCACGGGTCGGTCGGGCCGTTTTCGTTCAGCACGCCGACCACGTCCTCGGCGCGTTCGCGGTGGTGGGCGTGGATTTCACGGGCGCGGGAGACGGCGTCGAGGGGGTCGCCGTGGCCGGGCCACGCGCGGGTGTAGGACTCCGAAACGACGTGCAAGAGGGTGTCGAGGTAGGCCTCAAGTGGATTTTCGAGGCGAACGTCCGCGCCGCCGACGTTGGGGGTGTACGCTTCGAGGAGGGCGTCGCCGCAGAAGAGTTCGCGGCCGTCTTCGCCGTCGAAGGCGAACCCGGCGAGACCGGCGGTGTGGCCGGGGAGATGGACGGCTTCGAGTTCGTACTCGCCGCAGTCGAAGGTGTCGCCGGCGGAAAACGGTTCGACGGTGGGGGTGGGACCGTCGAGGCGTCCGGCTTTGACCGCGTTCCGGAACACGGGTTCTTGGATCGGTTCCGGGAGTCCCCACTCGTCCAATAATCGCTGCTGTCGGGTTTCGATGCCGTTCCACGCCGATTCGCGCTGGGCGACGAGCGCGGCGTCCTTCTCGTGGACGTGGACGGTGGCGCCGCTTCGCTCTTGGACGGTTCCGGCGAGTCCGGCGTGGTCGGTGTGCCAATGAGTGATGCACACCTGCGCTATGTCCTCGACCGAACAGCCGTGGTCCTCCAGCCCGGATTCCAGCGATGCGAGCGTTTCCGGTTTTCTGACGCTCGTGTCGATGAGTGTCGTCGGGCCGTCGGAACTCGCGTTGAGGAGGTACACGCTGTTTTCTCCCTCGAACTCCGTATTTTCGAGTCGAATTCGGTTCACGGACGTTTTTGGGACTCTTCTCTTATGATATTTTTTATAATTATCGCGGTAACGAGAGATGCCCACTCTTTCTCGAAAAACACACTAAACGGTGTGTACTGTTCGGGTCTAGTGAGTTGCCAGCGACGTTATCGGTCGTCGGTCAGGATTTGGGCGAGCGACAACACGGTGAACGTCGTGACGAGGAGACCGCCCCAGATGAGGTCGGGGATGGATGCGATCGGCGGAATTCCGGCCCACGCCGCCATCACCATCAGAACGCCGACGGCCGTGACTCGCCGATAGTAGGTCAGCCACGGTACTGCTTGGTCGTCCAAGTCGTCGGTCTCGGGTTCGATTTCGTAGTCCGTTTCCTCTGCCGTGTCGAGATATGGGTCGAACTGATCGGCCAATGGGCCGCGTTCGACGATACCCCTGCTCTTGTTGTAGCGGATGACGCCCTCGCTTTCGAGTTTCGGGAGGTGGGACTGGTACAGCGCGATGTACACGCGCTGGCGTTCGTCGGACGTGAGTGCCTGGACGGTCGTGTCGTTTTCCCACGCGGCGACCTGTTCTGCGAGGTCCCGCATCTCGACCGCCCCGTCCGTATCCTTCAGGAACCGGAGTGCATCCCGTCGGCGCTGTGTCTGGAGAATATGGAATATCTTGTCGCGCGAAAGGGGTTCGACCAGTTCCTCGGACGCGTGTTCGAACTCGTCTACCGCCGAGTCGGAACTGACGCTCATTTGTTCAGTCCCCGGTATGCGGTGCTTTCCGCTCCTCGAATCGCTGTCCGGCAAGGGGTTTCATCGGAGCGAGATGATTCATCGTAGAAGTGAATCCCATCAGATTGGAGGAAATCGTCGGGGTAGAGAGTGTCGTCGTTACTTCGGACCGAGACGGACTTCCGTCTCGGTAATCGGTCGTTTCGTTGCTCGCGTGCCATGTAGTTCAATATCGGACGTGGATTTTAAAAAGGTATTGGGTCTACGTCAATGATAAAGCTCTAATTTATCTTCTGGCCGCAAGTTGGTACGTTTATGCAGTCGATATGTTTGTTTTCATCGACGGGAGCGTCATCGGTCTTTTACTATCCCGAAATGGAACCTTTCTCCGACGATGGTGAACGAGATCGTCGCCGAGGATGTGACTGACACACATGCCGATTATGAGGTATTCATTCGCGCGATGGCGTTCTCCGTCCTCTATCAGGACGTGCGCGAAGCGGTCGAAAACACGATTCCGGTCGAACGGGACGCCGCCCGTTCCGACTAGTCACGCCGTTCGACCTCTTCATCTTCGACCGACGCAGGCCGGGCGACTAGTCCATACGTTTAGGCACGTCCGGGTCGTGGTCAATCCATGCCCGACACACCCCACCCGGGCGAGGAGTTTTCGCCCTGTGCCAACTGCGGGACGCTCGTCAATCTCGGTGAGTACCACCCGACGGTCATCGTTCGTCACAGCGTCACCGCCAATCAAACCGAAAACGTGACGCTCCACTTCTGTAGCGAGGATTGTCTGGACGAGTGGACCGGTCCGTTTCCGTAGTTTCTCGAAAACTATCCGCCGTTCCGATCCGTCGCTCCGCCGTTCCGCTGTACGCGGTAATCCGACCATACCCGCAGTTTTCCCGCGAATCTCTCCGAAACGCTCAGCGATTTTTACCCGTCTCGGAACCGTGGTTCGGATATGGAGTTCGAACGTCCGGAATCGCGGTGGAAACGAGTTGCAATCATCGTCGGCATCGCGTTCGGGTTTCTCGCCGTTTCGTTCGTCGCGATCCCAGTCGTGCTGCTCGCCGGTGAACTCCTCGCTGGAATCGTCGTCGGGATCGTTCGCGTGATCACCGAACCACGTACGGGTCAGCACCCGGCATGAACCGTCCCAGATCGACCGACTGCTGATAATCCGACGAAAGAATCCCGGTCAGTCGCTCGCGGAGTTCGTCGCCGTCGTCCGAATCCCACTCGCGGGGATCACGAATCGGGACGACGAGGAACCCCCGTCCCTTGATCTCTTCGGCGTGCAGCGCCGCCATGTCCGGTGTTCCACCGTCGAAGCCGTATTTGTCGGCCTGCGCGGTGAACTCCCAGAAGACGTGTTCCGTCGCCGTTTCGCCGACCGGCAGGAGGACGTGTGCCGCGATGGCTCTGAGTTCGGCGTCGAAAAAGCGCTCCAAGTCGTCGTACTCCTTCGGTGTCGGTGGCCGACCGTCGGGAAGCCTGCTCATATGGAGGTAACTCATGAACAAGTTGGCGATGGTCGGTTCGTTGCTGTACACGTCGCCGAGGAGGCCGACGTCGTTCAGCACCGGTTGGAGTTTTTCGCCGACTTCGCCGCCGGTGAACGGGACGTTCGTCTCGGTGCCACCGTGCGTTCCCGGGTGGTCGCCGATGAGATGGAAATCCGCGTTCGCGTCGCCGTAGCCGAACACTGCACAGTCCCCGTCGTGCCGTTCTTCACACTGACAGGAGGGTCGCATTCCGAACGGGTTACGTACCCGTCCTTCTTCGTGGAGCCATTTCACACCTTTCGTAGCAGTTCCGTATGAAAAAGCGCGTCGGTACGGGTGAATCTCATCGCTGACTGGCTGAGATTATACGATCGTACGTCGCGTGTATGAACACTGAAAACGGTAGATGCATTGAGTGATGCACCGAACCAGACACAGAGGTATAGATTTGACAGGCGCAAAGCCGTGGATTTTCGTGGGTGATCCAATTCTTATTCGTTCCCTCCTTCCTGGTATGTCATAGCATATTCTACAATGGCCGGTTACTATTTAGTCTTTGTGGTGGTTTTGAACTCTAATCATCTCTATTGGGAACCCAAAACCGAAAAAACAACACGAATCTAGTACTCCTCACGGGATAATTTGAATATGTGGCTTCTCTCCCCTTCGCGTACTTTCGAGATGAGACGTATGACTCATTTCTGCGGATGTGGTCGGTGGTCGAAAGTCGATGGTCGGTGGTCGATGCACCACTCTCGGGAGTGTCGAACGCGAAAAAATCGTGGGTTGAACGCTCGTAGTTACTTTTCGTTCACTTCAAGCACTCGGCCCGCCGCGATGGTCTGGCCCATGTCCCGCACCGCGAAACTCCCGAGTTCGGGAATCTCCGAGGACGGTTCGATGGAAAGTGGCTTCTGTGGCCTGACGGTCACGACGGCGGCGTCGCCGCTCTGGATGTAGTCCGGGTTTTCCTCGACGACTTCGCCACTGGCCGGGTCGATTTTCTGGTCGATGGATTCGATGGTGCAGGCGTCCTGTGCCGTGTGGGCGTGGAACACCGGCGTGTAGCCCGCCGTGATGACCGACGGGTGTTGCATCACGACGATTTGGGCCGTGAACGTGTCCGCCACCTTCGGCGGGTCGTCCGCCGGACCGCAGACGTCTCCCCGTCGGATGTCGTTTTTCCCGACCCCACGCACGTTGAAGCCGACGTTATCTCCCGGTCCCGCCTCGGGAACTTCCTCGTGGTGCATCTCGATGGTCTTCACTTCCCCGCTTACGTCGCTGGGTTGGAACGAAACCGTATCGCCCATGTTCAGTATGCCGGTTTCGACGCGTCCGACTGGGACGGTCCCGATTCCCGAAATCGTGTACACGTCCTGAATCGGCAGGCGGAGCGGCGCGTCGGTCGGTGCTTCCGGCATCGGAAGGTCGTTCAGCGCTTCGAGGACCGTCGAGCCGTCGTACCACGGCATCTCGTCGCTCTGTTCGACGATGTTGTCGCCCGCGAGCGCCGAAATCGGGATGAACGATGCGTCTTCGGTGTCGAAGCGGACCTGATTCAACAGTTTCGTCACTTCGTCCACGACCTCACGATAGCGGTCCTCGTCGTAATTGACCGAGTCCATCTTGTTGACCGCGACGATGAGTTCGTTGATACCCAAGGTGCGCGCGAGGAAGACGTGTTCCTGCGTCTGCGGTGCAACGCCGTCGTCCGCTGCGACGACGAGGACCGCGTTGTCCGCTTGGCTCGCGCCCGTGATCATGTTCTTCACGAAGTCGCGGTGGCCGGGCGTATCGACGATGGTGAAGTAGTACTCGTCGGTGTCGAACTCCTGATGGGCGATGTCGATGGTGACACCGCGTTCCCGCTCCTCCGCGAGGTTGTCCATCACGTAGGCGAACTCGAATCCGCCTTTGCCTTTCTCCTCGGCTTCGCGCTTGTGCTGTTCGATGACGTGCTCCGGGACGCTTCCCGTTTCGAAGAGCAGTCGGCCGACCAACGTGGATTTCCCGTGGTCGACGTGGCCGATAATCGCTAGGTTCTGGTGTGGTTTGTCTGGCATTCCCCATTCCCCCGTGTAGGGAACGTATCGGTACGAATGAGGAAAACAGTTGTGCCGACTCCATCGAAATCCGTGGGAGGAGATGCGCCGACCGGACGATCCGACGGTTAGATGGAATACACGGTCGATTACGTCGGAAGTTTGATGCGAAACGAATCGAATGCTACCGTATGGAAGCGCCGCGGAGAAGCTTTGAAGCGTTCCTCATCGGTGACGACCTGGGGCTGACCAAACGATGGGGAGCGATTGCAGTGGGTCTCTTCACCCTCGTCCTCGCCATCTCCGTTTCCGGGTACGACCAAACCGTGTATTCCATCGTCCCCGGACGGGTGGTCGTCTACGGTGCGGCGACGCTACTGGTTCTACTGGCGGGGTGGCAGGCGTATCGGAACCGCGGCATCCTCGTCAGTATCTCCCTGTGTCTCGCTCCCGTGAGTGCCCTCTTCATCCGAATCATCGCCGAAGGACAAACCAGCAGTCCGACAGCCGTTGGAATGCTCCTCCTCGGCGTCGGTTGGGGACTGGCGTTCGGCGTGCCCCTCGGTATCCTCGGCTTCCTCCTCGGATACGCAGGGAGAAACGTGACGTCCACGGGAAAATTCGCTTGAGCACCTACTCGTTGGGTTTACACACCGACAGAGAGGAGTGAATGAAACACCATACCACCCGACTTCGGTCAACTCCTCCTCCGTTCCCCCTCTTTCCGGGCGTCGTCCCTATCGCCGCTCCCTCCACTGTTCCCTCTTTCCCTACCGTCTCCGTCCGTCAACGTCAGTTCCTCGCGCAACTGCTCCCGTATCCCGTTCGACGAAACCCCGTTCTCGCGCGCCCGTTCGGTGAGTCGATGGAGCGCCTCGCCGAACCCCTTTTCGTCCTCGACACCGCCGTTCGGTATCACCCTGTTCCCGATTCCTGCGGCCCGGTCGCCCGTCCGTCCGGCGAGGACGGCGTTGACCGCCGCGCCGAACAGGATGACGAAACTGCCGACGTACAGCCAGACGATGACCAACAGGAGGTTTCCGATGGTTCCGTACAGGCTGGTGTTGTACGCCGACACTTGGGCGTACATGTGGAAAATCGCGTGCAGGAGTTGCCACCCCACCGCCGCGATGACGACGCCCGGGAGGACTTCGCGGATGGAAACGTCGATGTTCGGAAAGACGTAGTACATCGGGAAGAACGCGACGCCGAGGGCGAGTATCGACACGATTTCTGTCAGTGAACTGTCGAACGGAACCCGTTGCGGTGTCGGAAGCGTCGCGCTCGTCACGCCGATGGTAACGACGACGAGGACAAGTGCGACGAGGACGACGATACCGTCCTCCAGTTCGTCCACGAACGAGGTCTTCCGTTCCACATCGTAGATGTCGGCGAATGCGGCGTCGAGCGCTCGGAAGATGCGGAACGTCCCCCAGAGAAGCACTCCGACCACGACGATGGAGTCGCCGGGCGAGGGTGCGCCCGTGATCGCGTTTCTGAGGAAGATGTTGGCACTCGCCGGAAGGTAGGAACCGATCTCCTGTACCAATTGTTCCGCGAGTTGCTGACCGCCGACGGTGGAGACGATGACCGTCAACAGCAGGAGGACGGGAAGCAGGGAGACGAACGAGTGATACGCGATGCTCCCCGCCATGAACTTGATGTTCTCCTCCCGCACCTCCTGCACGATGTCCCGACTCAGCGAGACCACACGACGGAGCCGAGGGTTCATACCCGATGTACGGGGAGGGAGCCTAAAAGTTCCACTTGTCATCCCACGAATATCGCTCGTCATTTCTACGAATCCCGCTTGCCCCGTCCCGCCAAATCCTGCTTCCGTCCCGCCGTTTTAAGCCCTTCTCGTCCCACTTTCGTGTATGAAAGCCGCAGTCCTCAGAGAGTACGGCGAACCCCTCGAAATAGAAGCCGTGCCGCGTCCGGACCCCGAAGACCACGGTGTCGTCATCGAAACCGAGGCGTGTGGCATCTGCCGGAGCGACTGGCACGCGTGGCAAGGCCACGGCGAATGGGCCGACGACCAAGTCCCGCTCGGCCAAATCCTCGGTCACGAACCCGCGGGAACGGTGGTCGAGGTCGGCGAGGGGGTAACGGACATCGCGGAGGGAGACCGAATCGCGGTGCCGTTCAACCTCGGACGGGGGCACTGTGAGTACTGTCGGAACGGCCACGGCAACGTCTGTGCGAACGGTATCGCGCTCGGTTTCGAGGAGGCCGCACCCGGCGCGTTCGCCGAGGAAGTGCACGTCCCGTACGCCGACTACAATGCAGTGGGACTTCCCGACGCCGTCTCCCCCGTCGAGATGGCCGGTCTGGGCTGTCGGTTCGTCACGGCGTATCACGCCCTCGCTCACCGTGCCGACCTGACGCCGGGCGATTGGGTGGCGGTTCACGGTTGTGGCGGCGTCGGACTCTCGGCGGTTCACGTCGCGGACGCGTTGGGTGCGAACGTCCTCGCGGTGGATTTGGACGAGGACAAACTCGATACGGCGCGGGAACTCGGCGCGGACGAGACGCTCCGCGCCGACGACGTGGACGTGCCGACGGCGATTCACGCGCGAATCGGCGGGGCACACGTCTCGGTCGATGCACTGGGCATCGCGGAAACCTGCCGCAACTCCATCGACTGTCTCCGTCCGCGAGGGCAACACGTGCAACTCGGGTTGACCACGGACGACGAACGAGGCGAAATTCCGTTCCCGACGGATGCCATGACGATGCGCGAAATCACGTTTCTCGGTTCGCGCGGGATGCCGCCGACTCGCTACCCCGAACTGCTTCGGATGATGGAGCGTGGTTCCATCTCGCCCGGCAAACTGGTGACGAAGACCGTTTCGTTGGCCGACGTCCCCGACCGCCTCGCCGCGATGAACGACTTCGGCACGTCCGGTATCGAGGTCGTCGAGTTTTCGTAGTTTCTGCCCGCTTCTACCGGATATTTTATATATTTGAAAAATTAACTTGATGTATGACTTTCGACGGTCTCTCCCTCCAACGTGCCGTCCTCATCGGTGCCCTTCTCTTGGCAACGCCGTTCGTCGCGTTCTTCCTCATCGCTGGGGCGATGATGACGAATACCGGGCTGGTGGGGTGGCTGTTGCTGGTAACACTCCCGTTATCCTTGTTCGCCGTCGGTCTCTGGCTACTGGCTGGCGAGACGCTGGACTGGACGTACTGGGTTCGAAAATTCGCGTAGAATCGTTTCGCTGGTTTCCGATCTAGACCGGCACTTCGTTCAGACAGTTCACCTGGTCCCAGTCGCCCGTCTCGTCCAACCGATAGAGTCGCTGGCGTGCGTCGGGGATGTACACTTCCTCCGTGACGGCTCCGATTTCCGTCAGGTTTTCCAGCGCGCTCCTGACCGTCCGTGCGGACAACCGTGACCGCTGAACGATTTCCTTCTGCGTATGGGAACCACTGTACTCCAGAACTTTGAAAACGAGCTTCGCACTGGGCGGTAGCTCACATAGGCAGGTCAGGGTCTGCTTCTCCATACGGTTTCCAACGGAACCAACCCACTAAACCGCTCGCTAACCGTATAGTAACCCGGTGGCATCCGTGTCACCGGGGAAAAAACGCAGGTTCTTTCATTGATGCCTGTGAATATAGTGATATGCAGCCTGAACTTGCAAGCAGAACGCGGTCCTCGGACATGGACCGGTTGTTCTGCCAGGAATGTGGGGAACGATTCGACGCCGACGCTGCGACAGACGACGGCTGGCACTATCGATGTCCGAACGAGGACTGCGACGGCGCGGGTATCCGGGAGGACCTTTATCCCGTCGAGGACGTTCTTCCTTCGCGTCGATAACGTTCGACTTCCGATCGAATCGTTCGGTTTCTTTCTTCCCACGTTCGATGGAAACCCTTTAAGTTCCCCGCCCGCGCCACAACGACCATCGAATGCGGTTTGACAGTTTCCTGATTCAGGCGCTCGCAACGCTCATGCTCGTGGCCGGTCTCGTTCTGGCCGGATACGCACTCATTCAGCCGCCGCAAAGTTCGACGACGTACTCCCTCTCGATACAGCAAGCGGACAAGAACGATCCCGGCGTGCGCTCTTCGTCAGTCAGGTACGGCGACCTATCGGACGAGGCCAGAATCGCGTTCGGTCACGCGAAACTGCACGGCTCGTATCATATGTCCAGCAAACCGCCGGACTCGTTGCGGAGTCACTCGTACGTCATCGACCACGAGAGCGTTTACTCGCTCACTATCTCGGAGACCGAACACATCACCGAGCGAATGGCGAACCTGTTCGGCGGGACGATGAGCGCCGTCATCGGGGCGTTCATCTTCGTCTCGTGGTTGGACGTGCTGTCGGGCTTTCGGGCGAACGAGTGACGATTCAGTTCTCGCCCATCAATCCGTCGATGTCCTCGCGGAGGGCGTCGGCGTACTCACGACGGAGGCGAAGCGATTCTTCGTGTGGAAGCGTCCATCCTCCTTCCATCCGTTCCGAGATGGGGTGATAGCGCGTCACGTCGAACCCCATCGTGGTCAGGTAATCCTGCACGCGTAGCGACCCGATTCCCTCGCTGATGGCCGCCGTGCTGAGGCCCCGAAGCTCCGGAAACGGTGGGATTCCGATCTGCTCCGTCCGGATTCCGGTTTCCCCCACGACCACGTCCTTGTAGTCCGCCTGATGCATGAGTTCCGTCACTTCACCCACGAGGCGGATTATCTCGCTCGGCAGGGCGGTGTCCGGGGCGCGCCACTCGACCGTCGGGGAGCGGTGGCGAAGCCGAACCGGCGTCAGTACGGCATCCTCGCGGTCGAAATGTTCGTTGAACGTTTCGGGGTCGATGCCGCGTTCCCGCGCGATGAGCTTGAGGATGTAGTACTGCTCGTCGATTCGGGCTTCCCACTGGTCCTCGTTTTCGACGTAGTCCCAGAGGTCGCGGTAGCGGGCGAACGTCGAGTGCGATTCGTAGCGATACACCGCCGCGCGGGACGAACAGGCCAGTTTGCTCCCGTTGTAGTACGGCGAGGAACAGACCAGCGCTAGCGCGGGGTCGAGCGCCGTCAGCAGGTTCAACTGCCGAACGACGTTTCCCTTATCGAAGTGGACGTGCGTGCCCGCACAGTTCATCGCGTACTCCACGTCGTCGCCGTATATCCGTCCCAGCAGTTGCCCGCGTTCGCTCGTGATGTCGAGCGATTCCCGGGCGAGCGGCGTTCCGAGCGGGACGAGCGCGAGCCCCTGCTCGTCGGCTTTATCCCGGACGGCCTGTAGCACCGTCCCGAACTCGTGGCGCAGTTCCTCCATGCTCGAAACGGGTGGTGTCTGCACCTCTATCAGTGGTGCGACGAACTCCGGGACGACGTAGTCGCTCACTTCGGTGAGATCTCCTGTGTCAGTCGCTAGCTCTCCCGATTCCTCTATGACCCAGTATTCGGCTTCCAATCCTAGTTTCATCTATCCATCCCCCGGTCGGTGACGGATATCTCTCCGCAACAGAATTCGAACGTCACCGAACGATAGTTATGGTACGCCCCTCGCAGTCTAATAAGTTACGCGAATTATTTCACCTCAGAGTCCCCAGAACGCCACGATACCGCCGACCGTGACGACCGACAGGAGCAACTGAAGCGGTGCGCCGATACGGAAGTAGTCCGTGAACTTGTAGCCGCCCGGGCCGTACACGAACAGGTTCGTCTGGTAGCCGACCGGACCGAGGAAACTCGTCGAGGCGGCGAACGTCACCCCGAGGACGAACGCGAACGGGTTCGCGCCGATGCGGGTCGCCGCTTCGACCGCCACGGGAATCATCAGGACGACGCTGGCGTTGTTGCTGATGACCTCGGTGATGAGTCCGGTGGCGATGTAGAATATCCAGAGCACGACGACGATCGGGACGTAGTTCGCACTGGTCGCGACGAGGCCGCCGAGCAGTTCCGCGCCGCCGGAGTTCTCCAGCGCGATTCCCAGCGGGATGACGCCAGCGAGCAGGAAGATGACGTTCCACTCGACCGTTTCGTACAACTCGCTCGCCTTCAGGACGCCGGTCGCAACCATCGCCACCACGCCCGCGAGTGCCGTGACGAGGATCGGGTACACGCCGAGTGCGGCGAGCGCGACGACGCCGACGACGATGGCGAGTGCGACTGGAATCTTTTCCGTGCGATAATCGGGGTCGCTCACCTGATGGGCGACGATGAAGTCCCGGTTCGCCGCGAGTCGGTCGATGCTGTCGGCCGACGCCTGCACGAGGAGCGTATCGCCGACGCGAATCGTCACCTCCTCGGGACGCTCGTGGATGAGTTCGCCGCGACTCCGGAACGCGAGGACCGCGGCGTTGTACCGCTCCCGAAACGCCGAACTCGACAGCGTGTCGCCGACGAGTTCGGATCCGGAGGGAATCACGACCTCCACGAGCGTCTGTTCCGTACCGGGGTCGATTTCGGCCTCCGTCGGCGTCCCGACGAGCGCCACGTGTTCGAGCGTCGTGAGCGTTTCCAGCGTTCGCCTGTCGATTCTGAGCGTGAGGTGATCGCCCGCCCGGATCGTCTTCTGGCCGATGGGTTCGATGAACGTCTCGTCGCCCCGGACGAGTTGGATGATTTCGGCGTCGAAGGCGGCTTCGTCGATAGCGTCCTCGACGGTCTCCCCGACGAACGGTGACCCCTCGGCGACTTCGATTTCCGTGAGATAGTCGCCCATCTCGTACTCCTCGATGTAGTCCTCCTCGGGCGGGACGCGTTCCGGAAGGAGTCGATGGCCGACGAACAGCAGGTAGAGGCCACCGGTGACGAGGACGACGAGTCCGAGTCCGGTGAACTCGAACATGGAGAAGGTGTGGAGCGAGGGATTGCCGGTTCTCGTCGCGAGTCGCCCCGCCACGTTGCTGGCCAGGATGTTGGTCGAGGTGCCGATGAGCGTGAGCATTCCACCGAGCATCGAGGCGTAGGAGAGCGGAATGAGCAATTTCGACGGCGAGGTCTTCCCCTCGTGTGCGAGGTCGGTGATGACCGGAACCAAAATCGCCACGACGGGCGTGTTGTTCACGAACCCGGACGCCGGTCCGGCGACGCTGATGGTGGCGAACAGTTGTTTTCTGAGGTCCGTACCCGCGAAATCCGCGAGTCGACTGCCGAGCAATTGGACGACGCCGGTTCGACTGACGCCCGCACTCAGGATGAGCATCGCCAGCACCGTGATGGTCGCCTCGTTGGAGAACCCGGAAATCCCCTCCGTCGTGCTGATTCCCGTCCACGGTTCGAGCACCATGAGCGTCACCATCACCAGAATCGCGGTCACGTCGACGGGGAGCAGTTCGGTCGCAAAGAGCACCAATGCGAGGATAACCACCGCAAACACGACCAACATATCCGGCGTCACGCCCACCAACCCAGTCTGCATCATACCGTCGTATACGGATTTCCATGTAAAAAAGGTTGCTGATAACTTATGAGGAACCACTAAGTAGCCACTAAAAATTATTTTAGTGTCATCTCTGTTGTTTGTTCCATGGCGTTTTCAGTGCTCCCCACGCTCGGTCTCGCCGTCGCCGTCTTCGTCGTGTTTTCCACCGTTGGCGGGATTCTCCGAACTTCGCGTCGGCGACGCCGTCGGTGGTCGGTAGAATGCATCGAAAAACACCCCCGTTCGATTTTTCGCTTCGGAACCGCCCGTTCTCCGATCCAGACCGCGTGTTCAGACCGCGTGGCCGGTTTCGCCCGCGGGATAACAGTCGAAGTCGGCGGTTTCACAGTCGCCGCTCTCGGATTCGATCTGGATGGTGGCGTGGCCGATGTCGTGTCGTTCGTTGAGTTGATGGCGGGCCTCGTCGAGAACGTTGTCGCGGTCGGCGTCGTCGGCGACGACGATGTGAGCGCTACAGGCGAGACTGCGGTTGGTGAGAGCCCAGACGTGCACGTCGTGCACGTCGAGTGCGCCGTCGAGACCGCGGAGCGTCTCGGAAATGTCGTCCACGTCCACGCTGGACGGCGTCCCCTGAAGGAGGATGTTGACGCTCTCGATGAGGAGGTCCTTCGCGGAGTAGAGCACCAGTGCGGCGATGACGAGGCTGAAGATGGGGTCGAGGATGTAGGCGTCGGAGACGTACAGCCCGATACCGAGGGCGACGGCGGCGAGGCTCCCGGCGGCGTCGGTCAGCAGGTGCAGATAGACGCCTTCGATGTTGAGGCTGTCGCGGCCGCCGTGGAGGACGTACGCACCGGCGAGGTTGGCGAAGAGGCCGACGATACCCACGGCGATGGTCGGGAGCGGTTTGACGGCTTGTGGGTCTTGGAACCGCATAATCGCCTCGTAGGCGACGTAGATGACGATGACGACGAGGAAGATACCGTTCGCCAGCGCGGCGAGAATTTCGGCGCGCTGATAACCGTAGGTCCGCTTCGAGTCGGCGTCGAGGGTCGCGATCCACGCGGCGAACAGCGCGAGAAAGATGCTCGCCGAATCCGTGAGCATGTGCGCGGCGTCCGCGAACAGCGTCAGCGAGTTGGCGTACAGCGCGCCTGCGATTTCCACCACGAAGAACGCGGTGTTGATGACGAGCGCGATTTTCAGCGCCGTCCGTCGTCCCTCCGAACTGCTCCCGTGTGCGTGAGCGTGGCCGTGTCCATGATCGTGACTGTGGTCGTGTCCGTGTCCGTCACCTTCTTCGTCGCTCTCGTGACCACCGTGACTATGATCGTGGTCGTGGCCACTATCGTGGCTATGTCCGTCATCCTCGTGGTCGTGGCTGTGACCGTGGTCCTCCCGCCCATGGTCGTGCCCGTGACCGTGCGAGTGATCGCTCATGTACAAGCGGAGTCACCTCTCAAATATTAATGCCCCTGTCATCAAACGGGGTTTGAATGGTTGTCTCTAGTAATTATGCGATCTTCAGTTAATAATTCTTTGCGTAACAAACGGGAGAAACATCAGCGTGTATCGGCGATTCAGTCCACGAGTCGCTCGATCAGCGCGATTTCGTCGTCCGAGAGTCCGTACGCTCGTGCGACGAGGCGGTCGATTTCCGCGTCCGTTCGTTCGATTTTCGCGTCCAGTTGCGCCGCCGACCGACACGTCTCCGCGAACGCCGTTGCCACGTCGAACGACGGCAATCGAACGGCTTCGAGTCGGTCGAGCGGCGAAATGGTCTTCATCGCTTCCTCGGTAAACGCCTCGCTTTCCACGAATTGCGGGACGTACCACCTGAGGACGTCGCGCCACTCGTTACGCTCTAATCCGCCGTCGTTCGCACCGTCGAAGACGAGTGCTCGGATCGGTTCGGTCTCCACGAATCCCCACGAATCGGTCTCACACTCCTCGGCGGGGCGGTAGCGCGCCGTGGCCCAGAACACGAGTTCACCTCCCTCGTCTTCGACCGACACCGATCCGACCCGAAGTCGTTCCCGTGTTTCCGTCGTCTCGGTAAGTATCGAGCCGTCATCGATCCGCCGAACGAAGTTCCCGAGTCGCGGACCGTCGAGCGATTTCGGCAGTCGTGTCTCCATCTCCGCCCGTGTCTCCGTAAGCTCCTCCAGTCGCTCCGCCAACTCGACCAGTTCGTCGCGCTCACCCTCCCCGGTGGGTATCGGAAGCTGCGTCGTGAACATCGGTTTGAACCTGAGATATCCCCCACTGACGTGAGTGCCGCCGTACACCTGCTGGAACCAGCATCCGGAGACGGCGGA
Source organism: Haladaptatus sp. AB643 (assembly GCF_024136975.1). Lineage (NCBI taxonomy): Archaea > Methanobacteriati > Methanobacteriota > Halobacteria > Halobacteriales > Haladaptataceae > Haladaptatus > Haladaptatus sp. AB643. The sequence goes on from NZ_JAMYJW010000012.1 coordinate 125,164, forward strand.
GTTGACGACCGAAAGGAGGTACCGAAGCGGGAGTTCAGGACGGGAATCGACCGATGGATCGGCGCGTGAGCGAACGCTGTAGAGCGTGTTGAGCGCGTACATCCCGCTCCCGTCGTAGGTCGCAACGGGACGCTCGCTGATGTCCCGTAGCAGTAGCTTTTCGGATTCGAAGACGGAACGGTCGCGCAGCGACCCGTACTCCCCGTCGCCGATGAGCGACGGATCGAACCGAATCCAGTCCCCGTCCCACTCCAACCCGTACCGTGACACGTCTCCCCCGCCGACGAGTGGCTCACAGTCCGGTCCGGGTTCATCGACGACGAGTTTCTCGCGGACGTTTCCGGTGTGGATACCCTCGGTCATCGTGACGTACGTTCCGAGCTTTTCGAACTCCCGACAGAGTTGCTCCGCGAGCGACGCGAATTCGGGGTCGATGCCGACCGGAATCACCCGACCACCGAGGCAGTTCACGAACGACTGCGAGAGGGTTGCCTGCGGCGATTCGTCCGGGATTATGTTTGTATCAGCCTGCCGAACCGAAATCGTCTCGGTCGGTCCCGAATCGGCATCGAACGTGAGGACCACCGGGTAGACGCTCGCGTCGGCGAACACCGACGCGTTCGACACGTCGAGCAGTTCCACGATTCGATGCCGGTCGAGCAGGTGGTCACGCAGCGTGCGCCCGTATCGCGCCGTCGTCCACTTGTTCGGGACGATACAGGACACCCGTTCGCCGAGTTCCGCCATGCGTTCGACGAACGCTACGTACAGGTCGAACGCCCCGGTTACGGTGTCGAACCGCTTTCGAAGGTCCGCTTTCCTCCCCGTCGAAACGTGGCGACTTCGAACGTACGGTGGATTTCCCACGACGGCTTCGAACGTTCGACCTTCGAACCATTCGGGGTCGGCGGCGAGCGCGTCGCCGACCCGTAAGGTTTCGTCCGGCCAGACGCCCGTCTCGAACCAGACGGCGGTTCGGGCGAGTTCGACCGCCAGCGGGTCCAGATCCATCCCGAAAATGCGGTTCTCGGCGACGAACCGTCGCGCTTGCGCTCGCGGTTCGTCACGCCCTCGTGCCAACCGGTCGATGGCACAGGTAAGGAAGTTCCCGCTCCCCATCGCCGGGTCGATGAGCCGGGCGTCCTCCGTCCCGTCGAGCGCCTGCGAAACCGTGTACTCGACCACGGCGTCCGGCGTGTAGTACGCACCGACGGTGGCCCGTCGTGTCGCGTCACCAGAGAGCCGAATTCCATCACCGGTGTGTTCGGGTTCGTAATCGAGCGACCGTTCGTACAGACCGCTCACCTGCCGAAACGACAACGAGTCGAACGCCAGCGACCCGATGGTTTCGTCGAGTCGTTCGCTCGCCCCCGCCGATAGGGCTTCGAACCGCGCTCGCTCCGTTCGGAGTTCGTCGCTGGTTGCGAACGGCGGTCGGTCGACCCCTCGTATGTCCGAAAATTCGTCCACGAGACGGCCGAACACGCCGACGAGGGCCGCGTCGAATGCGGATCGTAAACTCGTCGCTGTCGCTTCGGAATCAGTAACCAAATCGTCGGTGACGAGTTCGAGGGCCTGCCGGACGGTTTCGCCCGGGAGTTCGGGGACGGATGGTTCGCTCCTGCGCGGAGCCATTAGTTTCACAACTCCCCGCAGTAGGATAAGTCTATTCCGCGTACAGTGAGTACGCTATCGAAGCGAACCCGAGCACGGTTAGCGTGCTTTCGATGACGAGCGCGAAGTCCTGATTGACGCTGAACGCTTGGTCGGCCACGCCCGCGGCGAAGGCTCCGAGAGTGACGACACCGAACCCGATTGCGAGCGACCTGAGCGCTGGCAGTTCGGTTCGGCGGTACGCTTTGAACGCGAAAAACGTGATTATACCGCCGAGCAGGAGCGTGAGCGTTTTGAGGGTGATGATGAGTATCGTGAGGTTCATGTTTCCTTCCGTATCTCCGTCCACAGCCGTTCGAGGCGTTCGTCGGTGGTCTTCGGCGGCCGGTCGATGGTGACCTGAAAGCCGCCGTCCTCGGTTATGGAGATGTTCACCGACTCGACAGTGATCCGGTAGCGAGACGTGTGATGGCCGTCCTCTCGAATCTCGGTCTCTTCGGCCACGAGTGCGGCTTCGCTCAGCAGGTCGAGCTTTCGGTAGAGGGTCGAAAGCGGGATATCCGTGGCGTCGGCGACCTCTCGTGCCGTCATCGGTTCACGTAGTTCCATGATTATCCGTCGACATGCGGGGTCATCGAGGGCGTCGAGAACGTCCTGTAAATCGGGCGTGTCGTCTGCCAAATCCCGCACCATTCAATCGAACCTTTCGTTGCTCGGCACATAATTCGTTCGACTGCTGAAACGGTTCTCAGCTGTTGAGAATCATCGAAAATCGACGGACGATACCGCGACGAACACCACCTTTTCCGCTGTTCAGCGCAGGAAGCCCAGGAATCGATAGTCGTGGTCCGGAACGTACCGCCGGAACGATAAGCTGTTCGTCAGGACGCTCACGCTGGAGAATGCCATCGCCCCCGCCGCGAGCGCGGGTTGCAGGAGGCCGAGCGAGGCCAGCGGGATCATCGCGGTGTTGTAACCGAGCGCCCAGAAGAGGTTCTGCTTGATCTTCGACAGGGTGCCCGCCGAGATTCGAATCGCCTTCACCACGTCGCGCGGGTCGTCGCGCATCAGCGTCACGTCGGCCGCCTCGATGGCCACGTCCGTACCGCTTCCGATGGCAGTGCCGACGAACGCCGCCGCGAGCGCCGGGGCGTCGTTCACGCCGTCCCCGACCATCATCGCGTTTCGACCGCCGTCCTGCACGTCCTCGACGACGTCGGCCTTTTCGTCGGGGAGCACTTCGGCGCGAACGTTCGCGGGGTCGATGCCGACCTGCTCGGCGACAGCACGGGCGGTCCGTTCGTTGTCGCCGGTGAGCATGTGCACATCCAACCCGCGCTCCCGGAGGTCGGAGACGGCTTCCTTCGCGCTCTCTTTCACCTCGTCGGCGTTGGCGCCAACGCCGACGAGCGAGTCGTCAACCGCGACCAACATCGCCGTCTTCCCCTCGCGTTCGAGTTGCTCCATCGCCTCTTCGGCCGGTTCGACCTCGATTCCGGCGTCGCGCAGGAGTTTCCGGTTGCCGACAAGGACGTTTCCGTGACTCGTCTCGGCGCGAATCCCGTGACCGGGAACGTTCTCGAACGAACTCGGGTCTTCGAGTTCGACGTCACGTTCCTCCGCACCCGCCACGATGGCCTGTGCGAGCGGGTGTTCGCTCCCGCGTTCCGCGCTGGCCGCCGCGGAGAGGACGAACGCCTCGGTCCTCGATTCGGCGGCACTCCCCGCCGAATCGGCTACCTGTGCCCCGCCGTCTGCCATCGTCGCCCCGTCCCCGTCTTCGCTCGGAATCGCTATCACGTCTGTCAGGCGCATCTCTCCTTTCGTCAGCGTCCCCGTCTTGTCGAAGACGAGCGTCTCGACGTCCTTCACGCGCTCCAGCACGTCGCCGCCCTTGAACAGGACGCCGGTGCGCGCGCCGATAGCGGTCCCGACCATCGTGGCCGTCGGGGTCGCCAGACCGAGCGCACACGGACAGGCGATGAGCACCGCGCTGGCGAAGACGACGACGGCGAACTCGAAGGTCGTGACGCCGCCGGTCGCGCCTGCGGCACCGGCCACGCTCGGACCGCCAGCGACCAGTCCCCAGAGCGGCAGGGCGTTCACGAACCCGGCCAGCGTTTCGGGGAAGAGGAACCAGAGGACGCCCCAGACCAGCGCGTTCGTGATGACCGCCGGGACGAAGTACGCGCTGATGCGGTCGGCGAGGTTCTGGATTTCGGGCTGGCGGGCCTGTGCCTCCTTCACCATGCCGACGATTTGTTGCAGTGCGGTCTCCTCGCCGACCTTCGTCGCGCGAACCGTCAGCACGCCGTTTTCGTTGATGGTCGCGCCGATGACCTCGTCGCCTTCGGTCTTCTCTACAGGGACGGACTCGCCCGTTACCATCGACTCGTCGGCGGCGCTTTCGCCCTCGACCACCACCCCGTCGGTCGGGATTTTCTCGCCGGGGCGCACGCGCAGGAGGTCACCCTCCTCGACTTCTTCGAGGGGGATTTCGTTCTCCTCGCCATCGTTCCCAATGACCGTCGCCGTATCGGCTTCCAGTTCGAGCAGTTCGCGGAGCGCGTCGCTGGCTTGGCCTTTCGACCGGGCTTCGAGCCAGTTGCCGAGCGTGATGAACACGAGGATGAGCACCGCGCTGTCGAAGTAGGTTCCACCCGGGATGAGCGACAGCATCACGGCGACGCTGTAGACGTAGGCCGTAGTCGAACCCAATGCGATGAGCACGTCCATGTTCGCCGTCCGGTTCTTCACGAGCGCATTGTAGGCGTTCCCGTAGAACTCCTTGCCCAGCCAGATTTGGACGGGCGTGGCGAAGACGAACTGCACCACCGCGACGTCGATTCCGAAGAGCGTCTCCCCGATCAGATCCGGGAAGAACAGGTGCTCGAACATGAAGAAGACGAGCGGTATCGCGAAAACCACCCCAAAAATCAGCAGACGAAATTGCTTTCGAATCTCGTCGTGGCGGGCGACCTGCCGGGCGTCCTCCGCTTCTTCCTCCGCGCCCTCCTCTCGAACCGGGTCGTAGCCCGCGTCCTCCACGGCGTCGTAGAGGTCCGAGAGGCTCACCTGCGCGGGGTTGTACTGGACGCTCGCCTCGTCGGTGGCGTAGTTGACGTCGGCGTTCACCACGCCAGGCACCGATTCGAGGGCCGTCTCGTTCGTCTCCGCGCAGTTCGAACAGGACATCCCCGTGATGCCGATGGTCGTGCTCGCGCGAACTGGGTCGTATCCGGCGTCCTCGATGGCCGCATAGATGTCAGCCAGCGAGACGACCTCGGGGTCGTACTCGACGGTTCCCTCGTCCGTGGCGAAGTTGACGTTCGCCTCCCGGACGCCGTCGAGCGCGTTCAACGCCTCGCTGACCGTCCCTGAACAGTTCGCGCAACTCATTCCTCTGATTTCGAGTTGCGTTTTTTCCGTCATTGTGGCTCTTGTTCATTCATACGGGATCCGGGTTCATTCACGTTGCCGTTTAGAAAGTGGGAATTGTGGGGATGGAAACCTTCGATAGTAATGTCGAATCGGGAATGGACACCGCCGCAGAAACTCTATCCGGAAATATCCTTTCTTGCTGTCTCCGTCTCGGCTGTTCCGTATCTTTTTACATCATATAGATTTCATTTCCCTTGATGCGTCGTGCCGTCATCGACATGTGGGGCGTCGTCCATCATTACCGATTCGAGGTATCCGGGACGAACGACGGCGAGACGATTCACCGAACCGAGACGTTCGACGTCGCTGACATCGGGACGGCGAGAATTCGCCGACCGCCGTGGTACGCGGCCGCGGTGAACGCCACGTCACGTCGTGGCAATTCGACGGCCCGATTCTCCTAGTCCCCGCCGACTTCGCTTCGCGTCGGTTGATCGATTCGCATCGAACGACGCGCCTCCCGAATGACGCGGCCGCCAAGGAAACAGAGGAGGACGCCGATGGCCGCGTCGCCCCACCGGGGAACCGGCCCGGTGGTTGCGACGAGGAACGGACGCGTCACCTGCCACAACCCGAGCAAGGCGAGGAGTATTCCCGCAGCGATGCTGACTCGTTTTTCGCGCCAGATACAGATCATCCCGTACAAAGCGAGAATCAGCACGGCCGTGCCGACGATGATGTCGTTCCAGAAGTTCGGCGCGAGCATTTCTCCGTACACCGCGAACGGCGCGACGAGCAACCAAGCGCCGAGCGGTGCCCCCGCGATGATGGTCTTATCTCCCCACATCCGTCCACCCGCACGATGTGGGGGTGAATAAGTGAGACGGCCGCGAAAGCAAATGAACTTTCAATAACGCAAGTACAGATGGTTTATCTGTGGGCATCGTGTACATCCGCTCGATGAACGAAACGGAGACCCTCTCGGAATCCCACACGGTCATGAGCGAAATCCTGATGCCGAACGATACGAACAACCTCGGGCGGGCGCTCGGCGGGTCGGTACTCCACTGGATGGACATCTGCGCCGCGATTTCGTCCCGCCGATTCTCACGGCGGCAGGTCGTGACGGCGTCGATGGATCACGTCGATTTCCTCGGCCCCATCGACCTCGGGGACATCGTGACCGTGGAAGGGTACGTGTTCGAAACCGGGAAGACGAGCATGGACGTCGTCGTCACGGTCCGCGCCGAACGGCCAAGTCGGAACGAGAAGCGGGACACCGCGACGTCGTTTTTCACCATGGTCGCGCTCGACGAGGACGAGCGACCGGCGTCGGTCCCGGACCTCGACTGCCCGACCGACGACCAGAAAACCCTGCGCGACGACGCGCTTCGTCGCCGCGAAAAGCGCCGAACGTCGCTTAGCGCGCCCCAATAAGAACAGCAGCTACCAGTCGAGTGATCCGCCGCTCTGATACTCGGTGACCTGCGTCTCGAAGAAGTTCTTCTCCTTGTTCAGATCCACCTGTTCGGACATCCACGGGAACGGGTTGTCGGTGCCGTACTGTTCCGGGAGGTCCAACTGTCCGAGCCTACGGTCGGCGACGTGTTCGACGTACTCGGCGAACTGCTCGGCGCTCATGCCGAGGATTTCGTCGGGGCACGCCTCGTAGGCGTAAATCTTCTCCAATTCGACGGCCTCGATGATGAGTTCGGTCACCTCGTCGCCGAACTCGTCGGTCCACACGCCGGGGTTCTCGGCCCGAATCTCGTTGATGAGGTCCACGCCGAAGCCGACGTGGAGCGACTCGTCGCGCATGATGTACTCGAACTGTTGGCCGATGCCGACCATCTTGTTCTGGCGTTTCAGCCCGAGCATCATGGCGAACCCAGCGTAGAAGAAGACGCCTTCCATGATGACGTAGAAGCCGACCAGGTCGCGCAGGAATTCGCGGACGTCGTCTTCGGTGTCGATGGTGAAATCCGGGCGGTTGATGGCCCGCGTCAGGTCCACCACGAACTCGTCTTTCTCCTCGATGGAGGGAACCCGCTCGTACATCCCGTACAGGTAGTCCGGGTCGAAGCCGAGCGAGTCACAGCAGTAGATGAACGTGTCCGTGTGAATCGCCTCCTCGTACGCCTGTCGGAGGAGATACTGACGGCACTCGGGCGCGGTCACGTACTCGTACAGCGCGAGGACGATGTTGTTCGCGGTGAGCGATTCGGCCGTCGAGAAGAAGCCGAGGTTCCACTCCACGAGTTGGCGCTCGGCATCCGAGAGGGCGTTTCCGTTCCACTGGGAGATGTCGTCCTGCATCGGAATCTCCTCGGGAACCCAGTTGTTGTTGACGCCCGCTTGGTAGTAGTCGCGAGCCCAGTCGTAGTCCAGCGGGAGTATCCTGTTCGGGTCGTGTTCGGCGTCGTTGTTGATGAGTGGCATGGATGGGTTGAAATGGTGTTCGTGTGGTCGATTACTGACAGGCGTCGCACGTCGGATCTTCGACGGTACAGAGGTCCTTCCCGTCCGTTTCGTCCGCCGGTTGTCCGCCGTCGGTTTCGGCTTCGTCGGCTCCGAACTCGTCCCGGTGCTGGCTCTTGCCGTACTCGGCCATGTCGAGCGTGGATTTCTCGATGCCCGACGCGCCGAGCGTCCGCAGGTAGTAGGTCGTCTTCAGGCCCAACCTCCACGCGGTCTTGTACACGTCGTCGAGGAGCGTACCGTCCGTGGACGGGAAGAAGACGTTGTGCGAGACCGATTGGTCGATCCACGTCTGCCGGTGGGCGGTCAGTTCGAGTTGGTGACGTGGGTCGATCTCGAACGCGCCGCGATACAGTTCCTTCAGGTCGTCCGGAACGGCGTCTATCTCCTGAATCGAACCGTCGTGGTACTTGATCCGGTCCACCATCTCCTCGTCCCACTCGCCGATTTCCTGCAGGTCGTCAACGAGGTGGTCGTTGATGACAGTGAACTCGCCGGACATGTTCGATTTCACGTAGAGGTTCGAGTACTGCGGTTCGATGGACGGCGTGGTTCCGTTGATGGTCGAAACCGTGGCCGTCGGCGCGATGGCCATCGTGTTCGAATTTCTCATTCCGTGCTCTTCGACGTGTTCGCGGACGACGTACCAGTCGAGGGTCTCCTCGCGATTGGTCGGAATCTCCCTCCCTCGTTCCGCTTCGAGCGAATCGACGGTGTCCTGCGGGAGCAGGCCTCGGTCCCACTTCGAACCGTCGTAGGACGGGTAGGGTTCCCGCTCGGCGGCGAGTTTCGAGGAGTTCAGGATGGCGTGGTAGGAGACGAACTCCTGCCAGCGGTTCGCGGCCTCGATACCCTCTTCGGAGTCCATCGGGATTCCGAGTTCCATCAGCGCGTCGTGGAATCCCATCGTTCCGAGTCCGACCGGCCGGTGTCGCATGTTCGACTCCTCGGCCTCGTCGGTGGGGTAGAAACAGAGGTCAACGACGTTGTCCAACATCCGCATGGCGGTCTCGATGGTGTCAGCGAGGTGTTCGCGATCGAGCCTCGCGGTCGACTCCGACCGCTCGGTCTCCGCGGAACGCTGTTCCGCGCTCTCGCCATCCGAAACGTGCGTAACGAAGTTCACGCTGCCGAGGTTGCAGACGGCGTGTTCGTCCTCGCTCGTGTTCAGCGTGATTTCGGTGCAGAGGTTCGAGGAGTGAACCGTCCCGACGTGGTCCTGCGGCGAGCGGACGTTACACGGGTCCTTGAACGTCAGCCACGGGTGGCCCGTCTCGAACAATCGTGTGAGGGTTTTGCGCCACAGTTCCTCGGCATCGACGCGCTCGTACTGCCGGAACTCGCCCTCGTCCGCCATCGCTTCGTACTCCAGATATTTCTCCTCGAAGGCGGCACCGGACAGGTCGTGGAGGTCGGGGACCTCGTCGGGGCTGAACAGCGTCCATTTCTCCCCCTGTTCGACGCGCTTCATGAACAGGTCTGGAATCCACGCCGCCGTGTTCATATCCGGCGTGCGTCGGCGCTCGTCGCCCGTGTTCCGTTTCAGGTCGATGAACGCGGGGAAGTCCAGATGCCAACAGGCGAGGTAGCCACAGGCCGCCCCGCGCCGCTTTCCGGAGCGGTTTATCGCCGCCGTCACGTCGTTGCTGATGCGGAGGAACGGCACGACGCCGGTGGATTCCACGCCCGTCGATTCGATGAGCGCGCCGCCCGCGCGGAGGTTGGTCCAGTCGTTGCCGAGGCCGCCGCTCCACTTCGAAAGCTGTGCGTGGCCTTTGTACGACTCGAAGATGTGTTCGAGGTCGTCCGAGACCGTCGTCAGGTAACACGACGACAGTTGCGGGTGGGTCGTCCCGCTGTGGAACAGCGTCGGCGTCGATGGGGTGAACTCCAGTTTCGAGAGGACGTCGTAGAACTCCTCGGCCCGGCGCTGCGGTTCGTCCTCTTCGACCGCCAATCCCATCGCGACGCGCATCCAGAACGCCTGCGGCAGTTCGAGGTGCTCGCCGTTCTCCTCGGTTTTGAGGAAGTACCGCTGAATCAGCGTGTCCATCGCCATGTGCTCGAACCGCTCGTCGCGGCTCAGTTCGAGGTAGTCGGCCAGCGATTCGAGGTCGAAGGTTTCTGTCAGTCGCGGATCCAGACGGCCGATTTCGACGCCGCGTTCGAGGTTGTCGATGAACGTCGAGCGGTACTCCTTGTCCAGTTCGTACCCTTCCAAATCCTCGCCGATAACCTCGCGGTAGTACCGTTGGCGCGCCGCGGCCGCGGCGATTCTCTTGAACGTCGGGTCGCGTTCGACGCGCGCGGAGAGCGCGTCGACGACGGCTTGATACAGTTCGTCGGTGCTCGCGCCGTCGTAGGAGTTCCGCTCGATTTCGGTGACGATGTCGTCCCAGTCGTCCGCCGAAAGTATCGTTTCGTGGCCCGTTCGTGCTCGGTCCAGAATCGACCGAGCGTCCGTCGTCGTCGCTGTTGATTGGTGGCTCATAAATCGTTGACTCGTTTTACTTGTCGGTCGGATGAGGAGGGTCGTCGTCCAGTTCCGCGTCGAGAACCGCGTCGAGTTCGCGGAGGAACTCCTCCGGTTCGGAGAACGCCTTGTACACGGAGACGAACCGGATGTACGCGACCTGGTCCAGTTCGCGCAGGCGCTCGGAGACGAGGTCACCGACGAGGCTGGACGAGACGATGCGCGTGTCCCGGTTCTGGAGGTCGGACTCCACTTCCTGGACCAGACTCGTCACCGCTTCCTCGCTCACGTGGCGTTTTTCGACGGCTCGATCGATCCCCGCACGGAGCTTCCGGCGGTTGTACGACTCGATGTTCCCGTCGCGTTTCTTCACCTGGAGGGAGTCCCATTCCGGACGCTCGTACGTCGTGAATCGAAACGAGCACCGTTGGCACTCGCGCCGCCGTCGTACCGACGTTCCGTCGGCGCTCGTGGTGTCGATGACTCGCGTCCGTTCGTTCCCGCAATCCGGGCAGTTCATGGTTGTCACTCCTTGCACCTCCTGTTGCTTAAGCCCACATATGGGGTCTCGCTTCTTCCAACCGCTATATGTGGTGTCCAGTCACTACGGCATAAACGTTTCCCAATCGAGTTTCAATAATACAAATCAACTTGATTTGTGTTCGGCACGGCAATGCGTACTCCGATGGACGGCCCTTCCACTACGAGTCCAAACCACCGAAAAACTGTCCACCCGCCCGTTCGTAGGTATCGTCCGCTCAGTCCATCTCGTGGATCTTCTCGCCACGGTTGAGTCGTTCGGCGATTCGGAACGTCTGTTCGCCCGCCCGCCGCGTCGGCGTGTGCGCCGAGAGGTAACGAGCGGTCCCGATGAGGTGAATCCGCGCCCTTCGTTCGCTCTTCTCGGTTCCTTCGCCCGCGAGCGTGTCGTACTGGTCGAACGCCGCCTCAACGTTCTGCCTGGTGTGGAACCCGACGTCCTCTCTCAGGAGCGCCTCGCCGAGTTTCCGTTTCAGCAGGTCCGTGTCTCCGTCGGCTTCGAGATACTCCGCCGTCAGCCTTCCTGCTCTGTCCACTTCCGCATTGGACTCCACCTCGAAGGTTTCCATCAGTTCGTCCAGCACGGTGTCGGGCAAGCGGTTTCCGTCCGGTTCCGGAATCGGCGTCGGCGGCGTGTTGAGGAACCTGTCGAGGTAGACGCTCATCGCCGCGTCGAAGACGCCGCGATAGGCTTCCGACGCGTCCGTCCGCCCCGCGAGTCCGTACACCGCGTTCGCGTAGGTGTAGGTGTGGTGGACGGTGTTCCAGTCGCGGAACTCGTTCGACGTTCCGAACTGGGCGACGCGTCGCGCGGCGGCGAACGTCACGACTTGCGCGAGTTCCGCCGCCGTCGCGCCGTCCTCGATTGCGCCCGTGACCGCGTCCATGATGGCGTGCGGGTCCTCGCCGAGGAGAATTTCGACGAAGTCGTCGGGTTCCGTCCACGTCTCTCCCTTCCCCGCTTCGAGCAACTCCGGCAGTTCGTCGGCGGCGTCGAAACACAATTCCGCCACGTCGATGGGTTGCCGCCACGAGGAGTTTTCCTCCGCCCGGTTCGCCGACGCTAGCCCCGGAACGAGGCTGGGGAGCACGTCGTCCGCGTGCTCCCACCCGACGTGGTCCAGCGTCTCGAACGCCTTGTTGATGAAGTCCAGTCGGTGACCGGTATCGAGGTAGAGGTGGTCGGTGACGGCGGCGACGAGCATTCCCGCGATTTTCGACTCGTCCAGTCCTTCGCCGATTGCGGCCCTGAGTACGCGTTCCGCTCCGTCCGAGTCCCGCACCTCGATGTTATCGCGGAACCACTCGGTCAGTCGCTCTGCCGAAATGTCCTCGGTCGAAAGCGACTCCTGAACGAAGAACGGCGGTTCGCCCGAACACTCGTCGGCGACTTCGGTCAGTCCGACGTAGAGCGCCCGCCGACGGTCCTCCACCCGCACGTCGTCCAACAGGTTCGCCATCACGCCGAGCGTCGTCAACCCCCGTCCCCATCCGGCCTGTCGATAGTGGGTGCCGAACTCCGCCCCGAGTTCCACCGGGACGGTGGACGGGACGCCTTCGGACTCCAACCCGATGACGGCTTTGGCGACCACGAGGTCGATGTTCTCCTGCAATCCGTGTTCGAGACGGTTGCGCCAGTGCTCCTCGGGCGGTTCCGTCCGCGGCGGGTTCGGTTGGACGTACACTTCGCCATCCCGGACCTCGACGGGGTAGGTCTGCACGTCGTCGGCGAACGGATCGAAGGTATCGCCACAGGACATCTCGAATCGCGCGTGATGCCAGTGGCAGGTCAGGACGCCGTCGTCCACCGATCCTTTCGTCAGTGGGAAACCCATGTGGGGGCAGCGGTTATCTATCGCGTAGAACTCGTCCTCGTGGAAAAATAGCCCGATGGAGTGGCCGTTCGCCTGTACGATCTGCGGGGTGTCCTCTCGGAGTTCGTCCGCGTCAGCGACTCGGACGAACGAACCTTTCGTTGCCATGGTTGGTATATTGTCACATGGCATCAAAACCCTTCCCTGAAACGGATTTATGTAACCGTCCCGTCAGTCGGCCACGCCCTCCTGCAGGCGTTCGTACCGCTCGGCGAACTGGGACTTACACGACGAACAGCAGAAGTGATACAGTTCGTCCTCGATGCGCGTCGATTCGCCCTCGTTCGTGACGGTGTTGCCACATTCCACGCAGTCGGGGGCGAACTCGATGGTTCCCGGTTGCGGGTTCCACTCCTCGTCCACGAGTAACTGGACGTCGTAATCGCGGACGGCGTCCCCTTCGACGGCGTCCGAGAGCAGCGTTTCGACCGCCCGTTCGTGGAGGTTCGCCTTACAAACGACGTGCGAGTCGGCGGTGACGAAGATGTGTTCGACCCCGTCGAACGACCCGAGCGACCCCTTGATGGCATCGACGTGGCCCGGTTTGGCGTTGATCGTGATGAGCAGCGCGAGTCCGTCGATGAGGATTCCCTGATCCAAATCCGTGGTGAATCGGCGGATGATTCCGATCTCTTGGAGGCGGTCCACGCGGTCGGAGACCGTCGGCGGGGAGAGACCGACCGTGTCGGCGATTTCGTTGTAAGGGCGGCGTGCGTCCTCTACGAGCAACCGGATGATCTCCCGGTCAGTGTCGTCGAGTTGTCGCATAATGCTGATATTCGTGTTATAGGTGGAAAACAGTTTTTATCATCACGAATCTCTGCCGGTGACTTCGAATATATATTCGGGTGAATACAAAATTTCACTTGTTTAAAAAATGAATTATCTGTTCTATCTGGCATTCGTCCGGCATCTATTCGACGTCAGTTCGGTATCGAACGGAAACGGCGGCTATCCCCCCTTACCTCTTTCCGTTGGCTACCTTCGGATTTTTCCCGCAATCGCAAAAAGTAAGCGGTGAGTATACTGGTGTATGGTCGAAACCATCGACGTTGACGGAATGAGTTGTGGCGGTTGTGAACAGAATGTCGTCGAAGCGCTCGAAGACGTCTCGGGTGTCTCCGACGCCAACGCCGACCACGAGGCCGGGACTGCGACCGTCGAGGGCGACGCGAACACTGACGATCTCGTCGCCGCGGTTCAGGACGCTGGCTACGACGCCTCGGCCTGAAGAGTCGAAACGCTTAGACGCTATCCGGCCAATTTCGAGCCATGAGCGACCTGTTGGTTCGTGCCGCGCGCGGCGAACGTACCGAACGCCCGCCGGTCTGGTTGATGCGGCAGGCCGGACGATACATCCCGGAGTACCGCGACATCCGAAGCGACTACTCCTTCAAAGAGGCCATCAAGACGCCCGAAGTGGCCGAACGAATCACCCTTCTGCCGTGGGAGTTGTTCGAACCGGACGGTCTCGTCATGTTTTCGGACATCCTCACCGTCCTCGAACCCCTCGGCTTCGAGTACCACATCGAGAGCGGCGTCGGTCCGGTCGTCTCGAACCCCGTCGCCAGTCCGGACGACGTTCCGACGGCGTTCACCGACGTCGCCACCGAAATCGACTACGTCGGGAAACTGCTCACCAGACTCCAGAACAGCATCGGCGATCAAACGAGCATCATCGGTTTCTCCGGTGGGCCGTACACGCTCGCCTCGTACGTCGTCGGCGACGAACCCACGTCGCGGAAACCGATCCGTCGGTTCCGGACGAACCACCCCGAAGCGTTCCGCGACCTCCTCGAAATCTTCACCGACGCGGTGGTGGAGTACGTCAAGTACCAACAAGCACAGGGTGCTGACGTGATACAGGTGTTCGACACGTGGTCGGGCGTGTTGACTCCCGACGACTACCGGGAGTTCGTCCTGCCGCTCCACCAACGCATTTTCGACGCCATCGACGTGCCCTCCATCGTCTTCGCGCGCCACCCCGGCGGCAAACTCGACCTGCTCGCCGAATCGGGCGCGGACGTGGTCGGCCTCGACTGGACCATCGACATGGCCGACGCCCGCGAACAGTTGGGCGACACGCCCGTTCAGGGCAACCTCGACCCGTCCTACTTGCTCGGCAGTCCGGAGTTCGTCAAGGAGAAGACACACGAGGTCATCGAGAAGGCGGGCGACTCGGGCCACATCCTCAACCTCGGCCACGGCATCGACCGGACAACGCCGGTCGAAAACGCGCAGGCGTTCGTCGAGGCGGCGAAGGAAGTCGAACGATAGGAAATTTCATTTCTACTTGACGACACGACCTTGTATGTCCCTCCGATTGGTGGCCCGCAAGGATTTTCTCTATTTTGCTCGGAAAAAGTCGTTCTGGGCCGTTTCGGCCGTCCTCACCCTGCTCGTCGTTCTGTGGTCGTACTTCTACACGATTCACTCCTACAGCACTGGAACCGCGGTGGACGTAGTGCAGTACGTTTACTCCGCGGCACAGGTGCTCGTTCCACTGATCGGACTGTTCGTCGGGTACAGTGCAGTCGCGGCCGAACGCGAGTCGGGAACGATGAAACTCCTGCTCGGACTGCCACACTCCCGACGGGACGTGTTCGGCGGCAAGTTCATCTCCCGCTGCGGTGTCGCCCTCATCCCCTCGTTAGCGAGTTTCCTCCTCGCCGTCGTCTTCATCGTCTCGCAGTTCGGCCGGTTTTCGCTCGGACCGTACGCGCTGTTCACGGCGGCGACGGTTCTCCTCGGTGCCGTGTACGTTGCAATCGGCGTCGGACTGTCGGGACTGGCGAAATCGAACCGCTGCGCCGGAATCCTCGCGGTCGGCGCGTTCGCCCTCTTTCAGTTGTTCTGGGGCATGCTGGTCAATATCGTCGCGTACCTCAAAACGGGTTCTTCGATGAAGGTCGCCCCCTATCCGGCGTGGACCTACCTCGTGAAATGGCTGAGTCCGTCCGGTGCCTACGAAGGACTGCTTCATCTGTCCTTGCTCCCGCCCCTCCGAATCGCCTCGGGCGGCCAATCCCCGGCGTATCTCTCCCCGTGGCTATTCCTCGTCGTCCTGCTCGTCTGGGGAATCGTCCCGCTCGCGGTCGGTTACTGGCGGTTCGAAAATGCCGAACTGGACTGATTACTCCGCCAACTGTCCCGCCAACGCCTTCGCCTCCCGAATTCGACTCGGGACGCCCATCCTCGCGGTGTAGTTCGTGGCGAGGTGGACTCCGTCCGGCGTTTCGAATTCATCCAGCGCGTCCCACGATTCGTCGTAGGCCGGGAATCCCCGGTGGAGTTTGTGAACGCTCAGCACCTCGGCGTCGCTTCCCATCACGTTCGCGAACTCCGTGGCTGCAATTTCGCCGAGCGTCCCGTCGCTCTCTTCGAGCAGTCCCGGGTTCTTCATCCCGCCGAGGAAGACGGTGTACACTCCACTTTCACCGTTTTCCGCCTTCCCGGTCCGTCCGAACATGCTCGCGTTCCACGAGACGCCGAGCGTATCGAGTCCTTCGTCGTGGCGCACTTGATAGCCGAAGCCGTCCCGGTCGGAATCGGCCCGGAGGTGCACGAACGCGAGCGGGTTGTAGTTCAGCCTTCGGAGCGATTCTGCCGTGTCGGTGAGATTCGACAGGAGGTCGGCGCTCACCTCGGCGGGCGTGGTGACGACCACGTCGTCCACGTCGAACGACCCGTCGTCGGTTTCGAGGACGAATCCCTCTCCCTGCTCCCGAATTTCGGTGACTGGGGTTTCCAGATGGACGTTCTCCTCGTGGGCGTCGTAGAGCGCCTCCGGAAGCCGTTGGACGCCCTCCTCGAAGGTCATCGCGGGGGCGGAACTGCCGTCGGCCATCGCGCGTTTGAGGACGGGCGTCAGCAGGTCGCCGTACGTCTCCTCCATTCGCATGACGCCGGAGAGCGAATGCTTGACCGGCATTCGATGGGGGAGTGAGCCGTACGTCCCACCGAAAAGCGGGCCGATGAGGTTCTCGTACGCTTCCTCGCCGAACTTCCGCGTGAACATCTCCGCGGCGGTTTCCTCGGGGTCCACCGGATCGGTTTGTGGCTCCTCCAGCACGTCCAGTTTGCCGCGCCAGGACAGCAGGTCGGTGGTGCCGAACTCCTCGATGGAGAACGGCGCGCGACGGAGCGCGCCGTTCGCGTAGACGAACAGTTTCGTGTCCCCGGCTTCAATGACTTCGTCTTCTAGACCGAGGTCGGCGATGAGTTCGTCCACCGGTCCCGTGCGTCGCAGACGCTGTGGTCCCCACTCCAGCAGGTAGCCGTCGACGCGGCCGCTCCGAATCACGCCGCCCGGTTCGTCGTCGGCCTCGAGGACGACGTAGTCGATTCCCGCCTCGTCGAGGTTGTGGGCGAGCGCGAGGCCGGTGATGCCCGCGCCGACGATTCCGACCGTCATTCGTCGAGGGGGGCGTTGAGACACATCGTTCCCGGCGTGTCCTTACACTGACACTGGCGGAACTGGTAGTACGACGGGTCGAATCCGGCGACGAACGGTTCCACGAGGTCGGCGAGAACGTCGGAAAATCGCTCGTCGTCGTGCGGAACCGGCACGCGGTAGAAGTCGAGACCCGCTTCTTCGGCCTCCTCGTGGAGTTCGTCGTCCAGTTCGGACAGCGTCTCGCTCTGTTCGTGCATGAAGCTGATGGGGTCCACGACCACGCGCTCCGTATCGAGGTCGGCGACGACCTCCTCGACTTCGGGTTCCGTCCACGGAATCTCGCGGTTACCGTGGTTCTGGAAGCCGAGCGCATACGATTCGAGGCCGAGTTCGCTCGCCATCACGTCGCAGAACTCGTTCACGTACACGTCGTAGCGACTGCCCTCGTCCAGATAGTGGCTCGGCGTTCCGTGTGCCGAAAAAAGCAGTTCGGTGTCGTCGTCGGTCAGGTCGAGGTCTTCCTCGTCGGCGTACTCGCGGATGTTCTCCGCGCGGATCCGGTTGTACGTCGGGTGTCTGTGCCACCCCGTCACCTCGTGGACCGGCACGTCCCAGCCTTGCTCTTCTACCGCGTTCGTGAGCTCTTCGAGCGAGGCGACGGTGGTCGAGGCTCCACAGAGCGGGTAGGCGGGAAGCCCGATGAGTTCGTCGACACCGTCCTCGCGGGCCTGCTCGACTGCGTCCCCGATGTACGGTTCGGTGAACTGGAACCCGACGTAAGTCGTCGCGTCGAATCCCCGTTCGTCGAGTTCAGCCTCCAGCGCGTCGGCTTGCGCTTTCGCCTGCGGGTCGAGCGGCGATCCGCCGATCTCCTCGTACTCCTCGATGAGTCCGGGGGCACGTCGCTCGGCCAACTGCCGGGACCGTTGGCGCGCTTCCTCCTCGGTGGTATCACCTTCGAGGTCGGCGTTGTTCATGAAGATGCGCTCGAGATAGCCGAGCACGTTCTCCCGCGTCGGTTCGTCCGGCTCGCCGAAATTGAGTACCACGACGCCAGTCGTCATAGTCGATGTTCGGGGCGGATACGCCGAATAGTTGTCGTTTGCCGCGTCGTCGAGGATTTTATCACGGGTCAGACGACGTCCAGTTTGGAAAACGAATCGCTCTCGAAATGGAACTGTATCTCACGAACGATTCCCAGTTGATGGCCCTCAGAGAGTTCCTTTCGGCTAGAGCCACTCGGCGGCCCACAGTTCTAGCTCCTCGAAGATCGGACAGAGTGAGCGACCTTTCTCGTTGAGGCTGTAATAGGTCGCTATCGGCGCGTCTTCCTCGGTACGGCGACTGACGAAACCCATCTCGCCGAGGTCGTCCAACACGCGCGAGAGCGTCCGCGAACTCGCACCCGTCGAGCGTTTGAGTTCGTTGAAGCGCTTCTCGCCGTCCTGTAGATCGTGGAGGACGACCAATCGCCATTGGGACCCGATTTGCTCGACCGATTTTACGACCGGGCAGACGTCAAGAGATTCCGAAGACATTCGTGTTCTCGTTGCACCCAACTCCGCGAAGGTATATATCGGTTCGTATTCCAACCACGTAACAAAGTGATACCGAATATGGTCGGCAGGCCGAGCACGGAATCGTGAGGCTTCGTCGCCGACCTGTCGAAACGTTTCGAGCTAGTAACTCACAGACTGACTCGCCCGATAGCGTCAACCTATAACCTAAATTATTTATCCTCTGGGTTTGGCAATATTTGGTATGAAACGGGCACTCGCCGTCATCGAGGCATCCGAGTCGGCAAAAGCATTGGTTCGGGAAGCGGGCGAACTCGCCGCGGGCGTCGGGGCGGAACTCGTCTTGCTCCACGTCACGACCAACGAGGAGTACGAGGAGACGAGAACGTCCCTGGAACGAATTCCGAACCTCGAAAGCTCCTACACCGCAGGGCAGGCACTCGAAGGTGCTCGACAGTTCGCCGCTGACCTCGGGCGTGAGGTACTCGACGGCGTCGACGTCGAACACGAGTCGGTGGGTCGCATCGGCGACGAGCGCGACGAAATTCTCGCCACCGCAACCGACCTCGGTTGTGACCACGTCTTCCTCGCGGGCCGGAAGCGTTCCCCAACGGGGAAAGCGCTGTTCGGCGACCGAACGCAGTCGGTCATTCTCGATTTCGACGGTGCCGTCACCGTCGTCACGGAATAATCCCCACCCATCGTTTCCTCCGAACCACAACACGTAAGTTGATGCTCCGCTGACAATCGTATCAATGTTGGGACGATTGTTCGGTAGTGAACCTGTTTCTTCACCGATAGATCTGTCCCACGACGACCTGTTCAACCTGTGTCGCGTCGAACGTCGCCGACACGCTATCTCCATTATGGCGAACGTGTCAGACGTAATCCCGATGCGGACGCTCGTGGACGAAGTCACCGCTCGGGAGTTCGGCTCCGATTGGACGACGGACAACCGAACGACCGTCTACACGACGTTTTACCAACAACACATCTCGGTCCTGGAAGACGCCGACGTGTTGTCCGCGCCCGACGGTCCCAGTGGCACGCTGTATCCGGAAGGAAACGCGGAACCGCTCGCGGAGTTGCTCACGTTCATCGGGACGATTACCGACTGACTCGTCGTTACCAATCGCCATCGAGCTTCCGTCGTGCGACCAGATATCCGGCGTGCGTTCGCCACCGTCTCCCGCTCTCGACGTGCTCCACCCGGTACCGCGAACCACAGCTTCCGCACCGTCGTTTTGCCGGTCGCTTGACCGCTTCGGATGCACGAAACCGCCGTGCCTCCCAGTCACAGGACGAACAGACTAGGCGGAGACGCGCGTCCGCGAACGAACGACAGTGGCGTGGCGCGTCGAGTTCGCGCGCCTTCGTTTTGAACCGTCGTCCGTGTCCGGACTCACCGAACTGTTGAAACTCCCACGCGTGAACCAGTTCGTGTCGAATCGTCCCCGTGAACTCGTCCCACCCGAACGAGCGATAGGCCTCCCACGTCAATCGAATCGTTACCTGCTCGGTTCGGTGATCGTAGAGACAGGCACCTGCACGGCGGACTGCGCGGTCCGAACACTCCCATTCGACCCGCTCGAAATCCACCGGGATCGGAACCACTCTGGCGTAGCGTTCCGCTGCGTCGAGCAACTCATCGCGGGTTTCCGGCCCCATCGGACGATGGTTCGAATCGACGGATTATAGCGTTGCCCGTCTCCCCCAGCCCCGACTACAGTCGATGGAGCCGACCGGTCTGGCAGTAGGGACATCTATCGTCGGGTTCCGGCCGAGTGCTGACTCGTCCACACATCGAACACGCCCGAAGGACACGTTTCCATCGCTCCCGTTCCGCTTCGAGCGTTGCCACTCTTCGCTGGGTTTCCGCAAGGCGTCGATGGAGGGACGCGATTTCGGCGTGTAACCGCTCGTAAAGTCGATGTTCCGTTTCGTGTTGTGGGTCCGAAGCTTCGATTCGTGGCCGGCGAGAACCCATTCCACCGTGATTGTCCGACGTCATGCTTCTCGATAAACGAACGTGACGAACGACCATGAATGGGACGGCGGCCGTTCGACTGGCCCTTGCTATATAATGCACTTGTAATAGAAAGCCGAACCGCGAATAGCCGGGGGCTATTTGTTTCCACTGGGGACGGTGGCGGAACGTGTTGACGACTACCAGTCAGGGTACGCACCTTCCCGGTGCGTTTACCTATACTTTACATTCACGAGACAATTTTTTCTATCTTCCACAAAAATGGGAGGTTCAGCTACTCCGTCACATCGTCGGGTCGCACGACTTCGAGTGGTGCGTAGAGTCGCTTTCGAGCGTCGGGAAGATACAACCGTTCCTCGATGAGGTTTTCCTCTTTGAGTTTCATCAATGCATCACGTGTCGTGCGTGCCGGTAGCAAGGCGTCCGTCCGAACCTGCTGTTGTGTCATCGGCGATTCGTCCGTGAGAACCCGATAGACGAGTTTCGCACTCGGTGGTAGTTCGATGAGCCGTTCGAATCGGTCTTGGGGGGTAGTGTTACTGCCGGAGGGTCCGGCAAAATCGACCACTGGTGTTCGGCATACCAGTCCTTCCTTCGGAGTCATCCCTGTTATTTATTCCGGTACTGGTGAATGTATGCTAGACCGGATGCTTGAGCACATCTTTAACTATTCTTGGATTTCATAACCACAAGATATAAAGATGCTTTAGCGAATGGTTCATTAACAAATTCCGTTCGGTGGAAAAACCGGCACACTCGAATCCAATCATGGCTGTTGAAGAACCAACGATACTCGTCGTCGATGACGAGGCAGACGTAACCGACCTCTATGCGACGTGGTTAGAGGACTCCTACGACGTTCGGCGAGCGTACGAAGGCCGTGAGGCGCTGGACATGCTCGACGACGGGGTCGATGTCGTCTTACTCGACCGACGAATGCCCGGTCTCTCCGGCGACGAGGTGCTCGCGGAACTTCGAAACCGCGAACTTCACTCCCGAGTCGTGATGGTGACTGCCGTCAAACCCGATTACGACATCATCGATATGGGGTTCGACGACTATCTCGTCAAACCCGTCTCGAAGGACGACCTGTACACGACCGTCGGTGGAATGCTGACACGGGTCGAATACGACGCGAAGATGCAGGAGTACTTCTCGCTCGCCTCCAAGAAGGCCGTCCTCGAAACGGAGAAGGACGAAGACGAACTCCACCGGAACGAGCAGTATCAGGAACTGGAGGCGGAAGTCGAGCACCTTCGTGAGTCCGTCGACGACTCCCGAGACGACCTCGAGAGCCACGACGACTTCGTCGGCGCGTTTCGCGACCTCGACTGAATCGACTGATTTTCCGGTCGACACGTTTTTGGGTTCGTTCCAACCTGTTCTCGTATGAATCTTCCCGACGACTGGACGACGGACTCCTGTCCCGTGAACGGCGTCGATTTACAGTACTACCGCACCGGCGAGGGACCGTCGTTGGTCATGGCACACGGCTTCTACGCCAACGGTCGATGTTGGGAACCGTTGGTGGCCGATTTGGCGGACGAGTACGACATCGTGACGTACGACGCCCGCGGTCACGGTCGGTCCGAGGCCCCCGAATCGGGGTACGAAATCGAGGACCGCGTCGCCGACCTCGTCGGACTCGTCGAAGCGCTCTCCCTCGACGACCCGATCCTGCTCGGCCATTCGATGGGTGGATCGACGGCGGCGTGGACGGCCGCGACGCACCCCGACCTCCCGCGTGCGATCGCTCTCGAAGACCCTGCGGGGATGTACGGACCGCCCGATATGGGTCCGGACGAGCGGGCGGAGACGGTTCGTAAGAACGTCCGCGAGTGGTCGAACAGTTCGCTTGAGGAACTCGAACGCGACCATCCGAACTGTGACCCCGGGTTGGCCCGTCGCCTCGCCGTTGCGAACACGGAATGTCGCCCGCAGATCGCCGAAATACCGCGTGAAGGCTATCCCCGTCTGGAACGGGCGTTCGCGGATATCACCTGTCCGACGCTCGTGCTCAAGGCGGACGCCGATACGGAAACGCGGGCCGAAGATCTCGACATCGCCGAAAACCTATCCGACGGACGACTGGTTCACATTCCCGACGCCGGTCACTGCATCTTCCGCGAGCGATACGACCCCGCATACGCCGAGCTACGGACGTTTCTTCATCGGCTATCGTGACGAATGCCGCACCACCTGACGAATATATGATGTGATTATCCAAAATGGTAAAGTAGCTGAGTTCACAGCTTTCGGACATGGGTGACGAGAAGGAAGCAAAGATACGGAGCGCCCTCGGGTTGGACGACGGAGCGGCCGAATCACCGGAACGACGGTTCGAACGGCGATTGTGCGCCGCCTTGGTGGATGCACGCCGTGCCGGTGTGGATTACTGGCGACTGTTCGAACTCCTCGAAGGACAGCAGCGTGCGGCAGTTCGAGCGTCGTTTTCGCAGGGTGAGTTCGGGTCCGATCATTCGACGGTGTCCGAGGAAACGATCCAATACTCCGAGGTGGTTCACGCCACCGCGAGTGCGCTCGATGCGGGCGGATCGAAGCGCCAACTGCTGTTCAACCTCGCCAGCGCGTATCAGTTGTTCGAGGACGATTGGTCGAAATAGCCGCCGCTCCACGTGTAGATAAAGAAATACCTCGTGTACCCCTACCCGAGGTACGCCAAAATTGACGGGGATATGGTAAATGCTTTGTGTTCTTACTCAGAGTGCGACCGTGTACACCGATTCTCCGTACTCCCCGTCGCCGATTTCCACCGTCGCCTCATCGCTCTTCTCGAACCCTAACCGCCGGTAAAATCCGGTTCCCCTCGTGTTCTCCGAGAGCACCATCGCCCGGATTCGTTTCATGTTGATGTCGCGCAAGTCGCTCCGTAACCGCTCGTACAGCGCGCTTCCGATGCCATCTCCCCAGTGGTCCGGATCGACGTACAGTCGGAGCAGATCACCTTCATCCTCGTGACATATCGCGTGACAGAATCCGAGCACGTCGTCGTCCCTGGTCGCAACGAGAAACAGCGTTCCCGGCCGCTCGACCGCATCCGTTAGCGAGTCGTCGGAGTACCACGAGGCTATCGTACCGTCGATACTCTCGCCGTCCATGATTTCGGCGTAGGCGTCGCTCCACGCACGGCGTGCGACATCCCGAACCGATTCGAAATCGTCCTCGTTCGCTGGCCGAATCTTCATTTGTCTCCCCCTAATTGCCGTTCGCCGTGCTCCGTGGTAACGATGATGAATCACAACTCGTGTTGCGGAACGAAAAGTCAGCTTTGTTCGGTCGTCGGCGTTCCATCCTCGAACACGAGTTTCGTCCCCGATTCGATGCCTGCCCGCTTTGCGAATCCCTGTCGCATCTCGACGACGTACTTCGCGTTCCCATCGCTCCGATACTCCCGAAGTTTCCAATCGCTCGCGTTCGGTTGCGTGTCTGCGTGGGCGACGTTGAGGACGGTGCCGTCCGGACCGACGAAGATCATATCGAGCGGGATCAGCGTGTTCTTCATCCAGAACGACTGTACCTGCGGGTTGCCGAACACGAACACCATCCCGTGGTTTTTCGGCAGCGATTTTCGGTACATCAGTCCGTGTTCGCGCTCGCTCGGCGAGTTCGCGACTTCGAGCGTCACCGCCGTCCGGTTCCCACCTGTGACGAACGCGGCGCTGACGGTCTCTTCGACCTTCGTCGTCCGATGTTCGCCCCCGTTTCCAGGCTCCTGCCCGAGTCCGATGCCCCCGGTACACCCGGCCAGCACGACGAGACAGACGACCAACAGGGTCGCGCTCACACGCATGCGCCTGAAAACGGGAGCAACTGACAAAAATACGTGGTGCGATTCGACTGGCCGTCCCCCGTTCACAATTGCCGAAAACGAAACTCGCTCCGTCTCTCCGCCTTACTCCTGGGTAACGTCCTTCTGGACCGTCTCCTCGCCGATGAAACGGGGACGCTTTTCGAGCGCGAGGAAGTTGTTCACGTCCTCGCGGGCCTCCTTCGCCTTGCCCTTCTCGGGGTCGTAGTCGCGGCTTCCCTCGCTGCCGAGGGCGTCGTGGAGCGCGTCCAGGTCCTCGAAGTACAACTCCGCGATGCCGTCGAACTCGGCGTTCTCGGGGTCCGTCGGGAGGACGGTGTCGTACTTGACGACGCCTTCGATTTCGCGGGCGATGGGCGTGTGGTTGTTCTGCCAGTGGTCCACGAACTCCTCGTGGCTCATGCCGTCCTTGCGGACGAGGAACGCGCTGTGTTTGTACAGGCCGTCGGTATCGCCGTCCACGTCGTCCTCGCGGTCGGTGCCTCGCGCTGCGGTTTCGTCCTTTTGGGTGACGATTTCGCCGATGAAGCGGGGACGCTTTTCGAGCGCGAGGAAGTTGTTCACGTCCTCGCGGGCCTCCTTCGCTTTGCCCTTCTCGGGGTCGTAATCGCGGCTCCCCTCGCTGCCCAGGGCGTCGTGGAGCGCGTCCAAGTCCTCGAAGTACAGTTCCGCGAGTCCGTCGAACTCCGCGGCGTCGGGCGTCACCGGGAGGACGGTGCTGTACTTGACGACGCCCTCGATATCACGTGCGATCTTCGTGTGATTGTTCTGCCAGTACTCCACGAACTCCTCGTGGCTCATATCGTCCTTTCGAACCAGCAGGGCAACGTGTTTGTACATTTCATTCGAGGACACAATCCGTGGTATGATAAAGCACTCGAAGCCGACCCCGTCCCCTTTTTTCGAACGTGAATTCGTTCCGAGCAACTCCTCCGTTAACACCACTGTTTCCGGTGTCACACCACCGTTTCCGATGTTCACAAGGGGGTTTCGAAACGGCGATACGCTCACCCGATATGGCAGTGCGTTCCACGAGCATCGGCGGGTAAGTCACCTACTTTCAATACAAACCTCGGAGTAACGAGTATCATGGGGTTCTATCAACGCGATTTCATGGAAGGGACGCGCGGAACGATGGGCGTCGATTGGGAGGAACGGATCGACATGAAGCGGATGCGCGAGGAGCGAAAGGAGCGCGCTCTCGAACGAATGCGCGAGGCGGGACTGGGGAGCATGCTCCTCATCAACGACCCGAACGTCCGCTACGTGACGGGGCTCGCCATGACCGGCGGGTCGGGTGCCGACCACTACACCCTGCTCACCGAGAACGGCGACATCATTCACTGGGATACGGCGGATCACGCGAGCAACCAGAAGTTCAACTGCCCGTGGATTTCGGACATCCGCTACGCCTGCCCCGGACTCGGAAACGTCCCGCGAGCGTCCGGCCGGGATTCGGCCCGAAACTGGTTGAAGGACAAGATGGCCGGACTCGTCTACGAGGCGATGGAGGAGTACGGCGTCGCCAAGGAACCGATGGGCATCGACATCGGCAACGCTCCGCTCATCTCGAAGTTCGAGGACCGCGGCGTTGACGTGCGCACCGACGACTGTGCGAAGGTGATGGAGGACGCCCGGAAGGTCAAGACGCGCGACGAAATCGAGTGTCTGCGAATGGTCGCCGCGCTCTGTGAGGCCGGATTCCAGCGCATCACGGAAACCGCGAAACCCGGCGTCCGCGAGTCGGAAGTGTGGGGCGAAGCCAGCAGCGAACTCTGGCGTCTCGGCGCGATGGTGCAGGGTGGCTACGTCACCTCCGGGCCGAACACGTGGCCGAAACACCAAGCCAACACCACCGACCGGATCATGCGCCCCGGCGACATCGTCTACGCCGACTTCTACAACATCGGCTTCATGGGCTACCGCTCCTGTTACTACCGAACGTTCAGCATGGGCGAACCCACCCAAGCCCAGAAGGACGCCTACGAAATCGCCCGCGACAACCTCTACGACGTGCTCGAACGCATCGAACCCGGCGCGACGACGGACGAGATTTGCGAGGGCTTCCCCGACATGGAGGGAGAACACGCCGACTGGTACGACGCCACCGACCATTGGCAGATGACGACCAACCACTGGGCGCACGGCCTCGGCCTGCAACTGTACGAAGTGCCGCTCATCTGGCGCGGTATCTCGCCCGACCACCCCATCGAAATCGAGGAGGGCATGACGATGGCCGTCGAGACGATGGAACCCGCCGACCGGCAGGGTGTCCGTGTGGAAGAGATGGTCGTCGTCCGCGAGAACGGCGTCGAGATATTGAGTCAGTGGCCCGTCGAGGAGATTACACAGATAGAGTACTGATCGATTCGGTCGCGTCTGACCGGTGCGGTCGCGTACGGATTTTCTCAACGGCCCGTTATCGATCCATCAGTCCGCTCTCGAAGACTCGGCGTTCCCGGCGGCACCCTCGTCGAAGTAGCCACGTACCGAACCGACGACCCGCGGCCACTTCACGAGCAGGAATCCACCGAGGATGGCGAGAAACCCCCCGCCGGTCGTCGGGGTGAGTCCCTCGCCAAGGACGAACCAGCCGAAGATGGCGGCGAAGGGCGGGATGACGTACTCGATGAGTCCCATCTCGATGGGTCCGAGGCGGTGGAGGAGACGGAAGTAGATGAGGAACCCGGCGGCACCGGGAACGACGGCGAGATAGCCCACCCACGCGAGCGAGGTGGTCGTCGGCGTGGTGGCGGCGAACCCTTGGCCGGGGACGACGAACGTCGCGATATCAAGGCCTAGCGCACCGACGGCGAGCATCCACGCTTGGAGGCTGAGACCCGGGAGTCCGGCGTCGTTTTCGTCGGTGAAGACGGCACCGACGACCCACGCGACGGCGGCACCGAGGACGAACCAGACGCCGATGTCGCTCAGCAGGTGTCCACCGCTCGGGTTCGCTATGAGGACGACGCCGACGAACCCGAGGACGACACCGACGACCCCTCGTGCGGAGATGGACTCGTCCGGGCGGAACACCGAGGTGACGACGGGCGTGAGGACCGGAACGAGACCCAACAGGGTCGATGCGACGGCGCTCGTGACGTACTGCTGTCCGGCGAAGAGGAGCGCGTGGTGGAGGCCGATGTTGAAGAGGCCGCCGACGAGGATGGGCGTCCAGTCTCCCCGCCCTCGGGGAATGAGGGAGCGCCCGGACGCGGCGGCGACGGCGAGGAGTACGAGTGCGGCCAAGTCGAAGCGGACGGCGGCGAGGGCGACCGGGCGAAATCCTTCGAGTGCCGCCTCCGTGGCGGGGAACGCGGTTCCCCAGATGGCGGCGAGCGCGAGATAGAGGACGACGTCGCGGCGACTGGCCATTACCTCCATCTTGCTGTCGCGGTTTAGGTGGGTTTCGATACGAAACGCGAGGACGAGAAAACTCCGACCTTGAGTTAGAGGCGTCATCACAGTAGCTTAGACTAAAATCGCTACGAACGACCGTCGCGGTTTTATCGTGATTTCCCGTACCGGGCCGCGTGAAGATTGCCTCCGCACTGCGAAAGACACTCCACCCAATTCCTCGCTATCCTCCTCACTTCGTCAGCGCGCGCCGTGCAGTTAGATGGGCTAACCGATTATGACCCAACCGCACGGCGCGCGAAGGCGATACGCTAGTGCGCCCGCGCGAGGGATGACCGAAGGTGTGACCAGCGGGAGCACTGTAGGGAATCGGCTGGGGAGGGTGTGGTGCGTTGCGGGTGCGTTGTTTGGGTAGAATGAAAGGGGCCGCCCGCTCGCGCTTGTTTTAGTCGCTGTGGAGGCCACTATTTTGCCCGAGCGGCGTGAGGCCAAAATATCCTGCAACAGCGGCCGCGAGCGGGCGGGGGCTTTCTGGGACTTCCTCGTAGCAGCTGAAATCGCAACCCCACTAAACGCGTCTCGTCGGAGCGAACGAGCGGGGAGGTTTTGACTCTTCATCGTAATTACTGTGTTCACAAGAAAACCAGAACCAAATACCTCTCTTCACCGCAAACGTCCCCCTCGCGCTATCCTCATCACGAACCATTACGTTCTCGCAATCATAATCTATCCCGCATGAGCGAACCGGAGTACCGCGAACAGGTCGAGGCCGCGTATCCCGAACTCCAGTCGATCGAGGACGACGAACTGCGCGAGAAGGTCATCGAGGCGTGGGTGTTGGCCCTGGACCGCGGCGGGTGGAAGGACATCGAGGACATCCCGTACGCGTGGAACATCCACGAGAAGACTAACGTCGAACACGTGCGGGGAGTAACCCGAATCGCCATGCGCTCGGCGGAGGAACAGCGCGAGTTCCACGGTGCCGACCCGGACGACGACGCCATCATCGCGGCGTGTCTGCTCCACGACGTGGGGAAATGCTACGAGTACGTGGACTTCGCCGACGTGGACCAACTGCTCGACCCCGACCCGACGTACGCCACCGAGGAAATTCCCCACTCCCTGTCGGGGTACGCGCTGGCTCACGAGGTCGGCTGTCCGATTTCCGTCCAGCGGGCGATTCCGCACTTCCTCGGCGAGATTCCGACCCGGACGCTCGAAGCCGAACTCGTCAAGAGCGCGAACTCGGCGAGTTCGAACGCCATCACCCAGTCCGCGATGGGAATCACGCTCCAGGAGTGGGTCGAGAAGTACAGTCAGACGCAGTAACTCTCGATTTTATTTCAACCACTTACGGCCCGACGACGTGATTTCCACGCCGGAACTGTAGTAACAGATCGGCTCCCCGTCCGGTTCGGCGAAGTTGTTCGCCCGGAAGACCTCGTTCTTCCGGAATTCCACCGTCGCCGGGCGGAGCGACCACACGTCGTGATCGACGTTCGCGTACGCGATCGTTCCGCCCGGGCCGCCGACGTAGAACCGATAGCGCTCGGTGAGAAAGGCCGCCAGCGACCCCGGTTCGGCGTCGAGTCGGTCGCCGGTCGGCTCGTACCGCGCGTCGAACCGCAGCGGTTGGTCACCCGGATGTGCGCGCCGACTGCGGTAGCGGATCGCCCCGTCCCGTTCCACCATTTTTATCTCCGCGTTGTAGTACGGCAGCCCGAACGCCAACCGAGCGCCGAGGACCGAGAGCCATCCATCGGCGTCGAGGCTGTAGAAGAAGACGGCCGGTCTGTCCTCTCCGGGCACCGTGACGTAGGTTCGAAGGTTGAGTTCGGGGAGGTCTACCCCGATGCCCTCGGGGAGCCCTCGGGGACGAACCGCGACGTTCGTGAACGGGACGACGCTCAGCCACGCTCGTCCGTCGTACGTGTCTACCTCCAACCCTTCGGGTAGCCCTCGCTCCACGACTTCCGGTTCGACCGGCCAATTGGCGAACAGCAGTTGTCGCCATCCCATCTCGACACCAATCATCGTCCGAAACTTGTGACGGATCGCTCAAAGGGGTTCCGTCGGAGGGATATTCGGCGCGAAGTGGTGTCTCGCTCGGTTCGTTCTCGTGAACACGAGTGGATTTACAGATATCTATCCAGAAATCTTTCTATAAATCTATCTTTCATCGAGAGCTCACCACCCTATTTGGCGCTCGTCACAATGATGGACCATCCCGTCGAACCGTCATCATTCGCTGCTGCGTCATCCGCCGCTAATTCGTCGCCGTCATGTGGATTTTCACAAAGCTATCTAGAAAGCTATCCGAATAGCTATCTAAATCGATGCTCGAATGATTTCGCCGTTGGCTCGGGATGGTCACTCTCGATGCGAAACTTCTCCAAAAACGTCAACGACCGCGGCGAAAACAGAGAGTCCTCAGACCGTTTCCAGCCCGTTCTCCTGGCGGAGGACATTGATGTACGAGCGGAAGCCGCTATCCAGGTCGTAGCGCGGTTCGTAGCCCATGTCCTCCTGAATCGCGGTCATGTCGAGCATCTGGGTCCACGGGAGTTCTCCCTCGTCGGAAACGTCGAGGTCGGCGTCGGGCATGATTTCTTCGACCGTCTCGGCGGCTTCCCGAATCGTCGCCACGGTGCCGCGGACGTTGTAGACGCGCTGGCTCAGGTCCTCGTCGGGCGTGAACGCCGCGCGGCGGAACGCCTGCGCGATGTCCTCGACGTGTTGCCAGTCGATGACCTGATCGCCGTACTCCACCGAGAACGGTTCGCCGAGTGCGGGCTTTTCGATGATGTTCGCGAGGAACGCGGAGCCACCGGTTTCGCGGTACGGGCCGTACGCGACGGTCGGGCGGAGCGCGACGTGCGAGACGTCGTGGTCCTCGAAATAGACTTTCGCTTGGTGTTCGTTGAACTCCTTGGCCGCGCCGTACAGCGTGTCGGGGTAGACGAGGTCGTCCTCGGTCACCCACTCGGTGTCGTAGTTCGTCGGTGGCGCGAACACCGCCGCCGAGGACGCCCACGCCACGCGCTCGACTTGGTCGGAGAGCGTTCGAGCGGCCTCCATGACGTTGTTCGTCCCCAGCACGTTCACTTCGATTCCGGCCCGCGGGTTTTCGCGGGCCGTCGTCGTCAGCAGTCCCGCGAGGTGAACGATGCGGGTCGCACCCGACTCCTTCACCGCGCGAATCACGTCCGTCGAGTCGGTGATGTCGCCGCGTCGGATTTCCACATCGTCGGCGATGCCGAGTTTCTCCAGAATGCGCGGGTCGGTCGAAAGGTCGTAGGCGACCACGTCGTGTCCCTGTTCGAGGAGTTCTTTCGCGGTGTACGACCCGATGAAACCTGTTCCGCCAGTGACGAGCACCGTCTCGCTTTGCGCCATGTTTTTTTACTCGCTGGATGGGAGGAAAAGGTTTCCTTCCTGTTTTTTCGTGATGTGTTTCGACTCGGTCGTTGTCACTCGTGCAGTCCGCCGGTTTCGGCGTAGAACGACGACGCCAACTGGTCGGCCATGTCCTCCTCGCGGTCGATTCGCGCGTCGATGACGAACGGCAGGTCGCTCTCCTTTCCTTCCCGAAGTGCGTCGGCCAGTTCGTCCGGCGTCGTGACTCGCGTTCCCTCTGCGCCGAAGCCTTCGGCCACTTTCACGAAGTCGGTGTCGTGGAACTCGACGCCCGCGATGTCGCCGTCTTCTTTCTGCATCTGGCGAACCATGCCGAGGCTGGTGTCGTTCAGCACGACGAACGTCGGCGCGACGCCGTTCTCGACGGCGATTTCGACGCTGGTCATCGTCATCGTAAAGCCGCCGTCGCCCGCGACACCGATGACGTCCTTGTCCGTGGTGATGGCGGCGCTGACGGCGGCCGGGGCGGACCACCCCATCCCGCCGACGCCGCCCGACCCGAAGTACGTCCGGACGGCGGGCGTCTGGAGGTAGTTCAGCAGCCAGAATCGGTTGTTGCCCGAGTCGGCCGTCACGATGGTGTCCTCGTCCACCATCGCCTCTATTTCCTTCACCGCGCGCTGGGGTTTGATGGGAGAGGCGTCGCTCTCGCACTTCTCGGTGAAAAACGACTCCCGGGCCGTTTCCGC
The DNA here is from genome assembly GCF_024136975.1 of Haladaptatus sp. AB643. NCBI lineage: Archaea > Methanobacteriati > Methanobacteriota > Halobacteria > Halobacteriales > Haladaptataceae > Haladaptatus > Haladaptatus sp. AB643. The sequence goes on from NZ_JAMYJW010000012.1 coordinate 156,716, forward strand.
CCGTTCGCGTGCCCAATCGTTTTCGGCGCTCCCGGCATCGGAAAGCGCCCGGAGGCTCTCCTTCGCGTCGCCGATGAGGCCCACGTCGGCGGGGTACACCCACCCGGCGTTTCGCGTGTCGATGTCGGCGTGGATGATGGTCTGTTCGTCCGGCCGGATGACGACGGTGCCTGCCAGTTCGTGTCCATCGGGTTCATTCGACACCCGACGACGAGCAGGGCGTCGGCCTCGCTGACGACCTGATTCGCGCCTTCGTGGCCGAACGACCCGATGACGCCCGCCGCGAGGTCGTGGGTCTCCGGAATCACCGACTTGCCCAGATACGAGGTCGTTACGACCGCGTCGTAGTTCTCCGCAACGCCCTGGAGTTCGTCGTAGGCCCCCGCGGAGTGAACGCCGTTCCCGGCGACGATGACCGGGCGCTCCGCCGATTCGAGCGCCTCGACCGCCGCGGACACGTCTTCGTCCGTCGGCTTCGACTCCCAGTTTCGAACCTGTTCGTCGCTGTCCCAGACGGGAGGAACGGGGTTCTCCGGAACGTCCTGTGTGATCGCGTTTCCGTCGAGGATGACGGCGGTCGGTCCCGACCGTCCCGCAGTCGCGTGTTTGAACGCCAGTTGGACGCTTCGCAGGGTTTCGGTCGGCGTGCGCGGGAACCAGTGTTCCTTCGTCACACCGTCCAGAATCTTCGGCAGCGAGAGGCCGCCGTAGTCGCCGCGGGACTGCTGATACGGGGCGAGCGTCGAGTAGTCGCCGCGCTCGCTCGCCTCCGTCAGGACGACCATCGGCGAGGACGCGAGTCGTGCTTCCATCTGCCCGATGACGCCGAGGCTGCCGATCCACGGCCCTTGCCCGGCCAGCACTGCGGGCTTCCCGTGAATCCTGCCGTACATCTCGGCCATCACGCTCCCCTCACGTTCGTCGCGCGGTCGAACCACGTCCACGCTCGATTCCGGGAGGTCGTCGAGCAGTTCGATGACGCGCCCGCCCGGATAGCCGAACACGTACTCCACGCCCAGCGATTCGAGGACGGAAACCAACGCCTCGCTCGTCGTCTCTCCCCCGCTGTCGTCAGCGCCTGTCATGGTAGTCGAAGCAACCCGCTCCCGTCCCTTCGTTCTGTCGATTATCACGGTCGTTCCTTTACGTTCCGCATCGGTGGAACGGTGGCACGGCTACAGTTCGGTGCGCCGAGTTATCCCGGAAAATAGGCCGAGTCGGATTCGAGAGCTATCCGTCTCATCCCGTGAACTCTTCGTACGAAATCGCGCCGCTATTTACGATTCGCTGACTCGTTGGTACCTTCCCGTCGGGCGGCATACTCCCTTCGGCCGGTCCTCCCGGACTACCGACGACGATGCGTCCGACCATTCCGAGGCTCTTGTGTGGGATACAGAAGTAGTCGTACGTCCCCGGAACGTCGAACGTGTGCTTGAACTGCTGTCCTCCCCCGGAGATCATGCCGCTGTTCCATCCGCTCGCGTCGTTCGGAATGCGGGTCACCGTCGCGGGACCGGTCCCGTCGACGTAGGCGGTCGAGGTGTGGGCACCGACTTTGCTCTTCCACGTGACCGTCTCCCCCTTCTCGACGAACAACCCGATGGGGTCGAAGTAGTAGCTCGTGCTCCCGCTAACCATCTGCACGGTGTTGGTCTCGGTCGGGGACTTCGTCCGCGTCGAATCCGCTCCTCCGCCCGTGTCGTTGGCACAACCGGCGAGGATGGCGACGCTTCCCGTCGCGATTGCCTCCGTCGCTTTGAGAAATCTGCGCCGATTCATTTGTCGGGAGTACCGAGTCACATCGCAAGGCGGTTCTGGTACGCGCGTCGAATCGGTACCCGAGGGATCGAACGAGAATCGGTGTTGTTTTTCTCGTCCGAACACGAGCGATACACGATGAATCGTCGTCGGATCGGAAGCGGGATTTCACTGGTGACGATTGGCGTGTTCGCGCTCCGATTCGGCCTCGGACTCGCGAGTGCCCACTCGATTCCCTCCAGTAAATTCGCCTCCCCGCTTCCACTCCCGCTGCTGTTTCTCGGTGCCGGTGCGACCGTCGCGCTTACGGCCGGATGGCTCGCGCTCACCGAGCGAACCCCTTCGGCGGCGACCCGACGAATGTGCGTTCTTCGCCTTCCGTCCTCGATTTCGATGCCGTTTCGACTGGGCGCTCGACTCGTCTTCTTCGCCGGATTCGCGGCCGCACTCTCGATCGGAATCGTCGGCCGACAAAACCAGTACCAGAACTTCGCGACCGTTTTCACATGGCCGGTCTGGTTCCACGGCGTCGCCCTTCTCTCCATCCTCGTCGGCACGCTGTGGCCCGTCCTATCCCCGTGGCGAGCGCTGTACCGTGTGTTCGTGTGGCTCGAAGGGGAGGAGTTAGCGGTCCTCGGGTCCTACCCCGAGCGCCTCGGCAGTTGGCCAGCGCTGGCGAGCTACATCGTCGTGATCGGGATACTGGAGAACCTCACGTATATCCCGAAGAAGGGCCCGCTGTTGACGACGGCCGTCCTCGCGGTGTATACGCTCGTCATGGTCGCCGGGAGCCTCCTCTACGGGACGGAGTGGTTCCGACGTGCTGACCCCCTCGGCGTTCTCTACCGACTGTTCGGCCGGGTGGCATCCATAACCATCACTCGACGCGACGACGGCGGTACCGACGTCGCCCTCCGACCGCCGTGGCAGGGAACCCTCACCCCTGTTCGGAATACGTCCCTCGTTCTGTTCGCCATCACCGCGGTGTACACCGTGAGTTTCGACGGGTTCACCAACACCCGGACGTACCAAGACCTCCTCGTCGGTGTGCAGAACTCCTTGGGGACCGGACCGGCGATCAGCATCCTGCTGTACGCGATTGGCCTCTCGGTTTTCGTCGTCTCGTTCGGCCTCTGCAGTCACCTCGTCGAACGTCTCGGCGGTGGCAGTACCGACCAGCGACCATCGGAGGGTTCCGAGGTGAACACCGACGGCGGCTACGTCGTCGGTTCCGACGAACGGACGCGTGACTCCGATTGGCACGGTTCGGCGCGGCACTTCGCACCGACGGTCCTCCCCATCGCGGCGGCGTACGAAGTCGCCCACAACTACCCCTACGTGTTTCGAAACCTCGCCCAACTCGCCACCGTCGCCGTTCATCCCCTCTCCCCGAGCGCACAGACCGCGAACCCGCTCGCTTGGCTCCCGGTTCCGGTGTTCTGGGGTTCGCAGGTCGTCCTCATCGTCCTCGGCCACGTCATCGCCGTCGTCGCCGCTCATTACGTCGCGGTCGAACGGTTCGAAACCAATGCGGCGGCACGACGCGGTCACCTCCCGCTGGTCGCGCTGATGGTCGGCTATACGGTGCTCTCGCTCTGGATAATCTCTCAGCCGGTCGTCTCGTGAGCCCGTCTTCCGAATCGTGAAAACGGTTCAGTCGTGATACGAGAGTTCGACGACTCGACCGTCGCCGTACATCACGAGGATTTCGTCCGCGCCGTCCCCATCGATATCGCACACCGTCGGGTGCACCCAGACCTTTACCTTCCGCTCGTGGGAGGCGAGCACCTCCCCGGAACTTGCATCGAGGACTTGCACCGTCCCGTGGTTCGTCACCGCGACGACTTCGGGGTCGCCGTCGCCGTTAACGTCCCCCGTAACCGGGGCGGGGAGCAACTTCGCGTCGGTCGAAAGCGTCGTCTTCCACTCGGTTTTGCCGGTCCGTGCGTTCAACGCGGCGACCGTGTCCCCGCCGCTTCCGACGTAGACCTCCGGCGTTCCGTCGCCGTCCCCGTCGGTGACCTGATCGATCGCTGGACGGTCGATTCCCGTGCGTTGCCAGAGCTTCGTTCCGTCCGCGGCAAAGGCAGTCACTTCGTTCCCACCTGACGCAACGAGTATGTCCCGCTGGCCGACCCGACCCTTCGCGAGCCACGTCGCCAGTGCGGAACGCTGCCATTCGAGCGTCCCGTTCGGTCGAAGGACGCTGACTTTCGCGGTAGAGCCGACGGCGATATCCGGATTCGGTGAACCGGGAACGTGAACGACGTGCGTTTCCGCGTAGACGGTGTCGTTCAAGTCGTACTTCCACTGGAGCGTCCCGTCCGCGGAATCGGCGAAGACGACGCCATCGAACGCGGGTTGAACGACGAGACGGCGTGGCTTCGTGAGCACGACGGGACCGGCGTAGCCGAACGACGTGAGGTTCTGTGTCCATTCGACGCTCCCGTTTTTGGCGTCAAAGACGTACAGACGCTTTTCGGTCGTCGGGGCGACGGCGTTCGGACGGTGGTCGCCGGTCGCATCCGCGATGAGCGTATCGCCGATGCCGTGGACCGCACACGCCGATTCGTTGATCTCGTACTGCCACCGCGTGGTGCCGTTCGAATCCAACATCGTCACCTTACACCGCGCGTTCTCCCCCGCGACTGCGCTCACCGGTGCGAGGATATACGATTCACCGTCGATCCGATCCGCGACGATCGGATGATGGTTCAACTGGTTCGGTCGCGGCGTGTCCGAAGTCCAATCCACCGAGAGGGACCCGGACGGTTTGTTCGTTAAACTATAGAAAGAGGCACTAGCAAGCGCACAAAACACCAGGACGACGACGATTGCGGTCCGCGCTCGCATTCGACCTCATCTCGGATAATCGGTAACTAAACGCTGCCGGTATCGCCGACACATTCGACTCGCATACTAGACCGCGAAGGAACAGATTCTCGGCCCCTCCGGACGCGTTACTTCGAATCGTTGGCGTCGAACGCGTTCGAATTGACGTGCTTTCCGACCTCCTCCATCACTTTCGTCTCCGCGCGGGCGAGGTGTTCCCACGCCGTCGTGGAGGCGATACCCACGGCATCGGCGATGTCCTCGATGCTGGTCTCCTTTTTCGGCCGGTAGTAACCGAGTTCGATGGCGGTCCCCAACACCTCGCGCTGTCGCTGGGTGAGTTCGTTGATGACGCGCGAGAATTCCAACTGTTCCTGTTCGGCGACCACTCCGAGTTCGACGTTCCGGACGAGGTCGGTTTCGTTTCCGGGACGTTCGATCGATTCGACGATCTCGTTTAGGTCGTCGTCCTCCGCCAGATACAGCGTCCAGCGTTCCCAACCGGCCGATATGACTGCTCCGGTTCGATAGTGGACGCCCAGGTCGGTCAACCGCTGTGCGATGCTGTCCCACTGGTAGCTGTCGATGGTGACTGCGACGAGAACTCGTGGGACGTCCAGCGGCGTCAACGTATCCACATCGATCACGGGATCGGCGGCCTCGAATTCCTCCAGAAATCCCGCTATCGAGGCTTCCGGTCCGGTTATCTCGATGATTCGCTTTCGCTCGGCGGCACTTCCCGTCATCGACGAGACGGAGCGGATCGTTATCGCCGGGTAGTCGGCACTGATGTCGCTCTCAGGTTCGCCGTGGTGACGTATCTGGAGCGTCACTTCTCGCATATTTAAATCGAGGAAACCAACCGAGTTGAAACTTTGTATCCGATTCTGTCAGCCTTCCGAATCAAATTTCGATGTTTCTAACGTCTTCGTCCCTGGGTTTTCGTTCGATCGGTTCCGTCCGTCGACCACGAAATACCGGGTACCTCCATCGAGAAGTCGCGTCGTTATTCCTCGGTTGTGTCCGCCGATTCGGGTTCCGTCCCTGCTGAATCCACGTCGCCGGCCGACTTCGCTTTCTCTTCGGCGGTGGCGGCCGCTTTTTCCTCCCGCACTCCCACGGTTCCGCCGCATTCCGGGCACTCGTCGTGGTTCGTGTAGAGGAGTTCCCCGCACTCGGAGCATTCGTACTCCGCTCCCTCGGACGCGACCTCCTCGGAGGTCTTTTTGAACTCCTCGAACTTTCGGCCCATGTTCTTGAACAATCCCATCGTCTTTTACTGAGGGGTATCGGAAGGATAAGTCTTGGTAAGGTGAGAACTCCTGCCGGAAGTATCAGAAAATTTTTGAATACGGATGATTTAACTGCGGACGGAACACGAACATTGTGATATATTCTCATACTTGGCTGTACCTCACACCGGACCTATTTGGCGTGTACTTTAGGACCACTTCTGAGTATGGCATGGTATGACGAAACCCGATTTGGACCGGTTTACTTCGCGACGTTCGACCGTTTATGCACCGAACGGCGTCGTCGCTACCAGCCAACCGCTCGCCTCGCAGGCAGGCGTCTCGATTCTACAGCAGGGGGGAAACGCGTTCGACGCTGCCGTCGCAACCGCCGCCGCGCTCAACGTGGTGGAGCCGACGAGCACCGGTCTCGGTGGGGACGTGTTCGCGCTCTATCGCACCGCCGACGGGGAAGTCGGCGCGATGCGGAGTTGCGGCGGCGCGCCCGCCGAGGCGACCATCGAGAACGTTCGCTCGTCCCTGCGGAACCACGACGACCCTTCGGACTGGTATCCCGAAAACCGTGGCTACGCCGTCGATGGCTCGGAAGACACGGACGACCTCGAAATGCCGTTTCTCGGACCGCACGCCGTCACCGTCCCCGGAACCGCCCGCGGGTGGGAAACGACGGTCCAGCGGTTCGGCAACCTGTCGCTCGGCGACGCGCTCCAACCCGCCATCGACTACGCCATCGGCGGCTATCCCGTCTCGGAAGTCATCGCCTCGCACTGGGTGGGCGCAGAAACCCTCTTCAAAACTGATCACGCGCGCGAGGCGTATCTGAACGACGGGACGGCACCGAAAGCAGGCGAGACGATGGCGCTCCCGCGTCTCGGCGAGAGTCTCCGCCGAATCGCCGAGGAGGGTGCGGACGTGTTGTACGAGGGCGAAATCGGCGAGAAAATCGTCGAAGAGGTCCAGTCACAGGGTGGGTTCCTCACCGTCGAGGACCTCGCCGACTTCGAACCCGAGTTCCCGGACCCCGTCTCGACGACCTACAACGGAACGGAGATTTACGAACTGCCGCCGAACAATCAGGGTCTCATCGCGCTCGAAGCGCTCAACATCGCCGAACAGGTCGGGGCGGGCGAGCACCCCATCGATTCCCCCGAACGGGTTCACTACTTCGCGGAGGCGATGAAACTCGCGTTCCACGACGGCCACCGCTACATCACCGACCCCGAATACGAGGAAATCCCACCCCTCGAATCCGATTCGTGGGCGAAAAAGCGCGCGAACCACGTCGGCGAGACGGCGAACCACGACGTCTCCTTCGGCGTCCCCGACGCGAACGCCGAGGACGCGGATACCGTCCTGCTCTGTGTCGCGGACGGCGAGGGGAACGTCGTTTCGTTCATCAACTCCCGCTTTGCCGGGTTCGGGTCCGGACTGGTCGCCGGGGATACGGGTATCGCGCTCCAGAACCGCGGCGCGTCGTTCTCGCTCGACCCGGATCACCCGAACAGCCTCGAACCGGGGAAACGCCCGTTCCACACCCTGATTCCCGCGCTGGCGAAGTTCGGGGAGGACGACTGGGCCGCCTTCGGCGTGATGGGCGGCTACATGCAACCGCAAGGTCACGTCCAAGTCATCTCGAATATCGTGGACCACGGTTTGCCCCTTCAGGCCGCGCTCGACCTTCCACGCTGGCGGTATCGTGAGGACGGAACGCTCGCCGTCGAGGGTCGGATGGACGGCAACCTCAGCACGAAACTCACCCGAAAAGGCCACGACGTGCGCGTCCTCGCACCGGTGCTCTTCGGCGGCGCACAGATCGTGAGAAACGAAAACGGCGTCCTCTCCGGCGCGACCGAACCGCGAAAGGACGGCAACGCCGCCGGATACTGAGTTACTCTTCCTCTTCCTCTTCCTCTTCCTCTTCCTCTTCCTCTTCCTCTTCCTCTTCCTCTTCC
>NZ_JAMYJW010000013.1:0-147417 GCF_024136975.1 Haladaptatus sp. AB643
AAGCGTTGCTTGGCGGTCAACCGGACGGAGTCCGGTGAAACCGTGAACCAGCGGTCGTCCGAAGGTCGCTGCCGATACCGTGCGAGAGATGACGAAGGGAGCGACAGCGACGAAAGGAATCGGCTGGGGAGGTGTGTGGGCGGTGGCGGTTGCGGTCTTCATTGCCGCTCGGCTACTGAAATCACAACAGAACCAGAAAATCGGTTACGTAGCGAGCATGGACTTTCAATGCTACCGTTTCGCAACTGCAATCACAAAACAACCCAACCCGTCTCTCCCAACCTATTCCCGACTCACTTGACTCGCACTCGCTCGCCGGGAGGCTTCCAACACAAATTCTTCAGACAGCGCATCGATTTCCCCGGCCTGCACGCGCCAGAGGTTGGCGTACAGTCCGTCGTTGTCGAGCAACTCTTCGTGCGTGCCGCGCTCCACGATTTCCCCTTCCTCCACGGAGAGGATGGTGTCCGCGCCCTTCACCGTCGAGAGGCGGTGGGCGATGATGAACGTGGTTCGGTTCTCGGTGAGTCGGTCGAGACTGCGCTGGATGAGCATCTCCGTCTCCGTGTCCACCGCGCTCGTCGCCTCGTCCAACACGAGCAGTTCGGGGTCTGCCAGAATCGTCCGAGCAATCGAGATGCGCTGGCGCTGACCGCCCGAGAGTTTCAGGCCGCGCTCGCCGACCCGCGTGTCGTAGCCGTCCGGGAGGTTGGTGATAAAATCGTGTGCCTCGGCGGCCTTCGCGGCGGCCACGATGTCGTCGCGGGTCGCGTCGAACGCCCCATACGAAATGTTCTCCTCCACGGTGCCGTCGAAGAGGAAGGTGTCCTGCCCGACGTAGCCGATGTGCCCGCGTAGGCTCTCGACTGTGAGTTCCCGCACGTCGTGGCCGTCCACCCGAATCGCGCCGCCCGTCACGTCGTAGAGGCGCGGGAGGAGTTTGCAGATGGTGGACTTCCCGGCACCGGTCGGGCCGACGAGGCCGACCGTCTCGCCGGGGTCGGCGGTGAACGTCACGTCCGAGAGGACCTCGTGGTCGTCCTCGTACGCGAAGTCGACGTGGTCGTATTCGACGCGGCCGTCCACGGAGTCGGCATCCAGCGCCACGGCGTCCGGGTCGCTCGTGATGGCCGGTTCGATGGAGAGCAGACCAAAGATGCGTCGTGCGGAGGCCTTGGCGTCCTCGTAGCGGTCCACCACCTCGCTCATCTGCGTGAGCGGTTCGACCATGCGCTGGGTGAGGATGAGAAAGGTGACGAGGTCGCCAATGCGGAGAGTACCGCCCGAAAAGCCGAGCGGCGGGCCGGAGAGGAGCCACAGTCCCCCGACGACGAACGTCGCGGCGAACGCGATTGAGGTGAGCAACTGCATTCCCGGTCGATAAATGAAATTCATCCGGAGCGCCTGCCAATCCCGGCGGAAGTAGTCGTAGGAGACCTTCCGAACGCGCTCGTCCTCGAACGACTCCGTTCCGCTGGTTTTGATGACCTCGATTCCGGCGAGGTTGTTCTCCAGTCGCGTGTTCAGGTTCCCGACCGACGACCGAACCCCCGAGTAGAACTTCTCGATCCGCTTCATGAACCACCACGTGAACAGCGCCGCGACGGGAATAACGGCCATCGTGACGAGCGCGAGTTGTGGACTGGTCAGGAAGAGAATCGCGCCGATGCCGACGATGAGGACGAACAACTGGACGGCGCTCCCCATCATATTGTCGAGGAACAGTTCGAGGCGGTTCGCGTCGTTGTTCAGGACGCTCATCAACTCGCCCGTCTTGTGGTCGTCGAAGAAGGTCATATCCAACCGTTGCATCCACTGGTAGGTCGAGGTCCGCACTTCGTGTTTGACGCGATGGGAGAACAGGTTCAGACTGGACGACCGTGCGAAGTTACAGAACGCCGCGAGCACCATCGCCACGCCCATGATTTCGGCCGAGAACCAGAACTGGCCCATCTGCGTCGTCGGAATCCACGACTGAGGGACGAAATAGAGCGAGTACGCATTGCTATTGAACGACTTGGCGAACACCGAATCGATAGCGACGCCGAGCACGAGCGGCGGCACGAGCGACAGCAACCGCGACAGCAGGCTCGTCACCAATCCGATGATGAACCAATGGTAGTGATCCTCCCCGTATTCGGTGAACAACCGAACCATCGGTCGTTCCACTTCCTCCCCCAACTCCTCCGGGTCGACCTCGTCGGCACTCATTCCGTGAACGGTTCAGAAGGAATTCATAAAGAGTCATGGGTCTCGGCAGGCTGGGAAACGCAAGACATAGCTCCCGCCCGTCCCGAAATCCGAATCATGTCGTGGAAGCTGCTCGTCGTCGCCGGACTGTTCGAAGTCGCGTGGGCCATCGGCCTCGAATACTCCGAGGGCTTCTCGAAACTCTGGCCCTCCGTCTTCACCGTCGTCGCCCTCGTCGTCAGCATGGCCTTGCTGGCGAAGTCCCTCCAGACGCTCCCCGTCGGCACCGCCTACGCCGTCTGGACCGGTATCGGAGCGGTCGGAACCGCGACGCTCGGTATCGCCCTCTTCGACGAATCCGCCGACGTTCTGCGGATACTGTTTATCGGGGTGATCGTGGTGGGAATCGTCGGCCTGAATCTCGTCTCCGGCTAACCCCACGAGATGATTTGTCCGGAGCAGTGCTGTTAGCAACCTCGATCATGGCTTAGAAAAATCGGAGATTTTTGAACACGTTGGAGCGAATCGGCTGGAGAGGTGCGTGGTCGTTGCGGGCGGTGCGGTGGTGGTGCGGTGGTGGTGCGGTGGTGGTGCGGTGGTGCGGTGGTTTCGTTGCCGCTCGGAAATCGCAGTCACGACAGAGCCAAATCCCGTTTGTAGCGAACGGTCAGAAGTTCTCGAAACCAATCACTGGGCAACTGTAATCACAAAACTCCCCAAGCAGACACGCCCGAGCCGTCCCTATTTTCGGAGAATCAACCGAAGCACGTCCTCGTCCGCGAGTTCGTGTTCCACGCCGACCTGCTGTTCGTCGTGCTTGGCGCTCGGACCGCTGACGCGGGCGAAGCGGAATCGCTGACCCAACTCGCCGCCGAGGTGGTTGCAGGCATCCTCGATGGTACTGCCCTTCGGGAGGACGAGCGGCTCCTCGTAATCGACGCCGCGTCCGGGTTTGTCCATGTAGATCCGCATGAGGCCGAGCTCTTCCCAAATCTTTTCGCGGAGCGCGTCGAGTCCCTTCTCCTTCTCGGCGCTGATGAACACGGCTTCGTCCGGGTCGATGTCGTGGTCGCGGAGTTCTCCGCGGACTTTTTCGGCGTAGTCGTGCTCGATGAGGTCCACCTTGTTCACGGTCACCATCGACGGGAGGTAAACGCGGTTGTCCATGATGCCGTCGATGAGGCGGTCGATGTCCACCTTTTCGCGCAGGGTGACGTTCGCGTTGACGTACCCGCGCTCGCGGAGGACTTCCTTGATCACGTTCTCGGAAATGTCCTGGTCCGCACTGGACGTGACACGGATGCCACCGCGGCCCTTCTTGGCGATGGAGATGCTGGGCGGCGTGGAGTCCAATCGGATCTTGTTCTCGTAGAGCTCCTCCTGCAAACGTTCGTACTGATCTATTTCGAAGACGGAGAGGACGAAGACGACGAGGTCGGCCGCACGAACCACGGAGAGGACTTCCTGCCCGCCGCCGCGGCCGTGGGCGGCACCTTCGATGAGTCCGGGCACGTCGAGGAGTTGGATGTTCGCGCCGTTGTACTGCAACATTCCGGGGTTTACGTTGAGAGTGGTGAAATCGTACGAACCGACTTCGCTCTCCGCGGCGGTGAGCGAGTTCAACAGCGTCGATTTGCCGACGCTGGGGAAACCGACGAATGCGACGGTTGCGTCACCCGTCTTCTCGACGGCGTATCCCTCTCCGCCACCGGCGGAGGACTGGTTCTGTAGCTTCTCCTTTTTCTCCGCGAGTTTCGCCTTCAGCCGACCGATGTGGCTCTCGGTGGACTTGTTGTACGGCGTGTCCGAGATTTCCTCGCGGAGTGCTTCGATTTCCTCCTCCAGTCCCATTAGGAACACGTCAGCCGTGACTGCCGAAAAACTTGTTCCTTCTCGTCAGCGGGATTTTGTCCCTTAATTCGACACGTTAATACGTTTCGGCCTGTCACATGATGTGAAGTCAAATGCCGGATCCTGCCCGTCTCCGCGATAGCACGCAAATCGTCCTCCACCGCGACACGCTCGATGGGATCCGCTGCGAACTCGAACACAACTTCATGCTGACGATCGTTTCGGCGAGCGGCGAATGCGACGAGTGGCTCCGTCTCATCGGCAGTCCGGTCGAGATCAAGAACGCGAGTCGATTTTTGGGACGGCACGGCGTCAGCCTGCCGTAAACGAGCTACAGACGCCGTTCGTTTCCTCCCGCAGACCTAGGGAACCGTTCGTACCCGCGGAGAGCCGATCCCACCGTTCTCCAGCACCCGAAAAGAAATCCTTAAAACTCCGGCGAGATTTCGGATACGTATGGTAGATACGATAGAAGTACTCGTCCCCGGTGGACAGGCCAACCCCGGCCCACCACTCGGCCCGGAACTCGGCCCGACGGCGGTCAACGTTCAGGAAGTCGTCAACGAGATCAACGAGCAGACGGCTGCGTTCGACGGCACGGAAGTGCCGGTCACCGTCTTCGTCGAGGACGACGGCGGCTTCAGCCTCGAAATCGGTGTCCCGCCGACGGCGGCGCTCGTCAAGGACGAGGCCGGATTCGATACTGGCAGCGGTGAACCCCAGAAGGATTTCGTCGCCGACCTCTCCATCGACCAAGTGAAAAAGATCGCCGAACAGAAGAAACCCGACCTCCTCGCCTACGACACGAAGAACGCGGCGAAGGAAGTCGTCGGAACGTGTGCCTCGCTCGGTGTCACCATCGAGGGCGACAACGCACGCGAGTTCAAAGCCAAAGTGGACGCCGGCGAGTACGACGACGCGCTCGCGGCGTAAACTGGATTCTTCTTCATATCCACAGCAGTATCGCGGAGTAGCCACCGGCACCGAGTGCGAACGCCCAGAAGCGACTGCGCCGTTCTTCCGGGAGTTCTTCTTTGATTACGTTGAGGATGACGCCACCGGCGAGGAACGCAAAGAGGGTGTTCACGACGGCTTCGTCCACGTGCGTGGCGATACCGATCCCCCAGCCAACGACGACGGCGGCGGCGAGCACCCAGCGGCCGACCCGGTCGTAGGTGTCCCGGTGGTGGTCCCGAAAGCCGTAGTCGTTGACGATGAAGTGAAGCGCCATGGCCGTCGCGTACAGCAGGAGGCTGATGATTCCCGGTTGCTCCCGATGCACGAGCAGGTAGCCGATGAGCGCGTTGTACGTCGTGAACGCGCCGACGTGAATCCAGAAGACGCTCATGGTCGTCCCCGGTCGGGTGGTCCTTTTCGGATCGATAGAACGATTCTCGTATCCCGATTCCTCCGCGAGTCGTTCCAATCCGTAGAACAGCGCGAATCCGCCGAGCGCGACGAGGAAGACGTGGCGCTCGAAGAATCCGGCGAGGAGCGGAACCGATTCGAGTATCGTCCCGCCCTTGAGGTCGGGGAGGACGTGGACGAAGACGTAGGCGACGGATGCCCCGCCAGCGATCGAGAGCCAGTAGTTTCGCGGTATCCCTCGAAACGCGCGTACCTGCCCGGCGCCGAGGTGCACGGACGCGAGCGTGATGGCCACGAGGCCGGTGAGAAGCGTCGATGTCGTCATCGCTGTCTGCACGTGATTCGTGCCCAAACCGCAAACCAATGGTGGCTCGGCGGGGTATTTCGCCGAAATGGTTCGACGGGTTTAAGTTCCGCATGCGTCAAATTCGGGTGAGACAGGCATGGCCTGTTTCACTGACCCGTAGGAGCATTCCTGCGTACTACGGAGGTGAACGATGGCAAATAATGAGATAGAGCAAGCAGTCTCTCGCGCACTCGAGGACTCACCCGAGCGGAATTTCCGCGAAACGGTGGACCTCGCAATCAACTTGCGCGACCTCGATTTAAACGATCCGTCGAATCGTGTCGACGAGAGTATCGTACTCCCGTCCGGAACCGGCCAAGATACCAAGATTGTCGTCTTCGCGGAGGGTGAGACAGCCCTTCGCGCAGAGGACGTCGCGGACGACGTTCTCTCGGGCGACGAACTGGAAGACTTGGGCGATGACAACGACGCGGCAAAAGACCTCGCGGACGAAACGGACTTCTTCATCGCCGAGGCGTCGATGATGCAAGACATCGGTCGATACCTCGGTACCGTTCTCGGTCCGCGCGGTAAGATGCCGACGCCGTTGCAACCCGACGACGACGTCGTCGAAACGGTCAACCGGATGAAAAACACCGTCCAGCTTCGGAGCGGTGACCGACGAACGTTCCACACGCTCGTCGGCGCCGAAGACATGTCCGCCGATGACATCTCCGAGAACATCGACGTTATCGTTCGGCGTCTTCACTCCAATCTGGAGAAAGGACCGCTCAACGTCGATACTATCTACGTGAAAACGACGATGGGACCGTCGGTGGAGGTTGCCTAAAATGTCCGCAGAAGCCGAACACAAGACAGAGCACATTCCGGAGTGGAAGCGCGAGGAAGTCGCTGAGCTGACGGATTTCGTCGAGAACTACAACAGTGTCGGCGTCGTCAACATCACCGGCATTCCGAGCAAACAGCTCCAGAACATGCGCCGCGGTCTTCACGGAAGCGCGGAACTTCGCGTCAGCCGTAACACGCTGGTGCAGCGCGCGCTCGACGCCGTCGGCGATGGGTTCGACGACCTGGAGGAGTACATCTCCGGCCAGATCGGCCTCATCGGGACGAACGACAACCCGTTCGGCCTGTACAAGGAACTGGAAGCCTCGAAGAGTCCGGCACCGATCTCGGCCGGCGAGATCTCCCCGAACGACATCCTCATTCCCGAGGGTGACACGGGTGTCGACCCCGGACCGTTCGTCGGCGAACTCCAGCAAGCCGGAGCATCCGCACGGATCATGGATGGCTCCATCCACGTGACCGAGGACAGCCTCGTCGCGGAGGAAGGCGACGAGGTTTCGCAAGAACTCGCGAACGTCCTCGCCGAACTCGGCATGGAGCCGAAAGAGGTCGGTCTCGACCTGCGCGCCGTCTATTCGGACGGCGTCATGTTCGAGTCGGACGAACTCGCCATCGACGTGGACGAGTACCGCACGGACATCGAGACGGCTGCGGCCTTTGCCCGCAACCTCTCGGTCAACGCCGTGTACCCGACCGAGCAGACCGCACCGCTGCTCATTTCGAAGGCCACGGGCGAGGCCAAGAGCCTCGGCCTGCAGGCCGAAATCGAGAGCCCGGACGTCGTGCCGGACCTCGTGAGCAAAGCGGACGCACAACTGCGCGGACTTGCCGCACAAATCGACGACGAGGACGCGCTGCCTGAGGAGCTTCGCGGTGTCGAAGCACCTGCAACGGGCGACGCGGCCGAGGAAGAAGAATCGACTGACGAAGAAGCAACTGAAGCCGAGCCTGAAGACGATGACGACGACGATGATGACGACGAAGACGCAGGCGCAGGTCTCGGCGCGATGTTCGGATAATTACTAACCATGGAATACATCTACGCAGCACTCATCCTGAACGAATCGGGCGAAGAGATCAACGAAGACAACCTCACGGACGTGCTCGACGCTGCTGGCGTCGACGTCGAAGAGTCCCGCGTCAAGGCGCTCGTCGCCGCACTCGAAGACGTGGACATCGAGGAGGCCGTCGAACAGGCCGCCGCCGTCCCCGCTGGTGGTGCCGCTGCACCTGCCGGTGGCGACGACGAAGGCGCTGCTGACGAAGCCGAAGAAGAGGAAGCCGCTGAAGAAGAAGAAGAAGACGACGAGGACGAGGACGCCGGTGGCGAGGGCCTCGGCGAACTCTTCGGCTAAACGCGACGACTTCAACTCGAACACTTTCTTTCGGACGCCGCGTGGAGAGCGACGGCGTTCGCGGACGTGACTGTCGGGATGGTTCTGCGGTTTCGATGTGATTGCTGGGGAGTTGACGTTCGTCTTCGAAAGTTGGGGGTGGTGTAGAATTCTATTCCCGCAGATACGCCACGACTTCGTCCGGGTCCGCCGATAGACCGCCGCCCTGTGCGAACGTCGGACTGCCGCCACCGCCGCCGCCGAACTCGGCTGTTACGTCGTCCACCACGTCGCCAGCATCGACTTCTCCCGCAGTACCGACGACGATGAACGTGGAGCCGTCTTTTCCGGCAAGCGCGACCACGTCGGCCGTCTCACCCGCGAGTTCCCGCACCCTGTCGCTCAGTTCGTTCGGTCCGACGCCGTCGATGGTTCCGACCAGCCACTCGTGACCGTTCCGGACGACGGTCTCCTCCGCGAGTTCCGCGATGGTTGCCCCGACGAGTTGTGATTTCGCGTCGGCCAACTCGGCTTCGAGCGCATCGATTTCGTCGGTAAGTCGGGCGATTTCGTCGGGCAAATCCCGAACGCCGGTTCCCGCGATTCGTGCGGCATCCAGCGCGCTCAGTTTTTCCTCCGTCCGCGTACGGATGGCTGGCGGGCCGACGGAGAACTCCACGCGCGTCATGCCCTCGCCGGGGTTCGACCGGTCGAGGATCGTCACCGGGCCGATTTCGCGGGTGTTCTCGACGTGCGTGCCGCCACAGGCCGCCACGTCCCAGCCGTCGATATCGACCACGCGAACCGTGTTCGAACCGCTCAGCACGCCCTCTTCCGTTTTGGTGTTGAACGCGATTTCCTCCCGCTCCAGCGCTTCCTCCTTCGGGACTTCCTCCCACGAAACGGGTATCGAGTCCCATACCGCGCGGTTCGTCAGGCGTTCGAGTTCCGCGAGAACCCCGTCGCCGATGTCCGTCGAGGTCTGGAAATCGACGCGGATTTTCTCCTCGCCGATGTCGAAGCCACCGTAGCCGAGATCGTCCAAGATTCGTCGACCCGCACCGTACAGGACGTGGCTCGCCGTGTGCGAGCGCATGCAGTAGGTGCGAAACTCCTCGTCGATCTGGCCGCTGATTTCGTCCCCCTCGGTGAAGTCGGGCGTCGTTTCGAGGCTGTGAACCACTTCGCCGTGTCGTTTCTGTACGTCCACGACCGGAATCCCGTCGAGCGTACCCCTATCGGCCGGTTGGCCGCCGCTTTCGGCGTAAAAATACGTCTCCGAAAGGATGATATCGGTGCCATCGACGTCCGAAACGGTCGCCTCGAAGCTCGTTCGATACGGCTCTGCTGGCGCGTGAGTCATACCCGTTCGTGCGAAACGGGCGGACAAAAACGCTACGCCGACTCCGACAACGTCAGGTCGAGGCGTTCCTCCAGCGCCTCGATGACCGACCCGCCGACGCTCGCGCGGTTGGCTCGGCTCTGTTCGACTGCGAGCAGGTCGTCTTCATCGATTCCGAGTTCGTCCGCGAGTTCACCGGACTGCAGTCCGGCCTCCTGTCGCGCCTCGACGACGCGGTCGCCGTAGTCGGAGACGAGATACGGGAGCGGGTCGCTGTCGTAGCTCGTCCCCTCCTCTTCCCAGTGGCGTGCATCTCCCTTGCGGGCGTCGTCCATGCGCGCCGTGCGCTGGGCGGCGCGACGCTTGCGGTCCTGCTCGCTCAGCTGATTTCCGCCAGTTTCCCGCTTTTCCTTCGGTTCCGCGGCGTCGTTGTGGCTCGCACAGTCCTTGCAGACCTGCAGGGTCGCGCCTGCGACGCTCGCCTCGCTCAGCGAGTCGGAGGCTTTCCCGCAGAGTTCACAGGAACCGCCGCTACCGTTTCCGGACGAATTCCCGGTCGAGTATTTTGCCATACCCCCGTTAGGAAGGGACTACATTTCAATATCGCGTTTGATTTCCGGAGCAAAGTGCGCCCGAACGCTTATCCACGGCCTCGTCGTGGTCGTTCCGGGGTATCGAAGATGCTCAGCGCACGAAATCGACTCGATGGGAAAGTGGTGGCAGTGGAAACGGGCGACGTGACCGCGGAAGTGATTCTGGACGTCGGTGACGACGAAGTCGCCGCCGTCATCACCCGCGAATCGGCCGAGAACCTCGAAATCGAGGAGGGGATGGAACTGACCGCCGTGGTCAAGGCGACAGACGTCATGGTCCGGTCGGACTGAAACTCATCGCTCCATCGACGCGGCGATTCGTTCGACGGCGCGAACGAATCGCCAGAATAGGTACAATCCGATGAGCGGGAAAACGATACGGAACCACGCGAAGAACCGCTGATTGATGAAAATGCTGTATAGGAAGGTGAGGATTGCGACGCCGATAATCGTCCAAATGAGGTACCGTTCATCGAAATTCTCGGACATATTTATGTCGAATATCAAATCGGATATATAGATGCCGATGCGAGAACGATTATCGGATATCCTGACTTCGGGTCGAAACGGTCCGTGGTAAGTTTGGAACGCCCCCACGAGAATCCGAATCAGGTATTTGATGGGGGTCTCTCCGTAGGAGTACATCATGGAACCAGAAACGTCCGACCGAAAGGACGATCACATCGAGATTATACTCGAAGAGGACGTCGAGACGCCCGGCAGCGGGTTTTCCGACGTGCAGTTGATTCACGAGGCGCTCCCCGAGATTCATCGTGACGACATCGACACGTCCATCGAGTTCTGTGGTCACGAACTCGCCGCCCCCATCGTCATCGAGAGCATGACCGGCGGCCATCCGAACACGACGAAGATCAATCGAGCGTTGGCACGGGCCGCGGGGGAGACCGGGATCGCGATGGGTGTCGGAAGTCAACGTGCAGGGTTGGAGAAACCCGAGGATGAAGCACTCATGGAGTCGTTCACCGTCGTTCGGGACGTCGCGCCCGATGCGTTCCTCTACGGCAACATCGGTGCGGCACAGCTCGCGGAGTACGGGGTCGAGGGCGTCGAACGGGCGGTAGAGATGATCGACGCCGACGCGATGGCGATTCACCTCAACTTCCTGCAGGAAGCCGCACAGCCGGAAGGCGATATCGACGCGCGGGATTGCCTCAAGCAGGTCGAAACGGTCGCGTCCGAGTTGAGCGTCCCCGTCATCGTCAAGGAAACGGGGAGCGGGATTTCGAACGCAACCGCACAGCGGCTTACCGACGCCGGTGCCGACGTCCTCGACGTTGCAGGCAAGGGCGGAACGACGTGGTCCGGCGTCGAGGCGTATCGAGCGAGTGCGGTCGGTGCGGACCGTCACGCAAAGATCGGGAACCTGTTCCGGAGTTGGGGGATTCCGACCGCCGTCAGCACCGTCGAAGCCGCGGACGCACACTCCTGTGTCGTCGCCAGTGGCGGCGTCAGGTCCGGGCTCGATATCGCCAAAGCGATCGCGTTGGGCGCACAAGCGGGCGGCCTGGCGAAACCGTTCCTCCAACCGGCGGGCCGCGGGTCCGAAGCGGTTATCGACCTGATCGGCGACCTCCGCGCGGAACTGACGACCGCGATGTTCGTTTCGGGGGCGAATTCCGTCGCGGAGTTACAGGAGACGGAGTACGTCCTCCTCGGTCGGACCAAGGAGTTCATCGACCAACGTCGAGACGGTGGACAATAGAGCCGTGAACTCCGACGAGAGCGGGACGTATCGAGTGACCGAGGCACACGAGTCCGAGTTCCCCGACCCGATCACGGTTTCGAAGGGCAACGAAATCGAAGTGAGTGAGCGGGATATCGAGTGGGACGGTTGGCTCTGGTGTGTCGATTCGGCGGGCACGGCGGGGTGGGTCACATCGCGGAACCTTCGAAAAACGTGATAGTTCGGCCGGAATCGACAGACGGTTTACCCGCTTGGCGCTACGAGGAGTATGGACGAGTTCGGCTACACGACGGACATCGAAGTACGCTATCGTGACCTCGACACGATGGGACACGTCAACAACGCCATCTACGTGACGTTCCTCGAACAGTCGCGAGTCGATTACTTCGAGGACGTTCTCGGCATCTCACCCACCGACATCTCCGGCGTCATCGCCCATCTCGAAATCGATTATCTCCGGTCGATAACGGCCGAGGACGACGTGACCGTCGCCATGCGCGTCACGGACATGGGAACCACCAGCGTCACGATGGAACAGGAGATTCGCGCGGGGGGCGAACCGGCCGCCACCGCCGAAATCGTGCAGGTCGTGTTCGACGAGAACGGGGAGGAACCGCGACCCATCCCATCCGAGTGGCGCGACAGGATCACCACGCACGAAGGACTCTGACGGCTATCGCTACGTTTTGGGAGTTTCCGTTTCGAAAATCGAGCTAGCCGGTGCTACCGGACGATACTTCGAGAGAAAACTAACCAGCCGAGGCTGGTGAGAAGTTGTTTTCGGTAGGAATTGTGCGTGGGTGATGTCCTCGAAGGAGATCACCTGCATCGTGTTCGGCGGTTACACCGCCTCACGTGTTCGCGGCAAAGCCGCGCATGCGATGCGTGGGACCGGATTTGAACCGGCGGACCCCTACGGGACAGCGCCCTCAACGCTGCGCCGTTGGCCTAGCTTGGCTACCCACGCCCGCTGTGTCTGTCTGCACTCAATGGTAGATGGTGGGCTAATAAAAGGCCTTTCATTTTACTCAGCAACGGCATAGGTTCGCATAGATGTGACAGAGTACGTCCAATACGCTAATTATTGGTCCGAACGATTCTGAATTGATGTCGATTGGCTTCATCTCCCGGCTGAGAAATACACGTGTGGACTACGTTTGCCCGGAGTGCGCCCGCGCGTTCAACCTTCCCTGCGAACGCTGCCCCGCCTGTGACTGTGACCGACTGTACAAAATAGTGAAATAGCGTCGATCGCTTCTCGATGCGATAGCTATTCGTGGCAGTTCGTCCCTTGCTCGTGAATCCATTGAGAGATAGCCGTTAATATTTCTCTAAATTTTTGAATTCTGTATTATGTGGAAAATAATAAAGTATTTATTATCTAAATTATAATTTGATGTCTGATAAAATCAGCAGAGAAGAAAGGACGGACGCGTCGGGCGACAGCAAATTCACACGCCGTGGAATGATGGCACTCACGGGGCTAGCGGGTCTCGGAATCGCAAGTACCGGGATGGCGAGCGCGGCGCAGTCGGGCGACCTCGACATGAACGGGTATCAAATACTGAACGTTAACGACATCAAAGCAGCCAGTAATACGGCCTACTCTTCGTGGATGTCGTCCGGCAGTGGAAGCGGTGCAGTTCAATTGTGGGACAAAAGCGCCGGAACGTATTTCTTACGTGCACAGGAGGACGGCAGCGGCAGTGCTGGACCGATCAACGTCAATTCGTCCATCGAGGACGGACTTGACGTGGACAACCTCTCTATCTCCGGATGGAACGTAGTCGATTTGGTCGAAAAGGGTGCTGACCCGAGTGGCGGTACGTCCATCAACAGCCTTCTCGACCAGTATGCGGGCGACAACACGCTCATCGTACTCCCCGACGGGGAGTACAAGATGGATGGACCGTTTAATCACGACCAGTTCACGAACTTCGGGTTGGTCGGGAAAGGGGACGCGATTCTAAAAGCGACGGGGAACATCACGACACCACTCCTCGGGTTCGGGTACACTGATGACACGAAAACGCGCGAGACGCTGCGTTTGGAAAACCTGACCATCGATATCACGAACTCCGGTTGTCGACCACTCTTCTGTTTGGCCGAGAAGAACATGCTCGTTGAAAACGTCGAAGTCGTCGGAAAACGCCAGGATGGGGTCGGCAACATCGACAGCAACATCTTCGGGATGACCGCTTCCGACGGCTACGGCCGCGTGAACATCCGACTCCCCGATGGTGGGGAGTATCGCTCGGGCAAATCGAGAACCAGCCAGTTCATCGGCGTCGCGGCGGGCGGCGGTCGAAACGTCGGAACACTCGTCTTCGACGGCTGTTACCTCGCGAACTTCCTCAACAACGGCTTGTACCTCAAAGCACACCCGGGGCAGGTGTATGTCAAAAACTGCCACGTCAAGAACTGCGGCCTCACTTCGATTCGACTCGGTGACGGTCATTCGGCACGTGACTGCTTGATAGAAATCGATGACGAAGCGGCGAAATCGAACACGAACGTCCCGTCATCGAGCGACTTTAACCCCGCCGCACAGGCGATTTGGGGAGAGCTCGGAAACACGGTCTACGAGAACATTACCATCGTGCGGAACAACGGCGGTAATCGACTCATCCGCAACGGAACCGACGCCGATGCGTTCATGCGATGCTCGAACCTCAACGTCGAGGATAGCGGTACCGGGGACGTTTTCGAACTCGTATACGATGGCGAAATCGTCATGGAAAACTGCGTCTTCGAGAAGAAAGCGGGGAGCAGTTGGACATCCCAAGTAGAGTCGCCCAACGCTCGCGTCACGATGCGGGATTGCAAATATACGACGACGAAAGACAGCACCAACCGGCGAGGGATTCTCGTCAGGGATAGCGAGCGATTCGTCGCCGAGAACTGCTACTTCGACGCGCAGAACTACACGCTCCAGCCGGTCGATAATCGTAGCTCTGCGGAGATGTATACCCGTATCGTCGGCTGTGAGGTTAACGGCCGCCTCAACATTAAAGGCCCGAAAGTCGCGGTTGTCAAGGACTGTGACTTCTCGAACGGCAACCTCACGTTCGGCGAACACGCCGATACGGAGTTCGTCCGGGACAACTATTCGGCGTAGATACGGCTTCGCAGCAGAGAAGAGCAACTGAAAGACGATTTTTCGAGAAATACGCGAACGCCTGCTGTCAGTGGTAACTGGTATGCAGACGGAGGTTCAATCCGCGCGTGTGAATACGACTGTCCGAAACAACGTCCCGACGCTGACCGCGCTCCTGAGCATCGTCTCGCTCGCGCTGGTGTTCGGTGCGGTACTGGGTGTCGTCCCCGAACACGCCATTCCGCGCGCGCCGAACTCGTTTCTCGCCGCGATTCCTCACCTCAACGCCGCAATCAGCGTGGCGGCCATCGCCATCATCAGCGCGGCGTGGCACGCGATTCAACAGGGTCACCTCCTGCGCCACCGGACCGGGATGATGACCGGCCTCGTCCTGTTCGTCGCCTTCCTCGGTCTCTACCTGTACCGGGTGTCGCTCGAAGGACCGACCGAGTTCCCCGGGCCGAAGGCCGTCAAACAGTTCGTCTACCTGCCGATACTGGCGATACACATGGTTCTCGCTATGGTCTGTATCCCGCTGCTCTACTACGTACTGTTGCTCGCGCTATCCCATCCCGTGAGCGAACTCCCGAACACCAATCACCCCCGCGTGGGACGGATCGCGGCGTCGTTGTGGCTCACCTCCTTCGCGTTGGGCGTGGTCGTTTACGGATTGTTGTACGTGGTGTACTGATTCGAAGATTCCCTCGAATTCGTGGGTTTTAGCGCCGAACGTACCACACGAAACCGAACTAGCCACACGATATATCCACTCCCGACCCGTACATCTCGTTCATGCCAATACCGGGATACGACCCGGACGATTTGGACGAACTGCTCGCGGAGCGACTCGAAGCGCGCGGTGGTCCCTCCCTCACGCCACGACAGTGGCGCGAGTACGAGAACGGAGCGAACCTGTTCGATGTCCTGACAGAATCGGAGATCGAGCGGTTGCTGCACGAGGAATAACGCCGTCGTGTCACGCGTTTGGACGAACTCCGGAAACGAAAAAGCGGTCACAGTACAACTCGGCTAATCGTGGAAACACCCCGACGCCAATGCCCGCAACCACCACGGAAACCACGATGGATACCAGTGGCAATCCCATCGTCTTCGCCACCGAACCGCCCCCGTAAGCCACGACGGCGAGGACCGTGTTGAAGTAGAGAAGGCGAAGGAGCAACAGGGAGGGCGTCAACGACACCCAACCCGGTGTTTCGGTCCCCAACGGAGAGAGCCACCCGCCACGAATCAGGGCCACTTCGACGACCATCGTTGTCCACGCGACCAACGCCGACGTTTTTACTCCGAAAAATCGGTTGGGAATGGAGACCATCACGAACCAGAGGAACGGGACGAGCGGAACGGAAACGTCCGCGAACGCGTAGACGATATCGTCCAGAAAGCGTCCGAAATTACCCTTCTCCTTGGTGTTCGTCTTCCCGTGACCGAACCAACCGCGGCGGCGGCGACTACGGGCGGGACGTGTCGCACGACACGGATGGTCGTTTCTGCCGGATGAAGACGGCATAGATTCGCGAATTACACGGCGGGAACGGTAAAAGTACGTACTACATCGTTAGAGCGGCGTCAGTCGCTCGCACCCTCGATAACAGGTCGCTTCACGTCGCGGTCGGTCTCCTCGTCGTCGATGTCGTAGGGATAGCTTCCGGTGACACAGCCGAGACAGAGGTCGGTCTGCGAGACCGAAAGCGCGTCGGCGATGGCTTCCTTCGAGAGGTAGGCGAGGCTGTCGGCGGCGATGGTCTCCCGTATCTCCTCGACGGACTTGTCGGAGGCGATGAGTTCCTCCCGGGTGGCCATGTTGATGCCCATGTAGCAGGGCGCGACGATGGGCGGCGCGCCGATTCGCATGTGGACTTCCTCGGCCCCGCAGTCCTTGAGCAGTTGGATGAGTTGGGTCGAAGTGGTCCCGCGGACGATGCTGTCGTCGATGATGGTGACGGTGCGCCCCTCGACGGTCGATTTGATGGGGTTGAGTTTCAGACGGACCGCGCGTTCGCGTTCGTCCTGTGTGGGCATGATGAACGTCCGGCCCACATAGCGATTTTTCATCAGTCCCTCCGCGAACTCGACGCCCGACCCGTCCTCCTGTGCGGCCTCGGCGTATCCGGAGGCGAACGCGCGCCCGGAGTCGGGAACGGGCATCACCACGTCGCTCTCGATGCCGCTTTCGTCCCAGAGCTTTCGCCCCAATTCGCGGCGCACCTCGTACACGAGGTTGTCGTCGATGATGCTGTCCGGACGGGCGAAGTAGACGTGTTCGAAAAAGCAGTGGGCGGTTCCTTCCGGTTCGACGAGTTGGTAGGTGTCGTAGCCCTCACCGTTCGGCTGTAGCACCACGAGTTCGCCGGGACGCACGTCGCGGACGAGTTCGCCGTCGATGGTGTCGATGGCCGCCGATTCGGAGGCGACGACGTAGCCGTCATCGACCTTGCCGATGACGAGTGGTCGATTACCTTCCGGGTCGCGAACGCCGAGCACCGTCTCGTCGTGCATGATGGCGAGCGAGTAGGAGCCGTGAATCCGGTTCATCGTTCGCTTGACGGCCCGAACGAGGTCCTCTTCGAGGAGGTTGCGCGCGAGGTCGTGGGCGATGACTTCCGTGTCACCGTCGGACGTAAAGGCGTGGCCCTTCCCCGCGAGTTCGTCGCGGATCTCTTCGGAGTTGACGAGGTTGCCGTTGTGCGAGAGCGCGAGCGATCCGCTCTTGAACGAGACGGTGAAGGGTTGTGCACAGCTCTTGTCCACGCTTCCGGCGGTCGGATAGCGAACGTGACCGATTCCGGCGCTTCCCTTCAGATCGTCGATGTCCTCCTCGGTGAAGGCGTCCCCGACGAGGCCCATCGAGACGTGGTCGTGTTGTTGGAAGCCGTCGTGTGTGACGATGCCTGCCGACTCCTGCCCGCGATGCTGGAGGGCGTACAGCGAGTAGTAGAGGGGGCGAGCAGCGTCCCGACCGGCGAGTGACGCGCCGACGACGCCACATTTCTCGGTCGGTCCGCCGAGGTCTCCATCCCGGCCACTTGACATGGCTACCTGTAGCGGGGGACAGTAGTAAAAACCCTCGTTATCGTGCCGTATTTCCCAGCCCGCAGGCGAGAAATATGCACATCCGTGAATACCGATTCGGGAGACGAAGCCGCCGGCTCGTCGGTGAGAGGTTTAAGAGGGAGAAAATCAACAGCAGGCGATTAGTTGTCGCCGGCTCGACTCTGCCACTCGTAGTCGCGTCGTTTGCTCGATTTACCGAAGCCGCACGACGAGCAAACACCTTTTCTCACGTGATACGATTTCTCACCGCAACGGCGGCATTTCACGTGCGTCGTTTTGTTCTTCTTGCCCTGGCTTGGAGTTCCTGCACCAGTCATGGAGTAATCGAAACGACGTTATCGCCGCGTATAATGGTTGTGTCTTCGTCTTCGATGACGAGGTTCATGTGCTGGTCGTAGCCCGTAAGCGTACCAGTGTACTCCTCTCCACCTTTCAGCTGTACTGTCACTGCCGAGTTCAACGACGCTTCGAGAACGTCGAGTGGTCGTCCGCTCATATCAACAATCCCAGTGTTTGTGTTGATAAACGTACCGGAACGGAAATCGCGTGGTTGCGGTCAGATATCGACCGAAAATCCGTCTCGACCGCTCGCCCCTACCGCAAATTCTGCCAGCAGGTCGGCCGACGCGTCCAAATCGTCCGTGTCGATGACTTCGACGGGCGTGTGCATATAGCGGTTCGGGAGTCCGAGGTTGAGCGACGGGGTGCCGCCACGGGCGGTGAAGAAGGCGTCCGCGTCCGTTCCCGTGTGGATCCCGGCGGCTTGCAGTTGAACGGGGATTTCGGCGTCCTCGGCCGCCGTGCGCACTGCGGCGACGACTTCGGGGTGGTTGGCGCTCCCGCGTGCGACGACCGGCCCGCCGCCGAGGTCGATGGTGAGGTCGGAGAACTGCTCTTCCCCATCGACGTCGGGGCTGTCCATCGCGTGTGTCACGTCGATGGCGACGATGGCGTCCGGATTCAGATCGAACCCGACCATCTTCGCGCCCTGCAATCCGAGTTCCTCTTGAACCGTGCTCACGGCGTACACCGTCGCGTCCACGTCGCGTTCGGCCGCCCGGCGGAGCGCCTCGGCGGCGACCCACGTTCCGACGCGGTTGTCGATTCCCGGCCCGGCGACTCGCGTCCCACGCAGGTCCTTGATGGTCGCCTCGAACGTGATCGGGTCGCCCACATCGACCAGTTCCTCGGCCTCCGCTTCGCTCTCGGCACCGATATCGACGTGTTGTTCCACGATGTCCTCGAACTCGTCGTCTTCGGGGTCGCGCAGGTGGATCGCGCGTTGGCCGACGACGCCGTTGACCACGCCGTTAGCAGTGTGCACTTCGACGTGTTGGCCCTTCGTCACGGTTCGGTCGGTGCCACCGATCCGGTCGATACGGAGGAAGCCGTCCTCGTCGACTCCGGCGACGATGAGACCGATCTGGTCGGCGTGGCCCGCAAACGCGATTTCCGGTCCGTCCCCTTCGACGACGGCGACGGCGTTGCCATACCCGTCGGTTCGAACCTCGTCCGCGAACTCGGAAACGTACTCGACCCACACGCGTTGGCCTTCCACCTCGAATCCGGACGGACTGGGTGTCGTCAACAGAGAATCCAAAAACCCGCGTTGCTTTTCGTCCATATCCGTGAACGGGCGATGGTCCGTCTTCAACCCCCCGAATACCACGAGGTAATGTATGAAAAAATATGTTGACCCAGAATCAATAAGGGGATGAACGTTGAGGAGTGGTGCATGGGGTTTCTAGAACTACACCTTCACGAACCGAACTTCACACTCAACACGGGCGAGGCGGAATCGTCGGGCATGTTCGGATGGAAAAAGCACGAACACGGAAAGCACGGCAAACACAAACACGGAAAGCACGGCAAACACAAACACGGAAAACACGGCAAACATGAAGCGCACGACGAGGGTTCGTCGGTAACGGAGAAACTGGCACCAATCCTCTTTCTCGTCGTGGCCGCTGCGGTCGCACGACGGCTTCGACACCGACGGGAGTGACTGGACAGAAGGATTTTGTCGGCTCGAATACAACGTAGTGGTGTGAATCTTTACCGTAGCGTCCGTGCCGTCACCGGCGCATCCGGAACCGGCCCCATCGATTGGACGGCGGTGGCCGACGCGGCGAAGGCGGCGACGGACCCCGGCTCGATAGACCTCTCACCTGCGGAGCAGGACGGCTATGCGACCGACGTGCGCGACGCCCGAAACCGCGTCCGTGAAGTCTCCGGCGTCTCCTTCGACGTTCCGAGCACCGTCGAAATTCAGAACCGTCACCACTGGATCGACGCGAACATCGCCACATTCGAACGCGTGATGGAACCCATCGAAGAGTACGGCCCCGACGTGCTTCCCGGGATCGCTCGCGTCGTCAACACGGGAACCATGACGTTCATGCTCTCCCTCCTCGGCAACAACGTCCTCGGCCAGTACGACCCGCTCCTACTCGCCGAAGGTGACGACCACGCGCTTTACTTCGTCCATCCCAACATCGCCCGTACCGCGGAGGAGTTGGAAGTCGATGCCGACCGCTTCCGCCGTTGGATCGCCTTCCACGAGGTCACGCACGCCGCCGAATTCGGCGCGGCACCGTGGCTCTCGGATTATCTCGAATCGGAGATGGAATCCGGCATCGAGGCCCTCGCCCACGGGGAAGTGGACCGCGATGCGTTCCAGCAACTCGACACCGCCATGACCGCCGTCGAGGGCTACGCCGAACTCCTCATGGACGAGGCCTTCGACGACGAGTACGAGGACCTCCGCGAGAAGATCGAAGCCCGACGGAAGGGAATGAACCCGCTCTCGAAGCTCATGCGTCGCATGCTCGGCCTCGGCATGAAACGCCGACAGTACGAGCGTGGGAAGGCCTTCTTCGAACACGTCGTCTCGGCGCGGAGCGTCGAGGTCGCGACTCGCGTCTGGGAGAAACCGGACAACCTCCCGACCGACGACGAACTCGAACACCCCGAACGCTGGCTGGCACGAGTCTGATCTTCCTTCTTTACTGCGGGTGAGAGGTCGATCCGGTTCGAACACTCTTTCGACTACTTCTGATTCCATTGGATAGTTCCACGGCAAGCGCCCGACGTGACTCCTCGCCGTCGCCGTCAATGATTTGTCAAATAACGTCGTACGCCCACCATGCGCATGGGGGGTGTAGTGGTCACGATTCTCGTCTGTACCACGCTGTTGGGAGCAGGGGTAACGGTACAGGGGAGTCAGAACGGGTCCGGAATCAGCGTTTTCGCGCCGGAAAACCGGGTCGCTCCGGGACAGGAGACCCGACTGCAACTCGTCGTGGCCAACGACGGGAGCGGTACGAACGGCGGTTCGACGCTCTCGGGCGCGACGGTCGAAGTCGGGGACGCGAACACGCCGATAACGGTGCTGTCGAATCGCGTCCCGGTCGGGACGCTCCCCCCCCGGAACACAACAGTCGGTGCCCGTTCGAATCCGAGTCGGCGAGCGGGCGACGGCGGGTGAGTACGTCCTGCCGGTTCGAGTGACGTACACGACCGATTCCGGCGAACGGACAGTTCTTCGATACGTCTCGGTTCAGGTAGAGCGAAGCCCCCGGTTCCGCGTGGTGAACACGACGGTCAACGGGAGTGCGGGCGAGACGGGAACGCTCTCGCTCGCCATCCGGAACGCGGGGACGGTCGGGGCGTTCGACGCGAGCGTGGTCGTCAACTCGACTGACCCCAGTATTCGGTTCGGGAACAACGCCACGACGGCCGAAACCTCGGTCGGCGAGTGGTTACGCACGGATACGAAGTACGTCCAGTTCCCGCTCCAAGTCGGGCCGGACACCGACGCCCGCAACGTCACCGCACAGGTCCGCGTCGCGTACGACACCCGAACCGGCGAACGGCGGCTTTCGGACCCGCTGTACATCGGGATTCGACCCCAGACGAAGCCCTCGTTCGCGGTTCGAGACGTCACCAGCACGCTCCGCGTCGGCGACACGGGACGCGTTTCGGGCCGCGTCGAGAACACCGGCAACCGGACGCTCGACGACGCGACCCTGATCCTGTCGCCGTCGAACGGGACCGCCCTCCGTCCCGCGGAAACCCAGTTCCCGCTCGGAACCCTGCCGAACAACAGTTCGCATCGGTTCGGGTTCGACTTGGACGCGACGAACGCCACGAACCCCGGTCCACGCGATTTCACCGCCAGACTCACCTACCGCGACGGGAGCGGCGTGCGTCGCGTGACCGATCCGATTTCCGTTCCGGTCCGGGTGAAACCGCGACGCGAACCGTTCGTCGTCACCGCGACGGACGCCAACTTCACCGTTGATTCGAGCGGAACGCTCCGGGTGCGGGTGAAGAACAACGCCGGAAAGCGTCTCTCGAACGTCACGGCACGACTGCTGGTTTCGGATCCGTTGTCGAGCGACGACAGCGAGTCCTACGTCGGCGTCCTCGGCCCCGGAAATTCGTCGTCCACCTCGTTCCAGTTGACCGTGAGCGGGAAGGCGATTCCCGACCGACACCCCGTCGCGGTCGCCATCTCCTACGAGACGCCGAACGGCGATCAGCGCCAGGCCGGGCCGTACGCGGTGCCGGTGAACGTCCAGCGTCAATCGGGTTTCGGATCGTCGCTGATCTCGGTCGGGATCGTAGTCGGTGTGCTGGTGCTCGGGGGACTGTGGTGGCTCCGACGGCGATGACGAGGATGAGGACAAAGTCGTGGGGAGATCGATATCGAAGGTCTCCACCACTCGCTACGAACACGAGTGTTTGGTCGGTGTGGAGTTGCAACTACTACGATGATGACTTCGAAAGCCCCCGCCCGCTCGCGGTTACACCGCTCGCCTGCGAGGTTGCTCCGCACCCTCGTCTGCCACACCCTCCCCAGCCGATTCCTCCGGTCGCTAGCGCTCCCTTCGTCATCCCTCGCACGAATTTTCCGAGGTGACGCGGCCAGCGGTTCGGCCGCGTCACCTCGGCAGCGCGCGCCACTCGAACGGACGGGGGGCTTTCGAGGTAGTCTTCTCAGTCGTTGCAATCGTAGAGTTACCCTCCTCACAACGTCGGAGCACGGGTGGGGGACCTACTGAACTGTCATCACAGTTTCGACTGTCACGAAATCACGAAACACGTCTCGTCGTCACACGTCCCGTCGTTCGAACAGTTCGGCGCTGAGGACCAACAAACCGATGGCGGCGACGGCGAGGATGGCAAAATCGTGGAGCGAAATCGTTCCATCAGTGAGAATCTTCCCGACGTCGAAGTAGCGCGTGAAGGCGAAATCCCCGATCCAGTCGTAGTCGGTATCGAACGTGGTGGAGTCCACGAGGAACATCGCGAATATCCCCCCGACGGCGACCGTCCGGGCGCGGCGAGCCGTGTCGAACCGGACGGAGGCGAGCATGCCGAGGCTCGCACACGCGAGGAAATACACGATAGAGTAGGCGTGCAGGGTGAACAGGTAGGCGGGGTCGAGGTACTCGCCGATGAACTGGACGCCGAGGTAGACCGCGAGGAAGCTGATGGCGTTGACGACGAACATGCTCGGAACGAGCGCGAGATACTTCCCGACGACGAGGCGGGTTCGGGTGACCGGATGGGCGAGAACCAAATCGAGCGTGTCGTTCTCGACTTCGCCCGCGATGCTCGACGCGGCGGCGTAGGCGTAGTAGATGCCGAGGCCGAGGAGCCACGCGATCTGGTAGAACTGCGAGGCGAGGTAGCCGTCGATGGTCGTGATGCTCTCGACGTTGCCGATGAACGCGCGGCGGGCGTCCTCCGGGAGGTTCTGGACGTAGGTGTCGAAATCGGCCCCCGACTGCTGAATCGATGGGAACAGCGCGACGATGAGGACGATGAAGACGACGAGCGATGCCGACAGTAACAGCGTTCCACGGACGCGCCGTCCCATCTCGAAATTCGTTATCTCGAACATCCTGTCTCCCACCTACGACTCCGGTTCACCGCCGTAGAACTGCATGAACACGTCTTCGAGCGACGTCTCTTCGACCTCCAAATCCCGGATCGAGTAGTCGTCGAGAACGTCCACGAGACCGTCGAAGTTACCCGTAACGACCAGTCGATAGTAGCCGTCTTCGTCGCGGCTACTGTCGATGGCCCCGTCGAACAGCAACTCGTCCGAGTCGGGCGTTTCCACGAGGTCGAGGCGGACGATCTTTCCGCTCTTTCGCAACAGTTCACCGATGTTCTCCAGCGCGACGAGGCGACCGTCGCGGATGATACCGACGCGGTCACACACCTTCCGAACTTCGCTCAGGACGTGGGTCGAGAACAACACCGTGACCCCCCGTTCGCGCTCGTCGAGCAGCAATTCGTACAGTTCGTTCTGTGCGAGCGGGTCGAGTCCCGCCGTCGGTTCGTCCATGATGAGGAGGTCGGGGTTGTGCATGAACGCTTGTACCAGAGCCAACTTCTGGCGGTTCCCCCGCGAGTAGGTCTTCACGTTTCGGTCGATGGGGACGGGGAACCTGTCGAGCAACTCCTCGCGGCGCTCGTCGCCGGAGAGTGCCGCGAAGTAATCGAGTAGCTCCGCTCCGGTGACGTTTCCGTAGATCGTCGCGTCGCCGGGGACGTATCCGATCCGATGTTCGACGCTTCTCGTCCGCTCGGTGACGGTGTGCCCGAGCACCCGCGCGGTTCCGCTCGTCGGGCGCAAGAGGCCGAGCAGGACTCGAATCGCGGTCGATTTTCCCGCCCCGTTCGGTCCGAGAAACCCGAAGACTTCTCCCGGTTCGATGGAAAACGTCAGGTCTTCCACTCCTCGAACGTCCCCGTAATACTTGGTCAGTTCCTCGATGGCGATCGGCTCCGGCGCGGACACCGGAAAGTGAACGTTTGCGAACGACTTATACGATTCGCCGAAACACTCGGCGTCGTTCGGCATCGCAGTACCGAGGAATGACGGCGTTCCCAGAACCCTTATTTCATCATCCAACGTACATCTGTATAATGACTTCTCGCCTCGAATTTCAGAACGAGTCGGGCGAGGGTTCCACCGTCCAACACGTGACGTTCATGGAGTGGCTTTCCGGCTTGAAAGCCAGGGGCAGTAACCTTCTCGTCACGGGCGAGGTTCCCAAGGAAACGAGTGCCGAGTTCAGCCGGACGCTGTTTGGACAGGGAGAACGAACGCGAATTCTCGGACTCATCAACCCGACGACGATGGACGCGGAGTCGTATCTCCCGGGTACATCGAACCGGCCAGAGACACAGGTGATCGACCAGCGCCCGGAATACCGTGCGGCGACGGCCGACGATTCGACTGCCGCTCGGCCGACCGACATCGATCGTGAATCGTTCCGCTCGGCGCTGGTTTCGGCGATCGAGGTTCACAACGACCGAAACGGTGGATTCGAGCCTGCCGAACTACGGCTTGGCCTCGATTCGGTCGAGGTGTTGGAGATGAACGACGACCTCGTTTCGCTCACGCAGTTCCTACGGGGGATTACCGCACTCGTTCGTGGGGTCAACGGAATGGCACACTATCACCTTCGCGTCCCGGACGACGACCCGATGGTGGACGAGCTATCGCCCCTGTTCGACGCTCGTATCGAACTACGAAAACGACCGGGGCGAGCAGAACAGCGCTGGCACGTGCCGACGCTCGATGAGACGACGGACTGGGTAGAACTATCGTAGGTAACGGGAAACACAAGGAGAATGGAGTTTCGACGGCACACGGAGCGTGATGGGCTGGATATCCACGACCCCATCGAAAACGTCAGGTTTGCGTTGTTTACGTCGAGTTCCGTCGATTTGACGCCTGCCGACACGTCGATGTTTTACTTTCCGGTCGATGCCGCCGTCGAAATCGAGACGACCGCTCTCGAAGTGCCGAAATCGGTTCCGGTCACGATTCGCCACGGTGATGGCACGATGGTGGCGGAGACCTCGGACGAATCGGACTGTTCCTTCGAACCCGGGGCGTATCTGGTCGAGCTGAGTTCGACACCGATGAAGCTGTATCTGCTACTCGATAGCTCGGTGCAAATCGAATACGAGGGAGATGGGGCCTTCTTTTCGTTCGACCCCGACACCACCGTTTACGTCGGAACGCGCTCGTTTCACGACCAGCCAGCGGGGACGATCACCGTCACCGACGATATCCGGGACGTGATGCGCGCCATCTCGCTGTTTGGATCGGCACTGAAGACGCTCTCGCCCGAGCGCTCGTATCCGACGTTACGGGGACATCCGCCGCTCATCGAGTACGGTGAGGGATTTTCCGCGCCCGACGCCCTCGAACCCGTCGATTCGGGTGTCGAACTCGTCGTCCCACCGGACCGCGAACACGTCTATCCGATAGCGCCGCTCGCGTACTATCTCGGTGCGACCGTGATCCCAGGGGACGACCCACGTCTCGTCGCCGGATCGTTCGAGCAGCCCCTCGTCGGTTCCGAGGGGTACGGCGAAACCGTCAACCGCGTCCTCCGACAAACGTTTCTGCTGGACTGTCTGACCCGGACGGAAGGCTACTACCGGATAGAACTCCACGAGCGAGAACGAGTCGAACCGCTGGTCGATTTCGACTTCGCCGAACTCTATACTACCCCGCTTCCGGAACGACTCGCGGCATACCTTTCGGTGCCGTTCGAGACGCTCGAACCGTTCGTCCCGAACTGGCAGTTGGGGGTCGATCTCGCCCCGACGGCGAGCGGTATCGAGTACGTACCGTACCTCGCCCGTGACCTCGCGCTCGTCAGAATTCCGGACGAACCAACCCCCAAAGCAGCCAATTCGATGTCCAACGCCCAGACGGAGTTCTTCCGATCACCGGTATCGGGTGCCTTGACTCGCGGGGCGAGCGGGTGGGAAGCGGTGGACGAGCACGACATATTTCAGGTGGACGCGATGCCGAACGTAGTCGAGCAGGCGTGGGCAGGCCCGGGATACCCACTGAAGGTCAACAAACTGGATGTAAGCGCGCTTCGAGGGCGTATCGATCGTCGCCCTTCTTCGGACACCATCACCATTCACGTCGTCTGTAACGACGAGGGGATGATGGACGAGAACGTCGTTCGTGAGATATACGGATTACAGGACATGCTCGACTTCGACGTGATCGCACACTACGATCTATCGCGTGGCGAGCTCGCAGATCTGCTGGCCCAGCCAGCTGATTTCATCCACTACATCGGCCACGTAGATGAGAACGGATTCCTCTGTTCCGATGGGTCGCTCGATGTGCGGTCGATTCCGGAGGTCGGCGTGTCCGCATTTCTGTTGAACGCCTGCCAATCCTACGAACAGGGGCACGAACTCGTCAAGAAGGGGAGTCAGGGTGGCGTCGTAACGCTCTCCCCGGTCGGCAACCCGATGGCGACGGAACTCGGGCAGACGTTGGCTCGTCTTCTGAACCGTGGATTCACGCTTCGAACCGCGTTATCGATCGCCCAACGCCATTCGGTACACGGCTACCAGTACACGGTCATGGGCGATGGAGGTGTGTCACTCGTCCAGAACGAGAAGGGGAATCCGCGGTATCTGAAGATAAAGCGAGTCGGCGAAGACCGGTTCGAGGTCGAGATAAGCGTGTGTTTGACCTATCTGTTCGGACTCGGCACTCACGTCAATTTCCACCACGACTGGTCACAAAAACGGTTTTTGGGGTCTGCGCCAGTGACGACGCTGACACTGACTGGTGAGTCGCTCCAAGCCGAACTTTCGAAACAAGTCGTTCCGGTCGAGGTGAACGGTGAACTCGTCTGGAGCGATGAAATACAGGTATCCGATTTGGAATAGTTACGGTCCGGGGTTCGATCCGCCACCTGCGAGCACGGCACCGAACTGCGTTACCAGCAGGATAAGGGCGAACAGTACTCCGATCAGTCGAGGATGCTCCGTTAGCTTTGCGCGTAGTGCATTGTTTTTCGACATCGCGAACGAACAATTCCACCATCACGAATTATAATTTTTTTAATAGTTCATGAAAAACATCAATTGAGGTTATGTTTGATTAATCATATTATTTCCAAAAATGCGTTCTCACTGCGTAAAACCGCCAATAGCGTCCGATATCGGATTTTTGAGTTCGTGAATAACGTCGTCGAGTTCGTCGGACAATCGCTGTAACAGTCGCGCGTGTGTCGTCGTGGCGAGCGTATACTCCGGGTGTGCACCGTCGGCATCGACCGTTTCGACCAGTTCGAGGTCGAGTAGTTCGTCGCGGTGGTTCGTCCACGTACTCGGTGCGGTTCCCGCGTGGTCCGCCAACTCCGTCGCGCTGAAACTCCCGTCCGGGTCGTCGGCGAGCACGGCGAGAAATTTCATCCGTGCGGGATAGACGAACACCTGCGCGAGCGGTGGTGACGTGAGATCGTTGTTCCGGGGACACATATGGTATGTTATCACATGTTTGTTTGAAGACAGTGTTGGAGTTCGTTTGAAGAAGGACGGACTGAACATAATGTCAGAAAAAGTGAAGATCTTAGACGGCAGCGGTAATAATCACGGACTGGATGCGTGAAATTCACACGAATCGCCGATGCAAACGTACGGCTTCCAGGACCGGTCACCGCCACTCAACCTGTCCGGGAGTTCGGCGAACTGCGACACATCGTCGGCCGTCGTGTCGGCACGCATCCTGTCGCTGCCAACCGATCAGGCCTCTGCACCCTTGATCGGTTCCACTTTATCGGTCTCGCTGACGATTTCGTACGTCGGTTCCTCCCCGCCGGACCCGGATCCTGATTATCCGGTAGCGAACGATATGGAGTCCATTTCTCGTCCATCGAATCAAATGTATTTTTAAAGGATGGAGACTGGAGTTTAGAACGATGGTCGAGGCGTTTGCGGTTGCGAGCGGCAAAGGAGGCACCGGCAAGACCACGAGTACGCTCTCGCTCGGGATGGCGCTGGCCGAGGAGTACGACGTAACGGTCGTGGATACCGACACCGGAATGGCGAACTTGCTGTTTCACACCGGCCTGACCGACGCGGAGACGACGCTTCACGATCTGCTCATCGGCGACCGTGAGGCGTCCGTCGAGGACGCCGTCTACGAACGATTCGGAATGAAGGTCGTACCCTGTGGGACGAGCCTTTCGGCGTTCGAGCGCGCCGACCCCGACCGGTTACAAGCGGTCGTGGCGGAGTTGGCGGCTGAAACGGACGTGCTCCTGCTCGACTCGCCCGCCACGCTCGGTAGCAAGAGCGCGATCCTTCCGATCGTCCTCGCCGATCGGATCGTCGTCGTTCTCCAACCGACGATTCCGTCCCTCAGCGACGGTCTGAAGGTCCAAGAGTACGCCCGTTCCTACGGAACCGGGACGGCTGGCGTGCTGTTCAACAAGGTGCACGAGGACGAGACCGTGGACCCGATTTCGGAGAAAAGCGAGCGTTACTTCGACGGACCGACGCTCGCCGCCGTCCCCGACGACGAGGCCGCACGTGCAGCACGGCGCGCGGGAAAACCGCTGCTCGCACACGCACCCGATAGCGCGGCCGCGAACGCCTACCACGACGCCGCAGGGGCGCTTGACGTTCGTGCTGGCGAATCGGAGCGGGTCGCGGAACGCTTCCGGAGTGCGGTCATTCCCGACTCACCATGACGTCTCCTCGTGGCGAACTCGTTCATTCCCGCGTCGTCAGCAACCCCGCAACAGCGCTCACCACCGCGCTCGAACAGCGTCTCACTGGCTGTGTCGTCTTCGAGCCGCAGGATTCGCTGCTCCTCGACGCGAACGGATACGGGGTGTTGACCTTCGAAGACGGGATTCCGATACAAGCTCACCATACCGGCACCGGGCGGGGAGGTCCCGAGGCGGTGGCCGACCTCGCCGTCCCAGGCCCGTACAGCGTCGAACTTTATCGGCAGTCACCGGACGAGCGTGACACGGACTTCCGCACGGACGAACGACGTATTCCGCCGGAAATGCCCGCCGAGCGGTTGGCTGGTGATCCGGCGTTGGCAGAGAAAACGCGAGAACGCGCACCGGAACGGGCGTCTGCGGGGCCGGAAACGACGTCAACCAGCGCCGTGGAGGCGTTTCTAGAGGACGAGGAGAAGATCGCAGCGATCCGTGAACAGGCACGACAGGAAGCCGAACGACGGGCATCTGAGTGGGGGTTGGACGACCAACTTTCGTGACGGTTTGTCCGACAATCACACCTATCGAAGGAGAAACGATACGCTTCGACGTTCGGACGACGTCGATGGTTCCCGAACGCTAACGACCGTTACTCCTGGTCGATGTCCGATTTCAGCGCGGCGAGGATGTCCGCGTTCGTTTCCGCGACGACTTCTCCGAGGAACTCCGGGTCGGATTGCGTCGGGTCACCGAGTCCACCCTGTTCCGTGATGTCGTCGAAGTACGTGTACTGACGGGCCTCGAAGTCGGCCTTTCTGACCTGTGGTTCCTTCTTCTCCGTTCTGACGAGGTCGGGATAGAACAACTCGATGGCGCTGGTTTCGTGGTCGCCCGCGTGTCCCCATTCCTCGCCGAAGCGCTCTTTCAGCCTGTCGCGGGCGAAGTCGGTCCAGTGGACGAACGAGGTTTTCACCCCGTGGTCGCGCTGGATCCTGTCCGCCGCGAGGGTGAGCGGCGCGCGGTTGCCACCGTGGCAGTTGAGCACGAGGAGGCGCTCGGCACCGTGATTCGCCATCGACTCGCCGATTTCCACGACGACTCGTTGGTAGGTGTCGCCCGACAGCGTGACCGTCCCGGGGTAGTTCATGTGGTGTTCGGAGTACCCATATGGAAGCGTCGGGAGTCGAACCATCGAAAGGTCGTGGTCGGGTGCCGCCTCGACGATTTCCCGCGAGAGCGACTCCGCCCGGAGTGTATCGACGGTGACGGGAAGATGGAGGGAATGCTGTTCGACGCTCCCGGTCGGGAGGACGACGAAATCCGCGTCGGGAATCGCCGTCTCCGCGTCCTCCCACGTCATCCCGCCGAGGTCGTATGGTTCGTAATCGAGTCGGACCGTCATCGGTCGGCCTCCGCCGCCGTCGTCCGCCCCTCGCCGTCGAACGGCCACGTGCCGGAGTTTCGCATTCCGGGTTCGAACCCCTGTTCGACCGTCGCCTCACGGATTTCTGCGACGGACTTGTGTGGTATCTCCCGGTCCGCTTCCGCGAGTTTGTACACCCCCGCGGTGAAGACGACGGCGAGGTCACGGAGGTCGCGCACGTCGAGTTTGTCCAGCGTATCCCCGTGCGTGTGACCCCACCCGCGGCCGCTTTCGCCCGCGATGGACCGACCTTGCATGCCAGCGACGCCCTTCTGTACGAACGGCCAGTGGTCGCTGTGCGGCCGGATTTTGTCGTGAATCTCGACCGGAACGTCGAACTCCTCGCTCACTTCCGCGAACGCTTCGCCCATCGGGTCGAAGCCGTGGGTGTACACGTCGGCGGTACGGGAGTAGCCCGCGCCGTCCATGTTGAAGATGCATTTCACGGCGTCCATATCGTGCGTTTCCGCCCAGTGGTACGCGCCGAACAGGCCGACCTCCTCGGATCCGAAGACGAGACAGCGAACGCGTGTTTCCAGGTCGTCCTCCATCTCGACCAGTAGACGACCGATTTCGGCGACGAGCACCGTTCCGACACCGTTGTCGTTCGCACCTTCGCCCACGTCGTGGGCATCGACGTGCGCGGTGACGAGCACTTCCTCGTCGGTATCCGGTCCGACGACGGCCTCGATGTTGCGGGAGGTCGCCGGTTCGTTTCGGCAGTTCACGGTCAGTCTGGCGGTCGTCTCGCCGCTCCCGCAGTATCGAACGAGTCGGTCGCCGACCTCCTTCGAGACGCCGACGGCCGGAATGTCGCCGGGACCGTCCTCCTTGCCGATGCTTCCGGTGGGGGGAAGGTTGCCATCCAGATGGTTTCGGAAGAGGAACCCGACCGCGCCGCCGCGTGCCGCCGCCCCGTATTTTTCGGCGCGGTGAATCCAGCGCCCGTAATCGTCCGGCGTCATGCTGGAAGCCATGACGAGTTTTCCCTCCACGTCCGCCTCCTCGAAATCCGTGGGCAGGCCGTAACCGACATCGACCAGTTCGGCGTCCACATCGCCGCTCGGCGTCCCGGGGAGGGCGACGGTCTCGTGCTGTGCGTCGAACTCGTGGGTCCGGTCGTGTTCGACGGTCAGCGAACTCGACTCGCGCCACCAACCGGGAATTCCGAACTCGTTGATGGCGACTTCGCGGAGACCGTGCGTTTCGAACGCGTCCTTTACCAACTCCGCTCCTTCGACCTCACCCTCCTGTCCGGCCATTCGGTTGTCGAGATCGACGAGATCACAGAGCAAGTCCCAGTGGTGTGTACTCGTGTACGCATCACCGACGAGATTCGTGTGTAGTGTTGTCATAATTCGTGGTAGGATTTACGATTGGCGGGCCGAACGATGTAAGTTTGGTTCGAAGAAATCCGCGCATATGTAGAACATATTTTAGGTGATTCCGACCAAGTGGACCGTCATGGACGAGACGACGGACGGGACGAACGCCCCGGCGGACGGGCTCGATGCCGCCGAGTGGCTGCTCTCTCGGTTCGAATCCGACGACGAAGTCGCCTTCGCGGAAGTCGGGTGCCTCGACAGGGACCACACGACCGGATCGACGACCCCGTCCGAGGTTCGGTTCGCGGACGACCTCTCGCACGTGGGCGTCTGGTGGCGCGTGTTCGCGGAAGGGAGCGCCGACTACCGATTTACTACCTCGTTTTCCGAATCCCATCTCGAAGACCTCGTTGAACGGTCGATTCGCTCGGCACGGGTGTTGGACCAGAACGATCCGGCACAGTACGACGTCGGGACGATGCATCGGGCGATCCATCCGGGATGGACGACCGGCGAGTCGCTCTCCGACCGAACGGCCGATGAAAAACTCGCTACCGTCCAGTCCGCCTTTGCGGGGTCACTGGACGGCTTGACGTTCGACCGGGCGGTGACTTCGTACCGCGACGAACGGCTTCGGACGACGCTACTGACGACGACAGGGACGACGGTCCGCACGTCCATCGAGCGAGCGTCGGTCGAAGCGGTCATCACTCCGGCCGGGGCGGAACCGGTACAGCGCCATTTCGGCGCGACCACCGGAGCCACGTTCCTCGATTCGCTTCCCGAGCGATTCGACACCATCGTGTCGACGGCCCGACGACGATCCGAGTGGCCGATGCTCGATCGGGATTTGGCCATCGGAGACCGCGTCGAACTGGTGTTCTCCCCGCGAGCGGCCGCGGAGTTGTTCCACGGGTTCACCCACTATTTGGAGGCGGATTCGGTGTACTTCGGGTCGAGTCCGTACGCCATCGGCGACCGATTCGGGCCGTCGATGCTCGACATCGAGGACTGTGTCCACGCCGGGTCGTGGGGGGCACTGGCGTACGATATCGAGGGGAGACCGGCGATGCCGGTACCGCTGGTGTCCGACGGTATCGTCCGAAACTACCTCCACGATACGGTGTCCGCGCTTGAGGAAGGGACCGTCCCGATGGGGTCGGTCGTCCCGAGCGTCGGGTACGAGCGACCGCCACGAATCCACGCTCGCCACGTGGATGTCGCTCGGGGGAACGATTCCGATGCCTCGTTGCTCGATGGCGCGGACCTGTACATCGAAGCGGTCGAGTCGCCGAGGATCGACAACGAGGCGACGCGGACGAAGCGGGCGAGTTCCATGCCGCCGAGCGTCCCCTACGCCAAGGATATCGCGGCGACGACACCGTCCGAGTTTGCAGACGAAGCGACGAGCCAGACCCTGTCGTTTCCGGTTCGGTTCGGCTACACGATCGACGATGGGGAACGTACGAGAGGAATAACGGACGGACTCGTGACCGTTTCCCCGTCGGACGTTCGCTCGATGTCGGCCATCGGGAACGTGCGTGAAACGGTGACCGGCGTCTGTTCGAAACACCGGTCGATGCTCCCCTATGCCGTTACTTCTCCGGCGGTTCGGGTTTCTGCACGGTTCTCGCACGAATAGCGACGATTGTGTGATGTCCCACAGTATTATTCGATATTGAGAGAATTTTTTCCGGCAATACTATACGATTTGTAATATATTGTTAGTTTTACTTATATAGTAGGGCTTCATGGGAATCTATGTCAAATGCCAATTGATAACATGGGTGTCAACCGACGAGACTTTCTCAAAATGACGACCGCGGCCGGTGCTGGTGGTATGGCTGCCCTCGCCGGTTGTAGTGGTTCGAAAAGCGACGGAAGTGGTGGCGGGTCCGATAATGCGGGGGACAAATTACCGACGTACTCGTACCTCAACAACCCCGCGAACTACAACCCGGCACGCCACGACGCCATCAACCTGGTCGGCGACCAACTCAAAAAGGTAGGGCTGAACACGAACGTGCAGGTGTTCGAATGGGGGACGCTGTACACGAAGATTACGGAGGAGTTCAACTACTCCTTTGCGACGTGGTCGCGTGGTCTCGGAATCGACCCCGGTCGCCGGATGCCGGAGCAGTTCCACTCGTCGAACACGGGGAAGGGCCAGGGCAACTTCACCGGCTACACCAACAAGGACCTCGACCCGAAGCTGATGAAACAGCTTCAGATCAAGGACGAACAGAAGCGTATCGACATGCTGTTCGACATCCAGGAGACCCTCAACGAGGACGTCCCGATGCATCCCATCGTCCAGATGCCGAACATCGTGGCGTACAACTCCGACCAAGTCAGCGGCTGGACCGACCACATCGCCGGGTACTTCCACTTCGAATCGATGACGAGCGTCGAGGTGAACAACAGCAAGAAGGAGCTTCGCGGGTCGTGGGCCGAGACCCTCGGCACCTTGAGCGTCCTCGGATACAACAACGAGACGAAACTCATCCACCAGTTCGAGATGCTGTACGACAAACTCGTGCGTATCAACTCGAAACTGGAAGCCGACCCGGAACTCAGTCTGGCGACCGAGTGGGAGCGTCCGGATACCAAGACGGTGAAGTACAAGATTCGGAAGGGGCACAAATGGCACGACGGGAAGAGCCTGACCCCGGACGACGTGAAGTTCACGCTCGACTACATCAAGAAACACGAAATCCCGCTCTACGCCACGCAGTGGGAGATGTACGACACGGTTTCGGTCGACGGGCAGTGGGTGACGGTGAAGTTCAAGGACCCAGTCGGCCCGGTCCACAAACTGTTCTCCAACCAGATACCCATCATTCCGAAGCACAAGTGGGAGAGTCGGAGCAAACCGGCCAAAGCGACCATCAAGGAACCGGTCGGAAGCGGGCCGCTCCAGTTCGACTACTGGGACAAGGGGAGCGAACTGAGCCTGAAGAAGTTCGACGCCCACTGGCACCCGGTCAAGTTCAACCGCCGTATCTGGCGAATCATCCCGGAGAGTTCGACCGTCTGGTCGCTGCTGAAGAAAGGGACGCTGAACTACCTGCCGTACACCCGTATCGGCAAACAGCTCAACGACAACCAGGACGAATCGAACATCGGCGTGAAATCCGCCCCCGGCGACGGATGGTGGCACTTCAGCCAGAACACGCGAAAGAAGGGACTCGACGACAAGGCCGTCCGACAGGCCGCCGTCAACGCGATTCCGAAGAAGGCCATCAACCAGCAGATACTCTACGGTTTCGCGACGGAAGGGTGGAACCTCGTCGGGGAATCCTTCGGCAAGTTCAGCAACCCGGACGTGAAGAAATACCAACCGGCGGACGGCGTGAAAGCAGGAAAGAAGACCCTCAAAGACGCTGGCTACGTCTTCGACGGAGACGGGATGGCTCACTTCCCGAAATCGAAGTCGGAGTAACCGACGACACAACAGCCACAACACTTCACATAAATGGGAAAATTAGACTTCTTCGTCAGACGCACGGTGCAGTTGGGGATAACGCTCTGGGCAGTCGCAACCGCACTGTTCCTCCTGTTTCGACTCATGCCGGGCGACCCGACATCGTACATCATCTCGCCCGGGATGACGCCGGAGGTGAGACGGCGACTCATCCAGAGTTACGGGTTGAACGACCCGATGTGGATGCAGTACGTTCGATACATCCAGAACCTCGCCACGCTCAACCTCGGTCGTTCGTTCAAGACGCACGAGCGCGTCGTGAACATGCTCGTCACGTATCTCCCGAACACGCTCATCCTGATGCTGACCGCCTTCGTCGTGGCGTACATCATCGGCATCTCGCTGGGAGTGCTCACCGGTTGGTATCGTGGAAGCCGTTTCGAGAAGACGACGGTCGTCACCGCGCTCATCGGACGGAGCGTTCCCAGTTTCTGGATGGGTATCCTCGTCCTCTGGATATTCGGCGCCAAGTTGGGCGTCATCCCCATGAGCGGAATGACGAGTTTCGGGTCCGGCCCCAAGCACTTCTGGACGATGGTGTTCTCGCTCGACTTCCTCAAGCACATGGTCGCACCGGTCCTCGTGCTCGCGTTCTACTACATGGGCTACCCGCTGCTCATCATGCGTAACAGCATGCTGGAGACGCTCTCGGAGGACTTCATCGACCTGTGCCGTGCGAAAGGATTGACGGAGCGCAAGATCATGTTCAACCACGCCGCCCGGAACGCCCTGCTTCCCGTCCTGACCGCGGCGGCCATCGCCATCGGCTACGCGGTCGGCGGCAGCGTCCTCATCGAGACGGTGTTCGGTTGGCCGGGCATCGGACGCGAGATGATCCGGGCCGTGCTCCGACGTGACTACCCGGTCGCACAGGGGACGTTCCTCGTCCTCGCGCTCTCGGTCATCGTGATGAACTTCGTCGCCGACCTGCTATACGGCGTTCTCGACCCACGGGTGACCTATGACTGAAGCGATGAACCAAGAGCGGGAGTCGTCGATATTCGCGGATATCGACGAGGAGAGCGAGGAGCAGTTCAGCGCGTGGCAGCGCAATCTCCGCCTCTGGAAGCGGACGATATCCGAGCAGTTCGACATGCTCACCGACGACCCGTTGGTCGTCGTCGCGATGTGTATCCTGGCGTTCTTCGCGCTCGTCGCCGTCTTCGCGCCGTTCATCGCGCCGTACGGCCCGAAGGACCGACTGATGACGAACGCCCTCTTCGCCAAGTGGATCAAACCGTCGTTCCTCGGCGGTCAGGGCGGCTACATCCTCGGCACGACCGCACAGGGCTACGACATCTTCAGCCAACTGGTGTACGGGGCACGTCCCGCCATCATGGTCGGTCTGGTGGCCGCCGTGATGACGGTCGGTCTCGGAACGCTCGTCGGACTGGTCAGCGGTTACTACGGCGGCCGCGTCGACGACCTCCTCATGCGCCTCGTGGACTTCGTCTACGGGCTACCGCTCCTCCCGACGGTCATCGTCCTCGTGACGGTGCTCGGGCCGGGACTGGAGAACATCGTCCTCGCGTTCGTGCTCCTGCAGTGGCGCACGTCAGCCCGCGTCATCCGCGCGCTCGTCCT
This sequence comes from Haladaptatus sp. AB643, assembly GCF_024136975.1. NCBI lineage: Archaea > Methanobacteriati > Methanobacteriota > Halobacteria > Halobacteriales > Haladaptataceae > Haladaptatus > Haladaptatus sp. AB643. The sequence continues at coordinate 37,047 of NZ_JAMYJW010000013.1, forward strand.
CTCGCTCCGCGAACGCTCGTTCGTCAAGGCGGCGAAGGTCTCCGGCGCGAGCAACTGGCGCATCATCTCGCGACACATCGCGCCGAACGTCCTCCCGATGGCGTTCCTGTACGGTGCCTTCGCCATCGCATGGGCCATCCTCACCGAGGCCGGAGTGTCGTTTTTGGGACTCGGCGATCCGAACAGCGTCTCGTGGGGCATGATGCTCCAGAGCGCCCGCGTCTACAGCGCCATGACCGAAGGGACGTGGTGGTGGTTCGTGCCGCCAGGAGTCTGTATCGCCCTCGTGGTCATCAGCGGCTTCCTCATCGGCCGCGGCTACGAAGAAATCGTCAATCCGGAACTACAGGTGGAAGGATGAACGTATTCGAACGATTCACGCACGCACGGTTCACGCTCGAACGGTTCATGCACGCACGATTCACGCACATGGGATTCATGTACTCGGACGAAACGGAGGCCCGCTGAATGGCACTGCTCGAAGTCGAAGACCTCGAAGTCTACTACGACAGCGAGGACGGTCCCGTCAAAGCCGTCGACGGCGTCAGTTTCGAGATCGAAGCCGGTGAGACCGTCGGCATCGTCGGCGAATCCGGCTGTGGCAAATCGACGCTCGCGAAGGCGCTCATCGGAATCCTTCCGAAGAACGGCTACATCAACGGCGGGAAAATCCTGTTCAAGGGTGAAGACCTGACCGATATGCCCGAAAAGCGACGTCGGGAACTCCGCTGGGACGAGATTTCGCTCATCGCCCAGTCGGCGATGAACGCGCTCGACCCCGTCTACACCATCCGCGAGCAGATTCTGGAAGCCATCGACGCCCACTACCCGAAGATGGGTCGGACCGAGGCCCAGGAGATAATCGACGAATCGTTCGACATCGTCGGATTGGACCGCGAACGCCAGACCGACTACCCGCATCAGTTTTCGGGCGGGATGCGCCAGCGGGCGATGATCGCCATGTCGCTCGTGCTCCAACCGTCGCTCATCCTCGCGGACGAACCGACGACGGCGCTCGACGTGATAATGCAGGATCAGATCCTCAAGCGAATCAACGGGATTCAGCGCGAGAGCGACACCGCGATGATGGTCATCACGCACGACGTGGCCGTCGTCGCCGAGACCTGCGACCGCGTCGTCGTCATGTACGCGGGCGAACTCGCGGAGGAAGGCCCGGCCGAGTTCATCTTCGGCGAACCGTACCACCCGTACACGCTCGGACTGAAGAGCGCGTTTCCGGACATTCGGCTGTCGGAACAGGACCTCGTGAGCATCGGCGGCCATCCACCGGATTTGAGCAACCCACCGAGCGGTTGTCGGTTCGCGGAGCGCTGTCCGCTGGCGACCGAAATCTGCACCCAGCAGGATCCGCCGATGGTCGAACACGGCGAACTACGATCGTTCTGTCACCACACCGACCGCATCGACTCGGAACTGCGTTCCGTCGCCAGCAGCGCACGGACGTGGCAGAACGACGCGTCGATGGAGGTGGGCGATGACTGACACCGAGCAGGAGACGCTCGTTCGCGTCGAAGGGCTCGAAAAGGAGTTCCCGGTCGGGAGCGGTCTCGTGACGGACCTGTTGAACTCCATCCGCGGCGAAGAGGGCGATGCGGTGCACGCCATCGACGGCATCGATTTCGACCTCCGCGAGGGCGAGACGTTCGGTATCGCGGGCGAATCCGGCTGTGGGAAGACTACGACCGGGATGTGCCTGACGAAGCTGTACGAACCGACGGGCGGGAGCATCTACTACGACGGCGAGGACATCGCGGACAAGAGCGGGTCGGACCTCACGAACTTCCGGCAGAACGCCCAGATGATCTTTCAGGACCCGTTCGAGAGCCTGAATCCGCGCATGACGGTGTATGACACGGTGGTCGAACCGCTCCGGATTCACGATATCCCGAACCAGCGCGCTCGGGTCCGTCGGGCACTCGAATTCGCGGAACTGGAACCCGCCGAATCGTTCTTCGACCGCTACCCGCACGAACTGTCCGGCGGGCAACGACAACGTCTCGCCATCGCTCGGGCGCTGGTCATCGACCCGGAGTTCATCGTCGCGGACGAACCGGTGTCGATGCTCGACGTGAGCCTGCGAGCGGGCGTGCTCTCCCTGCTGGAGCGCATGACCGACGAATTCGGTCTCTCCGTGGTGTACATCAGCCACGACCTCTCGCTCCTGCGCCACATGTGCGACCGACTCGCCATCATGTACATGGGGAAAATCGTGGAGCAGGGACCCACCGAGGAGATAATCACGAACCCCAAACATCCCTACACGCGGGCGCTCATCGACGCCGTTCCGGTCCCCGACCCTACGGCAGGCAGGGAGCGCGTCGAACTGCAGGGCGAGGTCGGCGACGCCATCAACGTCCCGTCCGGTTGCCGGTTCAAGAATCGTTGTGAGAAGTACATCGGCGGCGTTTGCGATGCGGTACAACCGCCGCTCGAACGGAAATCCGACGTCGAGGACGAACGTGAAGTCGCGTGCCACCTCTACGAGAGCGCGGAAGGCTTCGACCCGTACGCGGGGATAGAGGACGAACGCGAGGACGCCGCCGAACCGGTGGAGTCGTCCGCCGACTGATTCGGGGTCGGATCCTTTTACACATCGAACCGGCCGAAGCGTACAGTACGGCGGCCGTCGTGTGCTGAACGGTCGGGGAACCGACGTGATTCAGCATGTCCGAGGATGGGGAACGGGAGAAATCGGAATCGAACGACGGACGACACGAGCGCCAGTTTCATTTCGGCGGGTTGACGGTCGAACTCTCCGGGGTGTCAGCCGACATCGAGGAGGCGAGGGTCGGGCTGGAACCGATAGAACTGGATTCCTCGACTGCCGAATCAGGGGATGGGAGTTCGGAGCGGGACGAGCGGCGGAACCGGCGCTCGACCGGTCGGTCGAACGCGGGATACGGCGCGCGACTGGGGGCGTTTCTCGGCCGCGAAATCGGGTTGTTCCTCGGGCGAATCCTCGACCGCGGCGTGCGTGTCCTGTGGAATCGGTTCCGAGCGCGTCGAGGGAAGAACGGCACGGAAGGGAGATCAGCCGAAACGGAGGGGTCGACGGACGACTCGGCGGAGTTCGACGGCGAACTGCTCGCTCGGCTTGCACGCGTGACGAACCGCGACGGGATGGAATAACTACTGGCGGCGCTTTCGCCGGTTTTCCTCCGCCTCGGCTTCGAACCGCTCGGCGCGAATCTGGTCGGTTCGTTTCCGTCGCCACTCCCAGATTCCGGCCACGATGACGACGATTCCTACTGCTGCACCCTGTACGGGCGACCCTTGAATCCAGAGGAACACGAAGACGACGACCGCGAAGAGTATCGAGATACCGAGGGTTATCTTCGCCCACCCGCGCTGTGGCCCTCGGAAACGGCGCATACTCCCCCCGTCGGATGGGAGGGACGTGAACGTTACGGGAACCGAGCGGCGGGCGGCGAATGGAGTTACCGCGGGCGGCGAATCTCGTCCCGACTCGGGAACTCCCGCTCCAGCGCGGACAACAGCACGTCCGCGGTTTCGTCCGCGTCCTGCATGGAGATTGTCTCGACTGGGGAGTGAGTGTAGCGGCAGGGAACCGCGATTGCCCCGGCGTGGCGGCCGCCGCGGACCTGTTGGAGTTCGGTCGCGTCGGTCGTGCCGGTCAGCATCACGTCGTGTTGCACGTCCACGTCGACCGCGTCCGCCGCCTCGCAGAGCCACGTTCTCGTCTGGCGGTCCACGATGACGCCGCCGAAGAAGTACTCGGAAGACCCGTCCCCGAACTCGACGACCGGACCGCCGTCCAGCGTCGCCTCCGCGCCGTCCGTTCGCCCGGCGGGGTAGTCGTCAACCGGGAAGATTTCGAGCGCGATGCCGACGTCCGGGTCGAGGTCGTAGCCCGCCGTTCTCGCGCCGCGGAGACCGACTTCCTCCTGTACCGTGGCGACGTAGTGAACCGTCGCGTCCACGTCCGCCTCGCGGGCGAGTGCGAGCAGGATGGCGAGCGCTATCCTGTCGTCCAGTGCCCGCCCGGCGACGCGGTCGTTTGCGAGGCGGGAAACGTCGCCGTCCCACGTCGCGTAATCGCCGGGTTCGACGTTCAGGTCGGCGACTTCTTCGGGGGAGATGGCACCGACGTCGATTCGGAGGTCGTTCGGGAGGGAGTCTTTCTCCTCGTCGCTCATGTAGTGGCGACAGCGCGGGCCGATGACGCCGAGGACTCCATCCGGGCCGACGCGGACGCGTTGGCCCGACAGGTTGCCCTTGTAGTGACCGCCCAGCATGTGGAAGGTGAGAAAGCCATCGTCGTCCACCGTGTCGATCAGGAAGCCGAGTTCGTCGGTGTGGGCCGCGAGCATTATCTCGAAATCGCTTCCCTCGCTCGTGGCGACGACGTTCCCCATCGCGTCGAACGAAACGGTGTCAACGTGCGGTTCTATCAGTTCGGCAAAACGGTCGGCGACGGCGTATTCGTTCCCCGGTGCACCGGGGGCATCGACCAGCGCTTCGAGGTCCTCGAACGAAACGTGCATGCTGGTATCGGGTGTGTACGGAGGATAACCGTTCGGGTCGAAGCAATCCGAACCGTCGGTCGTCCCGTTTCGGTTCCGGCAAACCACTCGCATTTCTCGACATGTTCTGTTTATGATTCTCTGTTCATTTCCCAAATCTAAGAGGATGAAGAGTAATTTTCCGTATATAATTCCATAATTATGAATCTCTACCATCTATTTTTGAACAAAACCCAAACAACGATAACCCCGCACTACGACCCACGATTGGGTAGTATGACCTCAACACGACGCACGTTTCTGACAGCGGCAGGTTGCGCGGGACTCCTCGGACTCGGTGTTGCCGGGACGAGCGGAAAGAGCGAAGCGGACGTTTCGCGTGACTCGTTCACCATTCGGAGCGGGACCGACCAAGCGACGAAAGTGTACGTAACGACCGCCAACCAGTCCGGACCGACGGTGATGGTCACTGGTGGAATGCACGGCAACGAGGAAGGTGGCTACACGGCCGCCGGAAAAATCGCCGATTGGGACATCAGTCGCGGTAGGCTCGTGACGATTCCGAGGGCGAACGCCGCGGCCGACAGGCAGGATTCGCGTGTCGCGGACGGCGGCGTCGATCTGAACCGCCAGTTCCCGACAGGGAGCGAACCGGAGACGAAACTCGCTCGCGCCATCTGGGACGTCGTCGAGAAGTACGAGCCCGATACCGTCATCGACCTCCACGAATCGCAGGAAATCTACGACGGCGATATGGTCGGCGGCGTCGGCCAAGTGATTTTCCGCTCGCGGGACAAGAAAACGGAGAACGATGCCACCGCGGCGGCCGATTACGTGAACGAGAACTACGTCTCGCGTGACGGCTACGACTTCACCGTCGACGTGTTCTCCTCGTCCTCCAACGAACCGACGGGTCTGTTCACGCACAAGGCAGCACGCGACACCGATGCTATCGCATATCTCGTCGAAGCGACTTCGGAGGACACGCCCCTCGACAAACGCGTTCAATGGCACACCAAAGTCGTCCAGCAGCTCGTCGAGGACGACATACTCACCGGCGGTAGCGGCGGCGATGGCGGCGACGGTAACGATGGCGGCGACGGTAACGATGGCGGCGACGGTGGAGACGGGAACAACGGCGACGAACAGAACAAACCACCGGTCGCACGGATCGAAACCACGCCGTCGGACACCACCGGACTCGGCCGGGGTGCCACGGTCACGCTCGACGCGTCCGCCTCCACGGACGACGACGGCGACATCAGCGAGTACATGTGGGACATCGACGGCGACGGGACGTTCGAGAAGAGCGGCGAATCGATCCAGATGACCCTCTCGAACTGTGGCCGCTACCAAGTCACCCTCCAGGTCACCGACGACAAGGGTTCGACGGACACCGACACCGTGGTCCTCTCGACGGTCTAATCGGACCGCGAGAACGACAGTATTGCCGATATTTTCAAATTTTTCATCACTAACGACGTTGATTGGTATATATTTGGCCAATAGTGAGATATACCCCGGGTTGTAACCGGCGAGACGCAATGAAACGACGCACGTTCATCGCCGGTGTCGGAACCACGAGCACGCTCTTCCTCGCGGGGTGTAACTCCAATGGGGACGACTCCGGACCCTCCACCGAAACGTCGTCGGGCGAAACGACGACCGGAACAGGGGGGACCACGAGTGGTACAGGGTCGACGAGTACGACGAGCGACGCGGACGAAACGACGAGCGAAACCACCACGGACTCCGAGACGACGACCGACGACGAGACGACGACCGATTCCTCGGGAACCACGACGTCGGAATCGAAGACCGTCTCGTTCGGCGAACACACGACCGTCGCCGACGACCTCAGCGTCGCCGTGACGGAAGCCGATACGTCCGACTCCTACTCGCATAACGGAACGACCGACGAGGCGGACGACGGTTCGACCTACCTCCTTGTCACCTTCGAGACGAAAAACACCGGTGGGTCGTCTCAATCGCTCCCCGACGACGCATCGCTCTCGCTTCACGCCAACGGGAACGAGTACAGCATGACCGACTCGGCGAAGAGCGCGTGGAAGGAGTACGTCTCGTCCGACGTGAACGGCAACGGATCGTCGTCGAAGACCGTCGCCTTCGACGTACCGAAGGACGCCCTCGCTTCCCTCGGCGTGACGGTCACGCTGTCGTACACTGATTCCGGGTCGAAGAAACTGATCCGGTGGAGCATGGAGTAACCCCGAACGCTCCGTTTCTCGTCGCTGTCGGTGGGTCCTCCGAAAAGTGAGAAGATCGAAAGGGGTCGTATCGCTATTCGTCCGAGCTAAAGCCGAGTTCGTGAAGAGTTTCCTTGGAGACACCCGCATCGAGAATCCGCCGATAGAAAGCCCGTCGCTCGGTATCGGAGAGATCAAGAGATGTCCCGGTGCCGGAAGCGTCATCCGTGGAACGGCCACTCTGGGCCGTCTCGTAGGCGTCACGGATGAGTTCGGCTTCTAGTTTCGGGACCGATTGGGGAATCTCCGGTGAGTTTCTGATTCCTGACATCGTTTCCCGCCACTCACAGGAGGGTGTTAAAGTTATTTTAGACCAACAGATCTGTTTTTTCCCAGTCCAACGTTCCTCTTTGGTGGTACGTTCGACTGGGTAAGCGTAGGGTTGTCAGGGGGTTCTACTTTCGGTATCGAGAAAAACAACGAAACGACAACGAGGCTGAAAATACGCCGTCGGCCGCCGTTCAATCCACGAGCAGCGGTATCTCGGTGGCTTCCGTCCGAACCTCGTCCATGTCGGGGACGGTGGTTCCGGGGACCGTCACGACGCGGGACGCGACGGTGATTCCGACGCGGAGCGCGATACGGTCGGATTGGCCGCGAGCGAGCGTCGAGAGGACGCCAGCGAGCAGACCGTCCCCGGCACCGACCGAATCGACCACGTCCACGTCGAGTGGCTTCGCGTGGAAGACGCCCTCGTCGGAGGTGAGAAGCGCACCGTCGTCCCCGAGCGAGGTGATGACGCGGTCGAATCCCTTCTCCCGAAGCGCGTGGGAGGCTTCGGCGCACTCCTCGATACTGTGGACCGGCATACCGGTCGCGCTCGCCAGTTCGCTCCGGTTAGGTTTGCAGAGCGCGTAGTCGCCCGCAACGCCGGTCAGGAGGTCGCCCTGCACGTCCACGACGGTCTCCCACGGCCCTGCCCCTGCGATACGGTCGATGGTCGCCGGACCGAGGTTCGGCGGGAGGCTCCCGGCGATGACGACGATTTCGGGTTCGTACTCGCGCACCTTGGCGATAAGTTCGCGGACGGTTTCGTCCTTGACTCCCTGGCCGGACTGATTGAGTTTGTACTCGCCGTCCTCGCCCAGAATCGTGGTGTTAAGCCGGGTGCACACGTCCATCTCCACGAAGTCGTTCGGCACCTTTCCACGGGTGAGTTGCTCCTCGATGTAGCGACCGAGGAAGCCGCCGACGAAGCCCGTTGCGAGCGTGTCGACCTCCAACCTGGAGAGGTATTTCGAGACGTTGATGCCCTTGCCGCCGGGGTCGTACTGGGTCATGCTCGACCGCATGACGCCACCCGGTTCGACGTCCGAATCGACGGAAACGGTGTAATCGACGGCCGGATTGAGCGTGACGGTCAGGATCATTCCCCCACCTCCTCGATGATTTCGACGCCCATCGTCTCGAACGGTTCGCGGTACTCCGCCGGAACGGGGGCGTCGGTGACGAGCGTATCCACGTCCTCGAACGAGGCGAAGCGGAAGAAGCTTCGGCGGCCGAACTTGCTGTTGTCCGCGACGAGCACGACGCGACTCGCCTTCTCACACATTCGGGATTTAATGCGCGCTTCGTCCTCGTTCGGCGTCGTCAACCCGGCATCCGGGTGAATCCCGTTCGTTCCCAGAAACAGCACGTCGAAGTTGGTCCGGTCGAGAAAGCTCTCGCCGGTCGGTCCGACGAGCGACCACGTGGAGCGCCGAAGCGTCCCGCCGGTGACCTTCACCTCGATACCCGCCTCGGCGAGTTGCATCGACACGAGTGGCGAGTTGGTCGCGGCGGTGATGGTCACGTCGTCGGGGACGTGTTTGGCGACTTCGATGGTCGTCGTTCCCGAATCGAAGAAGACGACCTGCCCGTCTTGGAGGGTTTCGGCGGCGCGTTCTCCGATGATCCGTTTCGCGTCCCGCCCTTGGACCTGCTTCTGTCCGTAGGTTCGCTCCTCGCCGACGGTTTTGACGGGGAGCGCGCCGCCGTGTGACCGCTCGATGCGCCCGTCGTCCTCCAGGTCGCGGAGGTCTCGTCGGATGGTCGCCTCCGAAACGTCGAGCCGACCCGCGAGGTCGGCGACGGTACTGCCGTTCTCTTCGGTGACTATCTCGGCTATCTCTCGTTTCCGTTCGTCAGGCAACATATGTTCGTATCATACCGACTCGACCGTGAGCCGGGAGCGTCTCGTTCGTCTCTCCTGTAGGCAATTCTACCCAATAACGTCTCTGGTGTGGGAGGGCGAGGTCGGTTCGAATGCGGGGAGTGGGGCGGTTCGGCATCATCTCAGCCGGTGAAGACGAGAAACAGCAACGCGATACCCGCCCCCACGGTCGCGACGATGGTCCCGCCGTACGAGCCGACGAGATAGTTGTACGCCGCGATGAGGGCCAACAGACAGCAAGCGGACACCAGCAGGATGTCCCGCTCGGGCACCCACGACGTGATCGTTTGTGCCATCGGTCAGTGCGTCGCCTCCACCCGCTTCGATTCCTTGGACGGGGAGTACGTCAGTGATTCACCGCTGCTGGCGTCGAAGTAGTGGAGCGACCGTCGGTCGAATTCGACGTTGACGCGGTCGTTGAGTTCGACCGGAACGCTCGGTTCCACGGACGCCTTGATGGTGATGTCGTCGCCGAGGTCGAGTTCGAGGACGGTCTTCTCACCCTGCGGTTCGACGACTTCCACGAGTGCGGGAAGGCCGTCCGGTCGGAGCGTGACGTTCTCCGGGCGGACACCGACGACGATTTCCTCGCCGAACTTGTCGTCGAGCGCGTCTCGATAGGATTCGGGCACCTCGTGTTGGAACGGTCCGACGTCCACGACGGGCGTTCCGTCGCGGTTGGTCAGCGTCCCCTCCACGAAGTTCATCGACGGGCTTCCGAGGAAGTCGGCGACGAACTGGTTCCGTGGATGCGTGTAGACGTACGTCGGGTCGCCCACCTGTTGAATCTCGCCGTCGTTCATCACGGCGATCTGGTCGGCGAGCGTCATCGCCTCGATCTGGTCGTGGGTGACGTACACCGTCGTCGTGGACAACTGCTCGTGCAGCTTGTTGAGTTCGGCGCGCATCTGCACCCGCAGTTTGGCGTCCAGGTTCGACAGCGGTTCGTCCATCAGGAACACGTCGGGTTCCCGGACGATGGCGCGGCCGAGCGCGACGCGCTGTTGTTGCCCGCCGGAGAGCTCCGCCGGACGTCGGTCGAGCAGGTCGTCGATCTGGAGGAGGTCCGCGGCGTCGGACACGCGTTCTTCGATGATGTCGTCGTCCACGCCGTGCTGTTCCAGCCCGAATCGCATGTTCTCGCCGACCGTCTTGTGCGGGTAGAGCGCGTAGTTCTGGAACACCATCGCGATGTCCCGCTCGTAGGCGCGGTGGTCGTTGACCATCGTGTCGCCGATGTGAATCTCGCCGTCGGTCGCGCGTTCGAGTCCGGCGATGAGCCGAAGGGTCGTTGTCTTCCCACACCCGGACGGACCGACGAATACCGTGAAGGACTCGTCGGGGATGTCGAGCGAGATTCCGTCGACCGCGACCACTTCGCCGAACCGTTTTTCGAGCGTGTCGAGCGTTACTTCAGCCATCGATACCACCGTCGTTTGGATTGAATCGCATTTGTAGATCTGTTTTCGTCATTCTTTCACTGCTCCTTGCGTGAGACCGCTGACGATGTAGCGCTGGAAGAACAGGCCGAACAGGATGCCCGGCAGAGCCGCAATCATGCCACCGGCAGCGAGGTGTGCCCAGTCGATGAAGTCGTCGGCGACGAACAGGGAGACGCCGATTGGCAGCGTCTGTGCGACGTTCGAGGACGTGAGAACGAGCGCGAAGACGAACTCGTTCCACGAGAAGATGAAGGCCAGAATGGCCGTCGCCGCGATGCCCGGTTTTGCCACCGGGAGGATGATTTTGAAGAAGCCCTCCCACGTCGAACAGCCGTCGACTTGAGCCTGCTCGTCCAACGAGTTCGGGACGCCGTCGAAGTAGTTCTTCATGATCCACACCGCAAAGGGCAGGTTGAAGAACGTGTACGTCAGGATGAGCGCGATCTTCGTGTCGTACAGGCTTCCCGTGACCGCGCCGATGAGCGGCGGGTGCGACATGATCTCGAAGAACGGAACGATGAGCGCGATGGGCGGGATCATCCGCGCGGCGATGATGGACAGCAACAGCGCCTTGTTGCCGAGGAAGTCGTATCGGGAGAACGTGTATCCCGATAGCGTTCCCAGCGTGACACAGATTATCGTCGTTGTTCCGGCGACGATGAGGCTGTTCAGCGTGTACGTGCCGAACGGGCGGTTCTGGAAGATTTCGACGTAGTTCGAAATCGTCGGGTGGTGCGGGTAGAACGTGATGGGGAACGACAGCGTCTCGGACGGTGCCTTCAAACTCGTGATGAGGATGTAGTAGATCGGGAACCACACTACCACGACGTAGAGACCGAGCAGTCCGTAGGCGACCAGTCGCTCGCGGATCACGCTTGGCCACTCGTCTTCCGCGTTCAAGTTCAATCCGCGCCGCAGTCGGCTCATCGTGTCTGTTTTCGTACTCATGTTTCGTAGGGGGTCCCTCCGAAGACCTGATAGAGAACCGCAACGATGGCGAACGTCGTAGCGAGCATGACGACGCCGAGGGCGGCACCTTCGCCGGTGTCACCGAACACCATCGCGGTGCGGTAGAGCCACGAAGCCCACACTTCGGTGGACTTCCCGGGACCGCCGTGGGTCATCACCCAGACGAGGTCGAGCGCCCGGATGTCGAAGATGATCCGGATGGTGAGCGCGACCAGGATCGACGGTTTGAGGAACGGGTAGGTGACGTTCCGGAACCGCGACCATCGACTCGCGCCGTCCACCTCGGCCGCATCGTACAACTGCTCGGGAACGTTCTGGAGTCCCGCGAGGAGGATGATGATGATGAAGGGCGTGAACACCCACACGTCGGCGATGATGAGTGCGATCATCGCGAGGGTTCCGTCCGAGAGGAACGGGATCTGTTTCGATATGACGCCGCCGCCGACGAGGACGCCGTTAATCGCACCGTACTGCGTCTGGAACATCCAACGCCACATCAGACCGCTCATCACGTACGGCAGGATCCACGGCACGATGACTGCCGTCCGGATCCAGCCACGTCCCTTCAGATCCTTGTTGAGCAGCATCGCGATGCCGAGTCCCAACAGGAACGAGATGGTGACGCTGAAGCCGACGTAGATGACGGTGTGTTTCGTGAACCGGACGATGTCGGGGTTGACCGTCCCGAACCAGTGGCCGTGCTCGAACAGAAGCGAGGCGAAGTTGTCCAGTCCGACGAACTGTTTTTGCTGTGTGATCGGGTTCGTATAGAACAGACTCGACCACAGGAGTTGGAGCGTCGGATAGAGGATGATGCCGGCTATCCAGATGACCGTCGGTCCCACCGTGAGCGGGATGAACAGCCTATCGAGCCGTCGCCGAAGCGAGCGTGTATTCTCTGCCATATATGCGTGACTCTACAGAATCTTGTTCTTCTTGTACAGCGACTTGATGTCCTGTTGGGCAGAGGTGAGCGCGTCGTGAGCGTCCTTCTTGCCGAGGAAGACGGGCGTGATGTTGGACGAGAGGATGTCGTCGACCTGCGGTTGCAGGCGGTAAATCTCGCTCGTCGCGTGCTTGAGGTTGTACTTCATGTTGTCGCGCAACTCCTTCGGATACTTCTTTTTCACCTCGTCGGAGTCGTACACCGACGGCATGACCGCCGGGTTCCCCTCGACCACCATGTCGGTCTTGCACGATTCCTCCTCGCTCATGAACTCCGCGAACTTCTTCGCGGCCTTCTTGCGCTTCGAGAACGCCGAGACGCCGACAGCGTTCGAATCCTGGAACGTCGCACGCGACGCGGGCCCTTTCGGCGGTTTGGCGATGCCGAGACGGTCCTTCTTCCAGTCCTCGTCGAGCGCACGGGAACCGAGTGGCGTCCATCCCTCGACGGTGGCGAACTTGCCGCCGATGAAGGCGTCGCCGACGTTCCCCTCGTTCATGCTCTGGACGCCGCTCGGGAGGAGCCCCTTCTTTCGAAGCGGCGTCAGGAACTCGTCGAAGACCTTCACGCCTTTGTCCGCGAAGACGGGTTCGTGTTTGTCGTTGAACACCTGGCCGCCCGCCTGCCAGAGGAACTGTTTGAACATGAAAACGTCCTTGTTCGCCCACGTGAACCCGAACGCCGACCGGTCGTTGCCGACCTTGTCGCCGAGTTTGAGAACGTCATCCCACGTGTCCGGCGGCGAGGAGATTCCCTGCTTCTCGAAGTACTGCTTGTCGTAGAGGAAGTTGCCCCATTTGCCCAGTTGCGGGGCCATGTACGGCTTCCCGTCGAACATGACGAGTTCCTTGAGATTGTCGGGGAACTTGTTCAGGTGTTTCTTCGTGAGCGGAAGCGGTTCGACCCAATCGGCCGCGACGAAGTCGGCGAGCCACCACGTCGGCCCGTTGAAGGCGTCCACTTTGCTGCTCTCGTTTCGCCACTGCGTAATGAGCGTCGTCTTCAGGTTGCTCCATGGAACCTCGTTGACCTCGACTTCGATGCCGGTTTTCTTCTCGAACCGGTCGATGTTCTTCTTGGTTCCGGGGTCGTCCTTGAGACTCCCCGCGTTGAAGAATTTGATCTTATCGGCCATCTCGCCGCTGCCTCCGTTTTTGCCTCCGTTGTCGCTCTTACTCGAAGAGGTACAACCGGCGAGCGCAGTGGACCCTGCGATACCGAGTGCCCCTGTCGTTTGCATAAATCGACGCCGTGTATGGTTGTGTTCATCACCCATGACATCCATAACCAAAACAAACGACCATAATAAATGTTCTGCAAAAACGTTCAAACTCGTTCAAACTCGTTCACTCATTCAGCGGTCGAATACGCAAAAATGAACAGTTGCGGAACGAAACACCCCGCGAGAATTCGGGGAAACCGCCGGAATTAGACCGTATTGAGTGGTAATTCACGATGCCGTGCGTACGACTGACCAGTCGTGTTCAAATCTGCACGGATTGCTTCGATCGTTCGTTTCGACTGGAAACGTCACGGCGAGATTATTCATTTGCGCGATATTACGAAGTCGTGCTGGCGGAACAGTTCGGGCCAAATGAAATACCGGACGAGGAAGGAACCAGCGATGAGGACGACGGTGACCAGCGACCAGAGCACTTCGGTCGAACCCAGTCCGACCATCGCAACACTAAGTGCGACGAGTGCGACGACGGGGAGCGCGTACCCGCCGGGGGCGCGAAACGGCGGCGTTACGTCGGGGCGGTAGTAGCGCAGTCCGACGAACGAGACGATGTTGAGCGCGTACGGAAGTCCCGTTCCGACCACGGACGCGATGACGAGCAGTTCGTAGAAATATTCCGGAAAGGCCGTCAGCGCGGCGGCGACGAGGGACACCGTCACGAGTCCGACCCACGGAACCTGAAAGCGCGAATCGACCGCCGCGAAGAACGAGGGGAGCGTGTCGTTCCGCCCCAGTGCGAGGACGATGCGACTGGCGCTCATGGTCCCGACCAGCATGGTCGTGAAGATGGCGACGATCGCGCCGAGCGGGAGGAGATATCGTTGAACCACCGGTAGTCCGAGTTTCGCCGCCGCAACCCCGAGGGGAACTTCGATCACGGCGTTACCGCTTTGGAACGCCGACGTCGGGACGACGCCGTGGAGCACGACGACGACGAGCGTGTAGCCTCCCGTCGTCACGAGAAGCGAGAGTAAAATAGCCCGCGGGACGGTTTTGGCCGGTCGTTTCACCTCCTCCGCGACGGACGGAATCGCCGTCCACGCGCCGTATCCCGTGAGCGCCAGTTGAACGGCCGCGAAGAACTTCGTCGGTCCGCCCGTGAAAAATGGCTCGTAGTTCGTCGGTTCGAACTGCGTCAGTCCGGCGGCGACGAAGACGAGGAGAACCGTGAGCAGTAGCGAAGATAGAACGAGGTTCGTCCGACTCGTACTCGTCACGCCGACGAGGTTGACGAGGAAACTCGAGACGATCGCGACGAGCGCTATCGGAACGACGTACCCCTTCATGCTGGGAAACGCGATCCCCAAATACTGGGCGATTGCGAGCGCCGAAATCGTGATACTGAACACCATCCCGATGCAGTAGGACACCCCTTCGATGTAACTGGCGAAGAGACGGACGAACGGGTTCTGGCCGAACGTTTCGGCGGGAAAGACGGCGGGACCGCCAGCCTTCGGGAACGCAAGTGCGAGTTCCGTGTAGCAGAGTGCGATTACCATCATCAACAGCCCAGCGACCAACCACGCGAGCGTCGAGGCGGGACCGGCCAACCGTCCGGTCGAACCGGGGAAGACGAAAATCGCGGACCCGACCATCCCGCCGACGCTCAACAGCACGCAATCGAGCAACCCCAACTCGCGGGTGAGTCCGCCGTCCCCCGAACTCGCCTCGCCGCGTTCGCTCATCGTGATAGCACCATGTCGTTCGATGCTACAGAGAGATCCTATTTAACCATTCTCAAAACAGGTTAGCGTAACGAATTTGTGATGGGGATGGCCGCTCACAGTCCGAAGGATCGAGAGCGACCGCTCTCCGTCGAATCTACTCGCGAAAAGGTCGTCCGTTCGAGGACCTATCGCCACTCGTCCAACGGCATCGTGTCCATCTCGTCTACCGCGACCCACGCGTCGTCCCGCGTGATGTCGGCAATGATCGCCCGGTTCGGACACCGCTCGTCCGCGGTCTCGTCGATCGCGAAGACGATTTCGGGCGTATCCGATTCCACGTGCCGTCCGTCAGGTACTGCGTTAGTCATGGTCGTTGGTTTGGTCGCTCGTTCGGCGATTCTCCTCATCCGGACGTTCGAGAGGGGGTTAAAAAGGCGTTCTGACCGGTCTCTCGAATCACCGCGGTTCGAAATCGTCCGGATCGAACCGATACTCGCCGTCGGGTACCGTCGGCCTCGGTTGCATCGGCAGGTCAGGCATGAACATCCAAATCAAGACGAGCATGCCAACGAAAGCGGGGAGGACGGTAAAAAATGGAACGGTCGTACCGAGCCATCGAACTCCCTCCCAGAATCCCAACACCGTGAGTATTGTTCCCATACGTCGCTCGCTTGATAGCTCACACTGCTATGGTATAATGATACCGATTTTTAATCCAAAATAGTGATTCGGGATTCAGTCGTCGAGTCGCGGCATACCGGTCAATACCCCTTGAAGGTCCTCCATCGGTTCGCCGACTCTGACACCGTTTTCCGTTATCTCGAACTCGCGGAGGAGATGCTCGTAGTCGCTGGTCCGCTTTTTCAACACGCTGATGGATTTTCGCATCTCGCCGGAGACTTCGAGGTGTTGGAGGAGAACGATGTTGTCCGCGAGGTAGCTGATCCCCTTCCCGGTCGCCTTGACTTGACCCGTCATCGAGTCGTGTTCCGAGACGAGGATGACTGTGATACCGTTGTTCTTGAGATATCGACAGAGCGCTTGTAACCGCTCGACGAGGTTCTGTCGCTCGTCACACAGGGAGAGGGTGTACCCCTCGATGCCGTCGATCATCACGATGTCGGTCTCGTTGGTTTCGACCTCGCGGCGGACCATATCGACGAACTCGACGGCCGAGCGCTTGACCGGTTCGACCTCCACGAGATGAAGCCGCCCTTCGTCTTGCATCTCGGCGACGGGAACGTTGATGGCCCTGCTCCGTTCACGAAACGTTTCGGTCGACTCCTCGAACATGTAGATGACCGACCGCTTGCCGCGGCCCGCCGCTTCCTTCATGAACTGCGTCCCGAACGTCGTCTTTCCGACGCCGGTCGGGCCGCTGAGGACCGTGACCGTCCCCCGCTCGATACCACCGTCGAGGAGCTGATCCACTTGTGGGATCCCGGACGAGAGTTGAACGGGGTTGAAATCGCGGTCGTGAACCGTGGGGTCGAGCGCGGGGAACACGGCGATGCCGTCGTCCGAAATTCGCATCCCGTGTCGCCCCTTTCGCACGTTTTTCGGGAACTTCGGCACGAGGAGTGTTCGTGTTCGGTCGGTGCGCTGGAGTTCGATTCGACCGTCGTCCACGACGGACAGGTCGTCGTTGAGTGCGGTACGGCCGGTAAACAGCACCGTCGTACCGTCCTCTTTTAGATATCGCGCGAGACCGATGACTTCCTCCCGAAACCGTTCCCGACTCGAAAGGAGGTCCCGAAGCCGAGTCGAAGAATCGATGACGACTCTGTCGGGCGAGAGCGAGTCGATTCGGTCGGCGAGGCGACCGACGAGTTCGTCGTCGTCGGCGTTCCCAGCGAACGTGTTTCGTTCCCCGCCGCTTTCGGCCTGTTCGGCGCGTAAATCGAGGAACGAAAGGGCGTCCGCGTCGATATCGACTGCGTTCGCCTTCTCGCGGAGCTCGTCCGCCGTCTCGGAGCAATGGACGAACAGCCCCGTTTGGTCCCGCTCGGTTCCCGCTTCGAGAAAACGCAATCCGAGCACGGTCTTTCCCGTGCCTGCTTCACCGTGGAGGACGTACGACCGGTTCGGAATCAGTCCACCGTTCAACACGATGTCGAATCCGCGAACGCCGGTCGATTGTCGTTCGACAGCCATTATCGTACTCCTGAAGCGCTATCGGAAAACAATTATGAATCCTGGTAGTACCAGAAACAGCACATCGACACGCGACTCCACGCTCGATTCGACTGACGAGCGGTCAGTCGGGTGTCGTCTGGACGGTTTCGTTTCGAGGGAGTTCGTCGTCCTCGGTCGCACAGGCGTTCCCCGCACGGACAGCACTCCTGTCGAGACAGGCGATGCAACCGTGGACTTCGTCGGTGTTGTCCCCGAACACGCGGGCGAAGCGCGCCGTCACGAACCCCCCGCAGTTCAGGCACCGTCTCGATGACGACCTGCGGTTCGGCGGTCGGACGCGGATTCCGTTCTCGCTGCTGGCCAAGTTCGCCATCAGAGCCCTCGCACGTTGTTCATGCGAACCGCGGTCGTTCTCCCACATCCCGTACACGTACTGACTCGGTACGGTTCGCGCGAGAACGCCGCGTTGTCGCTGTGTTCGTTCTCGGTTCGAATCTCTATCTCGACCTCATGTACCGTGTCCCGGCCACAGTCGGGACAGGATTCGACGATATCGGTCACGAACCCGTCACCGGACTTCGTCGCGGTCATGGGAAAATCACCCCCGTCGCCGGCCCGGGGCCGAACTGGAAGCGGTCCCGACGGCTTTCCATCTCCCAGCGATATCGGTACGCGGGCGATTCCCGCGGTTCCGCGTCGACTACGACGTCGGTTTCGTGTTGTGGGACTCCATAGAACGTCAACTCCGGGTCGGTCCTTCGCGTCGAATGCTGTGGCGGCCCGTAGAGCGTCTCCTCGATGGAGGGGGTTCTCCTCTCGGTCGTGTCGTTCCGGACTGTAGATTTCATTTGTTTTCGACTCCGTTTGGACCGTCTGTGGTCGTGGGTGCGATTCGCTGACCTATTTCGTACCAGCGTGCGGGATAGAAAAGGAGGTTCTGACCACTTTCTCAAAACGTCGGTCACGATATCGTCCGAGAAACATACCGAGAATTACAAAACAATAATTATAGTTTGGGAGATGATTAAATAGATGGGCATGTTGTAATCGATCATGGGTTCACCGGGTACAGTCCGACTACTGAGCGCCCTTCGAGAGGGGACGCTCGACGAAATTCGACCGGTACTGGACATCGAGACGGGGACGGTCACCTACCCCGACGCGGACGAGTATCTCGACGACTACGACGGGGACACCTTCGAGGTGCTCGAAACGCTGTCCGAACGCGACCTCCTTCACCGCGAGTTTCAGGAGAAACAGTACATCTGTCCTCGCTGTGAAGCGAAGGGAATGCAGTACACGACGGCGTGTCCGTCCTGTGAATCGCCGAACACGATCCGAACGGACAGCTATCGCCATCCCGAGTGTGGCTACGAGGGGATGCGGGAGCAGTTCGTCGGCGAGAACGCCGTCGTCTGTCCGAACTGCGAGACCGAACTCGACTCGCTGAAACACCTCGAATCGGATGCGGCACACGTCTGTGAGGACTGTGGCGACGTCTTCGAAAACCCCGTCAACCGCCTTCGATGCCGTGACTGCCATCACGTCGCCGATCCGCTCCAAACCATCGAGCGGGTGCTGTACCGGTACTTCTTGAGCGAAGACGGAGCCACATGGGTAGACGAGCAACTCGTCGCGCGGCAGGCCCTCGCCGAAGCGTTCGAGGACAGGAAACTCCGAACGGAGATCGACAGTACCGTCACCGACGCGTCGGACGAGGAGGTCCCAGTCCACGTCTACGCACGCGATGACCTGCTGAACGACCACGTCATCGGCGCGGTTTACGAACGTCCCGACAAGGACGACATTTCGGCCCTCAGAAGCCTCGCATCGGGTGCTGGCGCACGCGCGACGCTCGTCACCACGTCCGGGACCATCGTCGGGAACGACGCCGGAACGCTCCTCACGGACGGCGACCTGACGATCCTTCGGTTGACGAGGGAAGGGACGCTGGAACGCGAGTACGAGGTCGTAGAAGGGACGCATCCGAACAACTCGTTCGTCGGCCGTCTCGCCGACATCTTCAAACCGCAGAACAGCTAAACCGTCGTCGACAACGGGAAGTCAGAATTTCGTCACCGACGAACTAGCTGTCCGTTCCAACAGCGATCCGTCGTCCGTTCCGCCGGTTCCGTTCTTCACCGCCGTTCCTATCGTGGAGTTACCGCCCGCGTCAGTACCGGTGCTGGCGTTCCCACCGGCAGTCGACGTATTTTGGACGGCATCCGTCGTGCTGTCAGCGGTCGTCGTGAGACCATCCACCGTCTTTCCCACGCCACCTGAGACTTCATCCGACGTGTTCTCGACACCATCTGCGACCCCATCTGATGTGTTCTCGATACCGTCGCCGACCGTCTCGGTCGTCTCGTCTACCGTCCCAGTGGTTTTACTCGTGGTGTCGTCCACCGTGTTCGTCGTCGTATCGACGCCGTTCGTGACTTTCCCTGTGGTATCGTCCACTTCATCCGTGGCCTTGTCGGTCGTTTTATCGACCGTATCCGTCGTATTGTCCACCCCGTCCGTGATCGTATCGGCACTCCCGTCCGCTTTGTCCGCCGTCTTGTCCACACGGTCCGTGATTTTGTTTGTGGTGTCGTCCACCTCACCAGTGAGTCCGTTCGTGGTATTATCGACCCCATCCGCCGTCTCATCGACGCCGTCCGTGACTTTTTTCGTCGTATCGTCGACCGAGTCCGTCGTGTTATTCACGCCGTCTAAGACTTTTTTCGTCGTGTCGTCAACCCTGTCCGTGGTGTTATCGACACGGTCCGTGACATTGTCAGTCGTATCGCTTATTGTATCAGTCGTGTTGTCCGCGCCGTCCGTGACTTCGTTCACCGTATCATCCACCGTGTCCGTCGTATTGTTCGCGCCGTCCGTGATTTTATCAGTCGTATCGTCCACCTCGTCCGTCGTGTTATTCACGCCGTCTGAGACCTTTTTCGTCGTATCGTCCACGCCGTCTGTGACGTTCCCGGTGGTGTCGTGTACACGGTCAGCGACATCGGTGCGAGTATCGTTCACCCCGTCCGTGACGTTGTCGACTCCGTTTCCGACTTTCTTCTTCGTATCGTTGACCCCGTTTGCTGGGTTGTTGTCCTCACCGCTTCCCTCAGTGGAGTCGTTCACGATGGTCCCCACTCGGTGAGTCGTGTCGCCGGGTGCAACCGTTCGATTCTCGTTTACACCCGAGTTCGATCCAGTGCCCGCGTCGTCGTTCCCGTCATTCGCTCGGTCTCCCCCTATCAGTAGGGAACGGAATTGGCGGCCGATCCCCTTCGGGACGTCGAACGTTATCGCGTCGGCCGTCGCCCGTTCGAACCGCATGTTCGCCCCCCGAAGTTTCGTCTTCTTCAACACCGCGTCGTGAAACGTCATTCTGATGCCCGCATCGTCTCCAGTCGGCTTCACCTCTAGACAGACCGACTCCGCGTGTATCCGTTCGACCTGAACGCTGAGCGCTGTATCGTTCGTCCGCGGACCATCACCGATATTTCCGGACATCGCCCCCTCGACGTCGAGACTGTGGGCGTTCTGCCGGTAGGCAGGGAAGTTCATGGTCCGGAGCGTCACGTTCTGGAAGCAGCGTTTCGAGTCCGATAACGACTGCTGGGCGGATGCACCCGACGTTTCACGGTGTGTGCCCGCCGCCGGAGATACCGAAGCGATCACGAGACAAAGGATAACCACGAGGATGGTTCGGTGTTTCATCGAATATCACTATCTTCTATGATTGTTCCTACCATACGACCGCAGAGGAATATTTATTCCCGCATTCATTCACGGTTATTTATATCCCGTCGAATCTTCGTTGGACGTCACTCCTGGTGTCCGAAAAGGGTCGAAAAGAGGTGGTACTCCGCCTTTCGGAGGTGTTCGTCCACGGTGCTCGGCGCACAGCCGAGTCGTTCCGCGATGTCCGCATGTGTCGCTCCTCGTGGGCTCTGATAGTGACCTTGTTTGACGGCGGTTTCGAGCACCTCGTGTTGCCGATCGGTCAGCCCCGAGAAGAGGTGGTCGGAATCCGGTGCGTACTCCCCCGTCTGTTCCACGCGGATATCGATTTGTTTCGGTAGCTCGCGGAACGCCCGTTGTATCATCTCCTGCTTGCCGACGACGGTGGCGAGAATGTCGTTGGAGTCGGTGTACGTGAGCGGCGTATTGATTATGAGTGCATACTTCTCGACGACGTACATGAGCGTTCCCGCCGGCTCACCCGCTTCGACGTGTATGTAGATGTGAAACAGATCGTCTTGGACGTCGAGTATATCGTAAGCCAAGACCGACTCGTGTGCATCCAACTCCTCGACGAGTCCGTTCGAGTTCCCACGCAGTCGATAGAGAAGTACACCACCACCGCTGAAGAGGGAGTTGACGTGGAGGAGTTGATCCCGTTGGACGTCGGGTCGTGCAGCGATAATGTCGCCGACTGGATGGATTCCCTTCCCGTCCAGGACTAATTTGAGGGTTAGATATCTCATCATCTTCGATCCTATCACGCACTCATTCTCGAAACGTACATAATTATTTGTTGTCTAAACTGAAGACTCGACAATACGATTCGCCCAAAATGGAACCCTCCGACGATCACACTGCCGGTGTTGTTTCTTCGGTGTCGGTCTCGGTGGTCTCAGATGGTTCCCATGCGACACAGAGCGCACCGCCGAGCGTGCCGAGTATCATCCCCACGCCGAACCCTCCGAGCGCCCCGAAGATCGAGGCGATCGAAAGCAGGATGCCAGCGGCACCGAAGAACTCGGCGAATTCCGGGCGCAGTAGAGCGAAGACACCGCTCAAGAAGACGAAGACTGCGAACACCAACCCCGCAAACATGAACGTACTCGGAACGAGCGCGAAGGTTATCGCCAGCTGTGCGGGGATGATACCGATGACGAGTCCGGCGAGGATGACGAGGAGTGCACCCCAGAACGGCCGGTCGTGGCGCCACGACGCGAACCTCGTCCGGTACGATGCGAACTGCGTTATGTGAATTGAACTCATATTGTGATCCTCCGTTCGCTCGGATCAGTTTCCTCCCGCTGCACACTGGCTCTTCGGGAAGCTAGTGGTGTTTTTCGGGTTCACGACCGTCTTCACGTGTGCTCCGGAGAGCGTGATGCTCTGTAGGAATTGGCTTTGTGCCTTGATCCTCCCGTCATCGATGACGATGGTCGGTGCCGAGAGCGAGAACGAACTCTTCATGCTGTTGGGATCGGACAGCGTCTTTTGGTTCTCCATCTTGAGGTTCCCTTGGAGATAGGTGAACTTCTGTGTCATTCCCCTGAATTTCACCGTCTTATCAGAGGAGATCATGAGACGGACGGTGGTACCACCGCCGGGCATTCCCTTCGGAATTTCAACGTCCTTGTACATTTTTAACCCCTTGATCGATCCTTGGTTGATTTTTGCAACCGCCGATGGGTACGTTCCGCACTCGCTCGAATTCTCGAGCGATGCGTACTGCGTGAACCCTTGACCCTCTAGTTGGTCGAAAGTGACGGTGAATCCACCCACACCTGCCGTGGGCACTGCGATGGCTGTTCCTCCAGTCGCGATTGCGCCGACAGTGGCGGCTTGTAGCACCAACGCTGCACCGATCACGATCGCGAACTTTTTGGTATTGATTGCCATACCCGTACAAAGATAATTTAATACATTAAGGATTGGCGCGGTTTTACACGGTGATATACAAGGGGGTGGATTTTAATTCAAAAATATTATTATGAAATAGATATGATATTAAAAATATATCGATACTACTCCCCGGTCGATCGACTTCGTCGTGGCACGGGAAAATCGAACTGCAAATCGATGGGCGAACGGTCGCCGACGAGTGCCGGTGAACCGTTCGTCAGCCGACCTGCATCGCTCGTTCGACCACGTTCTCGCCGTACAGTTCCGCCAACGCCTCGTGTTGGTCGGGCCGGTTCTCGTACACGTCTTGGAACACGGCGATCGGCGTCATCGCGGCTTGGTACGTGGCTTCGTCCCACATTCGGTCGTTCTCGATGTCGACCTCGACGCCGTCGATGACGACGGTCGTCGCCTGCGTCATGGCGATGGCACCCCTCCCCGCTTCCTTCGCGGCTTCGAACTCCTCCATCGAATCGACGATGTCGTCCATGCTCGGGACGTATTCGGTCATGTCCAGCAGTTCCTCGCGGAGTTCGTCCTCGTCGAGTTCCCGCTCGTCGTCGCCGACCCGAAGGCGATAGCCGTCGCCGGTCTCCGACAGTCCGACTCGATTTCCGTCGTAAAACTGCGTGTCGTCCTCCCGTTCGAGGTCGGTTCGTTGACCGTCAACGTCGAGCAGCCATCTGCCGGTTTCCGGCGGCAAGGGTGCCTCGTTCGCCGTCACGACTTGGCCGGGGGTCAGCGACCAGATGCCGATCATTCCCTTGGCCCGGTTGGCGGTCATGCGCTCTCGGTAGCCGTCCACGTCCCGGATGTCGTCGTACGGACCGTCGACCGCGATGAGTCCGGCGGCGCTCGCACCGCGCGACGTGTTGTGGCGCAGTTCCTCCCACTCCGGGAGGCCACCGGTGGGCGTCATCGCACGCATGTCCTTGGTGTAATCGACTTCGCCGTCCACGAGCATGAACAGGCGTTCGAGGTTGTTGTCCGGCTTTCCCATCTCCTCGCGGAGGTCGCCCATCGCCAATTCCGCCGCTCCGCTCTCGATGATGACGGACATGGCGAGGCTCCCCTCTTCGAGGCCGTGTTCGTTCTCGACGAGGGTTATGAACTCGTCAGCCTTCTTCCAGTCGTCGATGCCGCCGACTTCGGGAACCACGAACCCGTCGATGTGCTCGATAGCTCCCCGCTCGGGGTCGGCGATTCGCAGGATGTGCTGGAATCCCTGATAACGGGTTCCGGGGGCGTCCCGGTGCCAGACGATGCGCGGGTGGATTTCGCCCGGGAACTCCTCCCCGTGCTCGGCCACCACTTCGACGATGTTCTCGGCACCCTCGTCGCGCATCGACGGGGCCGTCGCGTCCTCGTTGTCCGGGACCCAAACGTCGGGGGCCTGCATCCCGCGTAGTTGTGCCGCGCTCCGTAGCATCTTGGCGGAGTCGTCCTCCCCCTCGACCGCCGTCGGCGAGGTAAAGAACGTCCGCACGAACGCTCGTTCGTGTCGTCGTTCCGTGGTCATATCAGTCGTCTCCCTGCTCGGAAGCGACCACCTCTTCGTCATCCTCCGAGTTAGAGGTAATGGGGGTCGATTCGTCCTCGCTGAACCCTTCGGATCCCTCGATTCGCTCGCGAGCCTCCGGGTCGAACTGCGTCTCGATGTCCTGATACCGACTGACGAACGAGAGTTCGTGGTGCGATTCCGTGGGGTGGTCGAGGTATCTGCCTTCGAGGTCGAACTGCGCCTGCTCGTCGTCCTCAGCGAGTCGTTCGAAGTCCTCGTAGACGCTGTGTGCACCCGAGTGGAGCGCGAACAACGTGATGAAGATGTACTTGTAGCCGAGGTCTCCCAGTTCCTCGAAGATGAGCGGGTCGTCCTCCTCCGACCACGCGAACGACGAGGAGTAGTTGAACGCGAGTTTCAGATCGGGATGGGTCTCGTGGATGGTTTCGGCGTACTCGACCGCGTCCTCCCGACTCGGGTCGGGCATCTCGGGCCAGACTATATCGACGCCCGCGTCGGCGTAGATACGGCCGCGTTCGAGGTGTTCCTCCCAGTCGCCGTTCGCTGACCCGTAGGCGTCGGTTCGGGCGATGATGACGGTGTCCTCGGACTGCTTCGCATCGACGGCGGCCTCGAAGCGGGCGCGGGCTTTCTCGCGGGAGACGATTTGCTTGCCCGCGATGTGGCCACAGCGTTTCGGCGTCGTCTGGTCCTCGATGTGGATGGCGGCGACACCGGCCTTCTCGTACTCGCGCACGGCCCGCCGGACGTTGTGGATGCCGCCGTAGCCCGTGTCACAGTCGGCGATGACGGGGAGGTTGGTGGCTTCCGCGATGCGTTTCGCGTTCTCGACCATCTCGGTCATCGTCACCATCTCCAAATCCGGGAAGCCAAACTGGCCGAGCACGGTCGAATAGCCGCTCATGTACGCGGCGTCGAGTCCGGCCATCTCCGCCAGTCGGGCGTCGAGGGCGTGATAGAGCCCGGGTGCGAAGACGTAGTTCTGGTCGTTCAGCATCTCTCGGAATTTCTTTCCGGCGCGGTTCTCGATGTCTCTTGTCGGTGTTTCGGGTTTCATCTGTCGTCCTGTAGGGTGGCTTCGATTCGGTCGAGTTGTGCTCGGAGCGTTCGGAGTTCACGCGTGAGTTCCGGCAGCGTCTCCGTTCGCTCGGCGGTGCGATAGCCCGTTCGTCGTCCGGTCGTCGGTCGGTACGGGGTTGGTCGGCGCTCGGTTTCGGGGATGAGCGGAACGAGCGGTGCTTCCTCTTCGGTGCGGTCGTAGCGTGTTCGGTCGGTCATATACGTCGTGTCGTTCGGTTGAATTTCGTGGGGCGAGTCGTTCTGCGAGCGGTTCCGTCGCGTGCCGATGAGCGTGCTGCGTGTACGAACATGTGTTTCACTGCAGTTCTGGCGAGGACAGTACCGACAATAAACATTATGATTTATAATGATAATATTCATTAATGAGGTTTAACGCCCCAAGGCCGTTCAAGGACGTATTAGTGACGCGTGGTACCACATGACGTCCTGCTCCCTGATTTCGGCTTCCCGTGCGCTTATCTCCGTTCGTCCCCGAGTTATCGTATGAAACGAAGGTGGGAGCGTGCGGAATAGGGTTCCCCGCCGATGGTGGCTCCTTCGGATGCTGTTGCTGTTCGCGTTCCTCGCCGGGGGTCGAGGAGTTCTCGGCGGCAAAAAACTGCAGGACGTGCCGTACGTCCCCGGGACGAACAACACGCTCGTGCTCGTCGCGCTCGTCGGCGCTGTCGTCCTCATCGGCGGCGTCCTCGCGTATCGAGCGGGAGCGCTGCCGGGAACGTCTTCGGCATCCGAAACCGAAACGGACGCGCCGGAGGACGGGTACAACTGTCGATACTGCGGGCGGAACTTGGAGCGGTACCGCAACCGGTGTCCCTACTGCGAAACGCGTGACCCGGTCGGTAACGAGGACTGGTAACCGGATTTTTGGGAGGGATACGAACGGCCGGAGAGTTGTTGGGCCGTTGGGATTATGCGCGTCCCTCCCGATACACTATTCTCATGGAGAGACGACAGTTTCTCGAACGATTGGGGGGAGTAGTGGCCGGAATCGGTGTCGTTGGGGGGGGTGGCCAACGGCGCGCAATCGGACGTGTACCGGAAACCGGTCATCACGTCATCGCTGATTCGTGAATGGACGCTCGAAGACGAGCGGACGGACAAAACGCCGATTCAGCAGGCGGGTACGTCACTCGGTGATGCCTACACGAGCACGCTCATTTACAGAGACGCGGAACTCGCATCGGTGCTCGACAAGTACGTCAGCGGGAATTTCGACGGTATCGTTGGCGCGTTCATGGCGACACGCGTCACGTTCGACTCCCCGGTGGCAATCTTCGCCCAGCCATCGCTGGTCGCCGGAATCGCAAAACGGCGATTCGAGGAGACGTTGAGTAGCCTCGGTTTTTCCGACATCCGCGAGCGTTCCGCGTCGGAACGCGAGACGACGAACGAACAGGCCATCGCGGAGTACGAAGCCTACTACGACGCGAGCAAATACATCACGCGACCGAACTCGCCCGTCTACGCCCTCCCGTCCGTCACGTCCGACGGGCGCGTGAAGACGGTCCTGTATCTGGAGGTGTTGAAACCGGGCGAGACGCTCCTGATAACGTCGGGTGTTCGCCCGACGAATCGAATGCTTCGTGACGTGTTCCACCGCGATCCGAACGCGTACCGGACGGAACTCATCCGACTGATGCACAGCGTGAAGTAGGAAAACGGCGAAAAGCCTGAAATCCATCGAGTTCGATACGCAAGCGATGGCCAATTCTCCCGCTTCGGAGCGTCGATTTCTCCCGTTCTTCAGGCGCTACACGAAGACGTGGGTTCACGCGGTGGCGACAGCGGGACTGACCGCGTTCGGCACGTTGACCTTCGTGGACCAGGCCTTCGCGCTCGTCGCCGTCGCCATCTACGTCCTCCCGCCGGTCGTGCTCTACCTTCGCGGCGCGAATCCCGGCGTCGAAGGCGGCGTCGTTTCCCCGGAACGCGGCGACGGGGAGACCACGAAAATCGACCCGGACGAGGATGACGAGGGGGAAGTGGATGGCAAAAGGGGGGAGGATGACGGGAAGGACGAACGCGAGCGCGAACCGCGGGAATCCAACTCTTCGAAGGAATCCGAACCGACGGGAGGATCCGGACCACTGAAAGGGTCCGACCCCTCGAACTCCCCGGCGTGGACGCGCGCGTCCACGCCGGATGCCGGAACGTTGTTCGACGCCGTCGTTACCGAAGACGGCGCGTACGCCGCCGGTGAAGGCGGCGTCGTTCTCCGCGGTACGACCGCGAAGAACGACTGGGATTTCGTACTCGAAGACGGACCGGGTGCGAACAGGGCCGACCTCCGCGGCATCGATTCGACGAGCGACGGTGCTACGGTCTGGATCGCAGGGGATGGCGGCGCACTCGGTCGGATCGAGACGGAAACCGACCGACACACCGACTACTCGGCACCGAACGGAGTCACGGACAATTGGACGGCCGTCGCGGCCGCCGGAACGGCGGGCGACGAGACGATTCTGCTCGCCAACGGTTCCGGGCAGGTGCTCCGCGGGCGATACCGAGACGGCGACCTCGCGTGGGATGCGCCCACGAAACCCGGAAGCGGGTCGAGTCTGTGCGCCGCGACGATGGTCGATTCGTCCGTCGGCTACCTCTGCGACACGAACGACGGCGTGTTCGAGACGACGGACGGCGGCGGGAGTTTCCGTCGAATCGGCATCGAGAACGTGGACGGCACCCTGACCGACGTGGCGGCGGTCGAGGACGCCGACGGGCCGTACGTGACGGCCGACGACGGCGTCTGCTGTCGATACGCCGACGGGACGTGGACGCCGAACCGTCTCGGGGATGCGGAACTTCGGGCGATTTCGATGACGGACGAATTGGCAGTCGTCTGCGGTGCGAGCGTCGTCTTCGAGCGGCGGAACGGAACCGAGTGGGAGCGTACCGTCGTCCCAGCGGACGGGGACCTTCTCGGTGTCGGGGTCGGGTCGACCCGTGCCGTCGCGGTCGGTTCGGAGGGAACCGTCGTCGAGCGAAGTCGGCGATAGTTCACCGGAGGAACACGAGCGCGGCGACCCCCGCGACGAACGCCAATCCCGCGCTCAACAGGAAGGTCGGTGACCAACCGATCCGAATCACGAGGAGGCTGGCAACCACCCCGCCGTAGATGCCGCCCCACAACTTCGCCGTGAGCATCACGGCATAGTTTTCCGAGGAGTACTCCTCGCCATAGTACTCGCCGACGAGTCCCGGAAGGATGGAAAACGAGGGAGCTCTGAAGAACATCGTCAGCCACGCGAGCGCGACGAACACCCACTGTAATCCCATCCCCCCCGAGACGACCAGCGCCGTGAGCGCGATACCACAACAGACCACCGAACCGGCGAGGGCCCGTTCCCGTCCCAAGCGGTCGGACGCGGTTCCGATGACGATGACGCCGGTTGCCTGCCCCAAAGCGACCATGGACGCCGCCGCCGTCGCGGCCGTCACGGAGAGGCCGAGGTGAGTCGCATACACGATGACCTTCTCGATGAGCACGAGACCGACGCCGTTGACGACGGCGAAGAGGACGTACAACAGCCAAAACCGACGCGTCCGAATCATCGTCCGCCACGTGACGTTCGATCCGGCGGCCGTCGAATCGGCGGCCGCCGGATCATCGTCTTTCGAACCGGGGGTCGTGTCAGACCCGTCGTCTTCCGATTCGTCGTCCCACTCTTCCTCGGGATCGTGAATGATGAGACCGGCGACCACACCCGCGACGCCCGCGGCGACGCCCAAAACGAACAGGGTCGGGGAGAAGGAGGTTTCGACGGCGCTCTTGATGAACGGGATGAGCAGAAAGCTCGTTCCGCTGAACGCCATGCTCACCGCACCGGTCGCCATCCCGCGGCGCGAGACGAACCAACGCGAGGGGGTGTTTATCGCGACGTCGTAGGCGATGCCCATACCTGCCCCGCCGAGCGCGAACCAGAGGTAGAGCGCTGGGAGCGACGGGACGAAACTGGCACCGACGAACCCGCCGAACAGCAGGGCCGCGGCCACGAAAAACGGGAGACGGGGGCCGTAGCGGTCACGGATCCATCCGGCGGGGAACGCGGTGAGCGTCTCCGCGACCACCAACACCGAGAATATCGCCCCGAGTTCCGTTCCGGAGGCCGAGGCGTGTGCTCCTAACTCGCCGCGAATCGCTGGCCACGAGAACTGATACGTTCCGGCGGTTCCGACGGCGAGGACTGCGGCGACGATGTACCACCACCGTGCGGAGCGGAAACGGCCACCCACCATCCCAGAGTAGCTACTCGATACGTCACCACACAAAATATACTCGGCGGTTGAACTGTCTCCGCTGGGTCCTGTCCCCGGCACATCGTCGAATACAGAGCTAAGTCGATGCGGTGCCAGTAGGTCTCATGAGCCTCGAAACCCTGTTCCGAGTGTTCGTGGCTGGCGTTCTCGTCGTCGCGCCGACGGTACTGTTTCTCGGTCTGTGGCGGGGGATGATGGCACTCCGCGACGGCGACCTCGTCAACCGGACGATGAACGGCGATTTCGGACCGATACCCGAATCGCCGATAACGGCCGCCATGTTCGGATACGGTGGCGTACAACGGTCCCGAACGACCAGTTCGACGGCCGGAGGACAAGTACGATGTGGACAGTGCGGTGCGGTGAATCCCGAGTACGCCGACTACTGCGGAAACTGTCTGGACGAACTGAAGTGATCGGGCCTAACAGTTACGATTCGTCGGTGCCTCATCTCACGAAATGACTGCCCGGTCCTCCATCGGTTTTCGCTCGTTGACCGACGAGATCGACCACGATTGTTCCGTCACCGGAACCCTGCCGGACTGGCTCTCGGGCACGCTGATTCGAAACGGTCCCGGCGCGTTCGAGATGGCCGGTTCGTCGGTGGACCACTGGTTCGACGGGTTGGCGATGCTCCACGCGTTCACCTTCGGCGACGGCGTCACCTACCGAAACCGATTCGTTCACAGCGACGCCTACCGATCCGCCCGAGAGGGGAACTTCGAGAGCGGGTTCGCGACGGGGAACACGACGCTCCGCGACCGCCTGAAGGCGTTCTTCTTCGAGAAACCGTACGACAACGCGAACATCATCGCCGAACGGATCGGCGACGACTATCTCGCATTGACGGAACTGCCGCGCTGGGTCGCGTTCGACCCGGACACGCTCGAAACGCTCGGTCACGTCCAGTACGACGGGCCGGAACCCGCCGGAAACCTCGCCTGTGCCCACCTGAAACGCGACCCGGTGACGGACGAACTCGTGAACTTCGAGACCTCGTTCGGGCGGAACTGCCACTATCACGTCCACTCGATACCCTCGGCGACCGACCGCGAACACATCTGCTCGATTCCCGTGGACGAACCCGCGTACATGCACAGTTTCGCGCTGACGCCGAACTACGTCGTCCTCACCGAGTTCCCGTTCGTGGTGAACCCGCTCGACTTCATCAAACCGGGTTCACAGGGCCCGTTCATCGAGAACTTCACGTGGAAACCGGAACGCGGGACGCGCTTTTTCGTCATCGACCGCCGACGCGGGACCGTCGTCGCGGCACTGCGGACGGAGGCGTTTTTCGGCTTCCACCACGCCAACGCCTACGAGGACGACGGCGAAATCGTCCTCGACCTCGAAACCGTGCCGGATGCGACCGCCATCGAGGTGTTGTACCTTGACAACCTTCGAGACGGTAATTTCGGCGGGCTGAGCGGCCGATTGGAGCGCTTTCGTGTCGATCCCGAATCGGAAACCGTCGAGCGCGAGCGGATGTACGACGGGACGGCGCTCCCGACGACGTCGCCCGACCGCTGGTGTCGAAAGCACCGATACGTCTACGCGCAATCGCCCGACCCACAGATGACGACGTGGCCCGAGGCGATTGCGAAGATAGACACCGAGACGCACCGGGCGGTGGAGTTCGCGGACGAGGGCAACTATCTGGGCGAACCGATTTTCGTTCCCAACCCGGACGGCGAGCGTGTGGACGACGGCGTCATCCTGACGCTCTCGCTCGACCCCGCAACCGAACGGTCGTCGCTGATCGTCGTGGACGGCGAGTCGCTCGCCGAACTCGCACGGGCCGAGGTCCCACACCCGATTCCGTTCGACTTCCACGGTCGATTTTTCCCCGAACTGACCGGCTAACGGTCACTCGGAACGCTCGGAGCGCTCCGAGCGTTCCGACCGGCCGCGTCGGTCGCGCCGTTCGCTCGCGATTCGAAACCCGTCGGTGTCCTCTCTTCCGGCGATTTCCCGCTGTGGGACGGGGATTTTGATCCCTTCACGGTCGAACGCCGTCTTCACCGACGCGATGACGTCGGTCGTCGCGCGCCATCGGCGGCGACTGCTCGGTCGGTCGATCCAGAACCGGAGTTCGAGCAGGACCGCCGACTCCCCGAACCCCGTCAGCACGGCGTCCGGTTGCGGGACGTTCAACACCACCCGGGAGTTTTCCATCGTCTCCTTCGCGATGTCGATGGCGCGATTCGGGTCCGAACCGTAGTCGATGCCGACTTCGACCTCCAACCTGAGCCGTCCCTTTCGGTTGTAGTTGACGAGCGTGTTCGACCCGACGAGGTCGTTCGGGAGGATCACGTACTTCCCCGAAAACGTCTCGATTCGTGTGGAAAACAGCGTAATGTCGGTGACGATGCCGTCGGTTCTCGTCCCGTCTTCCAGCGGCACCTGAATCCAGTCCCCGATCTCGAACGGCCGCGAGAACATGAGCGTGAACCCGGCGATGAGAGCACTCAATGTTTCGTTCGCGGCGAGACCGATGATGATGCCGAGGAATCCCGCGCCGATGAGGAACGCACGGATGTCCACCTGCCAGACGCTCAGCAACAACAGCGCAGCGAGGAGGTACACGCCGACCTCGGTGAGGCGGGAGAACACCTCACCCTGATGTCCCGTGAGTTGGCCGGTTTCCGTGGTAAATCGATCCACGGCCCGGACGAGCATGCCCGATCCGATGTAGGCCGCCGCGACGACGCCGACCGTGATGAGGACGCGGATACCGGTGGACCGTAGGTCGACGTTCGGCGCGTTCGGTTGTGCGCTCGGCCAGAGCGACAACGCATACTGGCCGATGAGGAGCGCGACGATGCCGCTCACGACGAGGAGAAAGACGTCCACCGCGCGTGGGTCGGTTCGACGCTTCAATCTGGGGGCGATCCGCCAGAGAAACCACACGGCGAAGACGAGAACCACCAGTAGAAACGTCGATTGCAGGACCCTGGCTCCCGGGATGGGAAGCAACGGAACGGGTCGGAACGAGTCGAGGGACAGCGGTGTCATGGCGAATCTCCGAGTGGTCGCTTTCTCCGTACCACGAAAACGAACCACAGAATCCGGACAATCGCTCTCTGCTTCAGTGTATCGGGTGGAATCGGTGATTTCGCCGCGACGTTCACTCCGCGCTCGAATTTCCCATCGTCTGGACGGTCCACTCCTCGGAATCGCGCAGGTAGTTCGGAATCTCCTCGGCGTCCAGTTTCTCGTGGATGTGGATGGTGTCGTCCTCGACCGCGCCGCGTCCGAGGTCGATGAAGAGCCGTTGGAGACCGTTTCGCCACTCCGCGTCCACCAACTGTCGCCAGCACGACTCGAAGGCGTCCTGTTCGGTTTGGCTGGGACCGCCGCTCTCGCGGGCGATTTCGAGACAGCACTCCGGACAGTTACAGACGGAGACGGGTTTCGTGAGGGCGTGAATGTGGCCGTCGAAGGTGACGACCGGCGCTTGTTGTTCCATCTGTCCGTGGCGTTCACACGTCGCGTCGTCCGGTTCCGTGCCGATGTAAATCGGGCGTCTGTTCTGTGACATGGGTCGGATGAAAAGGGTCATCGGTTGATAGGAGTATCAAGCTACTGGCGGCGATCAATTTATCAGAGGGACGAGGTGGCGCACAGAAAGCTCATATAGGGGCCGTAATAATCGGCACAACTGACATGCCCTTCCAGCGTCCCACTCGGCGGCGGTTCCTCGCCGGTCTCGGTGCCGGTGGCGTGACCGCCGTTTCCGGGTGTGCTTCCTCCCGCTCGACACCCGCGACCGCGGCGCTCGATTGGCCATCGGACGAGTGGCCGGTCGCCCACGGGACGCCGACGAACACGGGCTACACCCGCTCCAAGAGCGCACCGCGAACGAACCCACCGATGCACGTGTGGAAACTGTGGGAACGCGTCGAATCGGAGGACGAGAAAAAGAACATACTCCATGGGACGACCTCTAGTCCCATCGTTTCGAACGGAACGGTATTCGTCGCGACTGGACTTCCCAGCGGATTCACCATCGATGCCGACGGCAAACTGTACGCCCTCGACGCAACGACTGGAAAAACGAAGTGGTCGGCAACGCTTCCGAAGGGAGGAACCGGAACGCCAGCGGTCGCCGACGGACTCGTATTTGCGGGGTCGGCCGACCGCGCGCTGACGGCGTTCGACGCCGCGTCGGGTGCGGTTCGATGGAGAACAACGACGAGCGCACCCGTGGGAACCCCGACCGTCGCGGGAGGCAACGTTTACGTCGGCGACCGACACGGGTCGGTTCACGCGTTTCGGCGGACGGACGGAAAGCTCGAATGGCGGTACGGACAACGAACGCTCGGGTCGTTCTTTTCCGAGAAAACGTGGTGGATTCGGTCGAAACCGGCCGTTACGGACGACACGGTGTACGTCTCGACCGGCATCGGACAGAACGGCCGTACGACCAGCAGCAACCTTCTCGCGCTCTCCCGCGACGACGGGGGAGAACGCTGGCGGTACGAATTTTCACAGGACAGGTTTAGTTACGAACCGCCGCGCGCGCCGGTCGTCGCGGACGGAACCGTCTTCGTCTCCGATACCTCGCTCCACGCAGTCGATCCGTCAGATGGAACGAAACGGTGGCAGTTCGCGTTCGGCTACCGCCGACCGGTAAGTGCGCCTGCAGTCCACGACGGAAGCGTCTACATCGGCGCGAAAAACGTCTACTCAATCTCCGCCGAGGATGGTACCGAACAGTGGCGGTTCGTGAACCGGGCCTCAATGGCCACGATGGAACATCGTGTCCCGATGGAGAGCGCGCCAGTCGTCACCGACGAAACGGTGTACATCGGTGCTGGCGCGCTCGACTCGTCGTCCGGCGAAAAGTTGTGGGGCGACCTCGGGAATCAGGACGACAGTCAATTCTTCCTCTCCGATACCAACGAAAACGCCACGCTCGAAGGCCCCGCAATCGCGGGAGACGCGGTGTTCGTGGCGACGGAGTACGGGAGCATCATCCGGTTCGCGGATGGGGACGCATGAACCGCCGCGCGTTCCTCGTTACGGGCGGAATCGCCCTCGGTGCCGGGTGCTCCGGTCTGATGGGCCACTCGAAGCAGAAGACTCCGAAACCACCCGCGGAGTGCGCCATCGATTCGGACGTAACCCCCGGAACACCGGGATGGCCGAGTGCGTCGGGTGGCTCGAAGAACACGCGCTCGGTGCCGTCCGCAGATGGTCCGAGGCCGCCGTTGCAACTCGACTGGACGTTTACGACGGGCGGGCACGCGGCCGCCCCGGACCCCATCGTCGCGAACGGAACCGTCTACGCGACCAACTACGACGACGAAGTGCACGCCGTGGACGCGGAGACGGGGGAGCATCGCTGGCGAGTAACCATTCCGGTGAATTCGCGGGTGGCGGTCGCCGGAAATCGGCTGTTCATGGTGAGCGACGAGTCGCTTCGTGCGCTCGACACGGAAACCGGCGATGGCGTGTGGACGACCGAACTGACCGCCGAATCCAGCAGAATCTCGGGAAGGATACAGGTGACCGAGGACACGGTGTTCATCTTCGGACGCCTGTTCCTCTCCGCATTCGACACGAAGACGGGGGAACGACGATGGCGGTTCACAAGCGGCCTCCAAACCGAGAGCACACCGGCAATCTCCGACGGTGTCGTGTACGTCGGGAGCGACGACACCTACGTCTACGCGCTGAATGCGAAGACCGGGCAGCGGAGGTGGCGCTACAAAACAGATGGTCGCGTTTCCTGTGACATCGCGGTCGCTGCCGGTACCGTCTACGCCGGGTCGGAAGACGGGCACGTGCACGCCCTCGACGCGAAAACGGGGGAGAAACGCTGGAAACGCCGGGCTAAAAACGTCGAAATCATCGCTGTGGACGGTGGCCACGTGTACGCGGGTGGAGGACGGGGTGACACCTCGACACTGCACGCGTTTACAGCGGAAGAGGGGACTGCGTGCTGGTCCTCGGACGAGGACAAATTGGGATACACGGGCGTCATCGCCGCGAGTTCCGACAGGATCTATCTTCCGGTCGAGTTTTTCAGCGGCGGGGAGACACTCGGCGTGCTGAACCCGCAGACGGGCGAATGCGTGTGGCGAGACGAGGAATCCGGCATGAAGTTCCAAGGCGGCCTGGCCGTCGACGACGGTGCAGTGTATATCGGCGGTTGGGACGACGACAACGTGTTGGTCGTCGCCCGATTCGTCCCGAAGAACTAATCCTCGGTTTGGTCGCGCAGTTCCGTCCGGCGAATCTTTCCGGTCACCGTTTTCGGCAGTTCGTCCACGAACTCGACCTCCCTGGGATACTCGTGGGCGGACAATTCCTGTTTGACGTGGTTCTGAATGTCCTCGACGAGTTCGTCCGACGGGTCCGCGCTCGCGCTCGGGACGACGTAGGCCTTGACGATGTTGCCGCGTTCGCGGTGGGGTTTCGGCACCACGGCGGCCTCCGCGACGGCGGGGTGTTCGCCCAGCGAACTCTCGACCTCGAAGGGACCGATGCGGTAGCCCGCGCTCAGGATGACGTCGTCGGCACGCCCCTCGAACCAGAAGTAGCCGTCCTCGTCCAGATGACCGAGGTCGCCGGAGAGGTACCAGTCGTTCACGAAGCAATCCGCGGTCTTCTCGGGCTTGTTCCAGTACTCAGCGAAGAAACACGGATAGTTCCCGCGTTCGGCGATTTCGCCCGTCTCGCCGGGTTCCAGCGGTTCGCCGGTCTCCGGGTCCACGACGGCGGCCTCGATGCCCGGCAGCGGCTTACCCATGCTTCCCGGCCGCACCTCCATCGTCGGGTAGTTGTTGATGATCATGTTGCCCGTCTCGGTCTGGCCGTAGGTGTCGTGGATGGTGACGCCGAGCGTGTCCTCGCCCCACGCGACCACGCCCGCCGACAGCGGTTCGCCGATGGAGAGCGCGTGACGGAGGTCGAGGTCCACGCCCTCCAGCACGGACTCGTTCTCGCGGAGCATGCGGTAGGCCGTCGGGACGCTGAACAGCACCGAGATGGGGAACTCGTCCAGCAGGTCCGCCCACGTTTCGGGGTCGAACTCGCCCTCGTAGGTGAACTGGGTCGCCCCCCAGAACCACGCGCCGAGCGTGTTGATGGGCCCGGTCAACCACCCCAAATCGCCCGTGGACCAGTAGCAGTCCCCTGGTTGCAAATCGACGGCGAACTTCTGGGTCGCGGCGACGCCCGCGACCCAGCGGTGTTTGTGGAGGACGCCCTTCGCCAGTCCCGTCGTGCCGCTCGTGTAGTAGAGCAGCGCGTTATCCTCGCCACCCGTCTCGGCCATCTCGAACTCCTTGCTCGCGTTCGCCATCTCGGAGTGGTAGTCGATGTCGTCCCGTTGTGTCCCGGTTCGCTGCTCCCCGATGACGATGACGTGTTCGACCGATGGGGCGTCTTCGAGCGCCTTGTCCATCGTCTCCCTGTTTTCCGGCGTGGTGATGACCACCTTCGCATCGCAGTCGTCCAGTCGATAGGCGATGCCATCCGGACCGAACCGTTCGTTGATGCCGCCCCAGACGCCGCCCGCCTTGAGCGTCCCGATGAGCGCGACGTAGTGCTCGGGAATCCGCGGCAAGTAGGAGAACACGCGGTCGCCCGAATCGATGTGCTCCGAGAGGACGTTTGCGAAACGGTTCGATCGCTCCGCGAGTTGCCAGAACGTGAGCGTCTCGCGCTCGCCGTTCTTGCCCGCATAGTACAGTGCTACCTTCCCCCGGTCGTTCGCGTGGCGGTCACAAACCTCGTGCGCGATGTTCAACCGTTCGGGCGCGTTCCAGTCGGCGTCCGCATAGATGTCGTCCCACTCGAACGTCTCCCGCTCGCTGTCATAATCATGCAGATTGTGACCAGTCATCACGACGTATGTCGTAGACTGCACGTATAATCGTTATTCACATTTGCAATCATTTCGGCGGCGGCTTCCTTTCGGCACCCGTCGCACCGAGGGTTGTGTGTTGAGAGCCGCCCCCTCTAAAAGAGGGTGAAAACGAAACCAGAGAAAGAATGCCGATACTGATAGTAATCCGTGTGAATGGATCCCTCCGAGTCGTCACCCCTGTCATCTGAACCGCCACCCACCGAGGACGACGAGTCCTACCGAACCTCCTCGCTCGTCATCGATACCACGGACTCCGTCACTCGGCTTTTTTCGGTTCTCGCGAACGAAGAATCGCGTCTCATCATCTACACGCTCTTCCGGGAGGAGAAAACGACGGTTCCGCTGACGAAAATCACCCAAACGGTCGCGGCGACGGTTGATGGCGATACTGAATCGATCCGTGAACGGATAGTTCGCGTACATCTCCCGAACCTCGGTTTACTCGGGATCGTCGATTACGACCTCGCCGGAGACCCGCGCGTGTGGCTCTCGGAGAACGTGGACATCGTGAACAAACGACTGCTCCACGATGTCGTCGAACAAACCGAGCGATACGAACGTTCATAAACGGGTTGCAACCGGAGCCCAATAGTAGATGGTAGTTGACTGCAAACCCGTAGCCGGTGACGGAGAGTGACATATTCAGGGAGCATGTTTGAATGAGCACGGTCGTGGAATTCACCCTACCGACGGACGAGTTCGTCCTCGCCGAGACGTTTCGCGCGGTTCCAACCGCCACGTTCGAAATCATCCGATTGGTGGCACACGACGCGGACCGCGCATTTCCGTACCTCTGGGTGTCGAACAACGATATGGAAACCGTCGACGAGGCGCTCGCCACCGACCCGAGCACGGAGAACCTGGAACGAGTGTCCACGTTCGACGGGACGAGCCTGTATCGGATGGATTGGATCGACGCCATCGAGGTCATGATTCAAATCCTCGTTGAGGAGAACGGAGCGATCCTCAACGCCAACGGGACGAGCGAACGCTGGAAGATGCGGGCGCTGTTTCCGGACAGGGACTCGTTCTCACGCACGCACGACCATTGCAAGGAACGGGAGTTGACGATGACCATCGACCGCATCTACCCGCTCACGGATTTTCCACACGGCCAGTTCGGCTTGACGAAAGAACAGTATGCAGTGTTGGCCCTCGCCACTAAACGCGGATATTTCGACGTCCCACGCACCAGTTCGATGGCCGACCTCGCGGACGAACTCGGCATCAGCCAACAGGCGGTGTCGGAGCGGCTTCGGCGCGCCCACGACACGTTAGTCCGTGGGGCACTCGCGGTCGGTCCCGAGATCACGACCGAACCGGAAATCGGCCGATAGAAACGTTACGTCGGTATCGAATTCCCGATGAGTTGATCGTGTGCACGTCGGATCCGTTCGGACACCGCCTGGTGTGAGACCCCGATTCTGTCCGCCAGTTCGCCGACCGTGATTCCGCGTGGAATGTCGTAGTACCCGTGCTCGAACGCCAGTTGCAACACTTCCAATTGCTCTTCGCTGAAGTCGATCTGCTCCCCGGAAACGCCGTCCAGTTGCTGAAGCCGTCGAATCTCCATCGAGATACCACAGTCGGTACACCGATGATACAGCCTCGATGCCACCTCTCGGGTGGTGGTTCGGAACCGAAACGTCCAGTGTCGTTTCGTGGCGGAAACGTGACTGATGACGACATCATCTTCGAGGATCGTCTCGAAGACGGACTGCGGCGTCGATGTCCAGCGGACGGCAAAGAGCGTCGAACTCGCGTCCGAAACGATCGTTTTCACCGAAGCGAGGGTCGGATCCGTTCGGAGCACGTCGGCGACCTCTCGGTCGCTTTTCACACGGAGGAGCGGCGGGCCTGTCTCAGATCGGTACGAGATCGTGGGAAGGAGTTCGAACCGGGCCTCCGGGACCGATACGAACGTCTCTTCCAGGGCGAAATCCGCGACGGGAATCGCCACTTCGACGAGCGTGTTCATGTAGAGTAACGTCCAGCCAGCACCCAGTGGCTTTCACTCGTATATACAAGTCTTTTATATCCCCTCCAGTAGGCGTATTCCAACGACCGATCGGTCCGATTTCGAGCAAAAGTCTATTACACCCTCTACCCGTGCGTATCCCAACGATGTCTGAACCGTTCCGTTCGGACGATAGTGCTCGGGCGAACTCCTCGCTCGTCGAAACGGAAACGGGAGAGGAAGCCGCCTTTTTCAAGCATATCGTCCGAGACGCGCTCGATGCGGTGGTGACGGTATCCGGTGACGGAACCATCGTGTTCGCAAACGAGGCTGCCGGTCGAATGTTCGGCTACGACGTGGACACACTCCTCGGGGAGTCGATACGGAGGCTGTTTCCGGAACGTCACCGCGACGAGTATTTTGCGGAGTTCCGTGAGCAAGTCGAGGATGCCGACACGTCCACCGAATACACCGGCCTCGAACGAACCGGAGTCCGCCGGACCGGCGAGGAGTTTCCCATGTCGTTTTCCTTCCGTCGGCACCGGTATCACGATCGAACGCTGTTTACCACGACACTGCGCGATATCACCGACAGAAAGCGTCAGCAGAACGAACTCGAAATCGCGACCGAGAAGTATCGAACGCTGGTGGAGGCCGCACCCGACGCGATTTTCCTCGCCGACGTAGAGACGGGCAAGATCCTAGAAGCGAACCGAGCGGCGGCCGAACTCCTCGACCGACCGATAGAGGAACTCGTCGGAATGCACCAGTCCGATCTCCATCCGGAAGGGGAGTTGGAGCGATACAAGAACCTCTTCGAGCGGAGGCATGACCTCGACGAGTCGACCCCTGACGATCACAACATGTCCGTGATCGATTCGAACGGGAATCGAATCCCCATCGCCATCAACTCGACCAGTACCGAACTGAACGGTCGTCGGGTCGCACAGGGGATATTTCACGACATCAGCAACCGGAAACGACGTGAAGAAGCGCTCAGTTCGCTTCACGAGACGACGCACGAACTGCTCGAAACCTCATCACCCAAGCTCATCTGCCAGCACGCAGTGGAAACGGCCGTCGACGTGCTCGACCTGCCCGCTTCCGGTATCTATCTCCACGCGGAAGACAGGGACGTACTCGAACCCGAGGTGCTGACCGACACGGTCGAGGAATTGTTGAACGACGCGGTTCCGACGTACGCGCTCGACGACAACCTCGTCGGAACGGTCTTCGAGACGGGTGAACCGCGGGTGATCTCCGACTTCCAGACGACGCCGAACGTGGCACAGCGGGACACGCCGATGAGAAGCGCCATCATTACTCCGTTAGGCGAACACGGAGTGTTCATCACGGCGTCCCCGTCGCCGCGGGATTTCGACCGAATCGACTTCGACCTGATGCGTGTGCTGGCGGC
The DNA here is from genome assembly GCF_024136975.1 of Haladaptatus sp. AB643. Taxonomy (NCBI): domain Archaea; kingdom Methanobacteriati; phylum Methanobacteriota; class Halobacteria; order Halobacteriales; family Haladaptataceae; genus Haladaptatus; species Haladaptatus sp. AB643. Next base: position 78,117 of record NZ_JAMYJW010000013.1, read on the forward strand.
GAACACCGAAGCCGCCTTGACCCGCGCGGAACGCGAGCGCGACGTCGCCCGCCAGCGCGACGAGTTGACGACGCTGAACCGTATCAACGCCATCGTTCGGGATATCAACCAAGCGCTCGTGGCCGCGCCGTCACGCGAAGAGATCGAACGAACCGTCTGCGAGCGACTGGCCGCTTCGGACGCCTATCACGGTGCGTTCATCGCTATGGGGTCGTCTACCGAAGAAGGAATGTTCGTCCAAACGGCCGCCGGAATCGACGACGAATATCTAGACGCGATGCCGGAGAACACCGCGGAGAGCGGACAGGGACCCGCCGCACTCGCGCTTCGGACAGGGGAACTCCAGATCGTGGAAGACGTGAAGTCCGATCCGTCATTCCCGCCGTCCCTTCGGAATGCTGCGCTCGACCAAGGATACAACTCTGCAGCCTACATTCCGATCGTCTATGGGGAGACCACGTACGGGGTATTGACCCTCTATACCGACGATCCGGCCGTCGTGGGCGAGCGCGAGCGGGACGTTTTCAGCGAGTTGGGGGAAACCATCGGTCACGCCATCAACGCGGTCGAAAGCAAGCGACTCCTCTACTCCGATCGTGTCGTCGAACTCGAATTCTCGCTCACGAACACGGAGTCGTTTTTCGTCACGACGTCCGACGAGTTGGAGTGTTCGCTCGACCTCGATGGGGTGGTTCCGTCGAGCGACGGAACGTACATCTTCTACGTTACCGCGAGCGGCGTTTCGCCGGAGCGGATACTCGAACGGGCGTCCGAATCATCGATCGTCGAACGTGCTCGTCTGGTTCAAAAGCGGGACGAGGAAGCCATGCTGGAGGTCGCGTTTCACCGTACGGCGACGATCGCGCAAGCGCTCATCGAACGCGGTGCGTACGTCCTGCGCGGGTCGATAACGGACGGTGAGGGAAGCATCGTCGTCGAAGTGCCGGGAAACACCCGTATCCGTCCGTTCTTGGACGCAGTCGAGTCGGTGTACTCCGAAGGGAACCTGCTCTCGAAGCAGTCCCGCGAACGACCGTTTCACTCGACGTCCGGCTTTTATCACGAACTCAGCGAGACGCTCACCGAGCGACAGGCGGAAATTCTCCACGCAGCGTATCTCGCGGGATACTTCGACTATCCCCGTGCGAGTTCCGGCAAGGAGTTGGCCGAAACGCTGGACATCTCCTCACCGACGTTCCATCAACACCTCCAAGCGGCCGAGCGGAAGTTCCTCACGCTGCTGTTCGCGGGACAGTCGGGTATCGTCTGAGTTCGATACCTCAGTATTGAGGCAAAGGACTGGTACCCTCAGAACAGTTCGTAAGAGATGATGAGCGACTCGGAGCAACCAAACGACACCCATTTAGACACGAGTCGAAACCATCCGGAAGAGGAGTGTGACAGTTCGCTCCCCACCGGAACCGTGGAGCGAATTCTCTCGGACCAACAGCGACGTGTACTCTGTGAGTATCTCTCGAACAACGGGATCGCCTCGATGGACGAACTTATCGATCTACTTGCGGACGAGGGGTGTAGCGACGAAACGGCGTTGATTCGGCTTCACCACATTCATCTCCCGATGTTGGAGGACTGTGGGATCCTGGCCTACGAAGCGCGAAGCGAGACCGTCCGGTACTGGGGGCACGAGGAAGTCGAACGGAGAATGGACCTCTGCCGGACCATCTCGTCCGCGTTGGACGAAGGGAAGAGCAGTCCCAAGACCCGAACGTAATCGAACGGTACGGCCATGCGGAATCGCTGGCGTCTTTTCCAAACCGCTTGCCCTCATAGTGATCGTTCGGTACCGGCAACCATTCCCACCCAGGTAGGACAACTGTTCGACAATTTTCGGGCGGAAAGGAGTGGTTTGGGGGCTCTGTTCACGCCGAAGATACCATATCAATTCGAATAACGACATACGTGAGAATGGCGTGCCCTCTTTGGGGTGGAAACATATGTCAATGGACGCGGTCGTATACCAAGGACCGCACGACGTAGAAGTCGAAGAAGTAGACGAACCAGAAATCGAACACCCGAACGATGTCGTCATCGACATCACCACGAGCGCCATCTGCGGGTCGGACCTCCACATGTACGAGGGACGGACGGACGCCGACCCCGGCATCGTCTTCGGTCACGAGAACATGGGTATCGTGGACGAAGTGGGCGACGGCGTGACGACGCTCGAAGAGGGGGACCGCGTCGTCCTCCCGTTCAACGTCGCCTGTGGCGTGTGTAAGAACTGCGAGAACGGCTATACTGGGTTCTGCCTGAACGTGAACCCTGGCTTCGCCGGTGGGGCGTACGGATACGTCGCAATGGGGCCGTATAAGGGCGGACAGGCGGAACGGCTCCGCGTGCCGTTCGCGGACTTCAACGCGCTCAAACTCCCGGAAGGGACGGAACACGAGGATTCGTTCATCCTGCTCGCGGACATCTTCCCGACGGGATGGCACGGGACCGAACTGGCGAACCTCCAACCCGGCGAATCGGTCGCCATCTTCGGTGCTGGCCCGGTCGGACTGATGGCCGCCTACAGCGCGAAGATCAAGGGCGCGGCGGAAATTTACGTGGTCGACAGGGTCGACAGTCGACTCGAACTCGCCGAGAAGCACTGTGATGCGACGCCCATCAACTTCGAGGAGAGCGACCCGGTCGAGCAGATCAAGAACATCCACGGCAGCGGCGTGGACAAAGGCGTTGACGCGGTCGGATACCAAGCCGTGGACCCCGACACCGACGTGGGCGACGACGCCTACGACCCGGCACGGGAGAACCCCGCAGTGGTTCTCAACCAACTGATTCAGGTCGTCCGGGCGACCGGACAACTCGGCGTCCCCGGCCTGTACGTCCCCTCGGACCCCGGAGCACCGGACGAGATGGCCGCACAGGGCCGCCTCGGCATCGACTTCGGGAAGTTCTTCGAGAAGGGTCTCAAGGTCGGGACCGGACAATGTAACGTCAAGGAGTACAACCGCCAACTCCGCGACCTCATCATTCAGGGCCGCGCCGACCCGAGTTTCGTCGTCTCACATCGCGTCGAACTCGATGACGCGCCCGAGATGTACGAGCGATTCGACAGCCGTGAAGAAGGCGTGACGAAAGTGTTGCTCGAACCCTGAACTAACTCGATTCTCGCTTTTTTTGGTGTCGTGATATGGGGAGGAACAGGTACCGACACAGCTACGGCACTTCGTGGGGACGAAGCGTCCAATTAGCAGTGCTGCACTGCTTTGCTCTCGTAATACAAGCCAGAACCGGGTTCTATCCTGAAAATTATCCCCACACAATCCGTCTTGCCATGGACCTGTGTGGTCGTATCGACGGTTACCGGAGTATCGTCCACCGAGACCATGACGACGTAACGGCCGGAATGCTTGACTGGGCGTTCGGTGTAGTAGACGGACGATTTTGGCGACATACCCGAGTACGTCTCCAGGTGATGAGTCTCTGCCAGTACAATCTTCGATGCATCCTTTACCCGTAGGTGGACATCGACCGCGTGATTTCGCTTGTTTTTGATGGAGATGAAGTTGATTCTCGATTTCGGTTCGGGCTTCGAGCGCGAGAGGCATCCAGCACCGGCAATCAGGGAGCTACTGACGCCCCCCAGAACAGCACGACGTGAGAGATATCCCATCCGTATACGGGAGATTAATCACACTCAGCATATGCTTTGAGGTCGTCATTCGCCACCCCGTAGAACGAACACCGTCCAACCTGACTATCGATCGATATGCGAAACGGTAATGAATACCTTGCAAACAATGAGTGCTAGTTAATGTCTGTCGCACTCCTTCGTTCACATGGTGGTTAGCATATGCGAACACGAGTGCGACGATCGGCAGGCAGAACCGAGAAAGAGCGGCAACTCCAGCAACTCGCGCGGCTTCAGCGGCAGATAACCGAACAGCGACGAAAGATCGCCGAGATGGAACGGATCCGGGACGAGATGCTCCGCAGGGGGGCGGGCTCAGTCGCGTACGAGGGAGTCTGTGCGGAGTGCGGTATCGGCGTCATCGTTCGGAAGAACGACTCGCTTCGCTGTACCTCGTGTGACTTCCACTACAACCTCTAAGCCTGCGCGTCCTCGACCTTCTCGGCGTAGCGTTCGAGTTCCCCGGCGAGCGTCCGCGCCTCGTCGGGCGAGAGCGACACCGTGTCGGCGTGCGCCGGGAGGTTGTCCAGCGTGCCGTTGTCCAGTTCGAGTTGGAGCAGGACTTCGTCCGGATTCTTCCGCGGCGTTTTGACGTTCAACACGGCCATTGCTTCGTCCGTCCAGCCGTGGCCCTCCGCGACGGCGTCGAGCAGGTCGAACGTGGTGTAGGCGTTCACCGAGAGGACGCGGTCCGCCATCTCAGTCATCCCCCGAAACCGCGCGAGACGGTCGCCTTCGGCGCTGCGACTCGCTGGCTTCCGGGACTCCTTTGCTACGCTCAGTCATCGCCGGAAATCGGGTCGGCCGGGCTGTTGGGGGCCGGACTGGCGTCCATGTCGTCGTCCTCGGCGTACGGGTACCACGTCTTCTTCGTGTTGTGCATGTACGGGTCCTCGTAGCTGGTCTCCTCGGGGCTGGCGAGGGTTTCGAGTTCCTCGGCGTGGAGCGAGTGCACGAACTCGCGGAACGTCTGGCCGTCCTCGCGTCGGGCCGCGAAGCCGTCGATGAGGTTGCGAATTGCGCCGGGCACCTCGTCCACGGCGATGCGCTCCTGGATCCACGTCGCGAAGCTCGGTTCCTTGCCGAGTCCGCCGCCGACGCCGATGTCGAGGGCTTCGACGGTTTCGCCGTCCTTGCGCGTCTTCATGCCGCGCAGGCTGATGTCGGCGATCTGCGGCTGAGCACAGGACGCGGTACAGCCGGAGAGGTGAATGTGGAAGTTCTCAACGTCGTCCGGAAGTTCCACGTTCTCCTTGAGCCAGCGCGAGAGACGCACTTGGCGGTTCTTCGTCTCCACGATGGAGAGCGAACAGAACTCCGTTCCCGTACAGGCGATGGAACCGCGCTGGAACGGGTGCGGGTCGGGGCTGTAGCGTTCGAGGACGGGTTCGTCGAGCAGGGCGTCGAGGTTCTCCTCGGGAATGTCCGTCAGGATGATGTTCTGGCGCTGGGAGAGTCGCGCCTCGCCGGAGCCGTACTTCTCGGCGATGTCGGCCAGTTCGATCATTTCCTCGGCACCGACGCGGCCGACGAGGACGTTCAAGCCGACGTAGTAGTTCCCGTCGGGTTGCTCGTGCACGCCGACGTGGTCGGCGTGCCCGTGGTCGTCCGGGACGCCCGCGTTGTACGAGTACTCCTCGCGTAGGTCGTCGCCCGCCGTCTTGAGGTAGAAATCCACGTACTCCTCCTGAAGCGTCTTACGGACCTTCTCCGGCCCCCACTCGTCCACGAGGAACTTGATGCGGGCGCGGCGGCGGTTGTCGCGGTTACCGTAGTCGCGGAACAGTCCCGAAAGCCCACCGAGGACGGGGACGACCTCGTCGGGTTCGGCGAACACGTCGATGTCGCGGGCGAAGCGCGCTTCGCGGCCCGCCAGACCCCCGCCGACGCGGACGTTGAACCCGCGGACGGTCTCGCCGTCGATTTCCTTCTCGGCGGGTTCGATTCCGATGTCGTTGATGTCGCCCTGGCCACAGCCTTCGCGGCAGCCAGTCACCGACACCTTCCACTTCCGGGGGAGGTTCTCGTATTCGGGGTTGCCCTTGAAGTTCTCGTTGAGGTCCTTGACGACGGGAACCGCGTCCACGAACTCTCGTTTGTCCTTTCCGGAGACCGGACAGCCGACGATGTTCCGCCACGAGTCACCGCAGGCCTGCTTGGTGGAGAGACCGGCGTCTTCCAAGCGGTCCCAGATCTTCGGCACGTCTTCGATGTTTATCCAGTGAAGTTGGACGGCCTGTCGCGTCGTCACGTCGGCGTAGCCGTTGCCGAACTCCGGGTTCGCGGCCGGGCCGGTGGCGAAGTCGCGGGCGATCTCCCCGATGACCCGGAGCTGACCGGGTTCGAGGTAGCCGCTCGGCGGCCCGATGCGCATCATAAAGTAACTTTCCTGGCCGTCGCGCTGGTGGTACAGCCCCCACCATTTGAACCGCTCGAACCACTCGTCGTGTTCGTCCTCCGGGATGGCTTCCCAGCCCTCCTCGGCGAATCGACGCATGTGGTCCTTGATCTCTTCCCCATAGATATCGTCCTTCCATTTCTCTACGTCGGTCGGCATGGGAATCGCTACAGCACACACGCCTAAACACCCCATCCCCGCGTCAATGCCCGCCGGGGGTCGGAAAAAGCGGCAAGTATCGCGGAGACATGGCAGCGCCCCACTCCTTATTCCGAGAACCGGGTGTTCGACGGCCGTTGGCCCCCTTCGTAGTCGATGGGGCGGAATTCGTCTCCGTCGGCGCGTCCGATTCGAAGCCACCCCGTCGCGCCCCGTTCCCCACAGCCGATGCACTGTCCTGCCGCACGGGCTTCCACCCACGGACCGTCCACTCCGATGTCGGTGAACACCTCGACGAGGAACAACGCGGTATCACAATCACAGACGTCGTGGTCCACGAGCGGCCAGATATCGCTTACGCCGACGATTCGGGTATTGTTCACGTTGACCCACGCACCCTCGTCCAGCGTCCGAACCGCAGTTACCATGCCCTATCTCCGCGTCTCCGAACCCTCAATACATCGGCGGACGCAATCCCCGCCGAATCGCCTGACGCGTCGAAACGGGCGGAACACTCGATACCTACACGGCCAACCTATTTCCTGCACGAATTGCCGGAATACGGGAGTCGGAGATAGCAGTGGTTCTTACCGGTATGTGGGAGCAGTGGCCGGAATTACGGGTAGAGACGCGATTTAGGGGATTCCCGTCATAGGGTGTCCTGATGAATATCAGTGATGTAGCGACACGCCGACTCGTGGACGAGTCCGTTGTCGAACCGACAGCGGTAGTTTCACAATGGGGTGTGACAATCAGTGACTAAGGAACACGTGAGCGAATGCCACAGAAACGAATCTCAAGACGACGACCACCTACAAGACGTCCCTGATGGTGCAGGATGTACGGAAATCTGGGAGCACCTCTCCGACCGACGGGACGAGGAGGACGAAGAACCCGAAGAATGATCGAGGACACGGCGCTCGTACTGGTTGGTCACGGTTCACACCGGAACGCCGGGTCGGCGAGACCCGTCTACGACCACGCCGACGAGATACGCGCCCGTGACCGCTTCGCGGAGGTTCGGGAAGCCTTCTGGAAGGAAGCACCGTCACTGCGCGAAGTCCTCAGAACGGTCGAATCGACCGACGTAGTCGTCGTTCCCCTCTTCACCAGCGAGGGGTATTTCACGGAGCAGGTGCTCCCCCGTGAACTTCGGCTCACCGACGAATGGGACCTCGACGTGGACAAGCGAGTTCGCTACGCCGACCCGGTCGGGACCCACGAATCGATGGCCGACGTCATCGTCGAACGTGCCGAACACGTCACCGACGACCCGAGCGTCGGGGACGGCGTCGGACTGGCCGTCGTCGGCCACGGCACCGAACGAAACCCGAGGAGCGCGAAGGCGACCCGCGACCACGTCGCGGGTCTCGAAGCACGCGAGCGCTTCGACGAGGTGCGGGCGCTGTTCATGGACCAAGCGCCGTACATCGACGACCTGACCGATCACTTCGAGAGCGACGAACTCGTCGTCGTCCCGCTGTTCGTCGCCGACGGCTACCACACCCAAGAGGACATCCCGGAGGACATCGGTCTGACCGACGACGCCGAATCGGGGTATCCCGTCCCTGCCGACGTCGATGGCAAACGGGTCTGGTACTCGGGTGCCGTCGGAACCGAACCGCTCGTCGCGGACGTCGTCATCGAGCGAGCGCGAGCGACGCTCGATGACGGGGATGAGCCGGTCGAAACCACAGAGCAGGCCGCCGACGCCGAGCGTAGCGAGGCCGAGACGGCCCGCGATGCGTTTTTGGGCTGGCTGGCGGACGGCGGGAGCGACGAACACCACGACGCGACCCGAACGTGGGGGCAACTCGCCATCACGACCACGCGGACCGCTGACGGTAGCCGTCGATACGAGATTCGGCACGTCGAGGACCGCGACGAGGAATTGGACGAACTCGACTCCCACGCCGACCCCGCAGAAACGCGCGACCGGGTGCGGTTCACGGACGACGGGGAGTACCGCCCGCTGGCAACGGCGTCGACGCTTCCCACCGGCTGGGTGCTTTCGGACCTCGACGCCGCCGACCTCCTGCGGGCCGTCGAGTTCGTCTACCCGGCGACGATTTCGAACTGGTACCGCGAGCGGAACGGCGAACTCGACGTGAGCCACTTTCGGGAGACGGCCGAGCGCCAAACCGGCGTGTACGCCGACGTGGGGGACATCGGACGCGAAGCGCTCGACCACGCCGTCGAAGCCTGCTGTGTGGATTCACAGTGCAGTGCGCGGCGCGAATGGGACGCGGCGGACGACGACGAAATCGCGGTTCCGCGCGGGGACGGCGAGTTCCCCTGCCGGGAGCCGTGTTCGTTGTTCATCGCGAAGGTACGGGAGTTTCAGAAGATGGAGGAGTGCGGGGAAGACGACGCCGAAGACGGCTACCGAGCGCGGTACCGGAGCGCACGACGCGGAGGACGAACATGAGCATGCACACTGGAACGGTTTATTTGGTTGGTGCAGGACCGGGCGATCCGGAACTGCTGACGGTAAAGGCGCGGAGACTACTCGACGACGCGGACGTCGTCTGTCACGACAACCTCGCGGACGACCGAATCGTGGAGTCGTGTCCCGAGACCACGGAGCGGATGTACGTCGGCAAGCGACCCGGTCCGGACGGCGAGCGAACCACACAGGAGGAGATAAACTGCCTGCTCGTTCGACTGGCACGCGAAGGGAAGGACGTCGTTCGGCTCAAGGGCGGCGACCCGACGGTGTTCGGCCGCGGCGGCGAGGAAGCAGAACACCTCGCGGCCGCCGGAATCGACTTCGATATTATCCCGGGGATTTCGAGCGCCGTCGCCGCGCCGGCGGTCGCCGGAATCCCGGTGACCCACCGCGACCATGCCTCCTCCGTGACGTTCGTCACCGGCCACGAGGACCCGACGAAAGCCGAGAGCGCGCTCGACTGGGACGGACTCGCGGCGACGGTCCGAGCGGGCGGGACGCTGGTGATCCTGATGGGCGTCCGTCGCCTGCCGGACAACGTGACCGCACTGCGGAACGCGGGACTTCCCGAGGATACGCCCACTGCGATGATCGAGAAGGCGACGCGTGACGACGAATTCACCGTTACAGGGACGCTCGACACCATCGTGGAGCGGCGCGACGAGGTGGGCATCGAACCGCCCGCGGTCACCGTCGTCGGCGACGTCGTCTCCGTGCGCGACCGTGTGGCCGAGTTCCTCGAAGGTGCGCCGTCGGTCGGCGTGCCGTCGTTCGCGGACGCCGCCGTCTCGGAGCGAGGTGTCGAGTGATGACTCGTGAGTTTCGGGACTTCGTCGGACACGTCGGCTCCGGGCCGAAGTCCGCCGACGACATGAGTTACGAGGAGGCCAAGTTCGCCTTCGGGGAAATCCTCGCGTGCGACGTGTCCCCCGTCGCGCTCGGCGGTTTCTGGGTGGCGAACCGCTGGAAGCGCAACACGCCCGAGGAACTGGCCGGTTTCGTGGACGCGATGCGCGAGGAGTCGGTCGAAATCGCGGCACCGGACTGTGACCCCGTGGACTGCGGCGCGAACTACGACGGCAAATCCCGGACGGCGCTCCTCGGCGTCGCGTCGGGACTCGTCGCGGCGGCCGCCGGAACCCCCGTCGTCGCCCACAGCGGCGACCGCGTCCCCATGAGCGAGGGCTCTGCCTACCGGCACGTCCTCTCCGAACTCGGCGTGGAAACCGACCTCTCACCCGAAGAAAGCGCCGCGATGACGGACGAGGTCGGCTTCGGTTTCTACGACCAAGCACAATTCAATCCTGCCGTCGCCGCCCTCGAAGACGACCGGCGGGCGCTCGGCGTGCGGACGTTCGTCAACACCGTCGAAACGCTCGCCAACCCCGCTGACGCGTCGGTCCATCTCGGAAGCTTCTTCCACACGACGTTCGGCGAGCGGATGATCAACACGCTCTCCGAGAGCCGAACGCAGGACGTCGAGCGCGTGCTGATGTTCCAGGGATTGGAGGGCTACGACGACGTTCGACCGGGCCACACGACGTACGTCGAGTGGGACGGCGCGGAGATCGAGACCGACCGCCACGGGATGGACTTCGACGGCGACGCGCTCGCCGTCGAGGACGTGGCGACCGACTCCGCCGAAATCACCGAGGCGGTTCTCACCGGCGAGCGCGACGGTGACCTCGCGGACGCCGTCGCGTTCAACGCCGGACTTCGGTTGTACGCCCGCGACGACGTGAACACCATCGACGATGGCGTCGAGCGAGCGCGGGACGCGCTTGCCGACGGATCGGCTGAGGACCGGTTCGTCGCGCTCCGACAGTTCGAACCGTAACCATTACAAAACTCGTTCCACGATCGCATCCGCTTCCTCTCTCGCGCTTTTCTCGTCCTCGGCGTTCCATACGGCATCCGAGTCGACAACCGCACGAACGGCGTCGCGCCGTTCGTGCGGGGGAACGTCCCTTCGTTTCAGTGCTTCCCGCAGGTCGCTCGTGACCGCCGCGACGGTTTCGGCCCCCTCCAGTTCCGGTTCGATCCGTTTCCTGAGTTCCTTGCTCAGTGCCGGACTGCGCCCGCCGGTTCCGACGGCGACGACCACGTCGCCGTCGCGGGCCGTCGCGGGAACGACGACGCTTCCCGACTCCCGTTCGCCGCTCCGGTCCGCGCGGTTGACCAGAATTCCGCGCTCGCTCGCCGCTCGCTCGATGGCCGCGTTGCACTCGTCGTCGCTGGTCGCGGCGACGACGAGTGCGGGTTCCGTCCTGTCGAGCCACGAATCCACGTCCCCCGGCGAGACGTGCGCCCGGACGAGTGAGGTGCGTGCGCCTCGCTCGTCCGATTGTCGGTGTTCGCCCAGTTCTTCGAACTCGTCAGTGAACTCCGCTCCGACCACGACGACCGTCGCTTCGCGCGCGAAGCGACGGGCCTTCCGGTAGCCGACCCGTCCCCCGCCGAAGACGAGTACGCGCTCCCCGCGGAAGTCGTGAAGCAGCGGAATCATGCGTGAAGCGTGAACTCGACCGTCTCGTACTCCCCGGCGTAGTACGCCCGACAGAAGTCGTCCTCCGTCCCGTAGTCGCCCTTCGGGACGACTCGAGCGGCCACGGAGACGGTCAGGGGCGACTCGTCGAACGGGTACGGATCCAGTTCGAATTCACCGTCGCCGACCGGTCTCACCGTGATGGAAACCTCCTCGCCGGGTGCCGTCGGCACGTCCTCGATGGTCGTCTCGTCCGGCGATTCGGTCGTCCCGAGGATCAGCGACAGGACGTCCCACACTTGTAGGAGTTCGTAGTTACACCAGAGGCGACTCGTGGGTCTCTCGGGCGGTTCTCCCTGCTTGTGAAGCGCGGTGAGCAGTTCCATGTCCTCGTCCGAGAGTTCCTCCTCGTCCTCGTCGGCTTCCATCAACTCGCCCGCCAGTCTCGTCTGTCGTTCCTCCTCCTTCGCCACGAACTCCTCGAACGCGGGTTGCGTGTCGGGCCACGACGTGGAGAGGCCGTAGCGTCGGCGGCGGAGTCCCGAACCGTGCATGGACGCCAGCAGTCCGGCGTAGGTGTTCAACTCGGCAACGCTGCTGATGCCGCCGTCGTAGAATTCGACCCACTCGTCGGCGGGTACGCTCACGAAGTTAACGAGGTCGCCGTCTTCGAGGTGTGGTTTTCGATCGTACTCCCACCAACCGTCGTCGTGGGTGGTCGCCACGAGGGTCATCGCGGCGAACGGCTCCGGGCGCTCGAACGTCTCGTTTCCCCAGTGCTCCGCGAACTGCCCCGCCAACGCCGCGTGGTCGGGTTGCGTGATGAACCGATATTGGTCGTCACCGTGGGCGATGAGCATCGGTCGAAATTGGGTCGGGCGGAATAAAAGCGTGTGCCGACCCGCCGTCCGAAGACGGCGAGTCACCGCCGGACTCACTCCATCTCGGCGTCTGGGCCGATGGTGATGACGTTCGTGCCGAACGGTTCCATCGGTTTCTCGAACGTCGCGGTCAGTTCGTCGTTCGGGAAGATTCCGAGGATACGAGCCGCCTTCCGTCCGACGTTCCGGATGCTGTGCGGTTCCTCGGCCGGAACGAGCGCGATTTCCCCGGTCGAGAGTTCTATCGTTTCGTCGCCGACCGTCGCCTCGACGGTTCCGGCCGTGACGTGCAACAACTCCTCGTTGCTGTCGCGGTGTGTCGGCAGGTAGTTGTCCGGTTCGAGTTCGATGCAGACGAGCATGATGTCCTCGCCCGCCACCTCGCTCGCTTGCGGGGTCCCCGGCGACAGCGGGAAATAGCCCCGCAGTCGGGCGTGGTCGTCCCCCTCCTGCCACACATCCGTTCCCTCGAACTGATAGAGGGGTACGGATTGTAGTTTCTCGTCTCGCGATTGGACTGCCATGATTCCTCCTGATGGTTCTCGCAGTGGGGGCACGTAGGACGAAAAATTCACCTCCGTTTCCCCAAGTGACGCTAGGCCGATCCGGAGCATCACCCTTTCGTGGGGCAGTTTTCCGACAGTAGGACGTAGCTACCGTCCCGTCCTCGAATCCGTACGAACCGCATACTCTTGCGCGACACCGTCGTGGTCCCGACGAGCGATGACACCCGAGACGTCAGCACCCAACGAGTCCGCATCGGACGCTTCAGCCTGTTCGCGCTGCCGAGACGACGCCGTTCTCCGCGTCGTCCGCACCGAAATCGAAGGGCGTTCTTCCCCCGTCCGAACGTCGTCCTCCGACGCCGCGGACTCCGCGACCGTCTGTCGGGACTGCTTCGCCCGCCTCCGCGCCGACCCGAACGCCTCGTTCAACTCCCTGTTCGAGACCGGGGACGCTCCCGACCTCACGCGTCATTTCATCAAAATCGAACGGTTGTAGTCCGCAGTCGGATCCTGTTTTCAATACTCCGGCGGCACGTACAGGTTGACGGTTTCCAGCGGTTCCTCCCCGGTGTTCGTGATCTCGTGTGTCTCCCTTGGCTCGATACAGACGAGGTCGCCCGCCGACAGGCCGACCGTCTCGCCCGCCACGACTGCCTTCCCCCGTCCCGAAATCACGAACAGCCACTGTTCGCTCCCCTCGTGGCGATTCTCGGGTCCGCCCGTCGATTGTCCGGGCGACAACACCATCGAGGCGGCCTGTGCCCGTTCGGTTTCCAGCAACACGTCGAACCAATTCGCCGCGTCCGCCGTCGTCGTTCGTTTCATACGCCCCGTTCGTCCCGCGTCGGCAGAAACGTTCGGGCGGGGATCGGGTGGGATCGGACGGAATCACCCGTTTGACGCCGTCGGCGCGGATTCGTTTATCCCCGTCCGGCACGTCCCTTTCTGTATGCCACAACGAAAGTTCGCACGGGAGGCGGCGGGCGGCGGATTGCTATCGGTGCTCTATCGACTGCGACGCGGGGATGCGGTCACGGTCGGAACCGACACCGGCCCGCTCCGGGACCCGCGCGAGTTCACGGTCGAACGGGTCGCCGAGGAGCGCACGGCGCGGGACGGTGAGATCTACTACCGCGTTCACCTCCGAGGGCCACGGGACGGCCACTACGTGTTGATGCCCGAGAAACCGCAGGGAAAGGGCGCACACGTGCCGCCGGAGTTGTTTTACCAGCATCCGACCGACCGCGACAGGTGGGACGAACTGGAGGAGGAAACCGAGGGAAGCGTCGTCTTCCTTCGGCTTTCCGCGGGGGAACCAGCCGCCGCGGGTCGGTCAGACTGACTCCACGAACAGGTCGAGTTTCGAGTTCGGCGAGTTCGTGCTGAGTCGCACGCCGTCGAAGTCGCCGCTTTTCGCCGTCCGATACTCCACGCCACGAATACCGCCACCGACGCGCCCGAACGTGAGTTTCGGACGCTGTGCGTAGGGCTTATCGAATTTCACCGTTGCGTGTCCCGATTCGTCGACGGCAACGCCGCGATGAACGTCGAACGCTGGCGTGTTGTTCCGGACGCGCGACGTCGGACTTGAGACGTGCCACGGTCCCCGAACGTCGGACCAGTTGGCTTCGTAGCAGTTGTCCGCCCCGTCGCCTTCCACGATTGCCGGTCCGCCGCTCCGGTAGATGCGGTTTCGCCGGACGAGATTCCCCTCACTCCGGACCAACATCCCGGCTTCGTGGCCCTTTCCGGCCGCGTAGTTTCGGATTCGGTTGTTAAGGAGTTCGTGGTTCGTCTCGCCACCGGCGGCGACGAGTCCGATGCGGTCGAGATCATTGAGGCGGTTCCCTTCGACCGTGACGAACCGGGCGTCGGCGAGCATGATTCCCGTCCGCCCGGTCCCCGAAATCGTGTTTCTAGAAACGATGCCGTCCTCCGCGCCGTCGATCCTGATGCCGTCGCTCGCGACGTTTCGAATCCGATTTCGCGCGACGACGAAATCGGTGATGCCGTCGGTCACGTTGATTCCGCGACCACCGTAGCCGTAGAGGTCGTTGTCGACGGCGGTGATGTGGTTCGCGTGGGCGATATCGAGCGAGATACCCGAGTAGTCGTCCCGTTTCTCCTGTGCGCTGACGTTGTCGGCGATTCGAACGGCGTGGGTCGTCCCGTCGAAGCCAAGGTGAAAGAACGACTTGTGGTGTCCGAAGCCGAGGTTGTTCGCGATGAGGACGTAGCCGCCGTTACCCTGCGTTTTATCGCCGCCGAGACCGATCAGACTGCCCTCCCGGTTGTTCCCCAGCACGTTGCCGACGACGGCGATGTGTTTCCCTTGTCGATGGCGTCCCCGTCGCCAGATGTCACAGGAGATAGAGCGGTCGAGTCCGTTCGTGACGGTATTTCCGGAGACGACGACGCGCGTGCCGCCGACCTGGATTCCCCTGTCACCGATGTCTTCGATGCGATTGCCGAGGATGCGGACGTTCCGGCTCTCCCGTTCGGCGCTGATGCCGCTCCCGCCTGTGCTGTGTTCGTGGTAGGGATGCGTTCGCGTCACGTAGTTTCCCGAGATAGTGACGTTCTCGGCGTCACGGACGATGATGCCGTGACAGAGCTTCGTGAAGATGCTCTGCTCCTCGGGGTTGCCGTCGAAGCCGATGCCGCGAATCGTGACGTCCTCGCAGTGACGATGATGACCGATACGGAACCCGCCAGCGTTGGCGTCCGCCGCCGGTTTGATGAGCGTCCGGATGCCGGGACCGACGACGGTGACGTCGCTCACGTCGATGTCGAGCCACCCCGTCGTTCGATACGGTGCGTTCTTTCCCGTGATGAGGACCGTCTCGCCGGGCGAGAGGTTCCTGAACGTGGCTTCCAACTCCGCCGTCGAGGTGACGATGGAGTCGACGACCCCGAGTTCGTTCTCACGGCCGCCGCTCGCCCCCCATCCCGCAAGTGCGAACGCCAACCCAGCAGTTCCCCCCAGTACCCGTCGCCGTGGAATTTCGGGCATTCTCCGTGAGATGCACGACGCGAACCACCCACTGATTTGTGGCCGAAGTATCACGTTTCGACGATGGCCGGGCGGCGGTGTGCGGACGGTTTCGTCGGGAAGTAGACATCGGTTGTGCCGATTCAGGGTTTGAGATACCCCGGTTCAGGGTTCGAACCATTCCGTTGCAGGCCGTAGAATACCCCTTTCAGGCACTGCAACACCCCCCCGAAGGTGGCGAATAACAAACTCGTATTCCGCCGTTTCGCCTCGTGAGATGGTTCCTGCCGAACGTTCAACGACGAGCTACAACGCGGTGACATGCACGCCTCCGAGAAACGGACGAGCGAACGAATCCGAGAACGAGTTCGAGCGCGATTTTTGCACGAGGGGAGTGCTGTGACCGGCACACCGACATCTACTCGACGCGGGTTCTGTGCGTCCGTCGGCGCGGTTAGTCTCTCCCTCCTGAGCTCACCCGTTACCGCCCGCTCGACGGATGGGCCGGGCGGGCGGGTCGTGTTCATCTACGACGATTCGCCGGAGGAGGATTACACGGAAACGTTCCCCGTGCATCAGGACGAAGGCGTTCCGGGCTGTATCGCGGCGGTGTCCGATCGTATCGGGCATTCGTCGTGGCTCTCGCCGAAGCAGTTACGGGAGATGGAGGGCGACGGCTGGGAGATCATGTCCCACTCGGTTCGGCATCGAGCACTGGGAGCGATCGCTGTCACGCAGGACATCGAACCGGGGGATACGAAGGTGTACGTCGAGTCGAACTTCCACAGTCGGGTTCCGGGCGACGAAATCGTGGTGGAAAACGATAATCGGTCGGCGACGTTCACCGTCGCCGACGGTGGCGAGGATTCCTCGGGGGAGTACCTCGTGAGCGAGAAACCGCTTCGGACCGGATTCATGGCGGTCGACGGCGTCACCGAACGCTACACTGACGAGCGGATCCGCCGTTCGCTCGCGGATTCGAAGCGGACGCTGGAGGGATTCGGTGTGGATATCTCGGCCATCGTGCTCCCGTTCGGACGGACGCAGGGACGGGTGCAGGAACTGATTCCGGAGTACTACGACGTGCTCGCCAACCAGCATCACGGCGGGTTCAATCCGCGGAAATCGCTCGATCCGTATCATCTCGGCCGAACGGTGTTCCGCGGCGACGACCTGTCGGCGTCGGAAATCGGCGACTTCCTCGACAGGGTACGAAAGGAGAGTGCACTCGGGATATTCGTCGGACACAGTCGGGAGGAGACGCTCACGCCTGCTCGCGTTCGGGAGACGATTCGCATGTCCAAGGACCGGAACCTCGAAATCACCACCCTCCGCGACGCCCTGACCGATTTCGGGGTCGTGACGGGAAACCGGGCCACGACAACCGCGACGACCCGGTCCACAGCGACGCAAACGACGACGGATACCGCGTCACGCTCGTCGGCAACTGGTGGTCGGACGGCGACGCCGGACACGACGTCCGATGCGGGCGGAACGGATGGCGACGGCGAGTCATCGCCGTCGCCGTCGATGGAACAACTCGGTGCGGTGTCCGTACTCGGAGCGCTCGGTGCCGGTGTCCTCACCTACGCCCGCCGGAACGAGTGAGTATCGTCCCTCGACGTTCTGGAGTCGATACTGACAACTCCCTGCTTTCGACCCGATTTCGAGTCGGGCGGATCGACCACGAATATCCGTTTCAGCCCCTGAGAACTTCACGAACGAGAACAGTAGGGCCTCAATTCTTTTACAGGGGACGGGAGTAACCTTCTCCGTATCGTGCGATAGAACACAGCGGGTAACTCAGAAGGTAACCATGTCCACACAACGCCATCCCACTCACGGCGCGGCGAGCACGCGTCCGAACGACGAACGCTACGCGGTGGTCGTCATCACGAAAGCCGAAGGGATGGAGGTAGTCCTGCACGGGCTTCAACGGCGACGGGCGGAACGAATCGCGTCCCGGAAGAACCGAAACCGTGACGCGATGACGAACGTCCAACCCGTGCGGGAGGACGAACTCGAAGAGCGTAGCGCCCAACTGAAACACCCCGACGACTGATCGCTGCGATACACATCACGACGGCACTCCACGGGCCGTCGTATTTTTTCAACGAACTCTCGTCTCCGAGGTTACCCTACCGGCCAACCTCGCTCCCGTCAACATCGCTTTATCCGTCCCCCGTGTCGGAACGGACGTGAGAAACTCCCGTTTCGTCGCCGCGCTGTTCGCCTACGTCGCGTTGGCGTGGGGCGGTTCCTACGTCGCCATCTCCGTCGGTCTGCACAACCTCCCGCCGGTGTTCTTCGCCGCGAGCCGTCTCGACATCGCGTCGGTCATCCTCCTTCCGGCCGTCATCTACCGATACGACGACTGGCGGCCGAAACTGACGGGTGATTGGCTGACCATCGGTGCTGCCGGGTTGTTCGTCGCCGCCGGAGCGAACGCCTTCCTCTTCCTCGGCCAGCAGTCGACCCCCGGCCCCGTCGCCGCCGTGATATTCGCGCTCAACCCGATACTGGCGTCGCTGTTCGCGTGGCTGCTGTTGCCGAGCGAGCGGCTATCCGTCGTCTCGGTGTTCGGCATCGTCCTCGGTATCGTCGGCGTCGCAGTCGTCGCGGAACCGAGCCCAGACATGCTCCTCTCGGCGGCGGGACTCGGTCCGTGGATCGTCCTCTGCGGTGCGGCCAGTCTCGGTTCCGGAACCGTCCTCACGCGGCGATTCGAGACGACGCTTCCGACGCTCGTGACCACCAGTTGGGGCCTCCTGTTCGGCGGTCTCTTCCTCCACCTCGTGAGCGTGGGTCTCGGTGAGCACGTCTCGACGGGGTGGAGTTCGACGCTCCTGCTCTCGGTCCTCTATCTGGGGCTGATCGCCACCGCCGGGGCGTATTCGGCGTACTTCGAACTCATCGACCGCATCGGCGCGGTTCGAACCGCGCTCGTCTCATACGTGGTTCCCGTCGTCACCGCCATCGCGAGTTGGGTGATCGTCGGTGAGACCATCACCGTCCACACCGTCGTCGGGTTCGTCGTCATTGCGGTCGGCTTCGCCCTGACGGAACGGCGGACGCTCATCGCCGGGCTTCGTCGAAGTCGTTGGATCGGAACGGACGCGTGAGAGGGACGGAACGAAGTGGCGGAGAAAGAAATTAGTTGTTTTGTTGAGAATATTCGGCAAACATGGTCCGCACGGTTTCCGACTGGTTCCCCGACCGCTCGCCGACGTGGGGGGAAATAACGATAGTACTGTTCTCCAGTTTCGGAACGGTGACGAGCCTCTTGGACCTCGGTACGATTTCGTGGTGGTGGGTCGCCGCCGGATTCGTCCTGACCGGGACCGCCGCCGGTCCCGCGGGAACCACGACGGTAGGAAAGCGGTTCGGACAGTGGTTCCGGGACATCGGCGTCACCGGGCGAGCGTCTGCGATCATCCTCTTTGCCGTCGTCGTCTGGGGAACGAGGTTTACCGTCGATGTTCCGGTTGTCGGGGTCGAGAGCTTCGTTGCCGGGATGTGGGTCGCGCTTATCCTCTATCTTCTCGCGTACATCGTGAAGACCCGCGAAATCGACGGCTGGCGAACGGGGTAAGGTGGTGACTGTTTCCGAAAAATCCCTCGAAATCGAGACCGGTATCGTCCTCATCTCCGTCATCGTCCACTCGAATCAGCTCACGGACGAGTGATACGGAGACAACGGTCGAATGTCCTAATCCTCTTCCAGCGCCAGTTCTTTGAAGAACCGTTCGGACACGATGTCGAACAGTCGCTCGTTGATGGCGGGCGAGTCCATGTCGCTGTCGGCGAAGATTCCGAGCGAGACCTGTCCCCCGGCGCGGTCCTGATGCCCTCCGGCGGTGCCGAAGTCGGCGAAGGCCCCGTTGAGGACCGCGCCGATGTCGATGCGGGGGTCGAACGACCGGCCGCTGAGCCAGAGGTCGCCGTTGACGATACCGATGACGAGCACGGTTCGGATGCCTTCGAGCCGAAGGAGGTAGTCCGCGGCCTGCGGAAGCGCGCCGCTGTCGGGGGTTTGCCCGATGCTGGAGACGAGGACGGACCCGCGCAGAGTGCGGTAATGGATCGCCCGCCCCACCGCGTCCAGCGTCTCGGGCGTGAGCGACGACCCGTACACCTCCTCGATGAGGTCGATGTCGGCGTGCGGGAAGAGGTCGAGCGCCGCTCGGTAGTCGAGTTCGGTCGGGTAGCGGATGTCGTCCAGTCGTTCGCGGTGGATGGCGAACAACAGCGCCGAGGCGACCAAGCGAGGTGGCTTCCCGTTCAAGTTGGTCACGTACTCCGCGAGTATCGCCGCCGTCGAGCCGTACTCGGGGCGCGCGTCCACGAACGACGCCTCCGTCTCGGCGATCGATTCCACGTTGTCGATGACGACGTCGGCGGAGACGGTCGGCGGCATTTCCACCTTCGTCCCCGAAATCGAGTGGTCAACGAACGCGACGAGGTCGTACTCCTCGAAGGCGGTATCGTCGATCTCGTTCAGTTCGATGTCGAAGATGCTGATGAACGACCGGATCTCCTGGTGCGTGATGTGGCCCTGATAGAAGATGTCCGTGTCGTGTACGCCGTTTTGTGTTGCGATCCATTCGAGCGCGTAGGCACTCGCCAGACAGTCCGGGTCCGGTTGGTGATGACAGACGATCGCGAGCGACTCCGTCTCCTCTAAGGTGGTTGCCAGTTCTTCTGGTTCGCCGACAGCTATCTCTCCCATTCTCCATCCCCTGTATCACTATGTGTGTGTCAAACAGGAAGCTACCGGTTGGTTTCGCCGTCGGCCGGAAAAATGGAAGTCGAACGGCTATTCGGTCATCTCGATCAGGTCGTCCGGCATCGGAACGACGCCGAGTTGCTGCATCATGCCGAGCATGTCCCAGTTGGCCCACGTCTGCGTGATTTCCCCGTCCTCGACGCGATGCATGGCGAGACCACTGATCTCGAACGTCTGGCCCGTCGGCTCGTGACCCATGAACTCGCCTTCGTGGGTGCCGGTCTCGGTGCCACGGAAGACGACCAAATCGCCTTCGCCGATCATCTCCTCGATGGCGACTTCGGCGTCCGGGAACGCCTCCCCGAACATTTGGATCATCTCTTTGAACTCCTCGGGACCCTGTGCACCCGACGGTGCGTCGGGGTCGTATCGGACGTAATCCGGCGCGAGCAGTTCGTCTGCGACCGCTTCGTCCCCCTCGTTCACGAATTCGTTGATCAGTCGATTGACTATTTCTTTGTTTTCGTCTACGTGTTCCATACTATCCCCCCAGACACCGTTACGCCGTCGGGGTACAAATTGTTGTCTGGGAGTCATCTCCAACTGAAACCGGGTGCAGAATAGCATCCATCGGCTGTCGAGTTGAATACGATAGTCGACTGGCAAACACTTATTTAGCGATCGGTGTGCAACTATGTGTCATGGCGAGCAACGCCGATTACAAGCAAGCGGTGCTCGACTCGAACCCGGACGACTGGCGAACCGACGATGCGCCGGACTCGTTCGTGTATCCGAACCGGGACATCACCATGGAACGGATCGGAGACTGGACGCCCACGTCCGCCCCGTGGGAGGAATGGACCGCCGCCGACACGCTTCGACGTGCGAAATACCGTCTGTATCACGACGGTGCCGCGTTCGACCAGTTGGACGTTCTGGCCCTCGACGACGGAACGTTGCTACCGATGCCCGACTACGGTCCTCCGGAAGAGAAACCCGACGCCATGCCCAACGAGTACGTCCTCACGCTGACGCGCTATCAGGACATGCTCGGCCGTATCGCCACTGATGGCGATTTCAAGAGCGCACGCGCTGACGTAGGCGTCGTCGTCCGTGAAAAAGGGAGGTGAGAACGGGACGGCCAGCGATCGAATCAGCCCCTTCGGACCGTTCACCGACTGACGAGAAAATTCAACTCGAAAACCGTTCTGACGGCGCTGGTGCATTGATATGTCTGCCCGGTGTATGCCATTCATGATTTTCGACCCAACGGCGGAGCACGACCCGCTCGAAACGGCCGACAGTCTCGTCACGGATGGCGGAACGACGGAGGAGAGCATCGAAATCGAGTTCGTCATGGAGGAGGACGAGGACGTCCACGACGGGGACCGAATCCTCGTGCCGATTCTGGACACCCAGACGGACGACGAACAGGAGTACGACATCAAGCGACTGCTCGGGGCCGCGTCGTCGCTGGCCCGTTCCCGGGACGGCGTGGTGCATCTGGTCAACATCCTGCTCTTCCCTGCACAGACACCGCTCGATACCGTCGCACGGGACTCCACGATCGAGGAGGAACGGAAGAAAGCACGTGATGACGTAATACGGCTTTTGAATTGGGCCGAGGATAACGGGTTTCGAGATTCGATGCAGGGGAGCGTCTGTCTCGCGCACAAGGAGGCGAGGACGTTGCACCAACTGGTCGATGAGGGAGAGTACGACGCGGTGTTTCTCGGGACGCGAAAGCAGACCTCACAGCGACAGCGGTTGCTTCGCGGCGACACGATCGAGCGGTTCCTCGAAACCGCGACCTGTGACGTGTACGTCGAACGGTTCGGACTGGAACCGTACGTCGAGGAGTTGGGTTCCTCGGCCGAACAGGCACACCGACTACTGCTGGCCGTCGCCGATAGCGTTCACTCCGATTTGGCGGTCGACCTCGCACATGCACTGGCGACGGCCGCGGGCGCTCGAATCGATATCGTTCACTGCGTGTCGACGGACGCCACCGAGGAGGAGATGGAGGCGGCGAGACGACTCATCGAGGACGTCGAAACCCGACTCGGTGACGTCCCCGAGGCGAGTTCGAGTATCGTCAAGACGGAACACGCACCGGAAGAGATCATCCATCGCTCGAACAACTACGACGTGACCATCCTCGGCGCGACGCGCGAAACGCTCCTCCAACAGTTCATTTCCGGGTCGCTCCCCGAACGCGTGCGTCTCGGTGCGAAAAGTACGGTGTTAATGGCGAAACGCGGCGAAGACTGATCCGTCGAACACGTTTTCATTTCGACGAAATAACCGCAGTGGATTTGATAAATATTACATCAGTATTCCCGAACATTGTCGCACAGCAATGTTTTAGGACAGCCTAAAAATCGGAGCTTTTACGGTGGATTAGGTCGGCCTAAAAACTGTATGCAACGATGCAAGCCCCAAAGGAAACGGAGAGCGACGGCTTTGCGACTCGATTCGACGGGGAGGGTCCGATGACCCGCCCCGAAAGCGAGCGACTGCTCGAAAAGCAGGCGCGTCGCGAGTCGAACGCCCGAACCTATCCGCGACATCTCCCGCTCGCCATCGAACGAGCGGAAGGCGTGAAAGTCGAGGACGTGGACGGGACCACCTACTACGACTGCCTCGCGGGCGCGGGGACGCTCGCGCTCGGCCACAATCACCCGGCCGTCGTGGGGGCCATCGAGGAAGTCCTGGACGCGAACGGACCGCTTCACACGCTCGACATCACGACGCCGACGAAGGACGCCTTCGTGGACCGACTGTTCGAGAGCCTCCCCGACGACTTCTCGGACTCCGCCCGCGTGCAGTTCTGTAGCCCGGCCGGAACCGACGCCATCGAAGCGGCGCTGAAACTCGCCAAGACGGCCACCGGAAACCGCTCCGTGCTCGGGTTCCAGGGCGGCTACCACGGAATGACGCACGGTGCGCTCGGGTTGATGGGCGACACGGACGCGAAAGAGGACGTTCCGGGAACGATGCCGGACGTCCACCACCTGCCGTATCCGTACGACTACCGCTGTCCGTTCGGCATCGGTGGCGAGGACGGCCACCGAACGTCGAGCCGATACGTCGAACGCCTGTTGGACGACCCCGAGAGCGGCATCGTCTCTCCCGCCGCGATGGTTCTCGAACTCGTACAGGGGGAGGGCGGCGCGATTCCCGCACCCGACGACTGGACGCGCGAAATCCGACGCATCACCCGCGAACGCGAGATTCCGCTCGTCGTGGACGAAATCCAGACGGGTCTCGGTCGGACGGGCGAAACTTTCGCCTTCGAACACGCGGACATCACCCCGGACGTGGTGACACTCTCGAAGGCAGTCGGCGGCGGACTCCCGCTCGCAGTCGTCGTCTACGACGAGTCGCTCGACGTGTGGGAACCCGGCGCACACGCCGGAACGTTCCGCGGCGACCAGTTGGCGATGGCCGCCGGTGAGGCGACCATCGAGTACGTCCTCGAAAACGACCTCGCGGGACACGCCGAACGGATGGGGAAGCGACTCCGCGACCACCTCGAAGGGACGGGGGAGGCGTTCGACGCCATCGGCGACGTTCGCGGCCGCGGCCTGATGCTCGGAGCCGAAATCGTGGACGTGACGTCCGAACCGGACGAGTTGGGGAGTTTCCCCGCCGCACCCGACCTCGCGTCGGCCATCCGTGCGGAGTGTTTCGACCGCGGCCTCATCGTGGAACTGGGCGGACGTCACGGGAGTACCGTCCGGTTCCTGCCGCCGCTCATCGTCACGAAAGACGACGTCGACGCCATCGCGAAACGGTTCCACGAGGCGGTCGGTGCGGCGGTCGAACAGGAACGACAGGGGGTGAAGACCACATGACGCCGATGGAACGGGAGCGGGACGAACGGACGTCCCCGAAATCGCTGTTCATCGGCAGCGACGAGGGCGATGACGCGTACCGAACCGCCATGAACCGAGCGGTGGATGCGGTGCTCGACTCGTCGGACGGCGACCCGTACTCCGGTCAGTCGCCCGCGTCGCTCCGTGACCGATTCGCGGACGAGCGGATGATTCCCGAGGAGGGAGTGGGCATGGAGGGAGCGATCGAGGCCGCCGCGCCGATACTCGGAAACTCGGTCCGCGTCGAGAACCCGACCTGCTTCGCCCATCTCCACTGTCCTCCGATGATCCCTAGCTTGGCCGCCGAGGCGATGCTCTCGGCGACGAACCAGTCGATGGACTCGTGGGACCAGAGTCCGGCGGCGACGACGGTGGAAACTCAAATGGTCGAGGAACTGTGTTCGCTCTTCGGCTACGACGCCGACGCTGGCGACGGCGTGTTCACCAGCGGCGGAACGCAGTCGAACTTCCTCGGCCTGCTGTTGGCCCGCGAGTGGTTCGCCAAGGAGCGCTTCGGTACGGACGTACAGCGCTCGGGGCTCCCGCCGCGCGCGAAGGCGATGCGAATCCTCTGCTCAGAGGAGACCCACTTCACCGCCGAACAGGCCGCCGCCCATCTCGGACTGGGAGAAAACGCCGTGGTGACCGTCGAAACCGACGACGACCGCCGGATGTCCCCGGACGCACTCGACCGGACGGTCGCGCAACTCCACGAGCGGGAACTGATCCCGTTCGCGCTCGTCGGCACCGCCGGGACGACGGATTTCGGCAGCATCGACCCGCTCCCCGAACTCGCGGAACGGGCCGAGGAACACGACCTCTGGTTCCACGTGGACGCGGCCTACGGCGGCGCGCTGGCCGCGAGCGACCGACATCGCGAGCGTCTGGCGGGTATCGAGCGGGCCGACTCCATCTCCGTCGATTTCCACAAACTGTTCTATCAGCCCATCAGTTGCGGCGCGTTCCTGCTCCGCGATGGCTCGCAGTACGAACACATCGCACGGAACGCCTCGTATCTCAACCCGGCGGGCGACAACGCGCCGAACCTCGTCGCCAAATCCACCCAGACGACGCGGCGGTTCGACGCGCTCAAACCGTTCGTGACGTTTCAGGCGCTCGGCCGGGACGGATTGGCGACCCTCATCGACGGCACCATCGACCTCGCCGAGGACGTCGCGTCCCTGCTCGCGGACGATGAGGCGTTCGAACTGCTCGCGGAACCGACGCTCAACGCCGTCGTCTTCCGGTATCGGCCGACCGAGAACCTCTCGGACGAACGGGTGGGCTGGCTGAACGAAGCGATACGCGAGTCGTTGCTCCGTGAGGGGACGGCCGTCGTGGCGCGGACGACGGTGGACGGTGTGCCCGCGTTGAAGTTCACGCTCCTCAACCCACGGACGACGCTCGATGACGTGGCCGAGGTGCTCGACACGATTTCCAAGCGCGGCGATTCGCTGTGTGCCGTCTCGCCGGAGGTGAGCCGATGAGCCATCTATCGGAAGTGGACGAGCGGACGGCCGCCGACGCGTCGGCGGTCGCCGGGTCCGCGACGACGCACGCCTTCCTCAACTCGTATCTGCGGGAGACGGGCGCGGGCGAACTCGTCGATTCGACCGCACCCGCCGGGCAGGCGATTCGGTTCGAGTTGCCGACCGTCGGCGTCGAAATCGTCGCGCCGCTGTCGTACCGCTCCCCGACCGGTCGCCACCTGTTCGACCTCCCGGTGCGGTTCCGTGCGGGCGATGATGACGACTGGACGGACCTCGACTACGCCACGCTGGCGTCGCTCGTCGTCAAGGAACTGTCGTTGGAACGCTCGGGCGACAACGTCGCCGACGAACTGCTTTCCCGCGTGCTGTCGAGCAAACGTGCGACCGAGCGGTTCGTCGGCGCGCGCGCCGACGACTCGGAGCGACTGTACGGCACCGACTTCGAGTTCACGGATGCGGAACAGTCGCTCGTCTTCGGTCACCTCCTGCACCCGACGCCGAAGAGTCGGGAGGGTATCGCACACCGCGACGCGCCGACGTACGCTCCGGAACTGCGCGGGTCCTTCCCGCTCCACTACTTCCGGGTCTCCCCCGAACTCGTCGCGCACGATTCGGCACGGGGCGAATCGGCAATCGAGTGGGTGAAGGAGGAACTCCGCGAGGATTCGTCGGTTTCCGAATCGTTCGTGTCCGAACACGTCGAGAACGACGACGCGCTGATTCCGGTCCATCCGTGGCAGGCCGAGCATCTGCTTCGGAAGCCGTTCGTGGAGTCGCTCGTGGAAGACGGCTCCCTCGAACATCTCGGTGCGGTGGGTCGGGAGTACTTCCCGACGTCGTCGGTTCGAACGCTGTACAGCCCGGAATCGTCGTTCATGGTGAAGGGGTCGCTCGCCGTCACCATCACCAACTCCGAGCGGACGAACAAGCGGCCGGAACTGGAACGCGGCGTCGCCATCACCGAACTGATGGACACGGAACTCGGCGACGAACTGCGCTCGCGGTTCCCGGGGTTCGACGTGGTTCGCGACCCGGCGTATCTGACCGTCGAAGCGGGACCTGAGCCCGAATCCGGGTTCGAAGTCGTCCTCCGCGAGAACCCGTTCCGCGGCGAGGATGCGAAGAGCGCGACACCCATCGTCGGCCTCTGTCAGGATTCGATCGGTGGAAACTCGCGGCTCGGGAACATCGTGTTGGAAATCGCGGCGCGGGAGGGTCGGAGCACCGCCGAGGTCAGCGAGGAGTGGTTCCGTCGGTACCTCGAAATCTCGGTTCGTCCGGTGCTGTGGCTCTACCTGACCCACGGCATCGGGCTGGAGGCCCACCAGCAGAACAGCGTACTGACGCTTGCGGAGGGGTATCCGGACACGTTCCGGTACCGTGACAATCAGGGCTACTACTTCGCGGAATCGACCCAAAGCGATGTCGAGGAGTACCTCCCCGGCGTCGCCGAGCGTGCCGACACGCTCGTTTCCGACGCGCTGGCGGACGAGCGAATCAGGTACTACGTGATGCTGAACAACACGTTCGGCGTCATCAACGCCTTCGGCTGTGCCGGACTCGCCGACGAGCGCGACCTGCTGGCTATCCTCCGCGAGGAACTGGAATCGCTCGCGGAGTTCGAGCGCGAGGAGTCCTCGTTGGTGACGAGCCTGCTCACCGAGCGCCGACTGCCGTGCAAGGCGAACCTCCTGACACGTTTCCGCGGCATGGACGAACTGACCGGGACGCTCGAAAACCAGTCCGTCTATTCCGAGGTCCCGAACCCGCTCGTGACGGAACTGGAGGGACCGCGATGACCGGGGCCGCCGGACTCGTGGCGTCGAACTACGACTACCAGACGCACGACGACGACGCGGAAGCGACCATTTCGTTCCGACAGGCCGAGATGGGGAGCGACCTCGGTCGGCTTCACCGCTGGTTGAACGAACCGCACGTCCTGCCGTACTGGCAGTGGGACGACCCGCTTCCCGAATTCCGTCGGAAGCTGGCCGACAAGTTGGCCGACGACCACCAGACGCTCTACGTCGGCCACCTCGACCACGTGCCGATGAGCTACTGGGAATCGTACTGGGCTTCGGACGACGACCTCGCGGAGCACTACGACGCCCGGCCCACCGACCAAGGCATCCACCTGCTCATCGGCGTGCCGGAGTTCCTGGGCCACGGTTACGCGAAGCCCCTCCTTCGGGCGATGACGGCGTTCCAGTTCCGCCACGACGAGACCGACCGGGTCGTGACGGAACCGGACGTTCGGAACGAGAAGGTCATCGGCGTCTTCGAGGCGTGCGGATTCGAACCCCGACGCGAGTTGTCCTTGGAGGAGAAGGACGCCCTGCTCATGATCTGTGAGCGCGAGCGGTTCGAGTCGGAGGTGTTGGGCCGATGACCGATTCCTACGACGTGGTCGGCGTCGGCCTCGGCCCGTTCAACCTCGGGTTGGCGGCGCTGTTGGACGACACAGACTGCGACGCGCTGTTCTTCGAACAGAAGCCCGAGTTCGAGTGGCACGGCGGCATGCTAATCGAGGACGCGACCCTCGAAGTGCCGTTTCTCGCCGACCTCGTGACGCTCGCCGACCCGACCAGCGAGTACAGCTACCTGAACTACCTTCGGGAGACGGACCGTCTCTACGAGTTCTACTTCTACGAGACGTTTCAGGTTCCGCGGCGGGAGTACGACGACTACTGCAAGTGGGTCGCCGACACGCTCGAAAGCACGGCGTTCAGCCGCCACGTAACGGACGTTCGCTACGACGAGGCCGACGAGGTGTTCCACGTCACCGCGCGCAACCCGGAAAGCGGCGAAACGGTCGAATGCGAGGCCGACGACGTCGTGGTCGGCGTCGGCAGCGTTCCGCACGTTCCGGAGGCGTTGCAGGGACATCCGGAGTCGGACGTGTTCCACACCGCGAGTTACCTGGACCGGAGGGAGCGCTGTCTCGACGCCGAAGCCATCACGGTCGTCGGGTCGGGCCAGAGCGCCGCCGAGGTGTTCCTCGACCTGCTGAAACGCCAACCAGAGGCGGGCTACCGCCTCGACTGGTTCACGCGTTCGGACGGCTTCTTCCCGATGGAGTACTCGAAACTCGGGCTTCAGTACTTCACGCCCGAGTACACCGAGTACTTCTACGACCTCCCACAGGAGCGAAAGGACTCGATCCTGCCCGAACAGGACCTGCTGTACAAGGGAATCGACCCCGAGACGAGCGAGGGGATATACGACCTGCTATACGAACGCTCCATCGGCGATTCGGAACCCGACGTGGGAATGCTCGCGATGACCGAGGTGGAGGACATCGAGGAGGCCAGCGACGGCTACCGCCTGACCTGCGAGCAGCGACAGACGGGCGAACGGTTCGCTCACGGGAGCGACGTGGTCGTCCTCGGAACCGGCTATCATCGCCCACAATCACCCTTCCTCGCCGGAATCGAGGACCGAATCGGTCGCGACGCGAAGGGTCGAATTCGCGTCGCCGAGAACTACGAGATCGAGTTCGACGGTGCCGGACGGCTGTTCGTTCAGAATCCCGGACTCCACAGCCACGGCGTCGGCTCACCCGACCTCGGGCTGTGCTGTCAGCGAAACGCCGTCATCATCGAATCGCTCCTCGGCGAGGAACGGTATCCGACCGACGAGGACACCGTCTTTCAGGACTTCTCCGTCGAGCGGTTTTGTGAAAAATCGCCCGACAGCGAACGATTGAGCGACGGTGATCGGTTGAGCGACGGCGAACGCTCGGACGACGAACGAGCCTCCGACGAGCGGACAACGACCACACGGGAGGATTGACCATGCAACAGACACCAATTCACGACGCGGACGAGACGAACGGGATCGAGTACGAACAACTTGAGGACGCACTCTCCCCCGAAATTTGGGAGAGCGTAGGCCGCCGACTGCTGGCGAAGATGCTGGCCGAGTTCAGCTACGAGGACCTCATCTCACCCCGAAAAACCGAGGACGGGTATCTCCATCTCGGATTATCGGACGGCATCGAATATCGGTTCGAGGCCGACGAACGGCTGTTCGACTGGTCGAGCGTCCATCCCGATTCCATCGAGCGCCGGGAATCCGGCGATTGGGAACCGGCGACGGATCCGGTCGAGTTCCTGCTCGACGCACAGAGGACCATCGGCGTCTCGGACATGACCGCCGGACACCTGGTCCGGGAGTACCGCAACACGATGCTCGCGGACGCCCACATCGAGGAGGGAACCCGCGACGGTGAACGGGACCTCACGTCGCTCGACTACGCGGAACTCGAAGGGGAGATGACGGGGCATCCGTGGATAACCTACAACAAAGGGCGACTCGGCTTCGGCTACGAGGACTACCTCGACTACGCACCTGAGCGGAAACAACCCGTGACGCTCTCGTGGCTGGCGGTATCCCGCTCGCGGGCCACCTTCAGCGCCGTGACCGACCTCGACCACGAGTCGCTGGTTCGGGACGAACTCGGCGAGCGCTACGGGAAATTCCGCTCGAAACTGGAGTCCAAGGGTCTCGACCCGGACGACTACTACTTCCTGCCGGTCCACGAGTGGCAGTGGGAGGACAGCATCGTCCAACTGTTCGCGGACGAAATCGCATCGAACGCCATCGTCCCGCTGGGTGACGGTCCGGACGAGTACCTACCCCAGCAGTCGATCCGAACGTTCGTGAACACCGACGAACTGGAGCGCCATCACGTCAAACTGCCGCTCAGACTCCTCAACACGCTCGTCTACCGCGGACTGCCGGGCGAACGAACCGAGGTCGCGCCGATAGTGACGGAGTACGTCAAGGAAATCTACGAGGACGACGAGTACCTCCGCGAGGAATGTGATCTGATCCTTCCCGGCGAGATAGCGGGGCTGAACTACGACCATCCCGATTTCTCACGGCTCGATGGCTCCGCCTACCAGTACGACGAACTGCTCGGTTGCGTGTGGCGCGAGAGCATCTATTCCTTCCTCAACGACGACGAACAGGCCATCACGCTGTCGGCGTTGATGCAGGTCGAGGGCGGAACGCCGTACCTCGAATCGCTCGTCGAGAAGTCCGGCCTGTCGATGGAGGAGTGGCTGGATGAACTGTTCTCGACGGTGTTGCCGCCGCTGCTTCACTACCTCTACCGGTACGGAACGGTGTTCTCACCGCACGGCCAGAACACGATGCTGGTGCTGAAGGAGGGTCGCCCACATCGACTCGCCGTGAAGGACTTCGTGGACGACGTGAACGTCAGCGACCAACCCTTGCCGGAACTCCAGTCGCTTCCGGAGGACCTCTCGAATGTCCTGCGAACCGAACCACCGGAGGGACTGTGTCAGTTCATCTTCTCCGGACTGTTCGTCTGCGTCTTCCGGTACGTCGCCGACGCGCTGGAGACACATTCGGACTATTCGGAGGAGCAGTTCTGGTTGGGTGTGCGTGATGCCATCGAGGCGTATCACGCCCAGTTCCCCGAACTCGAGGAGCGATTCGAACTGTTCGACCTGTTCCAACCCGAGTTCACGAAGCTCTGTCTCAACCGAAATCGGTTGCTCGACTACGGCTACGAGGACGCCGACGGTCGCCCGCACGCGTCGGAACACGGGACGGTCCCCAACCCGCTTCACGAAGTGGTGGACGAATAACACGATCCCGGACCGAATCGCGGTCGGTTTTTGACCTCCCCCAAATAGAACTAACAGAATAAATACTAAATACACACTACTATATTGTTTTTGGTCTATCAAACGCTCTAAGGCCCGATTAGAAGATAACAGAAACTAATCTATTTTGTTAGTAAACGAAAAGTTTTAAAAGATTACTGTTATGATAGGCATGCGTGTCCGGTACTCTCCGATACGGCACCGGACAAACGAGAACTATGAAAGACATACTTCAAAAGCGACTCGACGACCGCGGACAGGTCGGCATCGGGACGCTCATCGTGTTCATCGCGATGGTACTGGTCGCCGCGATTGCGGCGGGCGTGCTCATCAACACGGCGGGTTTCCTCCAATCGAAGTCTCAACAGACAGGACAGGACAGCAGCGCACAGGTCTCCAACCGCGTCGATATCGTCAGCGTGTACGGTAACGTCTCCGGCAGTGGTCATGTCGACCTCGTCAACTTCACCGTCATGCGCGGGTCGGGTTCGGACGACATCAACCTCTCCCAAGCGACGATCGAATGGATCGGCCCGGACAACGCGACGACGCTCGTCGGGAACAACTCCTCGATGGTCGGCAACAAAGTCGTCATTGCCCCGTCGAGCAACGAGTTCGCTATCAGTCCGATCAAGGACACCGATGAGTCGCGTCCCGTGCTCAACAGCCAGGACGACCGACTTCGGCTAACGGTCCCTGCCGACCTGCTCAGCGACGACGGCAACGGACTCTCGGAAGGTCAGACCGCACAGGTGAAGATTACTACCCAGTACGGTGCGACCACGGTCTATCAGGTCTCCATCCCGCAGTCGCTCTCGCAGAAGAAAGCGGTCACGGTCTAACGACCCACGAGACGAACTGACGTTTCTTTTCCGTTTACTCGACACGCCAGCGACGGCGTTTCGCACGTCACGACCCACCATCGTCGGAAGCGTCAGCAATTCAACCACAACCGTTATATGCTGATCGATACAACGATGTTCCATTCATGGGAAACCGACCGACGATAACGCGACGACGATTGCTTCGCGGGGTTGGAACGACAGGCGTTCTCGCGCTCGCCGGGTGTACGTCGAGTGACGACGGTGGCGATGGTGGGGGCGACAGGAGCACGAGTTCGGGCGAAACCGATTCGACCGACGGGGGAACTTCGAGCGAGGAAACGACCTCCTCCGACCTGAAGGGCTTCTCGGGGACGATGACCATCTTCCACGCGGGAAGCCTCTCCGCGCCGTTCGACGCCGCCGAGAAGAAAGTCGAGTCGAACTACGACGTACAGGTCAATCAGGAGGCGAAGGGGTCGGTCGATTCCACGCGGAAGATCACCAACCTCGGCCGGTCGGCGGACGTGCTCGGCGTGGCCGACTACCGCCTCCTCCGGGACATGATGCTCCCGAAGCACGCGAAGTGGTACGCGGTGTTCGCGACCAACGCCATGACCATCGCCTACACCGACAAATCGACGGGCGCGGACGAAATCTCCGCCGACAACTGGTGGAAGATCCTCGGGCGTGACGACGTGACGTTCGGTCATTCCGACCCCGCCGCGGACCCGAACGGCTATCGCTCCGTGATGTCGATGAAGCTCGGTGCGATTCCGCTGGACGGCGAGAAACTGTTCGACGAGAGCACGTCGAAGAAACTCATCGACAAGTCCAAGGTCCCGTCGAGCACCGAAACGGACCTCCTCAGTCAACTGCACTCGGGCGACCTCGATTACGCGTGGGAGTATCAGTCCACGAGCGCGAGCCACGACGTGAAGACGGTGGACTTACAGCCCTCGGTGGACCTCTCGAAAGCCACGAAGAAGTACGCCGAACACTACGCGAAGGTGAGCGTGAAGACGGACAGCGCGACGTACACTGGAGCGCCCATCGCCTACGGAATGACGGTTCCGACGAATGCGAAGAACACCGAGGCTGGGAACGCGTGGGTCGAGTACATGATCACGGAGCCTGGAGGAAAGATACTGAAGGACAACGGCTTCAAACCGGTTTCCCCTGCGGTCGTCCCGAAGAGTCAGAAGGACGCCGTCCCCGAGACCATCATGAACGACGCGGAAGCCAAATCGGCACTCGGCCCGCTCAAGCTATAGCCGGACTCCGAACTACCGCCGAGATCCGACACGAACCAATAGAAAACCAATGAGCGATTCCAACTACGAGGACGGGCGATATCGAACGACTTCCACGGCGATGCTCGGTCGGGGGTCGGTCGTACTGACGGTGCTGACGGTCCAAGTACTCGCGTTCGCGGCGCTCTACGTGCTCGGCCATCCGACGCTCTACATCGGTGTCGCGCTCGTGAGCGCCGCGCTGTTGGGATGGCGGGCGAACCGTGGCTGGTTCGGCGTGGCCGCCGCGACGTTCGGCGTCGTCCTCCTGCTCGCGCTCGGCATGCCGTTCGCCATGTTTTTCGTCAATCAAGAACCGGACCTCCTCGTCGAGACGGCCACGTCGTCGGAAGTCCACACGATGTTGTACCTCACTATCTACGGCCCGCTCCTCGCAACGGTTGGGGCACTCGTCTTCGGCGTCCCGCTCGCCTCCCTCCTCGCCCGCGGCTTCACGGGACAGGCGATCGTGGAGAGTCTGGTCGATCTGCCGCTCGTCGTTCCCCACTCGGTCGCCGGAATCCTCATCCTGTTCGGCTTCGGGAAACACGGGCTGTTTCCGGGGACGTCGGTGTTGACCACGATGACCGGAATGGTACTGGCGCTGACGTTCGTGAGCGCACCCTACGCGGTCAACACCACCCGTGAGGCGTTCGAATCGATCGATTCGGGACTCGAATACGCCGCACGAAGCCACGGCGCGACGCCGTTCGAGACGTTCCGCCGGATTCAGGTGCCGCTCGCGTCTCGCGGCATCGTCACGGGCGGCGTCCTCGCGTGGGCGCGCGGCGTCTCGGAGTTCGGCGCGATTGCCATCGTCGCCTACAGCGTGAACTTCTTTTACCCGTTCACCGGAAAGGAGACCATCTCACAACATGCGCCGGTGTACATCCTGACACGTATCGATCCGCAGGATTGCAACACGCGAGCGCCGTCGCGTTCATCCTGCTGGTGATGAGCGCGGGCATCTTCCTCGTCGTTCGACTGCTCACGGGGACGAAATCGGGGGGATTCCTGTGAGTTTCGACGTGGACATCGCGGCGACGTTCACCACTCAAGGTACCGACCCGTTCGACCTCGAAACCGAGTTCTCTGTCGAGACGGGCGAAACCCTCGTCGTTCTCGGCCCGAGCGGGAGCGGCAAGACGCTCCTGCTCGAAACGGTTGCTGGCTATCACGACCACGATGGTCACGTCGGATTCGACGGCCACGACGTGACGGACGACCCGCCGGAAGAACGGGGATTCGGCTTCGTGTTTCAGGATTACGCGCTCTTTCCGCACATGACCGCGCGGGAAAACGTGGCGTTCGGCGCGCGCTATCACCCGGAAGCGCGCGACGCCGATACCGTCCTCGCCGACCTCGGCGTGGACCACCTCGCGGACCGTCGCCCGGAAACGCTCTCCGGCGGCGAGCGCCAGCGCGTGGCGCTGGCGCGTTCGCTCGCCATCCGTCCCGCCGCACTCCTGCTGGACGAACCGCTTTCCGCGCTCGACGTGCCGACGCGCGAGGCGCTCCGCGACGACCTCCGGGACCTCGTCGCGGACATCACCGCGATTCACGTCACTCACAACCGGACGACTGCCCGGGCGCTCGCCGACCGAATCGCCGTCATGCGCGACGGTCGTATCGTTCAACTCGGCTCCGTGGAGGACGTGTTCCACCGCCCAGCGACGCCCTTCGTCGCGTGGTTTACCGGATCGAACTGCCTTCCCGTGTCGGTGCTACCGGACGGCACGATTTCCGGGTCGTCGGCGACCCACGTCTCGATTCGGCCGGAGTACGTCGAACTGGATGGCTCGAATCCGACGGCGATGGCGAGCGTCACCCGCATCACGCCGCGGGACGGCGACGATAGGGTAACGCTCGCGCTCGGAGACGAGGAGGTGACGGCGTTCAGCAACGCGGCCCTGACGGTCGGCGAGTCGGTGCCCGTGACCCTCCCGACGGACCATCTCTGGTCGATCGAGGGCGGAAAAGCGGTGAAACCGTCGTCGGTCGCTCCGCGGCCGACCGACGATTGACGGTTTGGGAGGCCGTTTCGTTGGAAGTCGTCTCGGCGAATCAGTCGCTTCCGGGAGCAGCCACCGTCTCGCACCCGAGCACGTCCTCGACCATGTCCAGCGCGTCGGCCTGCTCGTCCGGCATGACTTCCAGCACGACGATGCCGTCGTAGCAGTCATCGAGGAGCGAGATTAGCCGCTCCATCTCCATCGTTCCGGTGCCGAACGCCAAGCCGTCGGTGGTTTTGGTCCCGTCACAACAGTGGACGACCGGTATCGAGTCGCCGTGCTCGGTCAGCAGGCTCTCCAGCAGGGGGAAAAAATTCGCCTCGGCCGTGTAGAAGTGGGCCGTATCGAGGACGAGCGACAGCCCTTCCTCGAAGAGGACGTTTTTCAGGAAATGGGTACTGTGGCCCGTCGAGTTCTCGAACCCGTTCGGGACGGTGATATCGACCCTGTCGAGGACGTAGTCGAGGTTACTCAGCGGGATTTTCGCGGAGTGGACGACGAGCGTCGCGTCGAGTCGTTCACAGAGGTCGTTCGTCAGTTGGACGTATTCGAGTTGTTCGAGGTCCACGTGCGGCGTGTGAACCGAAGCGATTTCGACCTCGGCGTCCCGGCACGCGGCGACCGTTTCTTCCATCGCGTCCAAGTTCTCCGGGGAGAGGTGGAGTTCGACGGCATCGAATCCACGCTCGGCCGCGGCTTGCAACTCCGCTTCCGTTGGGGGGCACTTTCCGACGACTTGCATCGGATCATCATAGCGGCTAATGTTTCAAATACGTATCGTGATCCATCTCGCCGCCATATCGCAGTACAACCGCCATACAGCGGCGAGAAACGGATATCAATACTGTCAGAATATATTAAATTTATATGATTTGGAACCTGAGCGACGGTCCACGACGCGCGCTCGGGAAGCCACTGCACTCCACTCCACTCCACTCCCGCCACCTTCCCATCTCATCCGATACCCCACCGCACCCCACTCCCGTTCACCCGATACCGATACCTTGCTTCACTCCATCCACCACACTCACGACGACCCGTTCCGCTCCGCCTTTTTGGTCGTCCGATGCGAACGGCCGATATGAACGTCACCGTTCTCGGCACGGGCGGAACGATCGCGAGTACGGCCCACGAGACCGGCGCGGTCCCGACCGAACGCGGAGCGGAACTGATCGAGCGCGTTCCGGAACTGGACGAGTACGCCGACATAACGGTCGAACAGGTCGCACAGGTTCCGAGCTACGAGATGACGACGGAAACGCTCGAAACCGTTCGTGAGCGGGTGACGGAACTGGACGCCGACCCGAACGTCGATACCGTCGTCATCACCCACGGCACCGATACGATGGAGGAGACGGCGTACTATCTCGACGTGGCCGTCAGCCCGAGCACGCCGGTTTTCCTGACCGGCGCACAGCGACGACCGGACGAACGGGGATTCGACGGCCCAACAAACCTCGTCACCGCGTTTGCGGCGGCAGGGGAATTCGTCGAAGACGATGGTGTTGACGGCGGAACCTACGTCGCCTTCGATGAGGAGATTCACTCGGCACGGTTCGTCACGAAGGTCCACACGTCGAAACTCGACGCCTTCGCCTCGCCCGAGGTCGGCCCGGTTGCGACCCACGACCGGAGCGGCGTTCGAATCCTCCGCCCGCCGCGAAGCGAATCAGTGCACGTTCCGGACGCCTCGCTCGATCCGACCGTCTTCGTCGTCGGGAGCGGAACCGGAATGGACGAACGGTTGGTCGCGTCCGCGCTCGACGCTGGCGCGGACGGACTCGTCGTGAACGGAACGGGACTCGGCAACGTCACCGCGGAACTCGGGGAATTTATCGAATCGACGGTTCGGGACGGAACGCCCGTCGTCGTCACCTCGCGCTGTCTCGCCGGGCGTACGACGCCGGTATACGGGAACGCGGGCGGCGGCGAGACGCTGCGGGACGCCGGAGCGCTGTTCGCAGGGGACCTACCTGCGCACAAAGCCCGCCTCAAGCTGATGCTCGCGCTGTCGAAGTACGCCGACGAGAACGGAGAAGCGGGCGACGAAGCGATCCGCGCACTGTTCGACGCGTAGGCCGACTACGGAACCAAAACAGGGTTCAAACGGAACCGAAGCAGGATTCACTCCGACGAGGCGGCTTCGATGATGAAGTACGCCGCGATGACGCCGAGTATCGAGACGGCCATACAGAGCAACATCGCCCGGCCGAACGCGGAGACGAAGGCCACGTGGACGATTCGCTCCACCTGCGATTCGACTTCCGGGGCGAGGTGTTTGAGCGTCGTCTCCGCGGCATCGGACCCGGACAGCAGCCCCTTGATCTCCTGTCTGTCGGATGCATCCAGCGCCGCTCCAGCCTTGACGAGCAGTTCGGCCAGTTTCTCGTTTTCAAGCGTCTTGAACAGGGCACCGGTCACCGCGACCCCGAAGACGGCCCCCAAGAGCCGAACCATCCCCAACACGCCGGACGCTTCGCCGCCCTTCGCGTCGGGCAGCGCTCCCATTCCGACCGTGTTCGAGAGCGTGTACGCCACTCCGATCCCGGTTCCGGCGAGGACGAGTGAGACGAGGACGGTAACCAATCCGCTCGTCGGGGTGACGCGGGTGAGAAAGACGAACGCCACTGCCATGAGTGCCATACCACCGACCATCGAATTTCGGACGCCGAGCCGGGTCGAGACGTCGTTCGTCCGTGCTTCCAACACCACCAACGGAACGGTGAACGCCAGGAATACCAGTCCGGTTCGTAACGGGGAGTAGTCGAGGATGTTCTGGAGATACAGCGTCATGTAGAACAACAGCGCACCGAACCCGTAGTTCACGACGAATCCGACCGCGTTCGCGCCGAGGAAGTCCCGGTTCGCGAAGAGGTCGAGTTCGATCAGCGGGTCGTCGGTACGCCGCTCGATGACGAAAAACGCCGCGAGCAACAGCACCGCTGCGCCGAGTGCGCCGATGACGAACGGTGACCCCCAACCGAGCGTGTCACCCTGTTGAATCGCGAGCACTAGCGCGACGAGAC
The DNA here is from genome assembly GCF_024136975.1 of Haladaptatus sp. AB643. Lineage (NCBI taxonomy): Archaea > Methanobacteriati > Methanobacteriota > Halobacteria > Halobacteriales > Haladaptataceae > Haladaptatus > Haladaptatus sp. AB643. The sequence continues at coordinate 116,526 of NZ_JAMYJW010000013.1, forward strand.
CGCCGGTAACGGTCACGAGACCCGCGAAATCGACATGATGGCCGACCGTCTCATCACGCGATTCGCGCACGGCCGCGAGCGTCAGGATGACCGCCACCGCCGCGAGCGGAACGTTGAAGAAGAAAAACCAGCGCCACGACACCATCTGGGTGAGGACGCCGCCGACGAGGGGCCCGGCGGCCAGTCCGAGGCCGGAGATAGCGGCCCAGAGCGCGATACCTTTGCCGCGTTCCTTCTCGGGGAAGGCGTGACTGACTATCGGTAGCGACGCCGCGAAGAAGGCCGCCGCGCCCAGGCCCTGCACCACACGGGCCGACACGAGCCACAGTTCGCTTTGGGAGAATCCGGCGAACGCCGATGCGGCGATGAAGATGGTAATCCCGATGAGCAGGACGCGCCGCCGACCGAAGATGTCCGACAGCCGACCGAACGCCACCATCGGCGCGGCGAACGCGAGCAGGTAGGCGTTGATGGTCCACTGGAGTCCCGTGGTCGAGATTCCGAGGTCCCGACCGATGGTCGGAAGCGCGACCGTGAGACCGTTGAAATCCACGCTGACCAGAATCCCGGCGATGCCGATGGCCACCACCACCCACCACTTCCGGTTTTGTTCGGTGATCGTCGGTACGCGATTCGCTAGCTTCGTCGTGTTAGTTCCCATCTGTCTCCCACCCCTTACAGTCGCATCCGAAGAGCGCAACCGTGCGACAGCTGTTCTCCTGCGTTGTCGCTTCATTACGCCGTTGACGGCCATAAACATGTAGTCGATTAAATCAGAACTATCGTCATTTTAGCGAAGTCTCACGTCCCTAAGTCTCACGTCCCTACTCGAAACGCCCAGGGGACAACTGCCGGAGCATCGGCGACGATTCGCCATCCACCGCTTCGGATATCAACTGTCCGACGACGGGCGCTCGGGTGATTCCGAGACCGCTCATGCCGACGGCGTGATAGTAGTCTTCCGTGTTCCCCTCACCCACGATCGGCAGGCCGTCGGGCGTGACGGTTCGGTAGCCGATCCATCCCGTCTCGCGGCGGAAGCGGTCGGCGTCGAAGCCGAGTTCCGAGAGCAGGTCCCGCGCTCGCCGTTCGAAGTCGTCGTTGGGGGAATCTCCGGTAGTGGGAGTCGCGTCCTCGTCCGTCCGAAACTCGGTGTTGTAGTGACCGACGTACAGCCCCTTCGCGTATCGACGGACGTAGAGTTCGTTCTCGAAGAGGGTGAACGGAATTCCGGTATCCGCGTCATCGGGCGTCTCGAACCCGACGATGGGCCCCGCTGTCCGGCGGACGGGAAAACCGTCCATCCCGTCCACGTCAACCGCCCACGGTCCGGCGGCGTTCACCACCGCATCGACGGCCATCGTTTCATCATCCAGTTCGATGCCAGTGACGCGCCCGGACTCGGTTTCGATGCCCCTCACTTCAGTCCCGGTTCGAATCGTCGCGCCCGCGTCCCGTGCTTTTTCGGCGTACAGTTCCGCGATGGCGACGGGATCGAAGTGGCCGTCTTCGGGCGTCGAGAGCGCGCCGACGGCGCGCTCGTCGTCGTACGGCCCTGCGTCCGGGAGAATCTCCGCGTCAATTCCCGCGTCCTGGAGCGAATCCGCGTACTCCCGATACGTCTCCAGCGTCGAATCCGACCATGCGACGTGGAGCAGTCCCGTTTGCGTGTACACCAGTTCGCCGTCCTCGATGAATGTCGAATATTCGTCCCACGCTCGCCGTCGGAGTTCGTGTGCGAATTCGCTCGGTGGCACCGCCTGCCACACGAACACGGCCATCGAGGCGGCCGTCGTCCCGCCGCCGATATCGTCCCGTTCGAACAGTTCCACGTCGTGGCCGCGGTCGGCGAGGTGGTACGCACAACTCGTTCCGATGACGCCGCCGCCGATGATGCCGACAGTCATGTATCCGTTTGCGGGATTGCTTTGGGGGGACCTGAGTGTTGCCCGTCACGGAAAACTGGCTATCGCGAGTTGATTACTCTACAGAAAGTATGTCAGATCTTCCAACGATAAGCGGGACGTCCCGCTCTATCGCTTCTCGCCGACTTCGACGCAGCCACCCGACTCTGACGAGCGGTAAATCGCGTCCATCACGCGCTGGGTGGTGAGCGCCTGCTCGATGGTGTTGAACTCGGGCGCTTGCCCGGCCACGACGGCGTCGAGGAACCGCTTGTCGCTTCCCTCCCAGCCGACGTGGTCGATGGAGGCGTCACTGACGGTGGATTCCACGAGATGGTCGGGACCACTCGATCTCGCTTCCAACATCGTCAGGTCGTCGCCACCGAGTTCGAGACGTGCGCCTGCTTCCGACCCGCGAACGACGAACTCCTGACTCTCGGCCTCGTTGGTCGCCCACGCGACTTCGAGCGAGATCGTTCGGCCATCGGCACAGCGGATCAGCGCCGTCGCCGAGTCCTCGACGTCGAACACGGCCTCCTCGGTGGCGTCGTACCAGTCGTCCGGGTCCACGTAGTCGTCCCGGTTCCCGAACTGGTTGCGGGTGACGCCGAACACAGTCTCGACCGGCGGGAAGTCCATCAGATACAGCGCGAAGTCGATGGCGTGAACGCCGATATCGACCACGACGCCGCCGCCCGACAGTTCCTCGTTGGTGAACCACGAACCGACACCGGGGATGCCGCGACTGCGGATGTAGTTCGCCCGGATGTGCCGAACGTCGCCGAAGTGACCCGCGTCCTGATACCCCTTGAACAGTTCAGCCGCCGTCGAGACGCGGTTGTGGAAGTTCACCATGCAGAACCCGTCGGCCTCCCGCGCGGTTTCGGCCATCCGTTCGGCGGCCTCCAAACTGTCGGCGAGCGGTTTCTCACAGAGCACGTCGTAGCCCTGCCCGAGCGCGGCGACGACGGCGTCCTCGTGAAACGCGTTCGGCGTGGATACCGCGACCGCGTCGAGGTCCTCGTTCTCGTACATCGTCTCGAACTCCTCGTAGGTTCTCGCGCCGAACTTCGTCTCGAAATTCTCGCGAATATCGGGGACGATATCGGCACCCGCAACGACCTCGTGGCCGAGTTCGAATGCGTTCGTCGCATGGGTCTGGCCCATGAATCCCAAGCCGACGACACCGAGGCGAACTGATTCTCCTTGCATGATGGCGAGAACGGGCGACTGAATAAAATATGTAGGCATAACGGCGAAACCTATCACGACCGTTTTCGCCGAGCACTTCGTAGGACATCGCGGTCATTGTTAACGGATCCTGTTACCGTTCCCCTTCCCGATCAGTTCCGACGCTCGGCCGAGTGAGGCTGTGTCCGATCATCGACGGCGTTCTCACGGTCGCGTTCACGGAGGGAGTTCATCAGACGGGAACCGAACAGCCAGTCGGCCCACGGCAGTTCGAACCGCTGGCGGTCGTATTCGGGGAACCGCCGATTCTCGGTCATGCTGAAGTTCACGAGCGCGACGAACACGATTCCACCGAGGGTGTTTCCGAGGACGACGGGAACGAAGAAATGGAAGAACACCGAGCCGAGAGTCTCGATACCGATGAACACCAGAAAGAGAACTTCACACGCGCCGACGACGCAGTGAAAGAGGTCGGCGATGGGGATGATGATCATGATGGCGTAGATGATGATGAGACGCGAGATCGTCTCCCGGGCCGCGTGCACCAACCAGACCATCGTTGCCACGAGGCCGCCTGCGAAGACACCTTTGTAGAAGAGCGCCCACCACGCCGTTCCCATCGCGTGCTCGCCGAAATGGCTGGCGGTCGCGGCCACAGCGGGGTCGAAAATCCCCGTCGTGGCGAGGAGGTAGGCGGTGATACCCGCACCGATGACGTTCGCCGCGAGCACGATTGTCCACAGTCGAAGCAGTTGCGGAAGGCTCGCGAGCCGCGTCAATACCAACGTCACCGGCGTCAGCGTGTTCTCCGTGAACAGCTGGTAACTGCCGATGACGATCATCACGAATCCGACGGGATACAACAGGTTGCTCATCCCCACGCTGTCCGGATACGCCGTCGTCATTGCGGCCCGCGCGAGGAACGTCGCGCCGATGCTCAATCCGGCGGCGAGCCCGCTGAAGAACAGCAACCGCGTGCTCCGCTCGATCTCCTCGTCCGCCGTCGCCGTCACGCGCTGGAAGATCTCGTCCGCCGAGAATCGGTCGCGGACGGCCTCGCCAGCGGCGGGTGCACCCCGCCGCGAACGATCGATCGTCTCCCGAAGCTCCCGGTTTTCCGGCTGTAACGACCGCTGAATCTCGGTTAGACCACCGACCTCGGCGATCGCTTCGAGGAGCGGTTCGAGCTCGTACGCACCGTCGTAGCGTTCGCCGTTGACGAAGAACGTCGGCGTCGCGTTCGCGCCGCTGTAGATGCCGCTCTCGAAATCCTCCCTAACTCGCTCTTCGTACACCCCGCGGTCGAGCTCGTCCGCGAACCGATCGACGTCCAGTTCGAGTTCCTCGGCGTAGCTGATAAGGTCGGCGCGGGTGAGCGCGTCCTGATGCTGATACAGCAGGTCGTACATCTCCCAGAACCGTCCCTGCGCCGCGGCCGCCTCCGACGCTTCGGCGGCCCGCTGTGCGAGCGGATGTTGCTCCGTCAACGGAAAGTGCCGGAAGACGAAGCGAACTCGGGTCCCCAGTCGGTTCAAAATCCGGCGGACGATGGGATAGAAATCGCCGCAGTAGGGACATTCGAAATCGCCGTACTCCACGAGCGTCACCGGCGCGTCGTCGGACCCGCGGACGTGATCCGTCTCGTTCACCGGCACCGTTAACGTCCGATTCTCGGTTTGACTCATCTGAAACCCACCCCGTCAGCCCCTCGACTGACCTGGTACAATAGTCGCTGTCACAGTGAAAGACGAGTAACAGGATAACGCTGTCGCCGGTACGTGGACCGCCGTCGAACTATAACGGATGCGAAGTCGAGTCGTTCTGATTCGAAATCTGTTCGAGACGATCGGGTTCAGCCTCGCGTTTCCACGACGAGCGTCGTCTCGTACTTCCCTCGCTCCATCGTCACCCGAACGTCGAACGCCACCGCGAGGACGTGCGTTTCACCGTCCCGATTCTGAACGACCACGCCTCGACTCGCTTCGCACGCCCCGAACTGTCGGTTCGGACCATCCGGGCAGTTGGCCTGACGCCACACCCGTGCCGCCGACTCGTTGTATTCGACCTGATACACGGTGCCCGAATCGACGCGAGACGAGCGAAGCGAGTCGAGCGTCCCCTGCAAATCGGTGTGAACCGTCGAGATGGCGGCGTCTCGTTGTTGCCAGCGATACGATTCCGGAACCCCGCTCCCGGCACCGTGAACGCCGCGCGAGAGGACTCGCTGTGCGTTTTGGACGGGCGCGTCGTACTCGCCGCTCGCGGCCACGTCCCCGCTGTAGCCTAGTTGGAGATACGCGAAGAGTATCGGAGTCAACGCGACGGCGACGAGTGCCGCCGCGCCGAGGACGAGTTGGGCGCGGTCGTTCATACGTACCACACCCAGACCGTCACGTCGCCGTTCGCCGTCGTCACCGTGGAGTGGCCGACCGGAACCCCTGCCGGTTTCCGATACCCGACGGACCCGTACGGCGTTTCGACCCGGAACATGAGATTGTCCGGAAGGATGCGGTCGACGCGATGTTCGAGCGTGCCTTTCTCGCGGCGGAACGACTTCGACGAGTCGATGATCTCCGCCAGTCGCGTCGTTCCCTGATGCCTCGGAGCGTCGTTCATGAGCACGTTTCCGGCGTCCTTCGCGTACATGTCCAGTTGTGTCCCTCTCGTGTGTGGCGCTGGAACGCCGAGCGCGAAGCCCATCGTAACGCCGAGGATGAGCACGACGCCGATTCCCGATTCCACGATGGAGAGGGAGAGTTGGGCACGGGGTTTTCGATCACCCATCGACGGTCACCGCCAGAATCGACTTCCGGGTCGCCGCCGGATAGTACGTCATTCGGATGCTCCCCGTCGGGAGCGCTCCGTTCGTGTCGAACGTGAACCGCGTCGTCTCGAACCGTGAGAGCGACACGTGAAGCTCCCCGTCGAGACCCGACTCGTTTCGGAGAACGACTCGTCCGTTCGCTCGAACGGTGCTCACCGTCGTCCCGTCCGGTGGGTGAACGACGAGCGTCGCGTTCGGCGTACGCCGCGGCAGCGTGAACTGTGGATCCCTTCCCGACAGCGGCGGTGTCCGCGTCACCGCACTCCGATTTTCGACCAGCACGATACGGCGAATCGTCGTGCCACCCGAGGGAGACCCGCGTTCCGCAAGAATCGTGTCGCCGAGCCTGATTCGAACGTCGTGATCCGCGAGGACGGGAAACAACGTCATCAGGCGGGTTGTGTTCAGATTCGCTACTTTCGTCCCGTCGAGGACGTTCGCCCGAATCGTCAGCGGACCGTCCGCGGACACGAACCGTTCGCTCGTCGCGACGGCGATTCGACGCTTCGTCGGGGTCCTGTCCGCACCGACGAACGCCCGATCGGCGATACCGACGCTCAATCCCGTCACCATCGTCAGGATGAGGAGGGCGACCGCCAGCGCGGGCAGGTTCATCTGTCCGCGCAGTTGTGACCGCGGGAGTCGCTCGTCCGTCCCCTTCCGGTTCATCGATTCGTCCCCCGTTTCCCGCGTTTCAGTTCCACGATGAGACCATCCGGACCGCTGTATACCGCGATGATAGCGGGATCATAACTCGACCAGTTTCCGCGTACCGTCGCGACACGGGACGGAAGCGAGAGTCGCACGCTCGAATTCGAGCCACCATCCGAACGGTCGAGCGTCAGCATCCGCCCGTTTGCACGGATGACGTACTCGTGGCCGCGAATCGTCTCCGGCAGGGAGACACGCATTCGTACGTCGACGTTCGTCCCATCAGCGGGAACCGACTGCTGAACCCGTTCCGCCGTCTTCGAGAGGACACGGTCGCCGACTTCGTGGCCGACGGCGACCTTGTACTTCGGAACGACGCCACTGTACAGCGTCGTCGTCAGCAGTCCGATGTACAGGACGACGAGTCCCGCTTCGAGTGCCTTGCCGATGACGGGGCTAACGGCACGGTCGTCGAGGAACCGCCTGTCACTTTTGCGGCTTCGATGTCTTTCGTTCGTCCTCCGTCTACGGGCGTCCATCATTCGACCTCCGTTCGCATGTCGTGGACGACGAGATAGGCGAACCGTCGCCCTGGGTATTTCGCCACGACGCTTTGGATACCGTCATCGTCGAAGTCCCGAACCGTCGTCGTGGCGTTCTCCCGCTCGAAGTAACGCCGCCACGCGTCGGGCGTCCTCGTCTCGATTGCGACTCGATAGGTACCGTTTCCGAGCGTCGTCCGGTTGTGCGTGACGTTCGTGCGGACGAGTGCGGATTCGCCGCTCGTGGAGACGACCGTTTTCTTCGAAGCGTCGAGTTTCGGTGCGCCGACGACGAGGACACCGCCACGCCGTGAGGACGTTATCGGCGGGCGTGCGTACATTTGGCCGCCGTCGTTCGTCCCTCGGACGACCGCACCGGCCACGTACGTGACACGCCTGTTTCCGCTCGTGAAAACGAGCGCATCGGTCTCCACTGTCCAAACATTGCCGGAGTCGTCGAGGACTCGAAGCTCCCGACTCTGGGTCGTCAGCTTGCCGTTCGAAAAGGAGATCCGACCGCGATGGATTCCGGTGGTCTCGACGGGGGCGAGTGCGTTGCTCATGTCGTTTGCGACACGCGCCGAGTCCGCCGTCGCGGCGTTGCTTTGGACGACCATCCCGACGCTGGCCGTCAGCGAAGCGAGCGAAAGCATGACGACACCCAAGAGGAGCGCGACGCCGACGACGTTCGATTGGGCGCGAGTCGTGCGGTCCGGACGGGGTGTGGAGGTCATACCATTCCCGCCCCCGCGAAGACGAAGTACGCGATTGCGACGAGTGCGGCCGAGTGAAGCAGTGCTTCGTAGAACCCGCGGCTCGCGTAGCCCGCGAACCAGCCACACGCGAGCATGGTCGCTTGGGTAACGACGTAAAACCGATATCGGTCACGGGTCGGTTGCACCGCGTTCGGGTCGAGCGCGAACCCGGCGTTCGACGAGGAGACCGTCGATAGCTGTGCGAAACTGTCGAGGACGTACGTGTTCACGGCGACCATGATCCCGACGACGAGCAGTGCCGTCGTCCACCCGACCACGACGTACACGAGCATGTTCGAACGCAGCGATTTCTTCTGGTGGTACAGCCGCCCGATTTCGACCTGCAGCGTGTCGAAGACGGTTTCGGTGTCCCCGCCGACATCGAGGGTTCCGGTGACGAGACCGATGGTTTGGTCGGCGAGCGGCGTTCCGACTTCGTCGACGAATCGGGTGAGGGCATCGCGTCGGAGGTCTCCTTCGCGGCTGGTGAGGTTCGCACTGAACGCGAGGTCGTTGACGTTCGGTTGAAGCGCGCCGAGATCCACGTCGCGGGCGACGCGCTCGACGGCAGTCGAGAACGGTCGCCCGAGACTGACGTGGCTCGACACGGCGTGGACGAAGTCCTTTATCTCCCGGTCTTTCGCGTCGTCACGGCGCGAGCGCCGTACCGACACCAACCCGACCGGAAGGGCGAACGCGACGTACGAGAGCAGGACGACGTTGGTCGGCGTGTAGCCAAGGGAGAGGAGAAGCGTTCCGACGATGACCGCCGCCGGACCGAACACGACGATGGTATTTGCGGGATTGATGAACACCGTCCGCAGGAAATCAGTGACATCCCTCGACCGTGCGTGACCCGGCGGGGATTGGTCCGCTGGACGGAGTGACGACACCATCACCGCGGCACCGGCACCGATGACGAGGATGAACGCCCCACTTCCGTAGATGATGAACGCACGAACCGAGAGCGCACCGAACGGTGCCGGTGCGGGTGCCGCCAACCCCGGCGCGAGGACGCTCATCACGGTCAACACGATGACGAGCAACGCCGGAATGACGAGCAGGACGATGAACATCTCCGCCAGCAGTTCGAGGAAATCCTGTGCCTGTTCATGAGAGCGGGACTGACTGTGGCTCAACATCCGCCCTTCCATCTGGAGATACTGCTCCAGCGTGTCGGGACCCTGTTCGGCGTGTTCGCGGAACTTGAGCAGAAACGGCGCGAGCACGTCCCGCGAGGGAGTATCACGCGCGACGATTCGCAAGCCGTCATCGACGCTCCCGGTCAGCGCGGCCTTGTTCAACACCTTCCGGAACGCGACCGCGGTTTCGCCGTAGGATTCCTCCCGGTCGGCGACCTTCCGAAGCATGGCGATCAGATCGTCGCTCCCCGACGAAAGTGCGCGGAGATAGCGTACCGCGCCGGGGAGCGTCCGTTCGATGTTCGACCGACGTGCACTCGCCGCCCAGCCGAGATACAATCCGCCGAACCACACCGTCGCCCGTTTTCCGCCCGTCGCGCAGACGACGGCGAGTATCGCTGCGGCGTCCACGCGGGACACGGACGGAAACGTGAGTTTCTCCAACACAGGTACGCCGCCGTGAAAGAACGACACGAGATGTGCGAGGACGGAAGGAGGGATTGCGAGTATCAATACCCCCGTCCACGCGAACAGTGCCAGAAAGACGACCCACGAGAGACCGTAGGTCCGCGACAGGAACACGTCGAAACTGGCGTTCACGTCCGTCGCGCGGTACCGTTTTCGATCCCGGTCGTGTCGCCTGTGATCGGCGTGGCGCGAGAACAGCGCGTACAGCGCGCGGTCGAGGATGCCGAGGGAAGAGCCCGAGCCCATGGAGTTTCCCACGACGTCCCCGTTCGCCGTCGTGTTCGGGGTCTCGGTGAGACTCATCCGCTCACCTCCCGCGATACTCGCTCCACCGTCGCCGCCTCGTTGTTCTGGAGGTCGGCGAGGAACGAGAACAACTCGTCGAAGTCGGTCATCCCCTCGCGTTCCAGATACTGCACGTAGTGGTGTTTGCGGTGGAACTCCGTCTCGACCTCCTCCACGCTTCGGTCGGTACGGTGGGCGAGTCGGTCGAAGAACTGGAACCCGATTTCGTGGTCGTCGTCGCCGAGTTGCGGATGGTCGTACTTCGTGTGGAACGTCCCTTCGTGGTCGCGCCACGCGACCGTGTTCCAATGAATCGTCGTGCCGTCCTTTCGAACCGTTCCACAGCGACCGTCCAACTCGGCCAGTTCGTCTTCGTTCACGAGTTCGATGACCTCGCCGACGTAGCGCTCGCCGTTGACGTTTCGCGGGAAGACGACGAGGTCTATCTCCCGGAGCAGATACGACGAGAGCCCCTGTTCGACCACACGGTTGACGAGCTTTTCGATGTTTTCCGCGTGCGTGGTGCCCAGAAGTCCGTGTCCCGTGTTGAGCGACTCGGCGAACGTCTGGAAGGAAGCGGGGGTGTTGATTTCGGCGATGACCTCGACGTCCGGGTTCAGGTAGTTGCACTCGGTCATCAGGTCGGCCATCGTCACCCGCTTGTAGTCGTTTTCGTGGTCGCGGGTGGTGAGCGAGACGCCGGTTTCGTGTGGCAGTCGAACCTCCCGTGACCCCTCGTCGATGCTGATTGGCCGGTCGCGGTACGGGATGAACGGCATGTGCGCGTTCATCAGCGTCGTCTTGCCGACGCCGGTTTGCCCGGAGAACAGCGCGACGCCGTGATGCTCGTACAGTTGCCAGAGGAAGGTGACGATTTCGGTGGAGATGCTTTCGGTATTCAGCAGGTCGACCGGCGTCATCGTATCGGGTGCCTGTTTTCGAATCGAGATGTGCGGCCCGCCCTCGCTGATGACCGGCAGGGCGACGGCACAGCGAATGGTCTCCTCGTCGGCCACACCGTCGGGGGACAGGTTGACCTTCGCACTGGGGTTGCTGGCGTTGAGTTCGACACCATCGGAAGCGGCCATCTGGGTGACGACGTTGACGAACGCCGACTCGTCCTCGAACGAGAGGTTCGTCGGGATGCGCTCGCCGTGGCCGATGGCGTGACCGCGGGGAATCACTTTGATCCGTTCCCCGACTTCGTTCGCCTCGATGTCTTCGAGTAACCCGTCCCGGATTGGAATCGTGAGTTTGCCGTGGCCGACGTAATCCCGAAGGACGTAGTATACGAGGTCCGAGAGGCGGTCATCCGAAAAGCGATGGTCCACGGGCGGAACGGCGAGGTCGTACTCCGCGAGCGCCGTCCGGACGCGATACTTCGCCGCGTCGAACCACGCGCGGGTGTTTCGGGCGGTGAGTCGCCGCGAGAGGAACTGTTTCGCGCGTTCGCGGACGAACGCCGCTCGGTCGTCCACGATGTCGCCGACGTGGGTCTCCCAGATTCGGTCCTTACACTCCGTGATGAGTCGGTCGTCGTCCGGCAGGAGGTTGGGTTCGAGGACGGCGTACTTCGTCGCAAAGGAGTCCGTTCCGAGCAGGTGTTCCTGATAGACGACGACCGGGATACGGAACCCCTCGAAATCGACGGTGTGCGTCTCGATACGTTCGCTGGCGAAGCGCGCGAGGTAGTCACCGTCCGCCGGGAGGTCGGTATCCGCGGGAGCGTAGTTCTCGGTGTGAACGACGAGATGGTCGCCCGCGGCGTCGGCGACCTCGATCTGTTCGTCGAGCGCGAGGGGGGTGAGTCGCCCGAGACAGAGGAGTTCGGCGAGCGCGTGATACTCGACGCGTCGCCGGGAGTCGGGCGAGAGGTCGGTCAGACGGTCGATGGCGCGCCGGTACTTCGGTTCGAACCCGTGTTCCACACACTCCACGGCACCTTCGCGCGTGAGCGGTCGGCGGAGGTTCGCGGTGGCGAAATACTCCCGAATTCGGGTGAGCGCTTCCCCGTCAGCGGCACTGAGCGTGGGCGTTCGAACGTCGTATCGAAAGCCATTCTCGGTTTCTCGAACCGTCGCGACGACGCCGGGATGGAGTTCGCGCTGGTCGCGCACGTCCGGTGCGTACCACGCGTCCGGGGCGTCCGGTGGAATCGGTGGGGGAACCGTCCCAGTATCAGACGTGGCAGGTGTGTCAGAACACGGTGAAATATCCATCGAAGACATGTCGTTATGAGTATGCTTGGTTTGCTATTCTAATTTAAACCTTTGGAAAATTTCGGATCATATATTGTTTTCTGGCGTGAATATTTCGGGGTGGCTACCGTAGCCAGGCCATTCGCGACGGAGCAGGAGACACCGAAAGGAATAGACGCCTGCTGTGAGTGGGTTCGATGTATGCGTTTGGCACGGATTCGTACCGCGGACGGGGTGTTGACCGGCGAATACGAGGACGGGACGGTGGACGCTGGCACAGAGTCGTACGTCGTCGGTGACGACGCCGAACTGCTCGCTCCTTGCGAACCGTCGGCATTGTACTGCGTAGGGCGGAATTACGCGGCGACGAACGAACAGATGGATTACGAGCGACCCGAACGTCCCGACTGGTTCATCAAGCCGCCGGTCTCGGTTCGTCCGCACGGAGCGGAATTACCGTACCCCGACTGGACGAGCGAACTGACCTACGCCGGAGAACTCGCGGCCGTTATCGACGACCGATGCACGGACCTCGACGTCGACGACGTGGACGACGCGGTTCGCGGATACACGATACTCAACGACCTCGATGCGCTCGACCAGGACGGGCGAACCGCCCGGAAGGCGTTCGACGGGTCTGGGCCGTTAGGTCCGTGGATCGAGACGGAGTTGGAGCCAACGGACGTCGATATGACGACGCACGTCGGCGGCGAACTCCGGCAGGAGGCGAACACCTCGGAGATGCTGTTTTCCCCTCGTGAAGTCGTCGCGTTCCTCTCGGAGCGGTACACGTTCCAACCGGGCGACGTCGTCTCCTTCGGCAGTCCCGCCAACCCCGGTCTCGTTCGTCCCGGCGAGGCGGTCGAAATCCGATACGACGGTATCGGAACGCTCGAAAACAGGATCGTCGACGCGGATTGACCGTGGAAACCGGCGTCGGGGTCGTCGTCCGTCCACTCTCTTTTCGGTGAGCGCTTGTGCGGGGAGGGAACTCTCGAACCACCAGCGTGCGGATATTTATTATTCGTGCGAATGAAACTCGGCGTATGCACCCAACCGTGGGAGATACTCTCTCCCTCACTGCCGAGAAGTACCCGGAACGCACCGCACTGGTGTACCCGCGAAAGGACCAGACCTGGAGCTATCGGGAGTTCGACGAGAACGTGAACCGACTCGCCAACGCGCTCTCCGAGCGTGGTGTCGGAAAAGGGGACCGCGTCTCGACGCTCCTGTTCAACACCAGCGAGATGGTGCTCACGATGTACGCCGCCTCGAAACTCGGCGCGGCGTTCAATCCCTTGAACTTCCGCCTGCCCGCCGGGGAGGTGACGTACATCCTGAACGACGCCGAGAGTTCGGTACTCGTGTACGAGGACGCGGTGGCGGACGTGGTAGCGGCGGCCAGGGACGACCTCGAAACGGTCGAGGAGTTCGTCCACGTGGACGATTCGAGTGCGGACACGTATTTCTACGACCTGCTAGCGGACCGATCGACGGTCACGCCGAGCGTGGACGTGTCACAGGACGACGACTACATCGTCATGTACACCAGCGGGACCACCGGGCGGCCGAAAGGCGTCGTCCACGCTCACCGGGACATGATCGAACACAGCATGTCCGTGCTCGTGGACCAGCAACTGACCCGGGACGACGTCGGCCTCTCGGCGGCACCGCTCTATCACTCGGCGGAACTCCACGTCTTCCTCATCCCACGGATTCACGTGGGAGCGGCAACCGTCGTTCAGCACTCCTTCGATCCGGAGTTGGCGCTCTCGATGCTCGCGGAACACGACGTGACGGTTCTGTTCGGTGCGCCGACGATGTGGCTCGCGATGCTCCAAGCGGACCCGGAATCTTACGACCTCTCCGCGCTCCGACTGGGCGGGTACGGTGGAGCGAGCATGGCACCGGCGACCGTCCGCGACATCCACGAACGAATCGGCTGTGACCTCCTCCAGTACTACGGAATGACCGAACTCGGTCCGGCGGTCACGGTGCTCTATCCGGACGAACAACTGGAGAAGGCGGGAAGCGCCGGAATTCCTATCCTCAATCACGACGTCCGCATCGCCCGACTCGACGAGAACGGTAACGCGCTCGCGCCTGACGATGAGGCACTGACCGGAACCGTTGGCGAGATAATCGTTCAGGGTCCGGCGTTGATGCGAGGGTACTGGAATGGTCCCGAAAAAACCGACGCGGCGATCCGTGACGGATGGTACTACTCCGGTGACCTCGGCTACGCCGACGAGGACGGCTACGTCTGGGTCAAAGACCGCGCGGACGACATGATAATCAGCGGTGGAGAAAACATCTATCCGCGAGAAGTAGAAGACACGCTCCTCGAACACGCCGACGTGTTCGAGGCGGCGGTCGTCGGCATCCCCGACGACGAGTGGGGCGAGAAAGTGGTCGCGTACGTCGCTGCCGAACCGGGGACGACCGCGGAAACGCTCGATTCGTTCCTCCTCCGGAGCGACGACCTGGCCGATTTCAAGCGCCCGCGTGAGTACGCCTTCGTGGACGAACTGCCGAAGACGCCCAGCGGGAAGATTCAGAAGTTCGAACTCCGCGAGGAGGACGTGTAAGGGCGGAGCGAGCCATCACCACGGCCACTGTTCTCCGTTCTCCCCCTCTGTTCGAATTCAAAACATTCTCCGACTGACTGTTGTTTTCACCGAGAAAAGAGTTATATCATAATACCTCGTCGGAGTTCGTGACTGCGGTTCGCCGTTCCACCCTGTCAGCCATCTATATAGTAGTATTATTCCGATATTACTACTATTGGTGGAAATTGTTCGAATAGTGGCACCAATAGCGCTCCGTTCGGGTATGACCTGAACGGTGGTAATATGAACGCCTATTATAAGCGGTTTTTATGTCCCATCGGCCTCCTCCGAGTGAATGACGCGAAAATCCGAACGGGCGAACGGTGGCACGTCACGACGAAACTTCCTCGCGGTAACCGGCGTCGCTGGCGCAGCAGCCCTCGCTGGCTGTAGCGGCAGTAGCGGCGATTCCAAAGATTCGAGCACGAGCTCGGGAGGCGACGGTTCGGACACGTCCAACGACAACTCCGACAAAACGTCGGAACAGAGCGGCGACACGAAGAGCAAGGACCTCCTGACGGCGGGTGGCTCCTCGACGGTGTACCCCATCACGAACGATGCGGCGTCGCTGTGGAACTACAACGCACCGGCGGACGACGAGGAGTACTGGCCCCACAGCAAGTACAACATCGACACGAAGAAGAACTTCGCCGACTACTGGGCCTCCCAGTACGACGTTCCGACGAACAGCGACAAGGGCCTCCCATTCCACGTTTCCGTCGGCCTGAGCCACTCGGGCGTCGGCCTGAACAAGGTCAAGGAAGGGAAGACGGACATCGGCGACGCCTCCGCTCCCGTGCAGGCGGAACTCTCGGGACTCGACAGCTACGACAAGTTCAAGAACCACGTCGTCGGCATCGACGCGATGCAGGTCGTCGTCAGCAAGGACATCAAAGACAGCGGCGTCAAACAGATCACGATCGAAGATCTCGCCAAGGTCTACAGAGGGAAAATCACGAACTGGAGCAAACTCGGCGGTCCGGACCGCAAAATTCAGGTCGTCGGTCGTGTCGAAGGGTCGGGTACCCGAACCATCTTCCACGAGAACGTCCTCGACGGGAAGAAGGAAGCGGCCGGTGTCCAGGTGCACAAGGGCGAGAACCAGCAAGTCGCCTCCACGGTGGGTGGCTCCAACAACGCCATCGGGTACGTCGGCTACGCGTTCGTCAGCGACAAAACTCCCGCGCTCCACCTCAAAGTCGATAACACGGTGTACTCCCAGAAGAACGGGAACCTCGGTTCGAAGGACTACCCGCTCAACCGTGACCTGCACTGTTACACCTACGAGGGAACTGACAAGTACGAAGCCGCGTTCATCGGCATGATCATCAGCGAATTCGGTCAGAAGGAGTTCGTCAAGCCGCACAACTACATCATGCTCCCGGAGGATCGCCGAAAGGAAGAGAAGCAGAAGCTCAAGCAGTAAACCAGGCGGTAGCATCCGTCAGCAGCCACAGTATCAGTCATCCGGTTCCGTAACCGCGGAACCACCACTTCGGTTTCATGGACCACACAGTCGTTCACGGTGGGTAGCATCGGTGTGAACGGCTCATACAAACAATGTCAGTAACACACATCCTCTCTAATCGTACCGACTCGTTCGGGTTGGGACGGTTGGCGCTCGACGAACAGATCGCCGCTGGGGTCGGCCTCTGTTCGGTCGTTGCGTTCGCTATCGTTTTCCTGATAGAGCCTTCACTCGCCGTCTTTCCCGTCATCAGCTTCCTGCTGGTGACGCTGTACGGCTGGGTTCGAAATCAGGCCGTAACGGCGCGTGCGCTCACCTTCCTCGCCACCGTCTCGACCATCGTCGTCCTCGGACTCATCACCCTGTTCTTGGTGTTCAAGTCCACGACGGCGTTTCGAATCATGGGTCTCGACATCGTGACCAAGACGGACGGCACCCTCTGGTCGTCCTCCGACCGCGTCTTCGCACTCGCCCCGATGATCTGGGGGACGTTCGTCACGACCCTCATCGCGACGTGTATCGCCGGACCGCTCGGCATCGCGGGCGCGGTCTTCATCGCGGAGATGGCTCCCGGATGGGTCCGGGACATCGTCAAGCCGGGCGTCGAGATGCTCGCCGGAATCCCGTCCATCGTCTACGGGTTCATCGGGTTCAACATCGTCAATTCGGCGATGATGGACTACCTCGGACTCACCACCTTGGGAAGCCTGTTCGCCGTCGGCCTCGTCATCGGCATAATGGCGCTCCCGACGGTGGTTTCGGTCGCCGAGGACGCGATCACCGCCGTCCCCAATGCGATGCCCGACGGCGCGCTCGCGCTCGGCGTCACGGATTGGCAGACAATCAAGAGCGTCATCCTCCCCGCCAGCGTATCGGGGATTTCGGCCGCCATCATCCTCGGCGTCGGCCGCGCCATCGGCGAGACGATGGCCGCGACGGTCATGCTCGGGCACAACGCGATGTTCCCGAAACCCCTGTACAACGTCTTCGGCAACACCGAGACGCTGACGACGCTTATCGTGAGCCAGTACGGAAACGCCATCGCCGACAAGCCGTACCTCAGCGCGCTGTTCGCGGCCGGCGTCGTGCTGTACATCACCGTCCTCGCGTTGAGCATCGCTTCGCTCCTCATCGAGCGCCGCATGGAAAGTAGGCTCGGGGGGTCGCTATGAGCGACGCCTACGAGGGCGACGTACATCGAAGTCTGGACACCGATTGGTGGCGAACGGTTACCATCGCCATCGTCGGCATCGCGTTCCTCTCGATGATCTTTGCGGCCGCGAACGTCTTCAGTTGGATAACCGCGACCGACGTGTTCGGTTCGGTCCACCTGTACACACTGTACGGCATCGCCCTCGTCCTGACGGGGGTCGGGGTGGTGTTCGTCGGCATCGCTTCCGCGACCGACGTCGTCGAGACGCGTGCGAGCGACAAGACGGGAGTGCTTCCCGGGACGCTCGCCGCGGCCTTCGCGCTCGCCATAATCGGACTGGTCGTCTCCCAGACGCTCGGGATCAGTTCCACGCTCGGATGGGCCGTTCCCGCACTGCTCGCGGGCGTGCTCGTCTTCTTCGGCGTCACGTTTGCACCGGACGACCTCGGTTCCACGCTCCCGTGGGGGCTGTTCGCCGCGTTCGTCGGCGTGCTCTTTCTCACCGGCGTCATCTCGCCGGAGTGGACGTGGAAACTGACGACGTTCGACCTCGGGATAAAAGGGATAATCGCGATACCGAGCCTCGCTTTCATCGCCAGTTTGTTGACGGCGTGGTCGGCCGCGAAAGCCACTGAAGGATTCGGCGTGCGGGGCCAGCAGACGGGTGCGTACTTCCTCGTCGGAACGAACGCGTTCTTCATGCTCGGATTGCTCGCCATGCTCGTCCTCTTCGTCACCGAGAAGGGAGCGGGACGGGCGATGAAGGGATTCCACATCGGGCCGGGGCTCTCGATACACTGGCCGTTCGTGATGAACGGGAGCGGTCTCGGTGTGATGATTCCGGGCGTCAAGCCCGCCATCGTGGGAACGTTCTGGCTGGTCCTCGGGGCCATCCTGGTTTCGGTCCCGCTCGGCGTCGGTGCGGCGGTGTTCCTCACCGAGTACGCCGAACGCGGATCGTTCACTTCCATCGTGGATATCGTGACCAACGGCCTCTGGAGCACGCCGAGCATCGTCTACGGCCTGTTCGGCTACGCGTTCCTCCTGCCGCGTCTCGGCGGCCGACCGAGCGTGCTCGCGGGACAACTCGTGCTCGGCTTCATGCTCCTGCCGCTCGTTCTCATCACGAGTCGTGAGGCCATCCAGTCCGTTCCGGACGCCTACCGTGACGGGAGCGTCGCACTCGGGGTGACGCGGTGGCAGACCATCAGGAGCGTCGTCCTTCCGGCGGCGGTTCCGGGAATCATCACCGGAATCATCCTCGGCGTCGGCCGAATCGCCGGTGAAACCGCCCCGCTCATCCTCGTCACCGCGGGCGGCCTGAACGACCGGGGCATTCAGGTGCTCGACAGCTTCAAGTTCACGACATCGCCGCCGTTCGTGACGAACGATGCGCTGTTGCACTCTTCGAGCGCCCTGCCGTATCAGATATACGCGGTCATCGAGGCCGGCGTCAGCGGCAGTGAGGAGTTCGGGTGGGCGACCGCCTTCCTGCTCCTCGTCGTCATCATCTGCTTCTACGTTGTCGGCATCGCGACGCGACTGTACTTCCAGCGGAAACTGAACCAATGAGCAAGACAACTACGACTCGGGTAGACGGTGAATCGGCGGAGGAAACGAAATCGGAGTGGACGGACCACACGTTCGCGGGCGAAACGGCCATCTCGGTCGAGGACCTCGACGTGTTCTACGACGACGATCAGGCGCTCCAATCGGTTTCGATGGACATTCCGAAACGGAGCGTCACCGCACTCATCGGACCCTCCGGATGTGGGAAATCGACCTTCCTGCGGTGCCTCAACCGCATGAACGACAGAATCAGGGCGGCACGCGTCGATGGATCCGTGGAATTCGAGGGAGCGGATATCTACGACGACAACGCGGATATCGTCCAGCTCCGACGGAAGGTCGGAATGGTGTTCCAAAGTCCGAACCCGTTCCCGAAATCGATTCGGGACAACATCACCTACGGGCCGCGCAAGCACGGCGACATCGACACCGGCCTGCTCGCGTCGCTGCTCGGCCGAGACGACAAGGACGAGGCGCGCGAACTCGTCGAACGCTCGTTGCAACGGGCCGCCCTCTGGGACGAGGTGGAAGACAGATTGGACGACAGCGCGCTGGGACTCTCCGGCGGCCAGCAACAACGGCTCTGCATCGCCCGTTGTCTCGCGGTGGACCCCGAAGTGATCCTGATGGACGAACCGGCGAGCGCGCTCGACCCCATCGCCACCTCGAAGATCGAGGACCTCATCGAGTCGCTGGCCGACGAGTACACGGTCATCGTCGTTACCCATAGCATGCAACAGGCGGCCCGCATCTCCGACCAGACCGCCGTGTTCCTCACCGGCGGCGAACTCGTCGAATACGACAAGACGGACAAGATCTTCGAGAACCCGGCAAGCCAGCGCGTCGAAGACTACGTGACTGGCAAGTTCGGATGACGGTGGAACTGGCGGACAACACGAGGACGGTGCAGGCGACGGGGAGTTCCTCGTACACCATCTCGCTGCCGAAGAAGTGGGTGGACGAGCACGGCATCGACGCCGGGATGGAACTCTCGTTCTACCCGGCACACGGCGGGGAACTCGTCATCAAACCAGACCGGGATTCCTCGGAAAACTCCAGCGAGGCCGAGCGTCCCCGCGTCGATATCACCGAACTCCCACCGACCGACGTTCGACAGGTCGTGACCGCCCTGTACGCCACCGGCAGTGAGGCGTTCGTCCTCGTCTCCGAGAATGGACTCGGTTCGGAACAGCGCCGAGCGGCGTCGAAGGCGGCATCGGGAAAGACCGGACTGGAGGTGAGCCGCGAGTCGGAGACGGAACTCTCGCTC
Source organism: Haladaptatus sp. AB643 (assembly GCF_024136975.1). Taxonomy (NCBI): domain Archaea; kingdom Methanobacteriati; phylum Methanobacteriota; class Halobacteria; order Halobacteriales; family Haladaptataceae; genus Haladaptatus; species Haladaptatus sp. AB643. The sequence continues at coordinate 136,555 of NZ_JAMYJW010000013.1, forward strand.
AGGATGGTCATCGACACCGCCGCCGTCTCCCTCGAACGGACCGTCCTCCAACTCCAGTATGCCACGCTCTCGATACAGCGTGACGTCGTCAGCGCCCTTGTGGACGGACATCTCGATAACATCGACCAGATCGATCGGTGGCACGACGACGCGTCACGACGGTTCGAAGTTCTCGACGGTCAGTTCCGGCGTGCGCTCGGCGATATACGGGAACTCGACCGACTCGGGCAGTCCCGACGTGCCACGTTCGACCGATACACGACGGCCCGGGAGTTGCTTCCCGTCGGAGAGGGGTTCCAGCGCGTGGCCGACCTGCTTTACGACCGAAGCGACATCGAGCGGGTCGCCTGGGGCGACGAACTCGACGACTGCGCTCGGCGGGCGCGTTCGCTCACGGAGGAAGCGGTCGATGCCGTACTGACGGCCGAACGACCGCCGTACGACACCGTCCGGGACGCTCGAACGCTCTCCGAGGACGTCGCGGAACTCCATCGCCGAGCGGACGAGGAGACGGATAGCTCCTACGTCTGGACGCTCGCACTGGTCGGTCTCGAACGCTCGGCGACGAGCGCGAGCGAGATCGCCGAGCGGGCGGTGCAGGCGTCGCTTCGATAACGACTATTTGATGTTTTTCGCCAGTTTCACCGTACCGGCTCAAGTAGATAAAATGTCTGAAATCTGATATATAGATCGACGAGGGCCGCGAGGTCAACGTCTACACCTTCGATACGTGGTATCAGGCCGAGCAACTCGCGGAGGCGGGCGTGGACGGGGTTATCGTCAACTACCCGAACCTGCTCCGAGAATAGTCGCTACGGAAAGCGAAAGAACGTCTTTTCGAACGGTTCCCACGGAACTCCTCGCTCGAATCGTGTGAAAAAGCTCGCTCGTGGTGTTACATTTCGACGGTCGTCCCACAGTCGGGACATTCGAGGTACATCCCGTCGTCGCCCATCCCGAACGCGAGAACGTCGCTCTCACACTCCGGACAGGGCTGTGCGACGCGCACTTCGGTCGAGTCGCGTGGCGCGCCGAGCGCGAGCGCGACCACGTCGTCGTCCGATTCGTTGCGTCCCTGCTGGTACTCACCGGCCGGGAACCGAATCGCTTCCCCGGCACCGACCTCGGCGATTTCGCTTTCAGCGTCCGGTTCGGGTTTGGTCTCGAACGTCGCAGTCCCCGAGACGATGTAGAATATCTCCTCCTGGTCGAGGTGCGTGTGCAGTCCGCCCGAGAAGGCCTCGCCCGGTTCGAGGGCGTAGTGGTTGATGGACATATCCTCCGTCTCCAGCGGGTCCGAGAGTCCGCGACGGTCGGCGTCTCCCATACTTCCGGATTCCACGTCGTCGATGTCGATTCGCTGCATACGATTCGATACGGTGCTCGTGGACTATAGGTTTGTTCGTCCTTCCCATCGCGGTTGTTCGAACGGAGCGCATCCCTCGGGTTCACTCATCGCTCCTGTGAACGAAACACCACAGCACTTTCTCTCCCCCCGCCGTACTCCCCCCGATGTACGACAACATCCTCGTCCCGACCGACGGGAGCGAATCGGCCATGGAAGCGACGGACAACGCCATCGAGTTGGCCAAGGCGTTCGACGCGACGATTCACGCGGTGTACGTCGTGGACATCGGCGCGATGTGGGCCGACGCGTACGAGGGCAACGTCCTGCACGACCTCGAATCGCGCGGGAGGAAAGCGGTCGGACGGGTGCGCGAACGGGCGGAAGACGCGGGCGTCGATATTACCGACGAAGTGGTCACGGGCGGGAGCCCCTATCGCGTGATATTGGACTACGTCGACGAGAACGATATCGACTGCATCGTGATGGGAACCCACGGACGGCGCGGCCTCGAACACTACCTGCTCGGAAGCGTCGCCGAGCGCGTCGTTCGGTTGGCCGACGTGCCGGTGATGACCGTCCACGGCTCCGACGAGTAGGGTTTTTCGAGCCGAAGTCCGGAAACCGACACGACGATTGATGGTTATTCCCCGCCTACGTACACGTCATGGCGGTTCCGTTGGTCGTCGCTGTCTTCATCGCGCTGGGAATCGGCCTCCTCATCGGCATCGAACGGGAGTGGAGCGACCCCGGAACCCCCTTTGCCGGGAGCAGAACGCTCCCGCTCATCGCCGGATTCGGCGCGCTCGTGCAGGCGTTCTTTCCGAACCTCCTGCCGATTGCGGTCGTCCTCGTCGGTGGGTTGGTCGTCGTCGCCTACGTCAGCAAGGTGGCGACGACGGGCGACATCGGGATGACGACGGCGGTTGCGACGATGTTGACCTTCGTTTACGGCGCGATGGCGACCCACTCGGACACGGGGCTTCGGTTGGCCGTCGTCCTCGGGACGGTGACGATGGCCCTGCTGGCCGAGAAGCGGGCGATCCACGAATTCGCGGACCGCCTCGACGAGGCCGAGATGCGCGCGAGTCTGAAGTTCCTCATCGTGGCGCTCGTCGTCTTTCCCCTGCTACCATCCGAGCGGATCGCGGCGTTGGGTGGGCTGGATTTCCGATTCGTCTGGTTGATGGTCGTCTTCGTCAGCGGCATCAGCCTCTCCGGGTACGTGCTGGCGAAACTCGTCGGTAGCGAGGTCGGCTTCGAAGTGACGGGTGCGCTCGGCGGGTTGGTCTCGTCCACGGCGACGGCCGTCTCGATGGCCGAGAACGCGCGCCGTGACGATTCGCTCACGGGACTCTGTGGCATCGCCACGGTCATCGCCTCGCTCGCGATGTTCGTCCGGATTCTGTTGGAGGTGCTCGTCGTCAATCCGGCGCTGTTCGTCCCCGTCGTCGTGCCGATCACCGGGATGACCGTCGTCGGCGTGGTCGTCGCGGCCGTCGAATATCGCGGTATCCGTGGGGACGCTCCGTTGGCCGCGGACATCGAGAACCTGTTTCGGCTCTGGCCCGCGCTCCTGTTCGGCGTCTTCTTCGCGCTCGTACTCGTCGCCTCCGCGGCGCTCAGTGCCGAGTTCGGGGCGGTCGGCGTCTATTCGATCGCCATCGTCTCCGGTCTGGTCGATATCAACGCCATCACGATTTCGTTGAGCAACCTCTCGCGGAGCGGTGACATCTCGACGGCGACGGCGACGGGCGGAATCGTCCTCGCGGCGAGCGTCAACACTGCCGTCAAAATCGCCGTCGTGTGGCTGTTCGGAACGCGAGCGCTGGGGAGAACGGTCGTCGTCGTTCTCGGCGTCGTCGCCGCCGTGGGTATCGGGTTCGTCGTGCTGTGAGTAGGTGCCGAGCGACCCGGACAGTTACCGGCTACCGTCCCGCAAAACGGGCGTTATGAACCGGTTCGGACGATCGTTTCTCCGTTTCGTTTCGACTGTCGAATCGTCGTGCTCGGCGGGAGTTCGCGGATCGTCGGCAGTATCGGAGTTCTCGTGGAGTGTTTCCGCAGTCTCGAACGTCTCCATCGTTTCCCGGAGGTTTTTCGCCCGACGTTCGAGGTCGGCGACGCTCTCCTCGACCGCGGAGAGGGCACCCGTCTGTTCCTCCGCGGCGGCCGCGACCGTCTGTGCCTCCGCGCTCGTCACCTCACTGATGGTGGCGACGTCGTTCACCTTCTCGACGACTTCCCCCGTGGATTCGGCCTGTTTCTCCGTCGTGTCGTGTATCTCCTGCACCTTCTCGTTGGTTTCGTCTACGTACGACGAAACGGACGCGTGGTTCTCCACCGTCGTCCGATTCCACGACGACCCCAGCGACGTCATCGTTTTTCCGGTGACGTTCGACGACGTGCTCGACAGGACGTTGCCCGACCGTACGTCGATGTAGTGCACCGCGGTGATGGTATCGTCCATCGACCCGTGCTCGGACAGCATGAAGGAATCTATCTGCTCGACGTTTCCGTTCTGGAACTGTTTGGCCTTCGAGAGCGTTCGCGTCTGTCTCCGAAGGCCCGCGACCCAACCGTTCAACCCGTCCGCTTGGAGTTCGGCCGTCGAACTGAGTTGATCCCGCACTTGGGAGTCCATCCGATCCTTCGTTTTGGCGTAGCTGAACGCACCGACACTGCTCGTTACGAGCATGACGAACAGCACGCCGACGAAGAACTTCCGCGCGTGGCGTCTTCGAATACTGGTCGGTAACAGTCGTGAGATATCGATGCGACGCCACCAGCGGTCGGAATCTCTCATTGGACGATTTACGTACCCCAGATTACTTAAAATATCATAATATATAGATAACATAGTTGGAACAATGATGAGATACGTGCTGGTTTTCTAAAATCGGATTCGTTTGAGAACGAATCGACGTCCAGAATACTCCCCACATCGATCCGTTCCCCGTACGTACAGAGCCACTTTTTTGCCCCACTACTCACGGAATCCGAGTTCCACCCCGGATCGAAGACGATGTTCTAAAATTCTTCCTGTATTTCGAAACGTTTCCAATTCTTGTCGGATTTCTCGCTGTCACCGAATTCTTTTATATAATATTCATGAATAACTATAATGTATATCTACCATCTTTATTATTTGTGATGAACGACAAAAATATCGATCAGGGACCGGAAGAGAACTCCAACGACTATTTCCGTCTGAACCGACGGCGGGCGATTCAACTCGCCGGTCTCGGGGTTGGGAGCATGGCGGTTCCGGGACTCGGTTCGTCATCGGTGCGTGCGGCGGACGGGGAGTGTGCCGAAGGACCGTTCGAGCGGACCTACTCCGGGGGGTCGGTGAACTTCGGGAAGATCGCCTCCCATCCACAGCGGAGTGTGAAGACGGAAGACACGGGTGCGGGGTCTCCTGTGAACGGGGCGGAAATCGAGGCGTCACGGGCACACGGACACCGTGGACGCCATCGTCACGACCAGGAGGACGGTCACTGGCACCGACATCACGGCGACGAGGACGAACTGTCGATTTCCACCGAGTACGACGGCGTGAATGCCGAAGGGACGACCGGCGGCGTCCCGTCCGATTCGCAGATCGCGGCCGGATACGGAAAGGTCATCCACGCGCTCAACACGCAGGTCGCCGTGTTCGACAAACGATCCGGACACGAGGAGCTATCAGTTCAGTTAAACGATATCTTCGCGCCGGTTATCGACGAACCGGAAGGGGGCTACGTGTACGGCGAACCGTTCGTCTTCGACCCACGGGCGCGCTACGACCGGCGGGAAAACCGGTTCGTCGTCGCCGCGACACAGTACGAACCCGGCATCACCGAGGACGGGGAAATCATCACTCGGGAAGAACAGGAGGAACGAGCGGGCGGTGAACCGGGAGAAGGCGGGGACGATGGAGAAGACGTTGGCGAAGAGGACGACGAGGCGGAAACCGAAGCGGAAGCAATGGAGCGCCCACCACAGGGGTGGTGGCTGGTCGCCGTCTCCCGGAACGCGAACCCGAACGGGAAGTGGAACGTCTACCGGATACCGCCGATAGACAACGAGGGACTCGTCGATTATCCCACGCTCGGTTTGGACAGGGACGCGATCTACCTCGCGCAGAACTTCTTTGCCGACGAGGTGTCGGTGACGATGGTCACGCTCGACAAGGAGGCGCTGTACCACGGGCGCGATGTGACGGGGTATCACTTCACCGACTTGGACAACCCGAACGTCGACGGTGACGACTTCACCGTTCAACCGGCGCTCCAGCCGTTCTCTGGGGGCCAGTACGGAACGTTCTACCTCATCGACTCCATCTTCCCCGACCCGACGGCGAGCGCGCTCACGCTCTGGGAGTTGACGAGTCCGCTCGAGAACCCGAAACTGGAGTGTCACACCGTCCCGGTCGAACCGTTTTCCTATCCGCCGACGGCCCGACAACCGGACTCGGACAAGCGCATCGACACGCTCGGGACGCGCCAGATGAACCTCGATTACAACGACGGGTCGCTGTGGACGGCCCACACCATCGCCTACGACTGGACCGGCGACGGCGAACCGGTCGCCGCCGTCAAGTGGTACGAAGTGGACACGCGTTCGAAGGAAGTCGTCCAGAGCGGCGTGTACGGCGAGGCGGGAACGTCGTACTTCATCCCGACCGTCCAGTCCGACGGCGACTCGACCATCATCACGCACAACGTGAGCGGACCCGACACGTATCCGAGCATGGCGGTCGCAGGCCGGACCGAGGAGTACACCCTGAACAAACTGGAGGACTCCATCGTCGTCGAGGAGGGAAAATCACGGTACGACTATGGCGAGGGAGGGGAGGTCATGCGCTGGGGAGACTACAACGGAATCTCCGTGGACCCGCGTACCGGCACGTACTGGACCGTGAGCCAGTACTCGCCGGACATCGACATCGACCCGGACGCGGAGGAACGTGACCCGTATCACACCCGAATCGCGGAGTTGTCGTTCGACGGCCGTTGGCACCACGGTCGCGGCCACGGTCACCACGGCTGGAAGTAAGACCGACCGCTGACGAAACCGTCGTCAGCCAACCGAACTCATTTCTCAGTCGCCGATTCGTTCGTTTCTTCGGTGTGATCGGTGTCGAAGAAGACGGCGTACAGACACGCCCAAACGTCCGCTCGCTTCGTTTTGTTTTGAACTTTCATCGGTAGTCCCCCGTCTCTCCTTCGAGACGAATTGTTTAGGTTGGCCTAAAACGTGCGACATGATAAATATTTGGGAGCGATCGGTCGTCAACGTCTCCACGACGATGATTGCCCGTTCCGATCGCGAACTGATCCGAACGATTCCCCGAACCGATTCGAAGTACGAAACGGAATCGAGTTCGCCCTCGAATTCGGGACCCTATCTGTTTAGGATAAACGTTTAATCCGGTATATTCCTCCTATATATATGGGGAAAGAATGGCGGGCGCGACTGGACAAAACGAAATCTGAAGAAAGCAGCGACGACTGCCCCCGCCAATACCGGACGCCGCTCGCGGTGGTGTGTCCGCCACATCGACGTTGGAAGCAAGGGACGCCGACCCGAGTCGAGCGATATCGACGTCCGCGGACACACCAACACAGACCAGAAGGGGATTTCCGGCAGACAGGACGAAATCGTCAGCGTACGGGCGATAAACGACGGTGTCGTGTCACCATCGAATCGGAAACCGGCCGCTCGTACGCGTTCTACGACCGAAGTGAGTCGATATCGACAACCCGGGCAACAGTAGATGGATATCGACGTTCGAGCGGTCACCTTTTTCGAACCGCGAAACCACAAGAGACAGGCCCGTCCACGAGTAACTATCGCGGAACGATACGTCCATGGAACGAAGGGACTCGGATGATCAGTTCGGTTTCGACGAGAACGTCAACTACATGGGACGAGCGCTCAGGGCGCTCGTCCCGCAGCGGGTCGCCCGGCGGAGCATTTCGGTCTCGGTTTCGACGCCGGACGAGAGTTACGAAATCGGTGACGAGATACCCATCACCGTAACGTTCGACAACCGAAGCCCGTTTCCCGTCGTCGTGGAGACCCCACAGCAGCGACTCTGGGGATGGGAAGTGAACGGGGAACTCGAAGCCAGCGACGAAACCTACTACGTTCGAAACCGACCGAACGCCTTCTACTTCCGCGCTCGGGAGAAAAAGCGGGCCAGCGTGACGTGGGACGGGTGGTTCCAACGTGAAAACGAACCCACCCGCCGGGTCGCCGCCGACCCCGGTGAATACACCGTCGCGGCATATCTCGCCACCGAAAACGAACGACCGAGGGGCGAAACGACCATCACGCTTCGGTAGCTCACTCGTCGTCGTTTTGCCGCCACCAAAACGCCCCGAGACCCGCACCCACACAACCGACGGCACCGACCGGGCCGTACCTGTCGAGGAGGCTTTCGTCGCCGGACGATTTGGTCGAATCCGCAACCACGGTTCGTGTTCCCGTCGGTGTCGCCGTTTCGTTGCTCGTGGCGGTTTCAGTGGCCGTGGTTCCATTCGTCGTGGTAGTCGTGGTGGTCGCGGTTTCGGGACCGAACCCGGCGTCCGCGAGCGCCTGCCGAAGGGTCACGATTTCGATACCCCGCCGTTTCGCCGCTCGAATCATCCGGCGGATTTTCTCCGGCGTGACCTCCTCCCGCTGGGTATGTGCCCCGAAAACACCGAGCGCGTTCGTCTCCGCGATGGTGTCGAGTTCCCCGCTGATGGTCTCCCAATCGGTGTACTCGATGAAGTAATCGCGTCGGATTCCGTACGGATCGACCTTCCCGCGAGGGTTGATACCGTCCGAATCGACTGCGTTCGCAACGCCGGTGTAGAACTCCTCGGTAAACCGCTCCGCGTAACCGGAGAACTGATCGAAGGGAGCGAGAAGGTTGTCCACCTCGAAACCGTACGATTCGAGCGTCCGTTTCGAGTCGTGAAGGAGATACCGCATCGTTTTCGGCGTCAATCGCTCCCGAGCGGTGTCGGCGTCGAAGGTCGTTCCGACGGGTTCGTCGAGCACCATGTATCGGTCGTCGTCGTCGTTTCGCCCCGATCCGACGATTTTCCGTGTCACCGACTTGTTCCCGTCGTAAATCTCGACTTCGTACCCGTGGTGGAAGGGATGAGAGGCGTGAGGTCCCTTCGGGTATGCCCGGGTATCATCCGGTTCGATGTCCGCTGCGAGTGGAAAGGACGTGAGTGACGTGTGCTCCCTGGTGTGCGACATGATCTCGAACCCGAACGACTCCATTTCCGATAACTCGTCCGCGGTCGCCGCCCTGCTCATGCTCTCCGACCCATCGGTCCCGACCCATTTGGAGACGATTCCGATGGAGGCCGGAACACCCTCCTCTTTGTGCACCGGGAACGCTTTCGTGTAATCGGTTACCGGTCCATCGTCGTAGACGAGCACGATTCGAGCGTCAGTAGTCGGTTTCGCGCTAACCGTTCCGGTTACGACTCGACTTGCAATCGCTGTCGCCGTCGCTGACGTGATGAACTCTCGGCGTGACACTGCCATTGGATAATTCTGCGACGATGTTCGTAAGTATAAGTATCCAGCACCTGTTGTGTCTTAGGAAGCCGTTACTTAATGGATGTAGCTACGGTTCGATGATCCCGAACCCCGTGGACGGGACAGTATACGATACTGACGTCGAAATACGGTCGAAATCATATCAGAGATACTAACGACGATGTTTGAAACGATGGCTCGATAGGAGCGGTGTGAAAAAGTTCGATGAGTCCCTTCGAAGGACTTTACTGTTGAATGTCGTCGATGACGTCGTCTCGATGCCGATGACACGCTGCCTCGTGGAGCGACGTTCCGTGTTGGGTCGGCACCTCGTAGTCGGGAATTTGTTTCGCACAGACGCTCGTTTCGGCGAACGACTCGTTCAATAGTTCCGTCGCACCGTCCCAATCCCCGGCCACGATTCGGCCGATGGCGTCGTCCACGATGCTCCCCGCCTCACCCTGCGGGGTCGTTCCATCGAAGAAACGGTCCACGAGGTCCGACTCCGTCGTCGGTTCGAACGACCGGCGCTGGACTTCCCGGAGGAATCGACGCGTGTCGTCCCACTCTTCGCGTGAGAAGTCGTACTCCTTCGGCGCGATGAGTTTCGGACAGCGGGTCCGGAACCGACAGCCACTCGGCGGGTCGATGGGTGACGGCACGTCGCCCTCCAACACGCCTCGCGTCTCGGCAACGCGCGGGTCGGGCACGGGAATGGATTCGAGCAGCGCCTGCGTGTACGGATGCTGTGGGTTCTCGAACAACTCCTCCTTGTCCGCCAACTCGACCAACTGGCCGAGATACATCACCGCGACCCGATCCGAGATGTGCCGAATGACCGAGAGGTCGTGGGCGATGAACAGGTACGTCAATCCGAACTCCTTCTGCAGCGAGCGCATCGTGTTGAGCACTTGAGCCTGAATCGAGACGTCGAGCGCCGTCACGGGTTCGTCACAGACGATGAAGTCAGGGTTTACGCTCAGCGCCCGCGCCAGATTCACCCGCTGGCGCTGGCCCCCCGAGAAGGCGTGCGGGTGGCGGTTGTAGTGCTGCGGGTCCAACCCGACCTTCTCCAACAGTTCACGGGCTCGCTGCTCCCGTCCGTCGGCGTCGTACAGCCCGTGGGCCTTCATCGGTTCCTCCACGATTGGACCGATTTTCATCCGTGGATCCAGCGAGGACTGCGGGTCCTGGAAGATCATCTGTACGTCCCTGCGCTGGGCGCGCAGGTCCTCACCGCCCAGTGTGGTCAGGTTCTCACCCTTGAAGTACACCGTCCCGTCCGTCGGCTCTACGAGGCGGAGGATGGCCCGTGCGAGCGTGCTTTTGCCACAGCCCGATTCGCCGACCAAGCCGAGCGTCTCGCCCTTTCGAATCGAGAAGGAGACGTCCTCGACGGCGCGAACCGGCTTTTGCTCGCCGAACAGGCCGGAAAGGAAGCCGCCGCTGTCGGAGAAGTGTTTCGTGAGACCGTCCACTTCGAGGATGGTCTCGCCCGCTCTCGTGTCCTCGTCGGCCAGTTCCCCCGTCGACATGGTGTCACTCATCTCAGTCGTCCCCCTGTGCATCCGTCACGATGTCGTCCGTGATGCCCGTCGTGGCTCGAATCTCGATGGGGTCGCTGAACTCGTAGCCCACGTCGAACGCGTCGTGTTTCACGCAGGCCGCCTTGTGCGAGCGTTCGCCCGCCTCCGCGAGTTCCTTGCACTCCGGATGGACTTGGGTGCAGACCTCGCGGGCGTCCGGACAGCGCGTGTGGAACCGACAGCCTCGGGGCGGGTCGATGGCTTCCGGCATGACGCCCCGAATCGGCGTCAACTCGTCGACGGTCTGGTCGGGACGGGGCATCGAGTCCAACAGCGCCCGCGTGTAGGGATGTTTGGTGTCGTAGAACAGGTCGTCCACGGTGGCCTGCTCGACGATTTCGCCCAGGTACATCACGTTCACGCGGTCGCACAGTTCGGCGACGACACCCATGTCGTGGGTGA